>CALCST010000017.1 GCA_937894065.1 uncultured Parabacteroides sp. | reverse complement strand
AAAAAGATTTTACATTACCATTCCTTTGCTATGAAATGTAAGATCTTTTGGAGGGACTCATTTTATGGGTCCCTCTTTTTCTGTTGAGCTTATTTAACAAGCATAGCCTAAAAAGAATTTAATGCTTGTTTTAATAGTAACCTTTTATTAATTTTGTTATTATAGTGTTGGAAATAAATACATATCAGCAATGAAATATCCTATAGGCCTCCAAAGTTTCGACCAGTTGATAGAAGATGGTTATGTTTATGTGGAGACCGATATGGTTTACAGTCTGGCAACAGAAGGAAAGATATACTTTCTGAGCCGTCCCCGCCGTTTCGGAAAAAGTCTTCTAGTGTCTACATTGAAGAATTATTTTCTGGGTAGGAAGGAATTGTTCAAGGGTTTGAAGATAGAATCATTGGAGAAAGATTGGAAAGTATATCCTGTTTTTCATTTAGATTTCAATGGAGGAGATTTCACACAAAAAGGAGTTTTGAAGCAATGGATAAGTGATTTTATTTCTTTGTGGGAGGATAAGTATGAGCTTAAATCAAATCCCAACAATCCTATCGGGTTGAGATTCTTAAGATTGCTTGAGCATGTGCATAATATACATGGCTGTCGTGCTGTAGTTTTGGTAGATGAGTATGATAAGCCAATACTAGATGTTCTGGGTGTAGATAAGAACTTGGAAGAGGAGCATCGCAATATATTGAAAGGCTTCTATTCAGTATTCAAGAGTGCGGATGAACATCTTCAGTTTGTGTTTCTGACAGGTGTGACGAAGTTTTCTCAGGTCAGTGTATTCAGCGGATTCAATCAGCCTTTTGATATCAGTATGCATGGCAAGTATGAAACACTATGTGGAATATCGCAGGCAGAGCTCGATGATAAATTTCAAGAGCCGATAACAAATATGTCGCAGACATACGGCTGTTTGTATGAAGAAATGAGGTTTATGTTAAAAGACCATTATGACGGTTATCACTTCAGTAAAAATATGACTGATGTCTATAATCCTTTCAGTTTGTTAAATGCATTTGCTACATTGGATATATCGGACTATTGGTTTAAGAGTGGCACACCAACATATCTGATACGTTTGTTATCTCATACTAATGAAAATATGAATGAGATAACCGGAAAATATTATTCTGCAGAGGAGTTTATCGATTATAAAGCGACTGTCGAGCAGCCATTACCGATGATATATCAGAGTGGCTACCTAACGATAAAGGATTTCAACTTGCGCCGTAATGCCTTTCTTTTGGATTATCCGAATAATGAGGTAAAGAAAGGTTTCCTGTCGTTAATAGCGGGAAGTTATTTCAAGACCAACTAAAGTATCTATTCCTGGATACAGAATGCCGCGATCCAGTTGGAGGATGGAAAGATTGAAGATTTCCGAATAGGTTTAACATCTTTCCTTGCGAGTATTCCATACACAATGCGCAGGAAGGAAAACGAACGTGAGCGTGAAAGGTATTTCCATTATACGTTCTATCTGATAATGCGCCTGATCAGTGTATATACAGTTTATACGGAGAAAGTTCAAAGCCATGGTCGTGTTGATTGTATAATAGAGACACCTGAATATATTTATATCTTCGAGTTCAAGCTGGACGGAACGGCAGATGAAGCGATGCGGCAGATTGTGGATAAGGGTTATGCCAGAGAATATGAATCAGACAGCCGAAAGCTTTATAAGATTGGAGCTGTTTTTTCGTCGGAAACAGGAACAATAGAGGAATGGAAAACAGTTGAGCGATAGAATATTATGTTTTATAGCACAGATGAGTAAAAATGAATAAAAAAGTTTGCAATTAAACAAAATAAATATTTTCTTTGTGAAAAAGATGATCTTAACTATGGAAAAATAACCTTAATTATGAAAGAAAAAGATTTTACATTACCATTCCTTTGCTATGAAATGTAAGATCTTTTGGAGGGGTTCATTATATGGACCCCTCTTTTTCTGTTTATCTTAAACTAAAAAGGGTTTGGAAATATCAGAAAAATAATAAATGTATGTTTTACAACATAAATAGGTAAAAAAGAGTAAAAAAAGTTTGTATTTAAATAATATAAATATTTCCTTTGGAACATGGAAAAGTGAGAACCTTAACTATGAAAAAATAACCTTAATTATGAAAAATAGAGATTTTACATTGTCAAATTTATATTGTGAAATGTAAAATCTTTTAGAGGGATTCATATTATGGATCCCTCTTTTTTCTTTTCTATTATCCTAATAAAAAATTGAAGGATAAATTTTTATTAATGTTAGCTATATTATTACGTTGTGATTGTTTTTTTGTTTGAGATAGTAATGCCAGAAGATTAAGAGATTATATAAAAAAGGCTTCAGATACAAGTAAACAAGATAAAAGTATGATACTTCTTCTATTCGTATCTGAAGCCTTTCCAAATATAAATCATTGATACCAAACAGCAGTACCTGAAGCCGTAACCATCAACATACTTCCATTGGCTCCAACTGTTTCATAATCTAGGTCAATTGCGATAACAGCATTAGCTCCCATTCGCTCTGCCTGTTCCTTCATTTCCTGTAAAGCTGTTTCCTTTGCTTCACGCAGAACACTTTCGTATGAAGAAGATCTGCCACCTACTATATCACGGATTCCGGCAAAGAAATCCTTGAATACATTTGCACCTATTATAGTTTCTCCTGAAACAATACCATAATATCTTGTGATATTGTGGCCTTCGATTGTGTTGGTTGTAGTTAATAACATAATAATTAGTTTATAGTAGTAAAGAAATTATGTAATCAAGGAGTTAATAAGGATTTATGATTCCTTATTTATCTCCTTGATTTTTTATCATATCAATGTGAAGCAGACATTTCTATCTCCATCTTACCGCCTTTGACGATATCAGAATGAGAGAAGAAAGGTGTTTCCAAAGATTTTCCGTTCAACTTGACAGATTTTACATATTTATTTTCCGGAGTATTGTTCTTGACAATAATATCAAAACTGCCATTTTCAACTTTTATAGAAACTTTGTCTACCATTGGACGGCCAATTGCATATACTGGAATTCCCGGACAAACCTGATAGAATCCCATAGCGCTCAACACATACCAAGCAGACATCTGTCCGCAATCCTCATTTCCGATAATTCCGTCCGGAGCGTTGGTATAGAAATTACGCATTATGAAATCAAGTCTTTCCTGACCTTTCCATGGTGAATCAGTCCAGTTATATAGATAAGCCATATGATGACTTGGCTCGTTTCCGTGAGCATACTGACCAATCAGACCAGTGATATCTCCCGAAGCTTCTGCTCCGTCAATCTGAGAAGAAGTTGTAAACAATGTATCCAAGCGAGTTTCCAATTCCTTACGTCCACCAATAGCTTCGATGAAGTTATCCATATCATGTGGCGCAAAGAAACTCCACTGGAATGCATTTCCTTCAGTGTAATCACTCTTCATATGTGAAGAATAGCGAGGATTGAAAGGAGTTCTGAACGAACCGTCGCCCATAACCGGACGCATCATTCTTGTTTCCGGGTCCAAGTAGCGTTTGTAATAAGCTGCCTTCTTCATATATTCTTCTTCGAGAGCCTTGTCGCCGGCTGCTTTTGCAATCATTGCAACACACCAGTCATTATAAGCCATCTCAACGCCCCATGAAACTGATTCAGGAATAGAATCAGCAGGAACGAATCCATATTTCTCCTTATAATATACGTGCTTTGTAATGAGGTCAAGTTCGCGTGTTCCTTTGAATTTCTCAGCTAAATCTTCACGGTAAACAGAAGAACGTGCAGCAGCTTCTGCCCACAATTTCATATCTTCACCGTTTGTCAAATCCTTGCATACAAGGTCTGCAAGAACTGCAACCGCAGGATAAGCAACCATACAGCCAGTATAGCTGGAAGCCAAAGGCCATTTCGGAAGAATTGTTCCTTCTTTATATCCCTGAACCAAAGATTCGCCCATTGACTGTGCAAGAGCCGGATTAATGATTGTCATCAACGGATGAAGCGCACGGAAAGTATCCCACAAAGAGAAAGCAGTGTAGTTTGTATATCCCGGAGTTGCAGTATGTACTTTCTTATCCATACCAAGATACTTGCCGTCAACATCCTGATAAGCAAAAGGTGCAATCATTGTATGATACAAAGCCGTGTAGAAATTCTTAAGAACCACAGGGTCACTGCTTTCAATCTTAAGTTTGTTCAAAGCCTTGTTCCATATATCGGCAGATTCCTGTCGTACTTCTTCAAAGTCCCATCCCGGGATTTCCTTTTCCATATTCAATTGAGCTCCTTCCGGACTTACAGGCGAAAGAGCCACTTTTACATACAAAGGCTCATTTGATTCCTTGAACTTGTAGTGGAACTTAAGGTCTTTGTCTGTATTAAGTTTCAGGAAAAGAGAATCAGAGCGGAGTTTTCCGTCCAAATACTGATAAACTGTTTCGATTTTCTCAGAGAATACAATTCTGTATGATACGGAATGAAAATGAGCCCAACCCTGAGTTTCGTATGTTCCTTCAACGATTGAATCGTTCACGAACCAGAATTCGTTGCCGGTGATTTTATGTCCCCAGTTAGGCTGAAGTATATGTCCCAGGTCCAGCATCACACGTCTTTCCTTCGGATTGTCGTATGTGTATTTATGGAAACCTACGCGTTCTGTTGAAGTCAATTCAACATTCACTCCGAAATTTTCCAGGCGGACTGAATAATATCCCGGTGTAGCTTTCTCTGTCTCTTTCTTGAAAGTTGCAACCGGCTTTATTGAATCTTCTCCGCAATATGGAAGCAGAGCGATGTCTCCCAAATCACCGATTCCTGTTCCAGAAAGATGTGTATGACTGAATGCATATATCTGATTGTCATCATAATGATAACCGCTGCTGGCATCCCAACCCATGATGTGAGTGTCCGGACTCAACTGAACCATTGAATACGGGCGAGTTGCTCCAGGAAAAGTATGTCCGTGAAAACCAGTTCCGATAAACGGGTCAACATACTGGTTTAAGTCAGCCAAAGTGTCGGCTGTCTGTGAATTTTTCTGCGAGCATGATACCGAGAGTAATGCCACAGCCGCTGAAAGTAAAAAGATTTTTTTCTTCACTGTTTTGAAATGATTTATTTGTTTGATTTGTTTTGAGCAAAATATATTTGCAAACTTACGGAAAAATAACGACTTACATTTATATTTGCAACCAAATTTCAATCTTTTATCATGTTTACAGTTATTTCTATATTCTTTGGAGGAATTATTCTTGGATATATATTCAAGAATATTTCTGTGTTGCAGAAACTTGGAAAACCTATTTTTACTACAGTCCTTATTTTGCTGTTTATTCTCGGAATAAGCATCGGTGCTAACGAGGAGATTGTACGGAATTTTGCATCACTAGGTTCTCAGGCATTGATACTTGCACTTGCCGGAACTTTGGGAAGCGTATGCCTAGCCAAATTAGTATATCATTTCTTCTTTGAGAAAGGAGGAAAGATATGAAAGGAAGTTTACTTGTTGTGGCAGTCTTTATGCTCGGATGTTTCATCGGTTATGCGGGAATGTATCCGGAAGAAATATTTACATTCAATGTTGAGGTGTATGTGCTTTATTTGCTTATGTTCCTGGTCGGACTGAGCGTAGGTAGCGACAAGCAGTTGAAAGATATTCTGAAAAGTATAAGACCTAAGCTGCTTCTTGTTCCTTTGTCAACCATTATCGGAACACTTTCGTTTACGGCTATTGCTTCATATTTCATCTCAAAATGGAGCATTTGGCAGTGCCTTGCCGTTGGTAGCGGATTTGGATATTATTCTCTTTCTTCAATACTTATCACTCAGTTTACCGAAAAATCTCTGGGCACTCAATTAGGTGCTGAGCTTGGTGCTATAGCTTTGATGTGTAACGTGATACGTGAGATTATCGCATTGCTTGGTGCACCATTCCTGGTGAAATATTTCGGCAGACTTGCGCCTATCAGTGCTGGAGGTGCAACAACAATGGATACAACTTTGCCTATAATAACAAGATATTGCGGCAAGGAGATGGTTTTCATCTCTATTTTCCATGGTGTGTTGGTCGATTTCACCGTGCCTTTCTTCGTATCTTTCTTCTGCAGTTTGTGATTGGGAGTATGATTTGCCGATATTTTGTCGTGTGACTTTGTACTTTGTGTTAAATGTCTGAAGTATAATTATTTGTATTTTCAGGCTGTTTTTTTAGGTTGGAAAACTTTTTTCATCCGCATGAAAAATTTTTTTCACAGGCAAGAAAATACTTTTTCACCCGGATGAAAAAAGTTTTTCACGAGATATCAGATAAAAGAATTATTACAATTATGAATATTAGAAAACTTACAGTTCTGTTTATATCTGCTTTTGTCGGATTGTCGGTAAACGCGTCGGACAAAAAAACGGGTTCAATTCTTGAGTTGTCGGATGTAGTTACAATCTCCGGCACTAAAGTTAATACCTTGGATGAGGTAAAAGCAAAATATATTCTTGTTGAAACTTCATCGTCGGACAGTTCTTCTTTTAAGAAAGACCGTGAACAATATTTCACGGATGTGTATAACCACTATAAAAAATCAGGATTTGAATGGGTAACGAAATATAATTCCGAATCTTCAGCTTTGTATCTTGTTGACTCCGATGGCTTGATTTATGCCGTGGAAGAAGATTTGAGGAAAGAAGGATTGGAAAGAGTGCTTCGTGTGCTTTTCCCTAAAACGCCGGTTTATCGCACTCTGGATGTTGAAACTTTCGATAAAAAGGTTTCAGAGATGAACAATTTACAGGTAGTTGACGTGCGTACTGAGGATGAATATAATGCAGGCACAGTTCCCGGCTCTGTTCTGATTGATATGAAAAAGAAAGATTTCTCTCATAAAGCAGATTCATTGTTGGATAAATCCAAGCCTGTTGCCGTATTCTGCAAAGGCGGGGTGAGAAGTCGTAAAGCTGCTTGGAAACTGGTTGATATGGGTTTTGAGGTTCTGAATCTTGACAAAGGTTATGACAGCTGGAAGAAATATAAAGGCTCGTCGGTAATTCTTACAGCAAGGATGGAAATAAAGCCGGACTGCATTGATGATTTCAAAGGAATAGCAGCTCCATTGATTGAGGCTACACGCAAGGAAGCCGGATGCGTCCGCTACGAACTTTATCAGGACAGCAACAATCCTTGTCTTTTCTTTTTCTTTGAAGAATATAAGGACGATGCTGCCAATCTGTATCATTCAAAGCAGGAATATCTTAAAGAATTCAAGGCAAAACGCGAACCTATGCTTAAGTCCGCGCCGAAAGCTATAGTTTATAAAACTTTATAAATCCCTGTATTCTTTCGGGGTCAGTCCTTCTCTTTTCTTGAAGAAAGTGGAGAATTGACCCACGTTCTCGAAGTGCAGTTTATATGCAATCTCTGTGATGTTCAAAGATGTACGGGTGAGAAGCTCCTTTGCATAGTTCAGCCGCAACTGAATTTGGTATTGCGCAGGAGAAACTCCCGTATATTCCTTGAATGTTTTTCTGAACCACGAATATCCGAGCCCAAGTTGCGACGCGATTTCTTCGGGCGAAAGAGGATTCTCTATCTCTGATTTCATTATTCTTCGTGCTTCGTCGAGCTTTTCTTTTACATAAGTATTTTCGAAAGAACGGTTTTTCTGCTTGTAGAATATAGTGCTTGTGATGTGATGCAACAATCCGGCAAGCATAATCTGAAAACCTGATTTTTCTTCGTTGGCGATATGCAGTAAATCTTCATAAAGGCTTAGGAGTGAATTGCTGATACCCAATTCCAGTACAGGCTTGTCTATGGAAAAGAATCTTTTCGCAATCAGATTCTCCATATAAATTCCTTTGAATCCAATCCAATATTCCTGCCATCCGGATTCTTTGTCCGGCGAATAGTTATGCCATTCTCCCGGAAAAAGAATAATTAAATCTCCGGTTTTAACTTGCCGTTTTTTGCAGTGGTCGGATATGAAAGAGCCGCTGCCTTTTACTATATAAACAAACTGATATTCGTTAAGTATACGCCCGTTTTGCGGTAGAAAATTATAACTCTCCGGATGTTGCAGTGGCGGATACATTGTGTGTGGTGGAATATCCTGAAATCCAGCCGTGGTCACAATCGTTCCCCAAGCTTCGTCGTTTGCGCTGTAGGTGAGATAATATATTTGGTCTTTCTTGTGTGTTTCCATAATTTATATCAGAATTGAAAGGTTTAAAATCAATATGTGTATTTTTTTATGTCTGCAAGCAGATAACTTTGCTCAAAAGTAATAAAAAACCTCAAATCATATAGCTTATTATGGAAGTGAACACTTTTCTGGCATTCGACATTGGAGCGACAAGCGGGCGTGCGGTCCTGATGGAATTCAAGGACGGAAAGTTTGAAATGGAAGAAATACATCGTTTTTCAAATGGCATATTGGAGCTTCACGGACGTTATTATTGGGATATATTCCATATCTATAATGAACTGAAAGAAGCTCTCCGTTATTGTGGAAAAAGAAATATTAGCCTTACGTCTGTTGGAATCGACACTTGGGGCGTTGATTTTGGTTTTGTTGGTCCGGACGGAGTTATACTTGGACTGCCGAGAGCTTATCGCGACCCTTACACAGAGAAATCTCCGGAGCGTTTCTTTACCGAAAAGATGTCTCAGAAAGAAGTTTATGAGCGGACGGGAATACAGATAATGAATTTCAACAGCCTTTTCCAGCTTTATCAGATGTCTGCTGATAGTTTTTCACCTCTATCACATGCTTCTGCAGCTTTGCTTATTCCAGATTTGCTTTCATATATGCTTACGGGGAAAATGGTGTGTGAATATACTGATGCTTCAACGGCTCAGATAGTAAATCCATATACAAAGAAAATAGATGAGGAATTGTTGAATGCCGCAGGCGTTCCAGCATCGCTTTTCAGAGAAATTGTTTTCCCGGGAACAGAGGTTGGTTTGCTTACGGAAGCTTTGTGCAAGGAAACAGGATTGGAACCAGTTCCGGTTATTGCAGTTGCCGGACACGATACAGCTTCGGCTGTTGCTGCCGTTCCTGCTCAAAACAGAAATTTCGCGTTCTTGAGCAGCGGAACATGGAGTTTGATGGGAATCGAGACAGATTCTCCTATCATAACAGAAGAATCGTATAATGAGAATTTCACCAATGAGGGCGGAGTGGACGGAACAATCCGTTTTCTGAAGAATATTACCGGAATGTGGCTTCTTGAGCGTTGCCGTGAGGAGTGGAAACGCTCGGGACATGATTATTCATATCCGGAACTGTTAGATATGATGAAAGAAGAAATTCCTTTTCGAAGTTTGGTAAATCCTAATGATTCAAGCTTTGACAATCCTGAAAATATGCAGGATGCAATTTGTGGATATTGCCGAAGGACTCAGCAGCCGGTTCCGGAATCAGTCGGGCAGTTTGTTCGATGTATATTTGAAAGTCTCGCTTTCAGCTATCGTAAAGTGTTGGATATACTTAAACGAATGTCTCCTTTCCCAATTGAATGTCTGCATGTGATAGGCGGTGGAGCCAAGAATGATTTCCTGAATCAGTTGATAGCAGATGTAATACAGATGCCGGTTGTTGCCGGTCCATCCGAAGCCACGGCAATAGGAAACGGTTTGATTCAGGCACGTTCTGCAGGACTGGTGAGTGACCGTTGGGAAATGCGGCGCATGATATTGTCGGTTGTTTCTCCTAAAATATTTGTTCCGAATAGTGGCGCCGGACAATATGACCGTGAATATTCTGAATATTTAAGTTTAACCTCAAAATAATAAGATTATGATTAAGGAAAAGAACGTGATTGAAGCCTATGAAATGGCAAAAGAAAGATATGCCTCTCTTGGAGTAGATACAGAAAAAGCTATGGAGCAATTGCAGAAAATAGCATTATCTCTGCATTGCTGGCAGACAGATGATGTGTCTGGCTTTGAGAACCAAGGAGGAGAATTGACCGGCGGAATTCAGGTTACAGGAAATTATCCAGGACGTGCCAGGAATATTGATGAGGTTCGTGCCGATATACTCAAAGCTTCGTCACTGATTCCCGGAAAACATCGTTTGAATCTTCATGCAATATATGGTGATTTTGAGGGAAAAGTAGTGGACCGTGATGAGATTGAACCTTGCCACTTCAAGAGTTGGATGGATTGGGCAAAGGAAAATGATATGAAACTTGATTTCAACAGCACTTCTTTCTCTCATCCTAAAAGTGGAAACTTTACTTTGTCAAATCCGGACGATGAAATCAGGAATTTCTGGATTGAGCATACAAAACGCTGCCGTTGGATAAGTGAAGAAATGGGAAAGGCTCAAAATGATCCTTGTATAATGAATCTTTGGATTCATGACGGAAGCAAGGAAGTTCCAGCCAGCCGATTGAAATATCGTCAGATTCTTGAAAAATCCTTAGATGAGATATTTGCGGTTGATTATAAGAATATGAAAGATTGTATTGAAGCAAAGCTCTTTGGAATAGGTCTTGAAAGTTATACAGTCGGTTCGTATGATTTCTATCTTGGTTATGGCGTGAAAAAACAGAAGATGGTAACTTTGGATACAGGACATTTCCATTTGTCTGAAAGCATTGCCGACAAGATTTCATCTTTGCTTCTCTTCACCCCGGAAATTATGCTTCATGTGAGTCGCCCAATCAGATGGGACAGTGACCACGTTGTGGTAATGAACGATGAATTACTTGATTTGTCGCGTGAGTTAGTTCGCTCCGGAGCATTGGACAGAATACATATCGGACTTGATTATTTTGATGCTACGATAAACAGAATCGGCGCTTATGTGATTGGAGTCAGAGCTGCTCAGAAAGCATTGTTGCAGGCATTGCTTGAACCGTCAGCTTTGCTTCAGGAATATGAAGATTCCGGACGTTTGTTCCAGCGCCTGGCATTGCAGGAAGAAGCAAAGAATATGCCTTGGAATGCAGTGTGGGATATGTTCTGTATGAAGAATGAAGTTCCGGTAGGAAACGGATATATTCCGGAAATAGAAAGATATGAAAATGAAGTGACCGGTAAAAGAATGTAGAATATGGATATTCTTGTTGGTTTACTGATTATAGCATTGGGAAGTTTGGGACAGAGTAGTTCTTATGTTCCGATAAATAAGATAAAATCATGGAGTTGGGAAAGTTTCTGGCTTGTCCAGGGAATATTTGCCTGGATAATTTTTCCATTGCTTGGAACTTTGTTGGCATTGCCTTCCGGAACCGGCATCCTTGATTTGTTTCAGATGGAAGGAAGTATGATGTCCGTCTTTTACGGAATGTTGTGGGGAATCGGAGGTCTTACTTTTGGTCTGAGCATGCGTTATTTGGGAGTTGCTTTAGGGCAGAGTATTGCTTTGGGAACTTGTGCCGGTTTCGGCACACTTTTCCCGGCAGTGATGCAAGGCAAGAACCTGTTTCAAGGTGAAGGATTAGTTTTGTTGTTTGGTGTGTGCATAACTCTTGCTGGTATAGCTATTATAGGCTATGCCGGAAGTTTGCGCTCACGCAATATGACAGAAGAAGAGAAGAAGGCTGCCGTTAAAGACTTTGCACTGAGTAAAGGTTTGGCAGTGGCATTGCTGGCAGGTGTTATGAGTGCATGCTTTAATCTTGGGCTTGAGGCTGGAGCTCCGGTTTCTGAACTTATGCGTGAAAAAGGGGCAAATGAATTGTTCGTTATGAATCCTGTTATTATGCTGGTAACAATGGGTGGCTTTGTAACAAATGCTGTTTATTGTATTTATCAGAATAAAATAAATAACACAGGTAAGGAATATTTTTCAGTTTCTGGAGAAGTAATAGCTAATAATGTTGTATTTTGCCTTTTGGCAGGTTTGCTTTGGTATTCTCAATTCTTCGGATTGGGAATGGGGAAAAGTTTCTTTACCGATTCTCCGGTTATGATGGCTTTTTCATGGAGCATACTGATGTCGTTGAACGTAATTTTCAGTAATATATGGGGAATTATATTAAAGGAATGGAAAGGAGCAGACTCTAAGACTGTATTTGTTTTGGTTCTTGGAATGTGTGTACTTATATTTTCTTTGATATTTCCTAATATTTGAGAATATAAAACGATTGGTATTACAAGACTAAAACTATATAAACTCAAAAACTTAAAAACTCAAAAACTCAAAAAATATGATAGATTTAAGAAATAACAAATCTCTGATGTCCGAAATAGGACGAATAGCAGAAGTGGCAGGCTATTTATGGACCAAAGGTTGGGCTGAACGTAATGGTGGAAATATATCTGTAAATGTTACAGACTTGCTTAGTGAAACTGAGAAATCACTTCCTGCGTTGTTACCGCCAGTTGAATTGCCTGAAAAGATGACATTCCTTGCAGGACATATATTTTATGTTACAGGAACAGGTAAGAGAATGCGTTATGTGGCTCAATCACCTTTTGATAATGGTTCTTTGATTCGTATTTCAAAAGATGGCTTAAGTTATGAGATTATTGCAGAGCAGCCGATAAAACCAACATCAGAATTGCCTTCGCATCTTATGATGCATAATTATGTTCGTAGTACAGGTCGTGATAATAAAGTGGTTTTGCATACTCATCCTACAGATTTAATTGGTATGACTCATTGCCGTCGTTTTTTGGATTCTGCATTGCTTACCAAGACGTTATGGAGCATGATTCCTGAGTGCCGTATAATTGTTCCTAAAGGAATTGGAATTGTTCCATATGAAATTCCAGGAACTGTAGAATTGGCTAAAGCAACTATCAAGCAATTGGCAGAACATGATGTTGTATTTTGGGAAAAACATGGAATATTGGCAGTAGGAGAGGACTTGATAGAATGTTTCGATGCAATTGATACTTTGAGCAAATCTGCACAAATATTCTTTAGTGCAAGAATGGCTTCAGGAGAAGATCCTGTTGGAATGACTCAGCAACAGCTTGATGATTTGGTTCCGGCTTTTGGACTATGATTAATGCCTAGCTTATGCGTAAAATAGTATTTATTACTGGACTATTACTGACTTGCGTATCCTTGTTTTCGCAACAACGCGATTCAAGGGTACGCGATTATATTTCGCCTGTGCGAATTATATGGAAGCAGGATAGTGCCAACATAATAAATGGACAATATTTGTTGTCGGCAGGAAATGGACAGTCTGATTTGTCAAATAGTCGTGTGTGCCTGATGAAAAGCACGCACACACAATTTCCGGCATTACTTTTGGATTTTGGTAAAGAGATACAAGGCGGTATTCAGATAGTAACCGGAATGCCTGGAAATCATGAACCTGTGCGAGTTCGTATCCGCTTCGGAGAATCTGTAAGCGAGGCAATGTGTGATATTGACGGTAAGAACGGTGCTACCAATGACCATGCCATGCGTGATTTCCAGATTTCACTTCCATGGTTGGGTGTAACAGAAGTTGGAAATTCCGGTTTTCGTTTTGTACGTATAGATTTGATAGATGACTCAGCAGAACTTCAGATTAAGGAAATAAGGGCAATATCAACATATCGTGATATTCCGTATAAAGGTTCGTTCAAATGTAATGATGAACGGTTAAATCAAATATGGCAAACCGGAGCATACACTGTTCACCTTAATATGCAGGAATATTTGTGGGATGGAATAAAGCGCGACCGTCTTGTTTGGATTGGCGATATGCATCCGGAAGTTATGACGATAAATTCTGTTTTCGGATATAACGAGGTAGTTCCTAAAAGTCTTGATCTAACTCGTGATATAACTCCATTGCCATCTTGGATGAATGGTATAAGCTCTTATTCGATATGGTGGTTGCTTATTCAGCGCGACTGGTATTTGTATAACGGAGATGTGGCATATCTTGAATCACAGAAGCCCTATCTTACCGGACTCCTGAAACTTCTTATATCTAAGATAGATGATAATGGGAAGGAAAAACTTGATGGAATGAGATTTCTTGACTGGCCTTCAAATGCGAATCCCGAAGCTATAAATGCAGGTTTACAGGCTTTGATGGTACAAGCAATGAAATATGGCTCAGAACTATGCCTTTTGTTAGGAGAAGAAAGTCTTGCTTCAGAATGTAATAAAGCTGAGGAAAAATTACGTAAAGCGGCAGCTAATGTAATTGAACCTTTCCTTTCATTAGACAGAAAACCGACCGAACCAGGAATGAAACAGGCTGCAGCTTTGTTGGCTTGGGCAGGGCTTCTTGATGCTTCCGAAGCTGATAAGAAATATTTGTCCGTTGAAGGAGGACGTGGATTTTCTACATTCTATGGATATTATATGTTATGCTCTATGGCTTTGGCCGGTAATTATTCCGGAGCACTTGATATAATCAGAGAATATTGGGGAGCAATGCTAGATATGGGAGCAACTACGTTTTGGGAAGATTTCAATTTGGATTGGTTACCTGATGCAGCACCGATTGATGAAATTGTACCGGAAGGTAAAAAAGATATTCATGGAGATTTCGGCGCTTATTGTTATAAAGGTTTCCGCCATAGTCTTTGTCATGGCTGGGCTTCCGGACCGACTTCGTGGTTGACTGCAAATGTACTTGGTGTTAAAGTTCTTGAACCGGGTTGTTCAGTCCTTCTTATAGAACCTCATCTTGCTGATTTGGAATGGACAGAGGGAACTTTCCCGACTCCAAAGGGAATAGTCAGGATTCGCCATGATAAACGTCCGGACGGTTCTGTTGCTTCTAAGGTTGAGGCTCCGGATGGAATAAAGATTATAATTAGTAATAAGGAACATGTTGGCAAGACAACAAAATAATTAGAAACCCTTGTAAAAACTTTGTTCTTTTAAAATTACATGTTATGAATAAAAAGACTTTCTTAATATTGGCAGTTTCTGCAACTATGTTAACTGCTTGTGAACAGACAAACAATGATATAATTCCTGTAAATCTTCGTACTGAATATCTTGTAAATCCGATAGGTCTGGACACTGAAAATCCTCGTTTTACTTGGGAATATGCAGGAAAAGATACAACATTTATTCCGGGACATTATGAGATATTTATCGGAACATCTCCGGACAATCTTTCTTTGTACGACGAAAATAAGGAACTTGAACCGGATACACGTTATTATTGGCAAGTAAAAGTGTGGGACAGTAATAATAAAATATGTCGTATATCTGAAACTGCCAGTTTTGAACTTGGTAAAGGTGAGAATGCGGAATGGAAAGCAAAATGGATAACTGATGATAAGGATAAGGAATACGAACCAGCTCCAATGTTCCGTAAAAGTTTCACTGTTGATAAGTCTGTTAAATCTGCACGACTTTATGTTTCAGCTGCCGGTTATTATGAGATGTTTATTAATGGCAAGCGTGTTGGTGAGAACTTCCTTGATCCGGGATATACACATTTTGATAAGCGGAATTTATATGTGACACATGATGTTACTGAACTTTTGCAGAATGGAGATAATGCATTAGCTGCCGTTTTAGGTAATGGCTGGTATAATGAACAATCTGTTGCCGTATGGAATTTCCATGAAGCTCGTTGGAGAAACCGTCCAAGAATGTTATGTGAGATGAGGATTGCTTATGAAGACGGAACTTCGGAAACTATTGTATCTGATGATACTTGGCGTACAACTTGTGGACCATATACTTATAATAATATTTACAGTGGTGACCGTTATGATGCTCGTCTTGAACCGGAAGGTTGGAAATTTCCTTCATTTGATGACTCTTCATGGAAACATGCGCTTGAAACATCTTCTCCCTCTGATTTGATTGTTGCTCAGGAAATGCCGGGTATTCGGGTAACAGAAGAATTCAAACCTGTATCTGTTAAATCGTTTAGTGATAAATTATATGTTTTCTCCTTTCCTAAAAACATTGCCGGATTATGCCGTTTGAAGGTTAAAGGTGAAGCAGGCACACATATAACGGTTAAACATGGAGAACTGCTTAAGGAAAACGGACGTTTGGAACAGGGTAATATAAATGTTTATTATCATCCTGTAAAACCGGGAGAAGTATTCCAGATGGACGAGTATTATCTGAAAGGAACAGGTGACGAGGAAATATTTGTTCCATCATTCTCATATCATGGATTCCAATATGTGGAAGTAGAAAGTGACAAACCGCTAAAGTTAACAGAGGAGAATCTTACTGCCTTGTTTATTCATACAGATGTCAAGCCTGTAGGAACTTTTTCTTGTTCAAATGAAACATTTAATAAGATATGGAATGCAACGATGCAGGCATATCGCAGCAATCTTCACAGTATTCCAACAGATTGCCCGCAGCGTGAGAAAAACGGTTGGACCGCTGATGCTCATGTTGCCATCGACCTTGGACTCCTTGGCTTTGATGGCATAAAGTTTTATGAGAAATGGATGAACGATATTATAGACAATCAGCGTGAAGGTGGGGATATTTCAGGTATAATCCCTTCAAGTGGTTGGGGATATGGTGAGTTCCCTGGTCCGGTATGGGATGCTGTAATGTTCATAATACCAAATGCTTTGTATAATTATTATGGAACAACTGAAAGTATAGAAAAGTTGTATCCTACTATGGAACATTATCTGTCCTATCTCAAGACAAAGGAAAAAGACGGTTTCCTAACCTTTGGTTTGAGTGACTGGGTATATTGGAAAGCAACGACAAATAATGAATATACATCTACTGCTTATTATTACCTGGATAATAAACTGATGGCCCGTTTTGCTTCACTTCTTGGAAAAGATCCTACACCATATTTGAAGAAAGCAGAGGAGTTGAAGAACAGAATTAATGGAAAGTTCTTTAATACTCAATCTGCAACATATGCTGAAGGAACTCAGGCAGCACAGGCGTTAGCATTGTATCTTGGACTTGTTCCGGAAGGAAAAGAACAGGCTGTAGCAGAAAAGCTTCATGAACTGGTTGTGAATAATGATTATTTCCTTGATTTTGGTTTGATTGGTTCCAAAACAGTTCCAGCAATGCTTACTCGTTACGGATATATTGAAGATGTCATGAAAATGATTATGAAAAAAGAAGCTCCATCATGGGGATATTGGGTGGAGACTATGGGTTATAATACTTTGCCTGAAACATGGACTCTCAGTCCTGAATTCCGTGACGCATCATTGAATCATGTTTTTCTTGGTGACATATCAGCCTGGATGATGAATAATATAGCGGGAATAAATTATGATGAAAATTCTCCTGGTTTCCGTAAAATACGTATTTCTCCTCATTTCCCTGAAAATATGGATTGGGCAAAGGGTTCTTATAAATCTATAGCAGGAGAAATTTCTACGGAGTGGAAGAGAACTGCAGGTGGAAAGATTAAGCTTACAGTGAAAATTCCTTTGGGAGCAACAGCAGAATTGGTGGTTAATGGAGAATCTAGGGAATTGACGGCTGGATTACATATTTTGGATATATGATATATGTTGATGTCTTTTATAATCTAGTCAAATTGTATTTGAAACATTGTAATCTTTAATAAACTATATACTTATGAATAGAATGATATTAAATGAGACTTCCTATTTTGGAGCAGGAAGTCGCGAAAGTATTGCCATTGAAGCTAAACGAAGAGGTTATAAGAAAGCATTTTTTGTAACAGACAAAGATTTGATCCGCTTTAAGGTCGCAGATAAAATCATAGAAGTATTTGATAAAAATAATATTCCGTATGAAATTTATAGTGACCTGAAAGCAAATCCGACTATTAAGAATGTGCAGAATGGTGTATCGGCATTTAAAGCTTCTGGAGCGGATTTTATAGTTGCCTTGGGGGGCGGTTCCTCTATTGATACAGCAAAGGGTATTGGCATAGTGGTTAATAACCCTGAATTCTCTGATGTTTGTTCTTTGGAAGGGGTTGCTGGTACCAGAAATAAGGCAGTTCCCACATTTGCTCTTCCAACAACGGCAGGTACTGCTGCTGAGGTAACAATTAATTATGTAATTATAGATGAGAATGCCAAGAAGAAAATGGTATGTGTAGATCCTAATGACATACCTTCTGTTGCTATTGTGGATCCAGAATTAATGTATTCAATGCCTAAAGGGCTTACTGCTGCAACAGGTATGGATGCTTTGACTCATGCGATTGAAAGTTATATTACTCCCGGAGCATGGGTTATGTCTGACATGTTTGAATTGAAAGCTATTGAAATGATAGCTGCAAATTTGAAGAATGCAGTAGATGATGGTAGTGATGTTGTTGCACGTGAAGCAATGTCACAGGCTCAGTATATTGCCGGAATGGGATTCAGTAATGTTGGTTTGGGTATAGTTCATTCTATGGCACATCCTCTGGGTGCTCATTATGATACTCCACATGGAGTAGCCAATGCTTTGTTGTTACCTTATGTTATGGAATATAATGCCAATTCTCCAGCTGCTCCAAAATATATAAATATAGCTAAAGCAATGGGAGTAAATACTGAAGGAATGAGTGTTGAAGATGGAGTAAATGCCGCAATAGAAGCCGTACGTAAGTTGTCTTTAAGTATTGGTATTCCTCAGAAACTTTGTGAAATCGGAGTGCGTGAAGAAGATTTGCATATGTTGGCAATAGATGCTTTTAATGATGTATGTACAGGAGGCAATCCTCGCCCTACCTCTGTGGAGGATATAGAGGCATTGTATCATAAAGCTTATAGATGAAAATGAGAAAATAGAAGGATATTCTTTTTATTAAACCAATTCATAGAAAATCTTATATTTATAACGACCTTAAATGTAAATATGATAGGAGTTGTTGATTGTATTATTTAATATTATAATGCTTTATTTTGAAAAGCTTTATTATACTTTGTAAAAAAGAGATATTAAGGAAATCTAACTTTAAGTGATTTTCTTAATACTCTTTTTTTATTATGAATAAATAAACTATTTTTGAAAGTGATTTTTAAGATTTCATTCTATATATTTGTATTATACTTAATGTCATTTATATTAGGTATATATAATGAAAGGTGTAGTTTACTTGTCTTCAAAAGTCTGACTTTTGGGTATTTGCATATTTAGATATTTTTATTACCTGATAAAGATTGGGTAAACGTAGTTCCCACATCTTTTAATTTAATAATATTCCTATAGGGAACGGGAATTTAATACTATTTATATGGAATTCTATATTTTAATTAACAATGTAAAGCAAGGTCCTTTTTCTATTGAAGAATTAAAAGCAAAAGGAATTTCAAGAGAGACAATGGTTTGGACTGCTGGACAATCACAATGGTTGCCGGTATATCAAGTTCCCGAGTTGAATTCATTAGTTCAGGAAATTCCTCCAGAACCACCAACCACTAAGAAAGAAATGCCAAAAACATGGTTGGTTGAATCTATTTTGGTTACAATTTTATGCTGTTTGCCTTTTGGTATTGCCGGTATTGTAAATGCTACTAAAGTTGATTCTTTATATTTGAGTGGAAATTATGAACAGGCTCAAATACATTCAAACAATGCCCGAAAGTGGATTATTTGGTCGTTAGCTAGTGCCGTTATTTTCTGGCTTCTTTATTTACTAGTTATTGTTTTTATTGCTTTTTCAGCTAGTAGTTATGTTAATTATTAAATATAAATATTATGGAAACAAACACTTGTCCTAAAACATGGTTAACAGAATCAATTCTGGTTACTATTTTTTGTTGTTTACCTTTTGGTATAATTGGTATTATTAATGCATCCAAAGTAAGTTCTTTATATGCTCAAGAAAAATATGCGGAGGCAGAATTAAGAAGTGCAAATGCTGAAAAGTGGGTTAAAATATCATTCTTTGTAGGTTTGGTATGTGGTATTATTTCGTTTATAATCAATTTTCTACATTTGTTTTAATGTCTGATTAAATGAATAAAATACTTTTAGGAATTTTAGCTGTATCAGTTTTGGTTTTGATTTATTATAAATTCAATCCAAGTGATATAGCTATTTTTCCCAAATGTCCGTTTCTATTATTAACTGGGTTAAAATGTCCTGGATGTGGCTCTCAAAGAGCAATTCATAGTCTTCTTCATTTTGATATATTTGGAGCAATAAGATATAATTTATTATTTGTTTTATCACTACCTTTAATAGTAATATTATCTTATGCAGAAATAATGAGGAATAAGAAACCTGCATTATATATAAAGTTACATAAGGCAAAATTCATTTGGTTTATCTTTGGAACAGTTATTTTATGGTGGATTATCAGAAATATTTTTGATATATGATTATAAACAAAAACATCCAACCTATAAAAAAGGCTGGATGTTTAATATGAAATTCTTATTATTTAAAAAGCATCGGAACAAATTCAGACAAGTAAATTCTCCAGTTTCTCCATATATGTCCACCATCACTTTCTCTGTATATATATGGATAATTATGTTTGTCTAACATTTCTCTGTATTCAACATTAGCTTTATAAAGGAAGTCTGTTTTTCCTATAGCAATCCAATAAAGTTTTGGTGCTTTTTCAAATTGTTTTGCCAACTTACCCTCTAAATTTTTATAGATATCAGAATCCTTTTCTTTATCAGGAAGAATTGCAGCAGAGAACAGACCAACGTAGTCAAATTTATCAGGATATTCTTTTGAAATATGTAGAGAATGATATCCTCCCATAGAGAGTCCGGCAATAGCACGACTTGATTTCTTTTTATCAACTCTATAATTTTTTTCTATGAAATTTATTATTTCAGGGAAAGTACTTTCCATTGTCCCTTCCATAGTTCTAGGAAGAGCAGTTGTTGGTTTATATAAACCAAGAGATGATTCACCTGGTGCTGCCTCTTGGTCTACATTTCCGTTTGGCATTACTACAATCATTGGTTTTGCTTTCCCCTGAGCAATAAGATTATCTAAGATTTGAGCAGTTCTTCCAAGAGTTATCCATGCTTCTTCATCACCGCCCATACCGTGTAATAAATATAATACAGGATAACGTTTTCCACTAGTTTCATAACCAGCAGGAGTATAAACAGTCAGTCGACGGTCATATCCTAATGCGTCACTATGATACCAGCGTTTTGAGACTGTTCCATGAGGTACTTTATTCACGCTATATAAATCACCAGGCTCACCTTTAACTATAAAAATATTAAAGACTGATGCAACATCACGGCTTACATATACATTGTTAGGATCTGTAACTTTTAATCCGTCTACAATGAATGAATAGTTATATAATTCGGAAGCAAGTGGTTCTGGTGTTGTATATTCCCATATTCCATCTTTTCCTTCTTTAAGATTTGCATCTCCCGGAACATCAACTTTACCGAATTGAGTGTCAATTTTTACTGTAGGAAGAAAATCACCTGTAACTTTTACCTGAATTGCTTTAGGTGCGTAATATCTGAAAGTTACAGTATTATCCGGATTTATTTCCGGAGAAACAATGTTCTGGCCACCCCATAGCGATTGCTGGGCAAAAGTGGCAATGCAGATAAAGAATGCTGCTAATAAAAGATTTACTTTTCTCATGGTTTTAATAATTTAGAAATAAATTTGTGGCTTAAAATTTGTTTACTTCTCAAATATGGCAATTATATTTTTATGTTTATATGCTTTAAGTGTATAATTGTGTATTAATTGATTAACATCAAGATGATATCGCTATTTACATATAATGTATGCTTTATAATGAGTATTTTCATTAATTGGGCATAATGAGAAATATCCTTTGATAATTTTCCCATTATTAATAGAAAGAGGATAGGATTCGCACATTTCTCTATGTTTCCTTAAAGCAGCTCCTTTTTCTTTTTCAAACGAAACTATGAATTTACCAGTAGTTTCATTATGTATAAAATTTCTTGACAGTTGCAAAGCTACCATTCCCATAGTATATCTCATATTAATTTCTACACATGGGTGAATGTAATATTGATTGTTTTCCTTATAAATGAGCATATCAACACCAAGAAAACCTTCATATTCATTTGAGAATATTGTTTGTAAGGCATTGATTAGTTTTTCTTTAGTTAATAGTATTTGCTCTTTTGATACATATTTGATAAGTTCATTCTCTAGTATATCTTCTTTTCCTAATAAATTACCGCTATATGCTCCGCGTTCTTCAGTAGAGAAAACAGATAGACCTTCGTATTTGATATTCCCTTTACCATCAGAATAGAATTCCATTGCAAAGTCCATATATTTATCTAGTGCTGGCTCTATACTGACTTCTCCTTGTTTCTCAATTACACTTTTAGCCCACATTTCTTCTTTGTTTCCCCAACGCTCAGTATTCTGAATCCATAAGAGTCCTCTTCCTGATGAAGAAAAAGGTGATTTAAGTATCAACTTTTCTTTTCTGTGCAAATTAATGTAATCAGAAAGCATATTGATATTATTACAGAAAAGAGGAATTGATGGAAGTTTGAGTGACGGATATCCACCAGACAATATTTCAAGACATAGTTGTGAAGATTGTCTTCCTGTTAGAACCTTATATTTCTCATTCCATTCTCTGACATTTATTTTATTATTATTTAGTGAAGAGAAAACATTTAGGGCTTGAGGTGATATTCCCCATGGGAAAGCTTCTATGTTTTCGTTAGAAATTAATCTCTCTTTAATATTCTTACGATTAACAGGTTTGGCTAATTCTTTATTGAATATTTGTTCACAATGTTGATGAAAAGTTATAGAAAAATCTTGCTCTGTTATAACAAAGTCGTTTGATTTACCATACCACATAGGCAATAAGGATAAATCTTCAGTCATAATTCTTACATTTGTAGGAGCAGTATAATTCTTTTTCCCTTGCCAAACGGCAGTTTCGTGTCCTGGGTTGAAATAGTGAATATTAGCCAATGTTTTTAGTTTTTAGAATGATAAAAACTGCGGGCCGGCAAGAATAAATATAATACATGCCAACTCGCAGTCTGTAATATAGGAGAAATGTTATTAATCCAAATTTTCGTCGATTGTCTCAATTTTTTTGACAGTAAGAGCCATATCGTCTTTTAGTTTTTCAATCTTACGTTCCATTTCTTTGATAAGACCGTTTCCTCCTTTAGAAGAAATATTTAGGAATCCGATGTTGTTTTCGTATGTTTGAAGTTCATTTTTCATTCTGTCATACATACGCATCAATTTTTCCCTTTCGTTGTATAGTTTGTTTTTACTGCGCTCACCGCTCATTATGTCGTTTACATTGTTGCGGAATGACTGCATTTTTCTATCATTCTTACTTATTTTAAGTTTATCGTATAATGAGTTTACAGCATCATGGTAAGCTTTGTAAATTTTGTCCTTTTCCTTGAAAGGGACATGACCAATAGAATTCCATTCAGCAATAAGTTCTTTCAGGCTATCGAATGCGTTTTCAATATTTTCTGATTCTAACAGCTCTTTAACTTTTGCGATAACAGTCTTTTTCTTTGCAAGATTTTCCTTCTCCTCGTTTTTCTGGGAACTAGTGTTTTTTTCTTTTTGTTCGAAGAAATAGTCACATGCAGTTATGAAACGTTTCCATATAGCATCTGAATGCTTACGAGAAACTGAACCTACAGTTTTCCATTCTTTTTGCAAAGCAATGAATTTCTCAGTTGTAGCTTTCCAGTCTGTGCTGTCCTTTAATGATTCTGCTTTCTCACAAAGTTCACGTTTCTTTGCGAGATTATTGTCCATTTCAGATTTTGCCTGTTTGTAAAATTCTGTTTTCTTGTTGAAATAGTTATCGCAGGCAGCACGGAAACGTTCGAAAATTTTGACATTATATTTCTTTGGAGCAAATCCAATAGTTTTCCATTTTTCTTGAAGTTCCAGAACAGTTTTACTTTTATCTTCCCAGTCTTTATAAGACTTTAAAGAAGAAAAGTCAATAGCTTCAATTTCTTCGCAAATAGCTGTTTTTGCAGCTAGATTATCCTGTTCTTTAGCTTTGAGTGATTCAAAATGCTGTTGATGGCGTTTATTTATGACTGTAGAAGCAGCTTTGAATCTACTCCACAAACCATCTCTTAACTCTTTAGCAACCGGACCGATTTCTCTCCATTGCTGGTGTAGTTTTTGCAACTGATAGAAAGCAGAAACAGCATCCTCTTCATCTTTTAGTTTTTCAACAGTTTCACACAACGCTGTTTTCATTTCAAGATTTTTCTTGAAATCGTAGTCGCGGAACTGATTGTTTATTTTTATGATATCATAGAATTTTTCAGAGTAGGTCTGATAGCTTTTCCATAAATCATTAACATGTTCTTGAGGAATATTCTGTATTTCCTTCCATTTTTGTTGTATTTCTTTGAAATCGTTGTAAAGCTTGTTGAAGTCTTCGTGGCTTTCACATAAGGCCTTCAGTTGCTCTATTAACTGAAGTTTTATAGCATAGTTTTCGTTTTTGATACGTTCTTCTTCTGCTAAAATCACAGCTCTTTTTTCCTTATATTCTGCCAATAATGCTTTCAGAGCGGTTTCTTCTTTATTTTCGGGTACTGTAAAATCCTTTTCTTCGCCGCCGTTTTCAATAAATTCTTTTTTCAATTCGTCAACTTCGTTTCTTCGGATTTTATAGAAAGCTTGTTTTAAAGCTTCCACTTCGCTACGAGTTGTTTCTTCCGGATTACTTACTATCTGACTTAATTTTTCCAGAATTCCTTCTTTGGTCAGCTTGTTTGCAGCAACATTTGCTTCGACAGAATTATTTACTGTATCCATAGAGCTTTCTGCATATTCAGCAGAAGCTGTTTCATTTTCTAATTTGCCTGCGTCTTCAGCAGGCAAATTTGTCTCAAGAGTGTCCTTCATATTCATTGTGTTTAAATAAGAAAAGGATATAACATTCCCACTATTATTTTACAAATAAAGCTAAATAATTTGGTTTAACCTCATATTTATGCAAGTATTTGCAGATTTAAATTAAAAAATGCGAATATATCTAACCTAAGAAAGATATAAGAACGCCTGCAGCAACAGCTGAACCTATCACTCCGGAAATATTACTTGCCATACAGTATTGCAGAACATGGTTTTTAGGATCATATTTCAATGCAATTTCGTTTGCAACTCTCGAAGCCATTGGCACAGCACTCAGACCTGTCGCACCAATAAGTGGGTTTATCTTCTTTTTACTGAATAAATTGAATATCTTAACAAAGATAATACCTCCGGCAATTGACAGAGCAAAAGCTAAGAAACCTCCGATAACTATTCCTATAGTTGTCAGATTCAGGAAAGCTTCAGTTGTCATTGTAGCTCCAACTGAAAGACCTAAAAAAATTGTAGCAGCATTCATAATACTGTTGGATGCAGCGTCGAACAAGCGTGATGTGCTGTTCCCAACTTCTTTGATAAGATTACCGAACATCAACATACCAATCAGTGGTACAGCACTGGGAACAAACAGTGCAACAACTGTTGTAACTGCAATTGGGAATATTATTTTCAGAACACGAAGATTCTTGATTTCAGTTGTAGAAGGAAATTTCTTTTCCTGCTCCTTCATATTGATGGATAATTCTTTTTTCGTACATAATAATTTTACTACCAAAGGAATTATCACCGGAACAAGTGCCATATATGAATATGCAGCAATAGCAATAGGACCAAGCAAGTGAGGTGCCAGTTTAATGGTAGTAAAAATGGCTGTTGGTCCGTCTGCACCACCAATAATACCGAGTGAAGCTGCTTCTTTCGGAGTAAATCCCATTAGTATCGCAACTAATAACACAGTGAAAATGCCAAGCTGTGCAGCTGCTCCAAAAATTGAAAGACGCAGATTGCGAAGCATCGGTCCGAAGTCTGTCAATGCACCAACACCCATAAATATAATAGGAGGCAAGAATCCGGTTTTAATGAGCATATAATATATGAAGTTCATCAAACCTAATTCATGAGCAATGTCGTGCAAAGGCATTTCCCATATATTCTTCATCACTCCGTTTATTTCTATCATTCCGTTTTCGTCAGCTTGGATAACGCCCATTTCTCCACCAGGAAAATTGGCGAGCAATACGCCGAATGCTATCGGAATAAGCAGTAATGGCTCATATTGTTTTTTTATACCCAGGTAAAGCAATATGAAAGCAATTACATACATAATCAGAAACTGCGGTTCAGCAATAATATTGCTGAATGCAGTCATCTGATATAAGTTGTCGAATATATCGTTCATTATTGTATAGTCATTAGTACATCATCTTCCGAAACTGCATCGCCTGGACCGAAACAGATGGAAGTAACTGTACCGCTGAATTCAGCGCGAACAGCATTGTATGTTTTCATTGCTTCTACATAACATAGAATATCTCCTTCATTAACTTTGTCACCTACAGCAACAGGTTTATCTGAAGTATTCTTTACAAGGAAGAATTTTCCTTCAAGAGGTGAAAGAACTTCTTTGCCTGCTCCATTTGCTTGTTTATTTTCCACTATAGGAGATGGATTTGTTGCAGGTTGTTTTGTTTGTTCGCTGTTTTGACCAAAAGAAACTGTTACGCGATATGCCTGACCATTTACATCTACAGTCATAGTTTGCGGGCCATCTGGCAATGCAACCTTTACTTCAGAAGATGTAGTTTGAGTATTTGCTGGTTTAGCCTTTTCTGATCTGCGTTTTGCAACATCTGCTTTAAACTCGATTTTGGCTTTTCCAGAACGATAAGCCTCATACTGTGCAGGATGCATAGCATATTCAAACAATTCTTCTTCATCCTCGCCAACTTCCCATTGCTTTTCGTTCATCAGTTTACGATATTTATCCAACGAATTAGGATAATTGTCCTGAGGATTTCCTTCAAAGAATTTACGTCCTTCAGCATAAGCTTTGTCAATCAGTTCCTGTGCAAGTGGACCAGGAAGTCTGCCGGCTTTACCAAGAAGCATATCCCAAATATCATCAGCAATCATGCTCCAGCGTTCTTTGCCTTTTTCCATTTGCATAACATTCATAAGAGCAAGATTCTTGACATACTGGCTGAATGGAGTAACTAGTGGAGGATAACCTACGCGTGGCCAAACGTATGCAACTTCATCGAAAAGCTTAATGAGCAAGTCGTCCTGAGTGAGTGCCGGTTTTCCACTTTTTGCACGGCTCTTGTTTATTGATTCAAGATTCTTTTCCAAATCAGACATCAGACTTCCCATCATTCCACCAGGAAGACCTGGAGCTATAAGCAGAGAGTTCATCAATCTGTTTCGTGGACTTATATATAAACCTAAGAAGTCGTCCATAAATTCCTGAATCATAGAGCGAACTTTCATATATGCGCTCATGTTGATTTCAGGAACATCGAAACCGGCATCTTTAAGCATAGCCTGAACAGTAAGCAAATCAGCATGTCCGGTTCCCCATGAAAGAGGTTCCATGCCAACATCAATGTAGTCGCATCCAGCTTTGCAAACTTCGAGGATTGAAGCAACATTGAATCCAGGACCAGCATGACTGTGATATTGTATAGTAATTTCCGGATATTCTTTTTTGATATTGGCTACAATCTGACCGAGAGTATAAGGACGGCCGATACCTGCCATATCTTTGATACATATTTCATCTGCTCCAGCTTTTATCAATTCATATGCCATGTTTGTGTAATATTCAACAGTGTGAATTGGTGAATGTGTGATACACAAACAGCACTGTGAAATCATACCAGCATCTTTAGCATATTTGATAGATGGGATAATATTTCTTACATCATTCAAACCGCAGAATGTGCGGGCGATATCTGTACCTTGTGCTTTTTTAACTTTATAGAATAATTGACGGACATCTGCAGGAACAGGACTCATGCGTAGGCCATTCAGAGCGCGGTCCAGCATATGTGTTTGTATTCCTGCTTCATGAAAAGGCTTTGTCCATTCTCTTACGGAAATATTAGGATTTTCTCCAAACAGCAAATTAACTTGTTCAAAACCTCCACCATTAGTCTCTACGCGGGCAAAACATCCCATTTCTATAATGGCTGGAGCAATACGAGTCAACTGATCTACTCTTGGTACATATTTCCCGGCTGATTGCCACATGTCACGAAATACCAAGCTGAATTTAATTTCTTTTTTCATGATATTATATTGTAAAAAAGGTTGTACATTAAAGTATTTATAAGGATTGTTCTAAGCTTTTTCTATTTTTGTGACTTTCCCTCTACCATGGGTAATAATGCTTACAGCTGAAATAATTGCAGCAACTTCTTCGTTAGGAAGATTTGAGGGAGAGTTTGTTTGTTTTAAATTTTTTGATGGTTGAATTTTCACTTCTTCGGGAGCATACTTATTTACAAGTATAATTAGTCCTTTCCCTAAATAAATAACGATAAGAAGAATGGCGAAAACTGTTGTCATTCCAACTATCATAAGTAATAGACCTGTTCCTAAGTTTTCCATAATATATTTAATTAAAAGCACTGTTTATTTGAGGTTTAACAATGTGTCTGCCTATTTTTAGCAATGCAAATATATAAAAATATTTTATCTAACAGCTGATATTTGTGATATTTTGTAAGTGTAGTAGCCTTGTGAATTTATTAATGTTATATAAATATCTTATTTTGTTATAAATAGATAAGATATAATTTAAACGTATTTCTATAATAATATTCAGTGTCGTGAAATATAAACTTTTTGTGTGGTTAAATATTTATTGACATAATGATAAAAATTACATAAAGATATTGTGTATCTCTTGTTTATGTGATAACTTTTTGATAATTTTCCACCGTAAAATAAAGATATGTAAAGGTAATATTTTCTATTATAAAGTCCATTTATATAGATATGTGTATATATTGGTTTTTTAAGAATTTATTACCTTTGTGAGAGATTTAAAGAGGTATTTGATTTTAATCAATTTTTGAAGAAAAGCTTATTAGGAGGTTCAAATTTCCATTGAGCTGGTGAGATTTGAAACAATAATCTAAGTTGGCTATTGTCTTTGAAATAAAATAGAAAACTATGTCACAGAAACTTTTGATTCGAGATTTAACGCTGAGAGACGGACAGCAATCATCATTTGCAACCAGAATGAAACAGTCTCAGATTGAACGTGTGTTACCATTCTATAAAGATGCAGGTTTCTTTGCAATGGAAGTATGGGGTGGAGCCGTTCCAGATTCAGTTATGCGTTATTTGAATGAAAATCCTTGGGATCGACTTGAGAAAATTAAAGCAGCAGTTGGGGATGTTTCTAAGTTGACAGCTTTATCCAGAGGACGAAATCTCTTCGGCTATAGTCCTTATACTGATGAGATTATTGAAGGATTTTGCCGGAATTCAATCGAGTCCGGTTTGGGCATAATGCGTATATTCGACGCTTTGAATGATGTTAACAACGTAAAGTCTACAATCAAGTATGTACGTAAGTATGGCGGAATTGCTGACTGTGCTGTTTGTTATACTATAGATCCGCATTTTACTTTCGCTGAAAGAGTGAAAGCTGCTTTGAAAGGAAAGAAACTTCCAAAAGCAGTGTTTACAGATGAATATTTCCTGAAGAAGGCAAAAGAAATGGAAGCTCTCGGAGCCGATATGATTACAATCAAAGACATGAGTGGTTTGATTCCTCCTCGTCGTGTTGGCGGTTTAATCAGATTGTTCAAAAAGAATCTAAGCATTCCGGTTGATTTCCATACACATTGTACTCCAGGATACGGATTGGCTTCAGTTCTTACTGCTATTGTAAACGGTGTTGATATTGTTGATACTAATATGTGGTATTTTGCCGGAGGTCCGGCTGCTCCTGCTATTGAGCTTATCTATATCTTCTGTAAAAAGATGGGTATTGATTTGGGTATCAATATGGAAGCTGTAGCAAAAATCAATGTCGAGCTGAAAGAAATCAGAAAAGAATTGGAAGCTTTTGATGCGGTAAAACAATTCCCGAATCCTTTCAATCCGTTGACTGATACATTGCCTGCTGAAATAGATTCTTTGTTTGACAAGGCTATCGAACTTGCCCGCGCTGACAAAGAAGAAGAATTGCTGGACGTTTGCCACAAGATTGAAGCATATTTCAATTTTCCGAAACCAAACGAATTGGTTAAGAATGCGGAAATTCCAGGTGGTATGTACACAAATATGGTTGCTCAGTTGAAGCAGTTGAAAGCTGAATCTATCCTGGAACAGGCAATGAAACTGATCCCTCATGTTCGTTTGGATGCAGGTTTGCCACCGTTGGTTACTCCAACAAGCCAGATTGTCGGCGCTCAGGCTGTAAACTGTGCTTTGGATATAAAGAACGGAAAACCGGTTTATTCAAATGTTTCAAATCAGTTCGTTAATTTGGTAAAAGGTGAATATGGAAAGACTCCTATACCTGTTGACCCAGATTTCCGTCTGAAAATTGCTGGCGTACGTGAAGAAACTCCGTATGATACTTCAAAATATCAGATGCAGCCTAATCCGGAACTTGAGGATTGCGGCGGAGTGAAATTGGCGGAAAATGAAAAAGAAGTTTTGCTTCTTGAATTGTTCCCATTGGTTGCTAAATCATATCTGACTGGTGTTAAGAAGGCTAAATATCAAGCTCAGATGCAGAAAGAAGAAGTTGCTGCTCCTGTAAAAGAAGAAGCTGCTCCTAAGGCTGAAACTCATCGTCCTATTACCGGTCATGTAATTTCTGCTCCAATGCCTGGACGTGTTATAGCTATCAAGGTTAAGGAAGGCGATGTTGTCAAACGTAATCAGGAAATGCTTGTTCTTGAAGCCATGAAGATGGAAAACAGTATTTTGTCTGATTATCCTGGCACAATTAAGCAAATTCTTGTTTCAGAGGGTGATGCAGTTGCTGCAGATGCTCCTTTGTTTGAATTGGAATAAGAAGATTTGTTCTTTTACTAAAAAAGGTATGAACGGAATTTTGTTTTAGTTCATATAAAATATTTCTGGGGCCGAACCTATTTGTCCGTAGGTTCGGCCCTATTTTTATTTATATATTGCCCCACGCAGACGTAGGTTCGGATATATTTGCGGGCAAATATGTATAGATTTATGCTTGAATTCCTTCCGTAAGTAATGTGTTTTTCTTTCGGAACAAAATCATTTTCTTTTCGGAAGTAATTTGAATTACATTCGGATGTAAATTTAGGCAGATTCTAATAGGATATTACAGAAAAAAGGTCGGCATCTTTTTTCAGAAACACTACGATGTTTTTTGGGAAAGCTGCCGACCTTTTTTTGAAACATTACGTCGTTATAATTTCTGTGCCCTTTTTTACCTGATTATATACAGAGAGTTTACCGTTGTTAGTTTCATAATTTCTTTACTTTGTTGATATATAGGTGATTGTTGTGAAGTTTGAATGTTTTTTAACATAAGGCTTATTTGATATTGTAAACCTGTCTAATGAAAGTTGGGCCAGACAAAACTTGGATTATATAATTTTCGTATTAATATTGATTTTTTCTACCTTTGCCAAGCCTATATGTTTTTGAGTCCTATCATCTTGTCTGAAAACAGAAAAGGTAAAGTTTAAAAACAAGAAATCAGTAATTAGTATGGTGAATTTTTTTAAGTCTATATTTTCCGGTAAAGAAGAAACAGAAGAAGAATTGAAAGCACGTAATGAAGAGAAGAATTTCGATATATTGAAATATGATGGAATACGTGCTACAAAAATGTGTGGAAAATTGCCTTATGCGATAAAGTGTTTTACTGAAGCTTTAAATATAAAGGAAGATATGGAAACACGTACTTTGCTTGCATCGGCATATCTTTCATTTGGAAAACCGGAAGAGGCATTGCTTCAGGCGAATAAAATGGTTGAGCTTGAACCGGAAAATATTGAGGCTCGTCTTATCAGAATACACATATTGTTTTTGTTGGACCGTGACTCTGAAGTCCCTGCGGATTGTCAGGCTATAATATCTGTTGACCCGGATAATTATATGGCATATTTCCAAATGGCAAAGGCAAAGAAAGCAACTGGAGATGTTTTTGGTGCTATTGCTGATCTAACAAAAGCTATAGCTTTGAAAGATGATTTTGCAGGAGCATATCAGTTGAGAGCTGAAGTGTTTTTGCTAATGCGTCAGGGAAAAGAAGCTTTGGAAGATATTTCGAAAGTTATAGAACTGACACCGGAGGAAGAAACTGCATATTTGCTGCGAGGAAGAGTTCATGCTCTTATGAATGATGCGGAAAAAGCAGAGGCGGATTTTTCTTATGTGTTGGAATTGAATCCTTTCCAAATAGATGCATATTTGCTTAAAAGTAGTTTGATGACGGCTTTGGGTAAAAATGAAGATGCTCTGGCTTTTATTGATGAAGCGATTGAAGTTAATACCGAGTCTGGAGCCTTATACGCAGAAAGAGGACGTATCAGAAATATCCTTGGAGATAAAAAAGGAGCATTTGAGGATGTGAAAAAATCTGTTGAACTAAATCCGAATGGAGAGGTTGCTCAAATGTGTAATGGTCAGCATTCTAATTTCGGAAACATGTATAAAGGAGGAATATTTTGATTTTTCCTTACATTCTTATAATGTAATTGTCTGAAAATTCTTGTCAACTTGCTTTGTTGTCAACTCGTAACCTGAACATTAATATTGCCGGATATCGGTAAATATAGAGGGTTTCAGTAGGTACGGAAATAAACTTGACAAAAATTATTCTGCTAATTCTTTGTTTATTAAAAAAAAGGCTCTATCTTTGCGGCTCGAATTGGTATGCAAATAATTAAATAAAAATAGAAACGATGAAAAGAACATTCCAACCATCTAACAGAAAAAGAAAGAACAAACACGGTTTCCGTTCAAGAATGGCTACAGCTAATGGCCGTCGCGTATTGGCTGCTCGTCGCGCAAAAGGTAGAGCAAAATTGACAGTATCTGACGAATACAACGGATAATTCTGTTTGCGGAACGTAAAAGATTTAGTGAAAGTAAAGGTTTTATATGAAAGCCTTTACTTTCTTTGTTTTTATACGTATCTTTGTTATTGGTTATGAGTTGTGTTTGTAGTCGCAACTCAAGTCTTTTAACTCAAAAACAAGAACAATAGAAAATGGACAATTGGGGAATAAGGTTTATCAAGAATCCTTTTGTATGGAATTTTTTGTTGATGATAGTTGTTGGCTGTGCTTTGGTTTATGGAACTTTAAGCTGGCTTGATAGTTATACGCGTCATAACGAGGCTGTTGTTGTTCCTGATGTGAAAGGTTTGTCGTTGGAAAATGCTGAGAAATTATTTGCAAATTCAGGTCTTCGCTATAATGTTATAGATTCTGTGTTTTCAAAAGATGTAAATCCGGGAGATATTGTGGAGGTTGTGCCGGAGGCTGGTTCGAAAGTAAAACAAGGACGAATAGTTTTTGTTACAATAAATGCCTTGACAGCTCAGATGGCTTCAATGCCGGAAGTAGCCGATTTGTCTTTTCGTCAGGCTTATGCAGTGTTGCGTTCACTTGGATTTAAGAAGATAGAAGTTAAGTTTGTCCCAGGAGAATATAAAGACTTGGCAATAGGTGTTGAGCGAAATGCGGTTATGATACCGAAAGGCGAGAAAGTTCCGTTGTCTTCAACAATAACATTAGTTGTAAGTAATGGTCAGGATGTTGTTGATTCACTGGCAATAGATAGTTTGGATATGGCTCCTGTTGAATCGTTGGATAGTGATCTTGAAAAGTGGTTTTGAAAATGAGTGATTTTATTAATGATATTGACGACGATTCGTTAGACGAAGATTTCTTGGATTTTTCAGAGGAGGAAGCTCAACCGGAAGAATACGAGCATTTTCGTTTTGTGGCAGATAAGGGACAGAAACTTTTGCGTGTTGACAAGTTCCTTGTTGACCGTATGACCAATACTACCCGAAACCGTATACAGCAGGCTGCTGAAGCTGGAGCTATACGCGTTAATGATGTCCCGGTCAAAAGTAACTACAGGGTTAAGCCATTTGATGTGGTTACACTTGTGCTTGACAGACCTCGATATTCAAATGAAATTGTTCCTGAAGATATCCCATTAAATATAGTATATGAGGATGATGATTTGCTGGTTATAAATAAACCGGCAGGTTTGGTTGTGCATCCTGGTGTGGGAAACTGGAGTGGAACTATGTTGAACGCTCTGGCATATCATCTTAAAGATGACCCTCGTTTTGATGTCAAGAATCCGAGGATGGGATTGGTGCATCGAATAGATAAAGACACTTCTGGCTTGCTTGTTGTTGCCAAGAATCCTGAGGCAAAAGCTCATTTGAGTCTTCAGTTCTTTAACAAGACTACAAAGCGAAAATATAGAGCTTTGGTTTGGGGTATTGTTCAGGAAGATGAAGGAACAGTGGTCGGTAGTATCGGACGCAATCCTAAGGACCGTTTGCAAATGATGTGTTTCCCTGACAATTCTCAAGGTAAATATGCTGTTACGCATTACACAGTCCTTGAACGCCTGGGATATGTTACATTGGTTGAGTGTCGTTTGGAAACCGGCCGTACGCATCAGATACGTGTACACATGAAACATATTGGTCATGTGCTTTTTAATGATGAGCGTTACGGAGGAAATGAAATATTGAAAGGAACAACATTTTCAAAATATAAACAATTTGTACAGAATTGTTTTGCCATTTGCCCTCGTCAGGCTCTTCATGCAAAGACTTTGGGCTTTGTTCATCCGCGTACAGGAGAAGAAATGTTTTTTGATTCTGAAATAGCAGATGATATGGCTCAACTAATAGATAGATGGCGGACATATTCAACAACTAAAGAGTTATGATTATGAAAAAGAATATAGCAATAGTGGCAGGAGGCTATTCTTCAGAAGTTGTAGTTTCCTTAAAAAGTGCTGAAGGAATTTATTCTTTTATTGATAAAGACAAATATAATTTATATATTGCAATCCTGAAAAAGGAAGATTGGGTTGTAAGACTATCTGATGGAACAGAAACTCCGATTAATAAGAATGATTTCAGTTTTTGTGAAAATCAGGAAGTTAAGAAATTTGACTTTGCTTATATAACAATACATGGAACTCCGGGAGAGGACGGACGCCTACAGGGATATTTTGATATGATAGGAATCCCTTATTCTTCATGCAGTGCCTTGGTTAGTGCTCTTACATTTAATAAATATGTATGTAATCATTATCTGAGTGCTTTTGGTGTTAAGATAGCGCGTTCTATACGTCTTATGAACGGACAGACAATTGAGGCTGATGAGGCTGTGAATCAACTAGGTCTTCCTATATTTGTTAAGCCTAATGATGGTGGAAGCAGTTTTGGTGTAACCAAAGTCAAAGAAAAAGAAGCTTTGCAGGCCGCAGTTGATAAGGCTTTTGCTGAAGGCAGAGAAGTGGTTTTGGAAAGCTTTATAAAAGGAACTGAGGTGACTTGCGGTTGTTATAAGATTAAAGGAAAAGAAGTTGTTTTCCCGATTACGGAAGTTGTAACGAGCAATGAGTTCTTTGATTACGACGCTAAATATAACGGTCAGGTTGAGGAAATAACTCCTGCAAGATTATCTGAAGATCTTACTTTGAAGATTCAGCGTGAAACATCAAGAATATATGATATTCTGGGAGCAAAAGGCTTGATACGTGTAGATTATATTATTCCGGAAGATGGTGAGCCTATGTTGTTGGAAATAAATACTACACCGGGAATGACAGCTACTAGCTTTATTCCACAGCAAGTCCGTGCTGCAGGGTTGAATATTACAGATGTTATGACGGACATTATTGAGGATTCGTTGAATAAAGCAGTTATTTGAATTTCGAGTAACTGAAAAAAGTCTAATGAGAGTATTAAAGAATTATGGGTTGAAAGACGTGTGGATATTTTTATAAATATGTCTCAGACTCGTTGGAAAATATAAAAGTTATGGATATAGAAACAGTTTCCCCAAATTTTGAGGACATCCGACCGCTGAACCAAAGTGAAGTGAAGGGTGCTATAGAAGAACTGCTGGCTAATGACGACTTTAAACGAGCAATTCGTTACATTAAACCTAATATGGACTGGGAACAGTTTGCTGCAGCTATGCGTTCATGTCAGACAAAGGAGCAGTTTAAGTCAACGCTGTCCTATGATGCAGTTATGACTGTTGCGAAAAAGACCACATTCTCGCTCACAGTTTCAGGTAGAAGCCGATTGCCGGAAGGAAAGCCTGCATGTACATTTATGTCAAATCATCGAGACATTGTTTTGGATGCGTCATTCCTTAATGTATTGCTTTATGAGGTTGGATATGGCATGACTCAAGTAGCTATCGGTGATAATCTGCTGATTCGTCCTTGGATTGAAACTTTGGTTCGTTTGAACAATAGTTTTATTGTGAAACGAGGTGTTTCGGTTAGACAGATGCTTGAAGTTAGCGGGACACTGTCTGCATATATAAATAAAACTATAAAGGAAACAGGTGAGTCTGTATGGATTGCTCAGCGTGAAGGCCGTGCTAAAGATTCCAACGACCGTACGCAGCCAAGTTTGCTTAAGATGCTTGCTATGGCTGGAGGAAATGATATCTTGTCAACCCTAGTTTCTCTTAATATTGTTCCGGTTTCCATATCTTATGAGTATGACCCTTGTGATTATCTGAAAGCAAAAGAATTTCAGCAGAAGAGAGATGATCCTAACTATCATAAAACTCAAAGAGATGATTTGCTGAATATGGAAACAGGTATATTGTCTTATAAGGGAAGAGTGCATTTTACTATTGCAGGTCCTATTAATGATGCAATAAAATCGCTTGACCCAACTATGGATAGGAATGAACTCTTTGCTTCTGTAGCAGCTATAATCGATAAGGAAATATATAAGAATTACAGATTCTATCCTGGTAATTATGTTGCCTATGATTTGCTGACAGGTTCTCATAGGTTTAGCAGTCATTATAGTGTGAAGGAAAAGAAGAATTTTGAATCTTATATGCAAGGTCAATTGGATAAAATAGTTTTGCCTAATAAGGATGAAGCATTCCTTCGAACTAAAATATTAGAAATGTATGTTAATCCATTGAAGAACTATCTTCAGACAGTAGGTCAGACAGTTTGATGATATAATTGGGAATTATGCTGAGGGGAAATTGATGGCGTTGAGTTGTTCTTTGCTCTTCCTGTGTATTTCTTACCTTATTATTATAATGTAAAAAATAGAAGTCTATGAACAGATTGGGGTTGCTTATAATAGTTATGCTTTCGGTGATAACGACAGCAATGGGGCAGGTGGAATTCGGCGTTCGTGCCGGAGGTTCCTACTCTTCATTGACTCAGCGTTTTGAAGATTCGTATATGTCGGGAGGAAAGATGGGTTTCAGTGTTGCTGGTATTGCTGATATTCACCTTTATAAACGTCTTTCATTGCGTCCTGAGATAGCATTTGTGAATCAGGGAGGAAGTTATTATTCACAACCCGTACAGTCTGAGTTGGCAGCATATAATAAGTATAGATATTATTCAATACAGGTACCAGTCAATTTAGCCTTTTCATTTAATTTATCAGATATACTATTTTCGGTATTTGCTGGTCCGGCATTGGATTTTTCGTTGTTTGGCAAAACTAATACTCAAAGCAATGAATTAGATTCGGATATAAACTTTGGAGTTGAAAAGGAGAAGGATCTGAAACGCTTTGATTTGGGAGTCAATCTTGGTATAGCTGTGGAATACAGTAAGTTCTTTTTCTCAATAGATGCTTTATGTGGAACTTTGGACAGGCGTTCTGTTGAGAGAAAAGGCGAGTCTTCAGTTTTTCAGAATAATGTTACATTTTCTCTAGGGTATTTTTTCAGAAAGTAAATACTGAATAATATAAATATGTAATAGTCTTTTTCGTAAAGCTTTTGGATTGCTTAGCGAAAAAGACTATTGTTTTTTGTTTTATACTTTATTATGAGATATTCTGCTGAATATCATATAAAAATTTTTGTATTTCAAATAAAAGTAGTAATTTTGCAAGCCGATTATTATCAAATTGTACTAAAAGTTTAGTTCTTAGGACATTGTCGTTGCATGTGTCCGTAGCGGCAATAGAATAAGAAAGTTTTTTTGATTTATTAATTATTAAAATTTTAAGCAGTGGATACTTTAAGTTTTAAGACCATTTCTGCAAACAAAGCAACTGTAAACAAAGAATGGGTCATCGTTGACGCTGAAGGCCAGACTTTGGGTCGTCTTTGTGCAAAAGTAGCAAAACTTTTGCGCGGCAAGTACAAACCAAATTTTACTCCGCACGTTGATTGTGGTGATAACGTAATTATCATCAATGCAGACAAAGTAGTTATGTCTCGTGACAAAATGAACAGCCGTGTTTATTTGAGATACACAGGCTATCCAGGTGGACAGATTGAATACACTCCAGCCGATTTGATGGCTAAGGGTCCAAGCTATTTGTTCCGTAAAGTAGTAAAAGGTATGTTGCCAAAGAATCGTCTTGGTGCAAAACTGTTGAACAATATGTATGTTTATGCAGGTACAGAACACAAGCACGAAGCTCAGCAGCCTAAGTCAATCGATATAAACTCATATAAATAATAACAATGGAAGTAGTAAATGCAATAGGAAGACGTAAAGCCGCAGTTGCTCGCGTATTCATCAGCGAAGGAACAGGAAAGATTACAATCAACAACCGCGATCTTGCAAATTACTTTCCTTCATCAATTCTTCAGTTTATTGTAAAGCAGCCGTTAGCAAAATTGAACGTTGCAGAACAGTATGATGTTAAGATCAACTTGGACGGTGGTGGTTTCAAGGGTCAGTCAGAAGCTGCTCGTTTGGCTATCGCTCGTGCATTGGTTAAGATTAATCCGGAAGACAAAGCTGCATTGCGTGCAGAAGGCTTCATCACTCGCGATCCTCGCTCTGTTGAACGTAAGAAACCGGGTCGTCCAAAAGCTCGTAAGAGATTCCAGTTCAGTAAACGTTAATTTTGAGTTTGTAAGTTTGTTAGTTTATAAGTTTGTCGGTTTGCCGGCTCAAGAACTTAAAAACTCAAAAACTAAAGAACTGAAAAAGCGTTTAGTATCTAAACTTACAGGATTCATTTTACATGCAGATGTGCAGAATGACTACCTGAAGGTTGTATAAACAAAGAATGTAAACGATTTAAGAAAGAAAAAACAATGTCAAGAGTTAATTTTGATCAATTATTGGAAGCTGGTGTTCACTTTGGACACTTAAAAAGAAAGTGGAACCCTGCTATGGCTCCTTATATCTTCATGGAGCGCAATGGTATTCATATCATTGACCTTTATAAAACAGTTGCTAAAGTAGATGAAGCAGCAGAAGTAATGAAAAACTTGGCTAAACAAGGTAAGAAAGTACTTTTCGTTGCTACTAAAAAACAGGCTAAACAAGTTGTTGCTGATAAGGCTGCATCTGTTGGTATGCCATACGTAATCGAACGTTGGCCGGGTGGTATGTTGACAAACTTCCCTACTATCCGTAAAGCTATCAAGAAGATGGCTACTATCGACAAGATGACAAAAGACGGTACATTTGATAATTTGTCAAAGAGAGAAAAATTACAGATTACTCGCCAGCGCGCTAAGTTGGAAAAGACTTTGGGTTCAATCGCTGATTTGACTCGTCTTCCTTCTGCTTTGTTCGTTGTTGACGTAATGAAAGAACATATCGCAGTTCGTGAAGCTAACCGTTTGGGTATTCCTGTATTCGGTATGGTTGATACAAACTCAGATCCTAGCAACGTTGATTACGTTATCCCAGCAAACGATGACGCTACAAAATCAGTAGAAGTTATCTTGGGTGCTATCTGCGAAGCTATGAACGAAGGTTTGCAGGAACGCAAAGCTGAAAAAGTTGATGCTGAAGCAGCTGGTGAAGGCGAAGCTCCAAAAAGAGAACGTAAAGCTAAAGCTGTAAAGAAAGAACGTACTAAGAAAGAAGACGAAGAAGCTTTGAACGCTAACGTTGCTGGTAAGTACGCTAAAGACGAAGAATAATCAATTGACAGTTGAACATTGACAATTGAAGATTAAATTCAAAATATAATGGACAATTGGCATTGGCAGTCTTTATAATTGTCAATTGTCAATTGTCCATTTTCATTTTAAACCGACTTTAATACTAATAAATAAAAGAATAATATTATGGCTGTAACTATGGCAGATATTACCAAGCTTCGCAAAATGAGTGGAGCTGGTATGATGGACTGTAAGAAGGCTTTGACAGAGTCTAACGGTGACATCGATAAAGCAATGGAAATTATCCGTAAAAAAGGACAGGCTATTGCTGCAAAACGTTCTGATCGCGATGCTTCTGAAGGTTGCGTATTGGCAAAGAAAGATGGTGGTTTCGCTGCTGTTATCGCATTGAAATGTGAAACTGACTTCGTTGCTAAGAACGCTGATTTCGTTGCTTTGACTCAGGCTATCCTTGATGCTGCTGTTGCTAACAAATGTAAGACTTTGGACGAAGTTAAGGCTTTGCCAATGGGTAACGGAACTATTCAGGATGCAGTTGTTGACCGTAGCGGTATCACTGGTGAAAAAATGGAATTGGATGGTTATAGCGTAGTTGAAGGTGCATACGTAACTACTTACAACCATATGAACAAAAACCAGTTGTGTACTATCGCTGCATTCAACAAAGAATCTGCTGCTGCTCACAACGTAGCTATGCAGATTGCAGCTATGAACCCAATCGCAATTGATGAAGCTGGCGTTCCTGAATCAGTTAAAGAATCAGAAATCCAGGTTGCTATCGAAAAGACTAAAGCTGAACAGGTTCAGAAAGCTGTTGAAGCTGCTTTGAAGAAAGCTGGTATCAATCCTGCTCACGTTGACAGCGAAGATCATATGGAAAGCAACATGGCTAAAGGCTGGATTACAGCTGAAGACGTTGCTAAAGCTAAAGAAATCATCGCTACAGTTTCTGCTGAAAAAGCAGCTAACTTGCCACAGGCTATGATTGAAAATATCGCTAAAGGTCGCTTGAGCAAGTTCTTGAAAGAAGTTTGCTTGTTGAACCAGGAAGATATCATGGACGGTAAGAAGACTGTAAGAGAAACAATGAAGGAAGCTGATCCTGAATTGCAGATCTTGTCTTTCAAACGTTTGACTTTGCGTGCTGAATAATATTAAATATTCTGCTAATAAAAAATCCAACTAACTGATGTTAGTTGGATTTTTTTTGTTTCTATATTTTTGCTTTATGCATTTTTCAGAATATCCGGACTTCCACATTCCTCTTTCAAGAATGTTTCGATGTGCCTTTTTTTCTTTTCCTCCAGAATTTCATCAATCTTGATTAATATTCCTGTTTCCTCTACTTCTCCGAACTCGTGATTGATTGCTGTGCCAAACACTTTCATTTTTGGAGAAAGACTCATATACGCATTTACAAGTGGCGGAACATTTATGCCTAATTTTCTCACCTCCTGATTCAGTATTTTGTAATCATCCTTGAAATCATTGTTACAGAACAAATCTTTCATCAAATCTTCATTAGTGTCAGTTTGCAATGGATATATTGGTGAAACAAGAGATTCCTCGTCCGGAAAATGTTTTTTCAGAAAATAGAGAATCATGTTTCTTGCTTCGGTATTATATGTATTATACATCGTAACTTTACCAAAGAAATATTGCAAAGTTGGATTTACTACCGGCAATGCTCCAAGTCCGTCCCATAAATTGTCAAGGACAAACAAACCTTTGCTACTGTTGCGTGTCGCCTGATATTCCAATGCAACAAATGAGCGACCTAATTCAACGGTATAAGGCAGATACTCTTTTATGAATTTCTGTGAGAAATTGAAAAGATGTGATGTAGCAAGTACAGGTTTGCCATCTTTGTCAAATCTGATGTCAGAACCACAGAGGAAACGATAACCGCCAAGTATTTGCTCATCATCCGGATTCCATACGATAAGTTGCCTGTAAGCGTCAGGCATAGTGTCAAATTCGTCTATGTCAACAGCTTCTCCTGTTCCTCCTCCGTAGAATCTGAAAGCGGCTTCGCGCAGTCTTCCAATCTCTTGCATAACATTGGGTGAGTCTTGGGCTGTAATGATATAGATTTCATTGTTCGACTTATTCGTCCGTCGAAGCATTTTTTCCTTGGTAAGCTCTTGTTTAAGCAAATTTCTGTCAACAGGTGAAATAATGTCTTTCATATGCGAATTTATTATTTTGCTTTGAGATTATACACAATATTCCTTACTTCCTTTGCCCATTCGTCGGCTTTCCTTGTTTTGTCAAAAGTTTGCCATGGAATCGGCTTGCCAAAGTAAACATTAAACACTTTCTGCTTACTGCAGAACATCTCGTCAGGAAGATAAATCATGGCAACATTGAATTTGATGCCTACAAATTTCCTGAGTTTGTCAATATTATAGAAGAAATTAGAGTTCTTTCCTTCGAAAAAAACCGGAACAATATCTCTTTTATATTCTACGGATTTTTGTATAAACGACTTCTTCCACTCCAAATCAGATATAACGCCGTTTTCTTTTCTGGAACATAATCCGGCAGGAAATGTCAGTATTTGTTTGTCCGACGAATACGCATTATCAATCAGTGTCGCATTCCGTTTGCTTTGCGCTCCATGTTTGTTTATCGGAATAAATATTGACTGTAAGTTAGGTATAAATAATAACAAATCATTTACAAGATAGAGAATATTATTGTCGAACTTCTCACCAATCAAAGCCGACAGGCAAATTCCATCCAGTCCTCCCAATGGGTGATTAGATGCAAAGATGTAGCGTTTATCAGTTGGTATATTTTCCAAGCCGTTAGGATTTATTGTTATACCGAAATATTTAATAAGCGCTTTCATAAAATCTACACCATCCAGGTCTTTATATTCCCTCAGAATGTAGTTGATTTCATCTTGATGAATAGTGCGCTTCAAATAGTTTATCAGAAATTCCGGAACTTTCTTGGCTGCAGATGGAGCCTTTTTGTACAGAATTTCTTTAATGTCTATTTGAGGAACATTTTCGTTTATCATGTTTTGTTATATATTTTTTGCAAATATATTATATTATAATCAAATGGAGTGTTCAATTGTTCCTTTTTTTGAATATTATGTGCTTTTACTTGAAAAATAGTATGTCAGACGTTTTGCCGAATGATTTTTTTAAATTGAATACTATCAGATGTGTTCCATATTGATTGTTAAAACTTTAAAACATAATGATATTGTATTATAATATCCTTGTTTAAAGTTCAGATATATTTCTTGTAAAATCAATAATTACCGTTATAATCTTAAAACTAAGTCTTAGATTATAGAAACTAAGCTTGAGTTTCTAAAAACTGAGACTTAATTTGTATAAACTAAGACTTAGTTTTCAACTTAAATAACTACTCGTAAAACTATAGCGAAAGTATTTGTAGTTTGAGATAAGAGATTCTGTTAGAGAAGTGGCTTATAGATTGGTTTTTCTGGAAATATGCCTGAAACATTTCAATATTAAAAAGCTTGACTTGGTGATAGATTGGATTTTCTGCCGTTCATATAACTTGCGGATAAATACCTGTTGAAAACTTTTTCTTACTTTTCGCCATTTTTGATATGTTCATGTATATGGAAATATGTAACTTTACAATCTAATTGATAGGGATGTAGCTATGTGGCATAATCCTTGTATTAATTTGAACGCTAAGAAATGGAAAATAACGAATTTAATTATCATATACCTGTGTTGCTTGAGGAAAGTCTGGAAGGCATGAACATCGTTCCGGACGGCACTTATGTGGATGTTACTTTCGGCGGAGGCGGTCACACGCGTGCCATATTGAAACGCCTTGGAGATAATGGCTGCCTTTATGGTTTCGACCAGGATGCGGATGCCGAGAATAATATACCGGATGACGAACACTTCACTTTTGTCCGTAGCAACTTCAGATACCTGTATAATTTCATGCGCTATCATGGTGAGGTTGGTAATGTAGATGCTGTGTTGGCAGATTTAGGCGTGTCATCTCATCATTTTGATGATAAAGACCGAGGTTTCTCTTTTAGATTCGACGGAGCTTTGGATATGCGAATGAACACACGTGCGGGCGCAACCGCTGCCGATGTGCTTAATGAATATACTGAAGAGGCTTTGGCTGATTTGTTCTATCTCTACGGAGAGTTGAAAACGGCACGCAAACTAGCTTCTGCCGTTGTCAGATACCGCTCGGGAAAGAAAATTGAGATGATTGCCGATTTGCTTGAAATAGCCAAACCTTTCGTTGGAAAAGACAAGGAAAAGAAAGTGCTTGCGCAAATTTTCCAGGCTCTTCGCATCGAGGTCAACGATGAGATGAGAGCTTTGCGCGAAATGTTGCTGGGCACATTGAAGATTCTTAAGCCCGGTGGACGACTTGTAGTCATCACATATCATTCCTTGGAAGACCGTTTGGTTAAGAATTTCATCAAGACTGGTAATTTTGAAGGAAAAGTGGAGCAGGACTTTTTCGGAAATGTAGCTTCTCCTTTCAAAACAGTGAACAATAAAGTAATTGTTCCGTCAGCGGAAGAAATACAGCGCAATCCGCGTTCACGAAGCGCAAAACTCAGAATTGCGGAGAAATTGTAAAAACATAAAGAAGTTTGACTCAATATAAAAGAATAAGTAAAATGCCGGAAAATAAAGATTCAAAACATATATCAATTTGGTATATACTTGGTGGTGGTATATTGAAAGAAGACTTTATAGTCAAACATACACGTATGGTTGTGTTGGTTATTTGTTTGATTTTTTTCGCAATAACTAACAGATATACTTGCGACCAGAAGTTGAATGAGATAGACCGTTTGCAACAGCAATTACGTGACGTCAGGTTTGAAGCATTGTCTATTTCTTCAGAATTGACCGGCAACAGCCGCCAGTCTCAGGTTGAGTTACTTATCGAAGAACAAGGAATTGATTTGGAAGGAGCGAAAACCCCTCCATATGAACTGTATAAATGATGAAAACTGAAGAAAACGAAATAAAGGACAAACCTAAGGACAATAATAAGAGAATCTGGGTATATTATAATATTGCGATTTTTATCCTGAGTCTTGTTCTGGTAGCTATTATTTGGCGAACATGCACAATTATGTTCGTTGAAAAAAGCCAATGGGAAGAAGTTGCAAAGCACCAGGTGCGTCCGAACCATACAATCAAGCCTGGACGTGGAAATATTTATTCTTGCGACGGGAAGCTGATGGCAACAAGTGTGCCACGATATTATACATATATCGATTTCCGTTCCGGTCCTTTTTTGACAGATACTTTCTTGCATTCCAAATATAACGGAATAGATTCATTGTCAATTTATCTTTCAAGAAAGTTCAAGGATAAGACACCTGCAGGATATAAGGCATACCTGAGAAGAGGTCTTGCTTCAAAAAGCCGACAGTTCCTTTTGGTTGAGCGTAAAGTCTCTTACTACGAACTTAAGGAAATGAAGAAATTCCCGTTCTTGCGCCTGAAGAATAAATATCAGAGTGGTTTTTATTATAGGGAAATGGTTCAGCGTGAGAAACCTTTCGGCTCTTTGGCTTCACGAACTATTGGAGATATTTATGGTGAGATTGATACATCCGGAGTTTCAAGAGGAAAGAATGGCTTGGAGTTGCAATACGATTCTTTGCTCCGTGGTGTTCCTGGAGTAAGTTCAGTTCGTCGAATTGGTGGACGATGGACTAATGTTACGGAAGTTGAACCTATCGACGGTATGGATATTATTTCAACTATCGACATAAATATTCAGGATATAACTGAAAAGTCATTGGTTGATATGTTGAAAAAGATTGATGCCGCTTCGGGAACTGCAGTCGTAATGGAAGTTGCAACCGGAGAAATCAAGGCTATTACCAATATGGCTCGTATCCGTGAAGGAGTTTATGCTGAAACAAAGAACCATGCTGTTGCAGACGAGATAGAGCCGGGCTCAACTTTCAAGGTTGCTTCAATGATGGTAGCGTTGGAAGATGGTGTTTGCCAGCCAGGTGATACGGTTGATACAGGAAATGGTATTTATATGTATCATGGTTCGAGAATGACAGACCATAACAACAACAGAGGCGGATACAAGAAAATTACTGCAGAACAGGCTATTTGGAATTCATCAAATATTGGTGTAGCCAAGATAATATTGAAAGGCTATGAAAATAACCCGACAAAGTTTGTTGAAGGATTGTATCGACTTGGCTTGAATGAGGATTTGCATTTGGAGATTCCTGGTGCCGGAAGAGCTAAAATCCGCCGTCCGGATGATACACTTCGTTATTGGTCAAAAACTACTTTGCCATGGATGTCATTCGGCTATGAAACTCAGATTCCTCCTATTTATACTCTGACATTCTATAATGCCATAGCAAATGGAGGAAAGATGATTCGCCCTATATTCACTAAAAGGATAGTGAATAATGGAAAAGTTGTGAAAAGCTTTTCAACAGAAGTTGTCCGTGAATCTATATGCTCGGAAAGGACGTTGGAAATAATCAAGAGCATGTTGTTGGGAGTTGTTAAGCATGGTACAGGACGTGCGGTTGACTCTGAGGTTATTAATATAGCAGGAAAAACCGGTACGGCACAGATTGCTTCCGGCGGTGTTTACCGAAGAGCAGGACACCAGATTTCGTTTTGCGGATATTTCCCGGCAGAAAAACCTCAATACAGTTGTATTGTAGTTATCCGACAGCCAAGAATCGGTTATCCTTCCGGCGGTGTAATGTCCGGTGGTGTTGTGAGAGCAATTGCTGAGAAGATATATGCAAGCCATACTATTAATAATGTAGAAGAAATTGCTCGAGATTCAATGGCTGTGTTATATCCTTCAGTTAAATCTGGAGATTTGAATGCTCTTTCAACAGTTCTTGAAGAGTTGGATATCGATTTGGATACCGACAGTCTGACTCAACAGCAATGGGTAAAAGTAAATAGTAATCCAGACGCTAACACTTTGGTGGCTGAAGATATAAATATAAAAGACGAATTGGTTCCTAATGTTGTTGGAATGGGAGCCAAAGACGCTATTTATCTTATGGAATCAAAAGGTTTGCGCGTACATATAAATGGTATGGGCAGAGTTGCGTCACAAAGTATTTTACCTGGAAGACGAATAGTGAAAGGACAAACAATTTCTTTAATACTGAGATAAATTATGAAACTTGAAGATTTAGTTAAGGCATTAAAAATATATGTTCTGCATGGAAATGCAGAAGTTGAAGTAGCAGGTGTTCAGTCCGATTCAAGGAAAGTTGCTGAAGGTGATATGTTCGTAGCAGTTCGTGGAACAGTTTCTGACGGACATGCATATATAGAGAAAGCTGTAAACCAGGGCGCTTCAGTTGTTGTTTGTGAGGAAATACCTGACGGTATGGAGTCTAAATGTAATTTTGTTGTAGTCCCTGATTCAGCAGAAGCTTTGGGTTTGCTTATCTCGCAGTGGTATGATAATCCTTCACGCAAGCTTAAACTTGTTGGAGTTACCGGAACAAATGGAAAGACAACAATTGCTACGGTGCTTTACAATATGTTTCGTGTAATGGGTCATAAGGTTGGACTTATATCAACAGTGTGCAACTATATTGATGACAAACCAATACCGACTGAACATACAACACCTGATGCCATAACATTGCATTCATTGATGGCGCAAATGGTTGAAGCCGGATGTGAGTATGCATTTATGGAAGTCAGTTCACATTCTATTGACCAGAAGCGAATAAGCGGATTGGATTTCAATGGCGGTATTTTTACTAATTTGACAAGAGACCATTTGGACTATCATAAGACTGTTGAGAACTATTTGAAAGCTAAGAAGAAATTCTTTGATGACCTTCCACCATATGCTTTTGCTCTTACAAATGCAGATGACAAATCAGGAATGGTTATGCTTCAGAACACAGCTGCTCGTAAATTGTCTTATTCATTAAGGTCGATGGCAGACTTCAAAGCAAAAATTATTGAAGCTCATTTCGAAGGAACAGAATTGTTGATTGACAATAAAGAGGTGTTCGTGAATTTCGTAGGCCGTTTCAATGCATATAATTTATTGGCAGTTTATGGAGCTGCAGTATCATTGGGCAAGTCGCCGGACGAAATTCTGTTGGTGTTGAGTTCGCTTCATCCGGTATCAGGACGATTTGAAACAATTCGCTCTCCGAAAGGTTATACGGCAATAGTTGATTATGCACATACTCCGGATGCTTTGACTAATGTGTTGAACAGTATTCACGAAGTACTGGAAGGTTCCGGCAGAATAATCACCGTTGTTGGATGTGGCGGAAACAGAGATAAAGGCAAACGTCCGATAATGGCGAAAGAAGCAGTGAAACTTAGTGACCAGGTTATATTAACGTCAGACAATCCAAGATTTGAGAAACCTGAAGATATTATTAATGATATGCTTGAAGGCTTGAATTCGGAGGATAAAGAGAAAACAGTTTGTATTACCGACAGAGCACAGGCTATAAAGACAGCTGCAATGTTGGCAAACAAAGGAGACGTAATTCTTGTTGCAGGAAAAGGACATGAAGATTATCAGGAAGTGGCAGGAGTAAAACATCATTTTGATGACAGAGAAAAATTAAGAGAAATATTTTTAACACAGCAAGCTTAAGTGAGAAATGTTATACTACTTATTTAATTATTTGGATCAATTGGATTTTCCGGGTGCCGGAATGTTCAAATATGTTTCGTTCAGATCAGGTTTGGCATTGATTTTGTCCTTGTTTATTGCAACAGCTATTGGCAGAAGAATAATCGACAAACTGCAATATTTGCAGATAGGCGAAACTGTAAGAAATCTTGGTCTTGAAGGACAGATGAGCAAGAAAGGCACTCCGACTATGGGTGGAATAATTATCATTATAGCAATATTGGTCCCGACAATACTTTTCGCTAAGCTAACGAATATTTATCTGCTATTGATGATTATAACAACTGTTTGGCTTGGAGCATTGGGCTTTGCCGACGACTATATAAAAGTGTTCAAGAAAAACAAAGAAGGAATGCATGGCCGTTTCAAGATTATAGGTCAGGTTGGTCTTGGACTGATTGTCGGCTTGGTTTTGTTCTTGAGTCCTGATGTTGTGATTCGAGAAAATATAGAAGTCCGAAAGGGTGAGATGTTGCAAGAAGTAAAATTTCATCCGCAAGAAACCAAATCAACAAAAACAACTATACCTTTTATGAAAAACAACAATTTCGATTATGCGAAATTAGTTGAGTTTGCCGGTGATTATAAGGAAGAAGCTGCATGGGTAGTTTTTGTTTTGATGGTGATATTTGTAGTAACTGCGGTTTCTAACGGAGCAAATCTTACTGATGGCCTTGACGGATTGGCTGCCGGTTCTTCGGCGATAATTGGTATAGCCTTGGGTATATTGGCATATATGTCGTCGCACGTTGAGTTTGCTTCTTTCCTGAATATAATGTTTATACCGGGAGCTGAAGAACTTGTGGTGTTTGCTTCTGCATTCATCGGTGCTACTGTAGGATTCCTTTGGTATAATGCATATCCTGCACAGGTATTCATGGGTGATACCGGAAGCTTGACATTGGGCGGTATTATTGCAGTTTTTGCGATAATCATCCGTAAAGAATTGCTGATACCTATATTATGTGGAATATTCCTTGCAGAGAGTCTTTCAGTGATGATGCAGGTATTTTACTTTAAATATACCAAAAAGAAATATGGCGAAGGAAGGAGAATATTTAAGATGACTCCTTTGCACCATCATTTCCAGAAGGCTGGTAATATGGGAATACAGGCAATTATACAAAAACCACTGAATGTGGTTCCGGAGTCAAAGATAGTTGTCCGATTCTGGTTGATAGGTATAATTCTGGCTGTTATTACTATTGTTACATTAAAGATGAGATAGAAACAGAGTATAACTTTAGTTCTGTGTTGATAACCTTTTATGGTTTGCGGAACATAAATATATAATTAAGATGAAACGTATAGTTATTTTAGGAGCTGGTGAAAGCGGTTGTGGAGCTGCTGTTTTGGCTAAGGCTAAAGGATTTGAGGTGTTTGTATCAGACAGTTCTTCAATTAAACCTAAATATAAGGAAATGCTGGATTCTCATAAAATAGAATGGGAGGAAGGTTTGCACACTGAGGAAAAAATCTTGAATGCTGATGAGATAATCAAAAGCCCGGGAATACCGGATAAAGCTCCTATAATAAAGAAAATAAAGGAACAGAACATACATATTATTTCTGAAATCGAATTTGCCGGTCGTTATTCTGATTCAAAGATGATATGTATCACTGGAAGTAACGGAAAGACAACAACAACAATGCTTACATATCATATTCTGAAACAAGCCGGAGTAGATGTAGGATTGGCCGGAAATGTTGGAAACAGCCTGGCATTGCAGGTTGCCGAAGATCCTCATTCAGTATATGTTATTGAATTGAGCAGCTTCCAGTTGGACAATATGTATGATTTCAAGGCTGATATTGCAATATTGTTGAATATCACTCCTGATCATCTGGACAGATATAATTATGAAATGCAGAATTATATTGATGCTAAGTTCCGCATAATTCAGAACCAGACAGAAAAGGATGCATTTATATATTGGAACAGCGATCCGATTATCCGGAAAGAAATTGAAAAGCATAATCCGAAAGCTACACTTTATCCTTTTGACGAATCATACAGCGAAGGTGTAAAAGGATATGTTGACAATAAGCAAATAAAAATAGAAACAATAAACGGGGAATTTACCATGGATCAAGAACTTTTAGCGTTGACAGGAACACACAATCTGTATAATTCTTTGGCAGCAAGTATTGCTTCTAAAATTATGGATATACACAACGAGCAGATAAGAGCTTCTCTGAGTGATTTTGCCGGTGTGGAACATCGTTTGGAAAAGGTGGCCAGAGTTCGTGGTGTAGATTATATAAACGATTCAAAGGCTACAAATGTAAATTCATGCTGGTATGCTTTGCAAAGTATGACAACTCCTGTTGTATTGATTTTGGGAGGAACTGATAAGGGTAATGATTATACTGAAATACAGCAATTGGTAGAATCAAAAGTTCATAGCCTGATATTTTTAGGTGTGGATAATGCCAAGCTGCATAAATTCTTTGATTCAATGGGTAAGAATATTGCGGATGCCCGTTCAATGAAAGAAGCTGTTGATTTGGCTTATCAGATGGCTAAGAAAGGTGATACAGTTCTGTTGTCTCCTTGCTGTGCAAGTTTCGACTTGTTTAACAGCTATGAGGATCGTGGCCGTCAGTTTAAGGAATGTGTCCGTAATCTTTAATGTCGCATTTGGTTTTGTCCTTGTTTGTGCGTTTAGCCTATGGTGTTGTCTGCCAAATTGGTCAATATAAATGAATCTTGTATTGCCGGTTCATGGATAAACGTAATTGTTTTTATTGAATAAGGAAGGAGAACAATAATATGGTAGAGTTATTCAAACGATTATTTAAAGGAGACCGAGTAATATGGATTGTTTTCTTTTTGCTATGTCTGTATTCATTGGTTTTTGTTTATAGTGCGACAAGTACTATAGCCTATAAAAGCGCAAGTATTATAAGTCCAATCGTTCGTCATGCTGCTTTTTTAGGAGCGGGGCTTGTCGGTATATTAGTGTTTCATAATATACCATATGGTAAATTTAAATGGTTGGGCATTGCTTTACCTTTTGTATTTATACTTCTTCTTATAACATTGAAGTGGGGAGTTGAGATAAATGGAGAACGTCGTTGGTTGGAAATTTTTGGCATTCAGTTTCAACCTTCGGAAATAGCAAAACTTTCATTGATCAGCTTCATTGCTTTACTTTTAAGTAAGCGGGATATATTGACTGATAAACAGATATTTTGGACTATACTGACTGGTGCTGGTTTGATTTGTGGAGCTATTTTCCCTACAAACGGTTCTACAGCGTTGTTGTTATTTGGGTTTACAATAATAATGATGACAATAGGACAAGTATCATTTAAACGTATATCTAAGTTATGTATATCATTGGGAGCAGCATTGATGTTATTCGTAATGTTCTTGAAATTTGCTCCGGATAGCTTGGTTAACAGTCGTTTTTTTCCTGATAGATTTGTGACCTGGAAATCCCGAATAGAAAAATTCTCCTCAGACGAACCTATGGTGGAAGAGAATGGAAAGATTAAGGATGAGTATTTCCAGGTAGTGCATTCACAAATTGCCATTGCAAAAGGTGGCGTTTTTGGTAAAGGGCCCGGATATGGCGATCAGAGAGATGTTCTTCCCCAGGCATTTTCTGATTTTATTTATTCGATAATACTTGAGGAAGGAGGTCTTATATTAGGAGTGTTCCTATTGTTCTTGTATTTGGTCCTTTTGGTTAGAGTTGGGATGATAGCTAATAAATGTAAGAGTCTTTTCCCTAAGTTTCTTGTAATTGGGTGCGGATTGCTATTGGGGCTTCAGGCTATTATTAATCTAGCAGTAGCCGTGCATCTTATACCGGTGACAGGACAACCTCTTCCATTGATAAGTCGTGGAGGAACATCAACGGTTATTAGTTGTGTTTATATAGGAATAATACTTAGTGTAAGCCGATTTGCCGCAAATATGGGAAATGAGGTAGATGATTTCCCTGAAGAGGAAAAGAAAGACGAAGAAAATGTATTGCCAATAACAATTTCGGAAGAAGATGTGGCTAATTGGGTTCCTGACGTATCGGACGATAATTTGGCAAAACAGAGGAATTAATATTGATAAAATAGAACTAAGATGAAACAATATAGATTTATAATAAGTGGCGGGGGAACAGGAGGGCATATTTTCCCGGCAATATCAATAGCCAATACATTGAGAAGCCGTTTCCCTGAATGTGAAATTCTTTTTGTTGGAGCAGAAGATAGAATGGAGATGGAAAAAGTACCTGCAGCAGGTTATGAAATAAAAGGTTTGCCTGTATGCGGATTCAACCGTTCATCTTTGTTGAAGAATATCCGAGTCTTAAAGCAGCTTTTTGTCAGCTTGGGACAAGCCAAGAATATTATAAATGAGTTTAAGCCTGATATTGTTATCGGTGTGGGAGGTTATGCAAGTGGACCAACATTATGGAGTGCTGCCTCTCTTGGTATACCGACATTGATACAGGAACAGAATTCATACGCAGGAGTTACAAATAAGCTGTTGTCTAAAAAAGCAGACAGAATATGTGTAGCATATGATGGTATGGAAAAGTTCTTCCCAAAGGAAAAGATTGTTTTGACAGGAAACCCTGTCAGGAAAGACTTGGAATTTGAGGAAGGAAAAAGAGAAGAAGCATTGAAGTTCTTCGGACTTTCACCTGAAAAGAAAACCATATTGGTTGTTGGAGGAAGTTTGGGTGCAAGAACTATTAATCATAGTATTCAAGGCGGTTTGGATAAATTGTTTGCTTCGGATGTTCAGGTAATATGGCAGACTGGACGTTATTATCACGAAGATGCAATCCGCCATCTAAAGGCATATTTGGGAATACCGGTTTGGTGTTCTGATTTTATTTCTAGAATGGATTATGCTTATTCTGCTGCAGATTTGGTAATATCCAGAGCTGGGGCAGGAACAATTTCCGAACTTTGTGTTTTGAAGAAGCCGGTAATACTTGTTCCTTCACCAAATGTGGCAGAAGACCATCAGACAAAGAATGCCCAGGCATTGGTGAACAAGGAAGCTGCAATTATGATTTCAGATGCTGATTCACGTTCGCAACTGGTTGAAAAAGCACTTGAGGTTGTGAATGATGATATGTTATTGCAGAAGCTTAGCGATAATATCTCTAAAATGGCATTTCATAATAGTGCCGATAGAATAGTTGATGAAATTGTAAGTATTATAGAACGAAAATAACTTTTGTTATTTGTCTTATATAAGAAAGAACAAATATGAATATAGAAACAATTAAATCAGTATATTTCGTTGGAGCTGGTGGTATCGGAATGAGTGCCTTGGTTCGTTATTTCCTGTCAAAAGGTAAAAATGTTGCCGGTTATGATAAAACTCCTTCTGATTTAACCGAAACTCTTATAAAAGAAGGAGCAGACATACATTATGACGATAATATATGTTTGATACCGGACTATTGTAAGGACAAGGAATCTACACTTGTTGTTTTTACTCCTGCAATTCCTAATACTCATAGTGAACTTTCATATTTCAGAAACAATGGATTCGAAATTATGAAGAGAGCACAAGTTCTTGGTATTATTACTAAGAGCTCAAGAGGATTATGTGTTGCCGGAACTCACGGAAAGACTACAACATCTTCGATGTTGGCTCATTTGCTCAAACAGTCGCATGTTGATTGTAATGCCTTCCTTGGTGGAATATTGAAGAATTACAATAGCAATCTGATGCTCTCGGATAAAAGCGACTTGACTGTTGTTGAAGCTGATGAATATGACCGTTCTTTTCATTGGCTGAGTCCGTATATGGCTGTCATCACGGCTGTTGATCCAGACCATTTGGATATATACGGAACAGAAGATGCGTATAGAGAAAGTTTCGAACATTTTACTTCTCTTATAAGATCAGGTGGAGTTTTGCTCTTGAAAAAAGGAGTAAACATCAAACCACGTTTGAATGAAAATGTACGGATGTATACATATTCGGCTTCTGATGGCGGTGATTTCCATGCAAAAAATATCAGGATTGGAAATGGCGAAATAATATTTGACTTTTATGGTCCGGAAGTTGAAATTAAAGATGTATCTTTAGGCGTTCCAGTTAAGATAAACATAGAGAATGGTGTAGCAGCGATGGCTTTGGCTTTTCTTAACGGTGTCACAGAGGAAGAAATCCGTAAAGGTATGGCTTCTTTTGAAGGTCCGGCACGTCGTTTTGATTTCCATTTGAAAAAGGATGATATCGTATTACTAGACGATTATGCTCATCATCCGGCAGAATTAAAAGCAAGTATTATCTCAGTTAAAGAACTTTATGCCGGTAAAAGAATAACAGGCATATTTCAGCCGCATCTTTATTCGAGAACGCGTGATTTTGCATCAGATTTTGCATCTAGTTTGTCTTTGTTGGACGAGCTTGTTTTATTGGATATATATCCTGCAAGGGAAGAGCCTATTCCGGGAGTAACATCTGAAATTATATTCAAAGATGTCACAATATCTGATAAACATTTGATAAAAAAAGAGGAATTACTTGATTATATCAAGTCTAATTTATCGACATTTGAAGTTGTAGTAATGCTTGGTGCCGGTAATATTGACAGATTGATTGAGCCTGTTAAACAAATTTTGGAGAATCGTGGTTAGAACATTATCTATAGTGCTTGCAACTATTCTTTGTGGATATATATTAGTTGTTTCCTTATTGCTTACTCATAAATCGCATGATGCTGTTTGTGAGGATGTCTTGTTTGTTGTACGTGACAGTTTGGACAAACATTTCATCAATGAAGCAGATTTGGGAGGAATATTGCGACGTGAAGGTGTGAAAATACTTAACGAGCCTATTGATGAAATAAATACTGAACAGATAGAAAATGTTCTGCGTAAGAATGATATGATAGCAGATGTTCAGGTTTATAAGACTCCATCAAATAAGATTAAAATGGAAGTGGAGCAGAAAATGCCTATTTTAAGGGTGATAACTCCAACCAAATCTTATTATATCGACAATAAAGGTAGTTCAATGGCCTTAAGCCGTAGATATGTTGCTTTGGTTCCGGTAGCAAGTGGTGCTATTGAAAAAGAGTTTGCAATGACAGATTTATACAAATTTGCATTATTTTTGCAAGAAGATGAATTCTGGAATAATCAAATAGAGCAGATATTTGTTCATCCGGATGGCGATGTTGAACTAATACCAAGAGTTGGAAAGCATAGAATTTTACTAGGCTCTTTCTCGGACTTTCGGGAGAAACTTGATAATTTAATGTTGTTTTATCAACAGGCAATTCCTAAAGTTGGATGGGAAAAGTATAGTATTATAAATTTAAAATATAAAAACCAGATTGTTTGTACAAAAAGATAATAATATGATATACACGGACTTTATAGCAGCTATTGACCTTGGGACATCTCATATTGTCGGAATGGTCGGGACTAAGAACGAATCAGGTGCATTGACTAACATTATATACGAATTGGAGAAATCCGATATGTGTATGAGGAGAGGATGTGTATATAATGTTGAGGATACAGCATATAAAATAACAGCCTTGCTTCGGAAGCTTGAAAATAAACTAGGCGGGGCAAAAATATCAAAAGTATATATTGGTATTGGAGGTTATTCTCTTCATTCTGTTGAACACGTCGTATCAAAAGTTCTTGGTACGGAAACTGAAATAACTGAAAGCGTGTTGAGGAGTTTGGATGAGGAATGTTTGACTTACAAACCTTCAAAAATTGATGTTTTTGCTATAGCTGCTCCTGTGTATTATTTGGATGGAAAGGAAGATATTAATCCTATAGGTGTTACTTGTTCAAGAATTGAGGCAAGATATAAGCTTATAGTAGGACGTCCTTTGTTGCGTTCTTCTATTGAAAAGAATCTTGCTGCAAGAATAAAATGCGAAATTCCGGCAATAATTGTTTCTCCATTGGCTTTGGGTGATTTCGTTTTGACAGAGCAGGAGAAAAGACAGGGTTGCATCCTGATTGATTTCGGTGCAGGAGTTACTTCTGTTTCTGCATATAAGAACGGTAAACTACAGATGCTTTATGTTTTGCCTTTCGGTAGCAATCTGATAACTCGTGATATCAAGAGCTTGAATGTTTCTGAACAGGAAGCAGAGCGTTTGAAGAGAGCTTATGGTAGTGCCATCATAGAAAAAGATTCAGAACAACAGGTAATCGAGATAAGCAGAACTGACAAAGTTGGTTTGAGTGAAATCAAACTTATTGACTTGAATGAAATCGTTGAGGCTCGTTCTAGAGAGATAATTGAGAATGTTTATGCTCGTTTGGCTGATGCTGGTATAACAAAAGAATCAAATTATAAGGTTGTTATTTCTGGAGGTGGTTCTGCTTTGAAGAATATGCGTGAAGCGTTGAGCAATCGTCTGAATATGGAAGTGCGTTATGCTTCAGCTCGTCGTGACTTGGTTGATTCAAAGGATATGATTGTCAACAATACAGAATATACTCTTGCCGCAGCTTTGTTGTTGCAGGGTAAAGAAAACTGTATGCAGAAGCCTGCCGAGCCGGAACATAAGATTATTCCAACAATTATAAGCAAACCTGTTGAAAAGAAAGTTCCTGAAGTTAAGGAAGTGGAGAAACCTGAACCTCAGGTTGTAGTCCCTAAGCCTGAAGTTATAGTGGAAGAAAAGCCTAGAGTTTCTGTTGAGGATACTAATGTCCAGAAACAAACAGTAACTGAGACTGAGAAGCAAAATAATTCAACAGAGAACAATAATAATAAAAAGGCCCAAAAGAAAAGCCATTTTGGTGGTCTCTTCTCAGGATTTAAGGATATGTTCGACAAAATGACGAATGTTGATGATAAAGATTATTAATCAGTATAATACATAAAATACTAGTATCATGGATAATGAAATACTAAATTTTGGAGTTCCTTCATACTCGCAGACTTTGATTAAAGTTATTGGAGTTGGTGGCGGTGGTGGTAATGCCGTTACTAATATGTATAAAGAAGGTATTGATAATGTTTCTTTTGTTTTATGTAATACTGATAATCAAGCATTGCATAAATCTGAAGTACCAAATAAATTGCTTATTGGCCGTAACACAACAAGCGGACTTGGTTCGGGAAACGTTCCTGAAAGAGGTATGAAAGCCGCTATGGAAAGTGAAGGTGACATCCGTTCTATGCTTAATGATGGAACTAAGATGGCATTTATCACTGCCGGTATGGGCGGAGGTACAGGAACAGGAGCCGGACCTATCGTAGCTAAGATTTCTAAGGAAATGGGAATATTGACTGTGGGTATTGTTACTATCCCGTTCCTTTTCGAAGGTCGTCCTAAGATTGTAAAGGCTGTTAAGGGTGTAAAAGAAATGGCGCAGAATGTAGATGCTCTGTTGGTAATAAACAATGAGCGTTTGCGCGAGCTTTATTCTGAAGAAAGAATGAGTGTTCCTCAGGCTTATAAGAAGGCTGACGAAACATTGACAGTTGCGGCTAAAAGTATTGCAGAAATCATTACTACAGATTTAGAGCAGAATGTCGACTTTGCCGATGTTGACTTTACAATGCGCAATAGTGGTGTAGCTTTGATAAGTGTTGGTTATGCTGAAGGTGAAAGACGTTTGCAGCGTGCTATCGATGAAGCTTTGAGAAGTACATTAGTAAACGATATAGATAATATATTCAATGCCCAGCGAGTTGCTTTCGTTATTTATTATAGTCATGAAGATGCTTTGAGAATTGATGAAATGGATGATATCCATAATTTCATGGCAAGATTCAACACTGAATACGAAGTTAAATGGGGACATGGATTTGATGATTCTCTTGGTTCAAAGATAAAGATTACTATTCTTGTTACCGGTTTTGGTTTGGAAGATGTATTGTCAGACCAGCAGCAGTCTATTGGTTCGGAAGAGGAACGTCGTGCTGCCGCAGAGCGTGAACGTGCTCTACAGAAACAGAAAGAAGAGGAAAACAATCTTATCAGCCGTTATTATAAAGGTTATATGTCTTTCCGCCCTCGTGCCGAAGTTGTGGTGCTTTCATCAAAGGAACTGGAAGACGATGACGATACATTTATAAATTTCCTTGAGAATACACCGACTTATAAACGAAACAGCAGAGACGTTATGCAGTTCCGCCGTGTGCCTACATCTGGCAACGATAATAATGGAGGTTCATCTTCCTCAGGAAATAAAGCAGTGATTAGTTTTTAATAATAAAATTCTATAATATGGATTTGTTTGAAAAGGTCAGTGAAGACATTAAAAACGCAATGAAAGCGAAAGACAAAGTAGCTTTGGAAACTTTGAGAAACGTAAAAAAAGTTTTTCTGGAAGCAAAAACTGCTCCGGGTGCAAATGATACACTTTCTGATGCTGATGCATTGAAGTTGATTCAGAAACTTGTAAAACAGGGAAAAGATTCTGCTTCTATTTATGTTGGTCAGGGACGTCAGGATTTGGCTGATGCCGAATTGGCTCAGGTAGCTGTTTTGGAAAAATATTTGCCACAGCAGATGAGTGCTGAGGAGCTTGAAAACGAATTGAAGAACATTATTGCACAGGTAGGCGCAGCCGGACCTAAAGATATGGGTAAAGTTATGGGTGTAGCTTCAAAGGCTTTGGCAGGTCGTGCTGAAGGTCGTGCAATTTCAGAAACAGTAAAGCGTCTTTTGGCTTAAATGATTATAATATAACAATAAAGCCATGCCATTATGCCCCTTGAGAGTAATAATTGAAAGGCATATTGGCATGGCAATTTTTTTATAGTAGAAATATGATAACATTCTCACTTTGTTTGCTTACTCTAATCCTGGGATATTTCTTTTATGGAAAGTTCCTGGAAAGAATGATGAAACTTGACCCTTCACGCAAGACTCCTGCATTCCTCAAACAGGATGGCGTTGACTATATACCAATGCCAACGTGGAAAATATTTATGATTCAGTTTCTGAATATTGCCGGACTTGGTCCTATATTCGGTGCAATAATGGGTGCAAAATTCGGAACTGCATCGTTTTTATGGATTGTTTTGGGAAGTATATTTGCCGGAGCAGTTCATGATTTCATAGCCGGTGTTTTGTCTCTTCGTCATGACGGTGAAAGTTTGCCGGAAATTATAGGACGTTTCCTTGGAAATAACTTCAAGCAGTTTATGCGTGGTTTCACTGTTGTTCTGATGGTTCTGGTCGGTGTCGTATTTGTTGCCGGACCAGCCGGCTTGCTTGCAAGTCTAACTCCGGAACATCTGGATACTTTCTTTTGGATAATTGTTGTTTTCCTTTATTATATATTGGCAACACTTCTTCCTGTTGATAAAATTATCGGAAAAGTTTATCCATTGTTTGCGATAGCTTTGTTGTTTATGGCAGTCGGCATTTTGGTGATGCTTTTTGTTAATAATCCAGATTTGCCTGAGATAACAGATGGATTGACAAATACACATCCTGAAGGATTACCAATTTTCCCTATAATGTTTGTCAGCATTGCCTGTGGAGCTATTTCCGGTTTCCATGCCACTCAAAGTCCGTTGATGGCTCGTTGTCTTACTAACGAGAAGCACGCTTATCCCGTATTCTACGGAGCAATGATTACTGAAGGTATTGTTGCTTTGATTTGGGCAGCAGCTGCTACATATTTCTTCGGAGAAAATGGAATGGAAGAAAGCAATGCTGCAGTTGTTGTTGACAGCATAACAAAGAACTGGTTGGGAACTGTCGGAGGTATATTGGCAATCTTAGGTGTCATTGCTGCTCCTATTACTTCCGGTGACACAGCTTTCCGTTCGGCTAGATTGATCGTTGCCGATTTCCTTAATCTGGAGCAGAAAAGTATATCCAAGAGATTGCTAATATCAATCCCAATGTTTATTATAGCTATTGCTTTGTTGATGTATTCTCTGAAAGACAAGAATGGCTTTGATATGATTTGGAGATATTTTGCATGGTGTAATCAGACTTTGGCAGTATTTACATTGTGGGCTTTGACTGTTTATCTGACTAAGGAAAAGCTTTGTTATTGGGTGACTCTCATCCCGGCATTGTTTATGACTGCTGTTTGTTCTACTTATATTTTGGTTGCTCCCGAAGGTTTCGGTATCAATTATGAGGTTGGATTGATTATAGGTCTTTTGGCTGTTGTCGTCAGTGCATTTATTTTCTTTGCCTGGAAACGTCGTCAGTCTGTTTGCTGAAATATCTGATTTTATAGAATAAGTAATAATAATTCTATAGTTAAATAATAGAATTTACATATTTGATTCCCTATAAAAAACACTGCGATGTTTCCGAAAAAACATCGCAGTGTTTTTATTGCAATAATATTTATAATGGATTTCTTTACGAAAATAACTTTCCCTGAAGTAAAACGGAAATATGATTATACTGACAGATTTCTGTTGTTAGGTTCTTGCTTTGCAGAAAATATCGGTAAGCAACTAGCGTATTCAAAGTTCTCCATAGATATAAATCCGTTTGGCATACAGTATAATCCTTCTTCTATTAGCCGTGCGTTAAGGTTGCTTCTCAATGGAAAACCTTTTTCTGTGTCAGATTTGTTCTGCGAAAAAGGTATATATTATAGCTTTATGCATCATGGAAGTTTCTCGGCAGATACGGAAAACGGATGTCTTGAGCTTATAAACTCACGTTTTGTGAAAGCGGCAGAAAGAATCAGAACTGCGTCCGTTCTGGTGGTTACGTTAGGAACAGCATGGGTTTATAAACTGAAGAGTACGGGAGAAATAGTATCAAATTGCCACAAACTGCCGGAAAAGATGTTTGTCCGTGAACGCTTGAATGTGGACGAAATTGTTGAGGATTGGTCCTTATTGCTGAATGATTTGTTTTCTGTAAATCCGGGAATGAATGTTTTGTTTACGGTCAGTCCGATACGCCATTGGAAAGACGGGGCTCACGAAAACCAGCTGAGTAAGGCAACCTTGCTTTTAGCCGTTGATGAATTGAAAAGGAAATTTGTTGGTAAAATAGATTATTTCCCATCTTACGAAATAGTGATGGACGAACTTCGTGATTACAGGTTTTATGCCGATGACATGATTCATCCGTCGCCACTGGCAGTAAATTATATTTGGGAAAAGTTCTGTGAGTATTATATCACGCCTCAGTCAAAAGAGGTAATGAAAGAAATCGAAGAAATACGGAAAGCCATTGCCCACCGTCCTTTCAGGCCGGAGAGCGAAGCTTATCGCCAATTTATGTTTCAAACTTTGTTAAAGATTGATGGAATTAGAGAGAAATTTCCTTACTTTGATTTCACAGAAGAGAAAATGTTTGTAGAATCTAAACTGTAATAAAGATGGAGTATTCGATAAAACAGGTGGCAGAAATTATAAATGCGAGACCAAGTGAGTGGCATGATGATAATATAAGTATTTTGCTTACTGATAGTCGCCGGTTATCTTTCCCGGAATCCAGCTTGTTTTTTGCATTGAAAACTAAGACCAATGATGGTCATAGATATATAAAAGAATTATATAATCTGAGAGTCAGAAACTTTGTGGTGAGTGAAAATCTTCCGGAGTTTTCAACAATGCCTGATGCTAATTTCCTTTATGTGAAAGATACACTTCGGGCATTGCAGAAGCTGGTGACTTTCCATCGCAAGCAATTCTCCATTCCTGTTATAGGAATTACCGGTAGTAACGGCAAAACAATAGTTAAGGAATTTCTTTATCAATTGTTGAGAAATGAGTTTAATATAGTCCGTTCGCCACGAAGCTACAACTCGCAACTTGGTGTTCCTCTTTCTGTATGGGCAATGAACGAGAAACATACATTAGGAATATTTGAGGCAGGAATTTCCCAACCGGACGAAATGGATAATTTGCAGCCGATAATAGCTCCGACTATTGGTGTTATCACAAGCATTGGTGAAGCCCATCAGGAGAATTTCGTCTCAATGAACCAGAAATGCCTCGAGAAGTTGTCTTTGTTTTCCGAATGTGAAGCTATTATTTATGATGGCGACAATATGTTGATTGCAAACGCTATCGAAGCATCTTGTCTTTCTCATAAGGCTATAATATGGAGCAGAACCGACACTGACGCTCCTTTATATATTGAATCTATAGAAAAACATAAGACAGAAACCGTAATCAGATGCACTCAGTTGGGATTTGATCGGGTTTATGTTATTCCGTTTACAGATGATGCTTCGATTGAGAACGTAATACATTGTATCGCCATAATGCTTTATCTCAAGCCGACAAGCGTCAATGACACAGAGAAATTCCGTCATCTGGAACCGGTTGCAATGCGTCTCGAAGTCAAAGATGGAATAAACAACTGCTCTCTTATAAATGATACATATAATTCAGATATCAATTCTTTGGATATAGCATTGGACTTCCTGCAAAGCCGTAAAGTTGGAAAGAATATGAAATCGACTTTGATTCTTTCTGACATTCTTCAGTCGGGAACATTGCCTAAATCTCTTTATAAGAAAGTAGCTGATTTGATAGAGAGGAAAAAGGTGGACCGTCTTATCGGTATTGGAAGAGATTTGAAAGAATATGAATCCATCTTTACTTTGGAGAAGGAATTTTATAAGACAACAGATGAATTCCTTGCATCTTTTTCGGAAGATAATTTCAGGGATGAGATAATTCTTATAAAAGGTTCACGTCATTTCTGTTTTGAGAAAATATCAGAATGCTTGGAAAAGAAAGTGCATGAAACTATCCTTGAGGTTAATCTGGATGCTGTTGTTCATAACTATAATTTCTACAGGTCAAAACTTAAGCCGGAAACCAAGATGGTTTGTATGGTGAAGGCTTCGGCTTATGGCGCAGGCTCATTTGAGTTGGCAAAGACATTACAGGAACATCGTTGTGATTATCTTGCCGTTGCTGTTGCTGACGAAGGTGCTGATTTGCGTAAGGAAGGAATAACAATTCCTATAATGGTGATGAATCCGGAATTCAGCAGTTTCAACGTAATGTTCTCGAATAATCTTGAACCGGAAGTTTACAGTTTCCGTTTGCTGGACGCAATGATTAAGGAAACCGAACGTCGTGGCATAACATCATATCCTATACATATTAAGATTGATACAGGAATGCATCGCCTGGGCTTCAGACCGGAAGATGTTCCGGAAATATGCAAGCGATTGTCATTGCAGACTGGAGTTCAGGTACGTTCAATATTCTCTCATCTTGCTGGAAGTGACTCTCCGGAGTTTGATGATTTTACACTTTCACAAATTGAGAAATTCCAGAAAGCTGCCGCTGAATTGGAATCTCTTTTGGATTATAAAGTAATAAAACATATTCTAAACTCTGCAGGTATTGAGCGTTTCCCGCAATATCAGATGGATATGGTGCGTTTGGGAATCGGATTGTATGGAGTAAGTGCTTCGGGAATCAAGGGATTGAGAAACGTAAGTACTCTTAAGACGACTATATTGCAGATACAGGAAGTTCCAAAAGGGGATTCTATAGGATATAGCCGCAGGACATTTGTTGACAGAGACTCAAGGATTGCAATTATTCCTATCGGTTATGCTGATGGTATGGACAGACATTTCAGTAACCGTAACGGTGAGGTTTTGGTTAATGGAAAGCGTTGTCCGATTGTCGGAAACATATGTATGGATGCTTGTATGATTGATGTTACAGATGTAGATGCCAAGGAAGGCGACAAGGTTGTAGTCTTTGGTGACGAGTTGTCGGTCAGCGAACTTTCGGAACGTCTGAAAACAATTCCTTATGAGATAATGACATCTGTTTCTCCAAGGGTAAAACGGATATATTATAGGGAATAATTTAATAAAGTTGCATAACTAGCAGATTTATTGTATTTTTGCGCCGTAAAATATAAAGGTATAAGTATGGGTCATAATTTATTGAAAGGCAAAAAAGGTATTATCTTCGGTGCTTTGAATGATATGTCTATTGCCTGGAAAGTGGCAGAAAAGGCAGTTGAAGAAGGTGCGGTTATCACTTTGAGTAATACACCAATGGCTGTCAGAATGGGTCAAGTTGACGAACTTGGCAAGAAACTTAACGCTGAAGTTATTCCTGCAGATGCAACAAGTGTTGAAGATCTTCAGACTGTATTTTCAAAGTCTGTGGAAATATTGGGCGGTCCAGTGGATTTCGTGCTCCACTCAATTGGTATGAGTCCAAATGTTCGCAAGAAACGCACATATGATGATTTGGACTATAACTTCCTTGAGAAGACATTAGATATTTCAGCTATTTCATTCCATAAGATGTTGCAGGTAGCTAAGAAACAGGATGCTATTGCTGAGTATGGTTCTGTTGTTGCTTTGAGTTATGTTGCTGCTCAGCGTACATTCTTTGGTTATAACGATATGGCTGATGCTAAGAGTTTGTTGGAATCAATTGCCCGTAGCTTTGGTTATATATATGGACGTGAAAAGAATGTTCGTATCAACACAATCTCTCAGTCTCCAACTCCAACTACTGCCGGTAACGGTGTGAAAGGTATGGAACACTTGATGGATTTTGCAAACAAGATGAGTCCGCTAGGCAACGCTACAGCTGACGAATGTGCTGACTATTGCGTAATGATGTTCTCAGACTTCACTCGCAAGGTGACTATGCAGAATCTTTATCACGATGGAGGTTTCTCAAGCATGGGTATGAGTTTGCGTGCTATGAACCAGTACAGCAAAGGAATGGAAGAATATACTGACGAGAACGGTCATATTATTTATGGCTAAACTTTTGAAAAATTAGTTGACTTGAAGACAAGTTGACAAGAAATAACAGGAAGAGCTTTGATAAGAATTGTAAAATTCTTTCCGAAGCTCTTTCTTTTTTATGTAATTAATGTTTAATAGATGTCCGCTTCTTTATAACTTTGCCACAACAATAAAAATACACTGCAATGTTTCTTAAGATTTATCCGGAAAATCCGAATCCCCGTGAAATATCCAAGGTGATTGATACTTTGAGAGACGGAGGACTGATTGTTTATCCTACTGATACAGTTTATGCCATAGGTTGTGATGCTCTGAATGTTCGTGCAGTTGAACGTATTTGCCGAATGAAGGGTGTGAATCCTCAGAAGAGCAACTTGTCTATTATTTGTTATGATTTATCCAATCTGAGTGAATATGCCAAAGTAAGCAATTCTGCATTCAAACTGATGAAGAAGAATTTGCCTGGTGCATTTACATTTATTCTGCCTACAAGCTCAGAGTTGCCTAAGATTTATAAAAACAGAAAAGAAGTTGGTATAAGAGTTCCGGATAATAATATCGCCAGAACAATTGTTGCAGAGTTGGGAAATCCTATTCTTACTATGTCTATTCATGATGAAGATGATGACGTGTTGGAATATTCAACTGACCCGGAATTGATTTATGAGAAATATGGTAATTCTGTAGATCTGGTTATTGACGGAGGTTATGGTGGAATTGAACCGTCTACTGTAGTTGACTGTACAACTGATGATTTCGAGGTAGTGCGTCAGGGAAAAGGAGAGTTGGTTATTTGATTATTGATGTATGGGAATATTTTTTAGTAGTCAAGTAGTCAATTTACTAGTGCTTATTCCTTGTAGCCTTATTAACTTATCAACTCAAAAACTAACAAACTCAAAAACTCAAATTATATTTATGAAAAAGTTCCTTTTAATGGCTTTGACAGTTGCATTCTGCAGCTGTTCAGGTAACAAAAAGCAGGCAACTCCGGAAGTTGCAGATGAAAAGGCTCATATAGAATGGGCTACATTTAATATCCGTCTTAATACAGATGCAGACAGTTTGAACAGCTGGAAGTACAGAAAAGACAATGTCTGCAAGTATATTTTGGACAAAAAAATGGATATTGTCGGAATGCAGGAAGTTTTGCAGAATCAGATGGATGATCTTAAAGCCGGTTTACCAGGTTATGCAGCAATCGGTGTTGCTCGTGAAGACGGAAAAACTAAAGGTGAATATTCTGCTATATTCTACAGAACAGATAAATTCGAGGTTTTGGATAGCAACACATTCTGGCTTTCACAATATCCGGACAGTGTAGGTTTCATCGGTTGGGATGGAGCTTGTACTAGAATCGCAACTTGGGGAAAGTTCAAGGATAAAAAGACTGGAAAAATATTTATGGGTGTGAACACTCATTTTGACCATGTCGGTGTTGAAGCTCGTAAAAATGGTGCATTACTTATCATACAGCGTATAAAAGAAATCGTTGGTGACCAGCCAGCTGTTCTTACAGGTGATTTCAATGTTTCAGATTCTTCAGACGCATATCAGACTTTGACAACAAACGAATTTGTGTTGAAGGATGCTCATAAGATTGCTGATAAAGTTTCTGGTCCGGCTTATACTTTCCATGATTTTGGTCGTTTGGCTACAGACAAACGTGAGAAGATTGATTTCATTTTCGTCACTCCTCAGATTCATGTGATTAGTTCTGAAATTGCTCAGGAAGCAGAAGGTCCAACAGGATATTTGAGCGATCATAATCCTCAAATTGTTTCATTGGAGTTTTAATGACAATTGTTGAAAAACTTGTTGAAAACTCAGTTGAAAACCTGGTTTTATTAACTACATGTATAAAAAAAGGAAACGGCGAAGCTCGCGCTTGGCCGTTTCTACATTTAACCGTTTTAAACAAAAAGAAAAAGTAAGTTAAGGTCGTATTCAACTTAATTTTATGCTTCACTTGTGATGTGATAGCGAACAAAATTAAACATTTCCTTCTTAATGAATAAGTGAATTGTTTCCTTTTTAATATTTTTTAGCAAATGGCGTTTTTGTCTGTTTGGCTTTTTATATTTAGAAGAAGACTGGAAGTATTTTTATGGCAGATTTTAGTATAAATATTTTAGGTTGCGGTTCGGCTTTGCCAACGACAAGGCATTTGCCAACATCTCAGGTTGTCGATCTCAGGGATAAGTTGTATATGATAGACTGCGGTGAAGGAACTCAATTGCAAATGCGTAGAATGAGAGTTAAGTTCAGCCGGTTGATGCATATTTTCATATCCCATGCTCATGGCGATCATTGTTTTGGATTGCCTGGATTAGTTTCAACATTGGGAATGCTAGGGCGAAATGGAGATTTGTTTATACACGGACCTGCAGAACTTGAAACCTATATTAATTCTTTTCTGGAGTTTTTCTGTCAAGGACTGCCTTTCAATGTGGTGTTTAATCCGATAGATACTTCTAAATATTCATTGGTGATGGAAGACCGTTCAGTGTCAGTTTATTCTATTCCGTTGAAGCATCGTGTAAATTGTTGTGGATATTTATTTGTTGAAAAGCCCAAGGAAGCACATATTATAAAAGACATGATTGACTTCTATAATGTTCCTGTAAGGGAAATTCAGTATATAAAACAAGGAGCTGATTTTATAACACCTGACGGAGAAGTGATTCCCAATTCACGTTTAACCAAGCCAGCGGCACCTCCTAAAAAGTATGCTTATTGTTCGGATACTGCATTCTTGCCGGAAATAGTACAATGGATAAAAAATGTAGATTTACTTTATCATGAGGCTACATTTGTTGAGGCTGATGCTGCACGAGCAAAAGAAACTTATCATTCAACAGCTCGTCAGGCGGCAGAAATAGCAAAACGTGCGGGTGTGAAGAAACTTATTATAGGACATTATTCTGCCCGTTATGAATCTACTGATGTATTGCAGAAAGAAGCAGCAGAGGTTTTCCCTTCTGTGCAGGCTGTAAATGAGGGAATGATATTTGATTTGACAAAGATTTAAGTTATATGGTATTTGGCTTGGCAGACAAAATCAAAAACAAATTTTTATTTTGTTCTGCACTCGCCTTTCACTATATTTGTAGTCGATAAGAATATGTCTTGATGAAGCGCTTACTGTTCAACATATTTATGATTATGTTTTTGTCTGTCTTAACCCTTCAGGCTCAGTCTGGAAGTAAGTCAGGCACAGACTCTCATCTGTCTTATCATGAAGAAAAACCGGCTATTGAAATAATTGTTTACGACAACACTGTGAAGGTTGCAAATGCCCCTGTTGGTAGTTTTTTGGAAATATATAGTGTTGTTGGCATAAAAGTAAAAGAAATAGAAATGAAGCAGCCTTCAGGTGAATACTACATTAATCTGGCAAAAGGTTATTATATAATCCGTATAGCAGACACGGTAAGGAAAATTGCTTTGAGATAATCTGTTTTGCGGGATTTCTTTCCTTTATTCATTCCCCCTTTTCAAAAATTACATTTTACTTTTGGATTAAAAATCTCTTTGTTTTTGACATTTTGATATCTAATTTATCGCTTGAAAATTTATATAAAACATTACGCAAATTCCTTTCGGAAGTAATCAGAATTGCATCCGTATGTAATTGAATTTTCTTTCGGAAGTAATTAGTTTTTCTTTCGAAAGGAATTACGCTTTCCTTCCGAAGGAAAACAGCAAAAATGTATAAAATCACCAGAAAATAAGAATACCTGGAAAAATTTTTTGTCAAAATGTAAGTTGGAACCTTCTATTACTCCAGTGTAATATATAAGAAAAACTTTTATTTGGTTATCTTTGCAAATTGACTTTGTCGTTTTTCTTTGTTTTTCTGTTGTTGGAGAAACAAAGATGGCATTTATGAATAAATGCTTATAATATTCCTCTGCATAAAACCGTTGAGGAATAAACTAATTCATTATTTTTGTAAAAAAAGAACACGATATGGCCGAATATAAAGAAGAACATTTGTTAGATAACATCAACAATCCAGGAGACTTGAGACAGCTTCCTACGGATATATTGCCTGAAGTCTGCAATGAATTGCGGCAATATATAATTGATGTCTTGTCCGAAAATCCCGGACATCTTGGTGCCAGCTTGGGTACTGTGGAACTAACAGTGGCTCTGCATTATGTTTTTAATACGCCTTATGACAGAATCGTGTGGGATGTCGGACATCAGGCATATGGACATAAAATTTTGACAGGAAGACGTGAAGCTTTTCATACTCTTAGGAAATTTCACGGAATAAGTGGTTTCCCAAATCCTTTCGAAAGCGAGTATGATGCCTTTATTGCCGGACATGCTTCCAATTCAATTTCTGCGGCTATGGGAATTTCTGTTGCTTCTGCATTGAAAAAGGAGGAAAACAGACATGTTATTGCAGTGATTGGAGATGGCGCAATGACGGGTGGTCTGGCTTTTGAAGGTTTGAACAATGCTTCGGTGAATCCTAATAATCTTCTGATTATATTGAACGACAATAATATGGCGATTGACCATAATGTTGGTGGTTTGAGCCAGTATCTTGTTGACATAACAACCAGTCAGGCATATAACAAAATGCGCTACGACGTTTATAAAGGTTTGAAAAAAATAAAACTTATAAACGACGGACGACGTGACAATATATTGCGTTTTAACAATAGTCTGAAAGCGTTGCTTACGCAGCAGCATAATTTGTTTGAAGGCTTCAGCATAAGATATTTCGGACCGGTTGACGGACACGATGTTGAATATCTTGTAAAGCTTTTGAATGATATAAAGGATTTGAAAGGTCCTAAGTTGTTGCATATCAAAACAAAGAAAGGAAAAGGCTTCAAACCAGCCGAAGAATCAGCTACAGAATGGCATGCTCCGGGAAAATTTGATAAAGAAACTGGAAAAAGAATAATAGCACGTTCTATAGATGAACCTCAGTTGTATCAGGATGTATTTGGCCATACTCTTGTGGAGCTAGCTGAAAATGATGAACGTATTGTTGGGGTAACTCCGGCTATGCCAACAGGATGCTCAATGACGTATATGATGAAAGAGTTTCCAGACCGTGCCTTTGATGTAGGTATTGCTGAAGGACATGCCGTTACATTTTCAGCTGGATTGGCTAAGGAGGGAATGATACCTTTCTGCAATATTTATTCTTCATTTATGCAGCGTGCATATGATATGGTTATACATGATGTTGCGCTTCAGAATCTTCATGTAATTATGTGCCTGGACCGTGCAGGTCTTGTTGGTGAAGACGGAGCGACTCACCATGGTGTGTTTGACCTTGCGTATATGCGTCCGATACCTAACCTGACAATAGCTTCTCCGCTAAACGAATGTGATTTGAGGAACTTGATGTTTACTGCATATTCTGCGCAGAATGGTCCTTTTGTTATTCGTTATCCACGTGGTAAAGGCGAAAAACGCAATTGGCGTACGCCTCTTGAAGTTCTTCCTATAGGAAAAGGTCAGAAACTTAAGGATGGAGAAGATGTTGCTGTTCTTTCATTAGGTCCTATTGGAAATGAAGTTACAAAGGCTATATCTTTGCTGGATGCGGAAAATATCTCCGTTGCCCATTATGATATGATTTATCTTAAGCCTTTGGATGAGGCGCTTTTACACGAAGTCGGCAAGAAGTTCCGAAAGATTATTACCGTTGAGAATGGAGTGATAAACGGTGGCTTTGGTAGTGCTGTTCTGGAATTTATGGCGGATAATGGTTATACGCCTCAGATTCGCAGAATAGGAATTCCGGACCGTTTCATCGAACATGGAACAATTCCAGAATTATATCGTCTGTGTGGTATGGATGCCGAAGGAATTTCAGCACAGATAAAAGACATACTAACTCAAAAACTTGAATAAACTTATGAAAGTCATTATAGCAGGTGCTGGAGAAGTCGGTACCCACTTAGCAAAATTGTTATCGCAGGAGAATCAGGATATAGTTCTGATGGACCCAAACGAAGAGCGTTTGAATTTCACCCATGCCGGAATGGAAATATTACCGATGGTTGGAAACCCTACATGTCTTCAGGATTTGGAAGAAGCCGGAATTAAGAAGGCTGATTTGTTCATAAGCGTAACTCCGGAGGAAACTACAAATATAACGTCTTGTATATTGGCTCATAAACTTGGTGCACACAAGACATTTGCCCGTATAAACAATTACGAATATTTGAAGCCTAAGAACAAAGAACTGTTCGAGAATATGGGAATCAATTTTATGATTTACCCTGAAATGCTTGCGGCAAAGGAAATTGTTACGGCAATTCGTCGTCCGTGGACTCGCCAGTATTGGGAATTGTTCGATGGAGCATTGATTCTTATTGGAGTGAAGGTGCGCGACAATGCACGTATTGTAAATATGCAGCTCTCAGAATTGCTAAGTGAAGACAAGCTTTTCCATATTGTGGCAATTAAGAGGAGAAATGAAACTATAATTCCGGGTGGTAGCGACAAGGTAGAATCTGGAGATTTACTTTTCTTTACTACTACTAAGGAACATATCGAAGAAGTACGTTTGCTTGCCGGAAAGGAAGATCCGGAGGTAAAGAAAATAATAATAATGGGCGGTAGCCGTATTGCTATACGTACAAGTCAGTATCTACCTAATAATATCCGAATAAAAATTATAGAAACGGATAAGGAGAAAAGTTACAGAATAGCGGAAAAAGTTCCAGGAAATGTACTTATTATCAATGGTGATGGACGTGACACTGAGTTGCTTAAGCAGGAAAGTATTCATGATGCGCAGGCATTTATAGCTCTTACAGATAACTCCAGCACAAACATTTTGGCTTGCTTGGCTGCTAAAAGAATGGGGGTGTTCAAAACTATAGCAAAAATTGAGAATATAGACTACATACCTCTTGCAGAGAGTATGGATATAGGTACAGTTATCAACAAAAAATTGATAGCAGCAAGCCATATTTATCAGTTCTTGCTTGATGCAGACGTTTCAAATGTAAAATGCCTAACTTTTGCCAATGCTGATGTGGCAGAATTGGTTGCACGTCCTAATTCACGAATAACACGTAAACCTGTACGTGAACTTGGTTTGCCGAAGGATATGACATTGGGAGGATTGATTAGAAATGGAGTTCCTATGATGATTGACGGTGATACACAGATACAGGCATATGACCATGTTGTTGTGTTCTGTCTTGACACTGCTATGCGTAAACTGGAGAATTATTTTAATTAATCTGTCATGCTGAACGTTCGTTTCATATTCAAGATGTTGGGAATAATGTTTGTTCTTGAAACATTGTTCATGCTGGCAGCTACAGCTGTCGCTTTTATTTATAAGGGTGATGATTTCCGACCTTTGGCCTTGTCTTCCGGAATACTACTTTTAGTTGGTTTTTTGCTTTATGCTATAGGTTTTAAGGCTAACGAACATACTGCAGGTCGTCGCGAAGGTATGCTTACGGTTACACTTACTTGGGTATTGTTCTCGTTTTTTGGAATGTTACCATTTTATTTAGGTGGATATATCGATAATATTACTGATGCATATTTTGAGACGATGTCAGGTTTCACGACAACTGGCTCTACTATTCTTACAAATATAGAAGCTTTGCCTGAAGGAATATTGTTTTGGAGAAGTCTTACTCAGTGGCAAGGCGGTATTGGAATGATTGTCTTTACAGTTGCTTTGATGCCTATTTTTGGAGGTGGTGCTTCTCAGATGTTTGATGCAGAAACTCCTGGTATAACACATGAGCGTTTTCGTCCGCGTATTGCTCAGGTCGCAAAACGATTGTGGGGTGTATATCTTTTTCTTACCATATTATTGGCATTTCTTTTATGGCTTGGACCGATGGATGTTTATGATGCTGTGAATCACAGTATGACTTGTATGTCAACAGGTGGATATTCTACAAAAAATGCCAGTATTGCACATTGGAATTCACCATATATAGAATATATTATTTCGATATTCATGTGTATTGGGGCGACAAACATGACTCTTATCTACTTCTTTATGAATGGTAAAGTCATGAAGCTTTTGAAGGATGAAGAAACAATATGGTTTTATGCCATTGTTGTATTAGCTGTTGCAGTAACATTTATATGGATATATTTTAATGGAATTGTGACAGATGTTGAATTAGCTTTCCGTCAGGCATTTTTCCAGGTGACATCGATAATATCTACTTGTGGTTTTGCAACGGCGGACTATATACCTTGGGGGCCATTCTTCTGGATGTTTGCATTGCTGCTAATGATGATATGTGGCTGTGCCGGTTCAACAAGCGGAGGTTTGAAGACTGGACGAGTTGCAATATTGGTGAAAAACCTGTTCAATGAGTTCAAGAAGCAGACACATCCGCATGCAATTATTCCTGTACGAATGAATGGAAGAGTGATATCTTCCGAGCTTGTTCATAGAGTGTTGGCTTTTGCTTTTATTTATGTCGGTCTGATGATGTTTACCAGCTTTATTCTTCTTGCTGACGGTGTCGGATTTGAGGAAGCTTTAGGAGCAAGTGTTTCGGCTGTAAGTAATACAGGTCCTGGTTTGGGAAGTTGCGGACCGGTTTATAATTTTTCTGAATTACCCGATTTGTCCAAGTGGGTGTTGAGTTTTGCTATGATGACCGGACGTTTGGAACTATTCACTGTTCTAACAATACTGCTGCCTGGTTTCTGGAAGCAATAATGTTAATATAAGCCAATTAATATTAATGCAATATACGTAAAGTGTAATCTTTGCGTTATCAGATAAGCAGGTTTTGCTTAATTATTACTATGATTGAATATATAAAAGGTGATATAGATGAAATCACTCCGGCTAGAATGGTCTTGGAGTGTAATGGGATTGGTTATGAGATATTCATATCTCTGAATACATATTCAAAGCTTCAAAGAGATAAGTCAGCAAAAATATATATATACGAAGTTATACGTGAGGATACACATATCCTTTATGGATTTGCTGATAAGGATGAAAGAGTATGCTTTGTTGCATTGATTGGTGTTTCGGGAGTCGGACCCAATACAGCACGTATGATTCTTTCTGCATTGACACCTTCTCAATTGATGCAGGTGTTTGCCGAGGATGATGTAAGGGCTCTTACTGCAGTAAAAGGAATTGGGCTTAAAACAGCTCAGCGTGTTTTGGTTGACTTGAAGAATAAACTTACTTTGGAAGTTGCTGAAAGCCGTGGTTCTGCAGCAGTTGAAGTCGGAACGTCACGCTCTGTTGTGGCAGAAGAGGCTGTTGCAGCTTTGGTTATGCTTGGATTTCAGAAACAGGCAGCACAAAAGACTGTTTCTGCTTTACTTAAAAAACAGCCTGATATGAAAGTTGAAGGTGTTATTAAGGAGGCTCTCAAATGTCTATGATTTATCGTAAGAGATATTCATTTATTTTATTATTTCTTCTTCTTGCTGGTGCAGTAGCTGCATTGCAGGGCGACAAGGCTTTGGATTTTTCATTGCCTGAGGCTTTGTATGCTCCGTTGGAGCAAGACCAGGATACGGTGGCTCGTTTTCCTGTAGCTAAAACTTTGCCTGAAGGTTATGAGGATTTGATTTCCAAACATCCTGCGGATTTGAAATCTCCTGAAAATATTACTACAACTATCGAATATGATTTACGTTCCGGAGCATATATCGTAAAAACCAAGCTTGGCGATATGGTTCTGGGAACTCCTATGGTGCTTACTCCTGAAGAATATATGGAGTATAGCCAAGTTCAGTCGCTAAATAGTTATTTCAGACAGAAGAATGCCGAGGAATATGAGAAAGAGGTAAACAAGAAATTCAATCTTACCGATATGCAGTTCAATATCGGTGCGGCAGAAAAGGTGTTTGGTCCTGGTGGTGTAAGAGTTAAAACTCAAGGAACAGCTGAGGTTTCTCTTGGACTTAAGAATACTACAACTAATAATCCTTCGTTGCCTGAACGTGCCCGCAGCCGTACTTTCTTCAATTTCGATGAAACTGTTCAGCTTAATGTTCAGGCTCAGGTTGGTACGAAGGTTAATTTCGGTATGAACTATAATACTGAAACTTCTTTCGACTTTGACTCAAAACAGCTGAAATTGGCATATACCGGTGAGGAAGATGAAATTATAAAGAATATTGAAGCCGGTAATGTGAGTATGACAACTAGCAACTCATTGATTAATGGTGGTGCTGCGTTGTTCGGTATGAAAGCAGATTTGCAGTTTGGTAAGTTGCGTGTGAACACTCTTTTTGCACAGCAGGAATCTGAATCCAGGACTGTAAACTCTCAAGGTGGTGTGCAAACTCAACCGTTCGAAATTACTGTTGACCAATATGATGAGAATCGTCATTTTTTCCTTTCATATTATTTCCGTGACAAATTTGATGCGGCAATGCAGACATTGCCGTTGGTAAATTCTGCTGTTATTATTAACAGGGTTGAAGTTTGGGTTACCAACAAACAGGGAAATTATGATCAGGCACGTAATATTGTTGCTTTCTCGGATTTGGCAGAACGTGACCATATCTCAAATCCGATGTTTTCTCCTTCAGGCACATCTCAATATCCTAATAATGAAGCGAATACTTTATATAGGACAATAGTTAATAATTATCCTGATGCGCGTGATGTAAGTAAAGTTACTCAGGCATTAGGCTCAGTTCTAGAAGGCGGACGTGACTTTGAGAAAGTGGAAAGTGCGCGTAAGTTGAATGAATCGGAATATACTCTTAATGAGAAACTGGGATATATCTCGTTGAAAACTCAACTTCAAGCGGACGAAGTTCTGGCTGTTGCTTTCGAATTTACAGCCGGCGGACAAGTTTTCCAGGTTGGTGAATTTTCAACTGATAATTCAGAGAATACAACATCATGTTTGTATTTGAAATTGCTTAAGGGTACAAACATGTCTCCATCGATGCCTTTCTGGGATTTGATGATGAAGAATGTTTATTCACTTGGCGCTTATTCCGTACAGAAGGAGAAATTCCGTATGGACATTATGTATCAGAGCGATACAACAGGTACTTATGTGAATTATCTTTCTGAAGGAAATGTAAAGGATGAAATTCTTCTTAGAGTTATGAACCTTGACCGTTTGGACTCAAAAGATGAGGCTTATCCGGATGGATTCTTCGACTTTGTTGACGGTTATACAATCCTCTCAGAAAATGGTAAGATTATTTTCCCGGTTGTTGAACCGTTCGGTGAACATTTGAGAAAGAAAATCGGTAATGATGCTATTGCTGATAAATATGTGTATCAGGAGTTGTATGACTCAACATTGACCTATGCCCGTCAGATTGCAGAGAAGAACAAGTTTCTTCTTCGTGGTGAATACAAGGCTTCATCCGGTGCGGAGATTGTTCTTGGTGCTACCAATGTGGCTCGTGGTTCGGTTAAGGTGACAGCGGGAGGTGCTACTCTTACTGAAAATGTCGATTATACGGTTGACTATGCTTCTGGTATCGTAACCATTTTGAATGAAAGTATCATTTCCAGTGGAACTCCGGTCAGTGTATCTTTAGAGAATCAGTCAACGTACAGTATGCAACGAAAGACAGTTATGGGTGTGGATTTGAATTATCAGTTCAATCCAAACTTCAACATGGGGGCAACCATAATGCATATGTCTGAAATGCCTATGACAACGAAGACAGTGATGGGAGACGAATCCGTAAAGAATACTCTTTGGGGTATGAATGCTTCATATAAAGGTGAAAGTCAGTGGCTGACAAATATGTTGGATAAGCTGCCTTTACTTACTCTTACTAAGCCGAGCCAGATTGCTTTCAATGCAGAATTTGCTCAGCTTATTGCAGGACATTATGAAAATAAATATACCGGAGAATATTCTTATCTGGATGATTTCGAGTCAACTCAAAGCAGCTTTGACTTGCTGAATCCGTATGCTTGGATGCTTGCAAGTACTCCATATGAAGATGGAGCTGGCGCTCGTTTCCCTGAAGCCTCAAAAGTAAATGATGTTACGTATGGACATAACCGTTCTTTGTTGGCTTGGTACACTATTGACGGTATCTTTACAAGACGAAATTCACGCTCTTTGCCATCTCATATTACAAAGGATGACCTCTCAAACCATTATGTACGTGCCGTACAGATGGAAGAACTTTTCCCTAACAGAGAGCAGATGTATAATGAGGACAACCTTTTGTCTGTCCTGAATGTGGCATATTATCCGACAGAACGTGGTCCGTATAACCTGGATGCCGACCGTGTTAATTCCGACGGTACATTGCAGGAGCCGGAAAAACGCTGGGGTGGTATGATGCGTAAGATGGATCAGGTGGATTTTGAGACAGCAAATATCGAATATATTGAGTTCTGGCTTTTGGACCCGTTTATCTATAATACAGCTTCTTCCGGTGGTGATTTGTATTTCAACCTTGGTGATGTATCGGAAGATGTATTGAAGGATGAGAAGAAATTCTTCGAAAACGGTTTGCCTGTTGATGGCGATATGAGTCGTGTTGATACAACAGTTTGGGGTAAAGTTCCTACACAGCAGAGCACTGTTTACGCATTCGATAATACGGCAGGAGCTCGTGAACTTCAGGATGTTGGTTTGAATGGTTTATCTTCAGCAGAAGAAAAGGAATTCCCTGCATATAAGGAGTTCATTGAAAAATTGAGACCGAAGTTGTCTGCTGATGTTATTCAGAAGATGGAAGCAGACCCGCTGTCTGTTATCAACAACCCGTCAGGTGATAAATTCCACTATTTCCGTGGTTCAGATTATGACGAAAAGCAGTTAAGCATATTGGAACGCTACAAACGTTACAACGGAACCGAAGGTAACTCACAGGAATCTGTTGAGGCATATAGCACAGCTGCAAAAACAGTTCCGGATGTTGAAGACTTGAATCAGGATAATACTCTTAACGAAAACGAGAAGTATTATGAATATCGAGTTTCTATCCGTCCTTCTGATATGAAAGTCGGAATGAATTATATTATTAATCAGCAGACTTCAACAGTACGTTTGGAAAATGGTACAACTGAAACTGTCAACTGGTATCAGTTCAAGATACCTATCAAGCAATACGAACGCAAGATTGGTTCAATCAACGACTTTAAATCTATGCGTTTCCTCAGAATGTATATGACAGGATTTAAAGATTCAACTGTTTTACGTTTCGGTTCGTTTGAACTTGTAAGAGGTGACTGGCGTACTTATGAACGTACACTTATGCCGGCAGATGCAGCTCCTGCAGCTGAGGCTACATTGGAAGTATCAACAGTTAATATTGAAGAGAATGCAGATAAAACACCGGTCAACTACGTGTTGCCTCCGGGCGTAACTCGTATGCGCGACCCGAGTCAGCCGCAGCTTCGTCAGCAGAACGAGCAGGCACTTTCTTTGAAAGTGACAAATTTGGCAGCGAGAGATGCACGTGCTGTATATAAGAGTACTAATTATGATATGCGTCAGTATGGCCGTTTGCAGCTCTTTACTCACGCAGAATCTTTCATAAATGACGTTACAGGACTTTCTGCCGGCGATTTGTCTGTGTTTATCCGTTTGGGTTCTGACTATACAAATAACTATTATGAATATTCAGTGCCATTGAGACTAACTCCTCACGGAAAGTATTCATCAGATAATTCGTCTGACCAGGAAACTGTTTGGCCGGAAGAGAATATGATTAATGTCGCATTTGAGCGTCTTACAGATCTGAAGTTGAACCGAAATAAGAAGAAGCGTACTGGTGAAAGCGGAATAACATTCCAGACTGTTTATTCCGAACCGGACCCGGACAACACACGCAACACTATTTCAATCATCGGTAATCCTTCTTTGGCAGAAGTGAAGATTATTATGATTGGTGTCCGCAACAACTCTAAAGACATAAAGAGTGCGGAAGTTTGGGTGAATGAGTTGCGTCTTACTGATTTCAACGAAGAAGGCGGATGGGCAGCCAATGCCAATCTGAATATGGTATTGTCGGACCTAGGCTCTGTTAATATGGCTGGACGTATTGAAACTGCCGGTTTCGGTGCGCTTGACCAGTCTGTGAGTGAACGCCGTCTTGACGATTACACTCAATATAGTGTTTCGACTTCATTGGAACTTGGAAAGTTCTTCCCGGAAAAGGCTAAAGTAAGTATTCCGTTCTATTATGCTTATTCTAACGAGACAACAACACCTAAGTATAATCCGTTGGATAAGGATATAGAATTGAAAGATGCTTTGGATAATGCTTCGACTAAGGCAGAGAAGGATTCAATCAAGGAGCAATCCATCACACGTACAACAATCAAGAGTGTTTCATTCAATAACGTCAAAGTAGATGTGAAGAGTAAGAATCCTATGCCTTACGACCCAGCAAACTTCACTTTGGGATATTCTTATAGTGAGAATGCTTTCAAGAATCCGGAAACATCTTACGAAACAACTAAAAACTATAACGGTAATTTCGCTTATTCATACACTCCGTATGTTAAGCCGTTCAAACCGTTTGGTAAGATGAAAAAGAGCACGGGAGCCAACAAATATCTGAAACAGCTTGCTTTGAATTATGTGCCTTCTAACATTAGTTTCCAGACTGCTATGTTGAGGAATTATTATGAAATACAGCTTAGAGACCTGACAAACGAAGGAAACAATAAGATTCCGGTTTCATTCAGCCAGGAATTCTATTGGGACCGTGCTTTCAGTTTACGCTGGGATTTCACCAACAACCTCAGTATGCAATTTACTTCGGGAACAAATGCACGTATTGAGGAGCCTCATGTGCAGGTTAATAAAGAATTGAATCCGGACCAGTATCAGGTATGGAAAGATTCAGTGAAGCAAAGTATCCGTGATTTGGGTAAACCTATGAAATACGACCAGCAATTCAATGTAACCTGGAATATGCCTTTCCAGCAGATTCCAGCACTTGATTGGGTCAACAGTTCTGCTACATATAATGCTTCATATAATTGGGACCGCGGAGCTCAGATTGAAGGAGATGTTCAGATTGGTAATACAATCAAGAACCAGCGTCAGCTTAACTGGCAAGGAGCTTTCAATCTTCAGACTCTTTATAACAAAAGTCCGTATTTGAAGAAAATCAACCAGAAGTTCAATGCTTCTTCTCGAACAAATTCGCGTAACAACAGAAACAAGAAAGAACAGGAGAAGAAAAAGAAGCAGGTCAAACTTGAAAAGGAAATCACTTTGAGTATGGACAGCAACGTGGTTGTTCAGCACGGTATGTTTACCAAGAAAGTGCATATCGTGGCAAAAGGTGCAAATGGAAAGACTTATAAGATTAAATATAAGCCTTTGAACTATGCACAGGTGGAAATTACAACTCGTGATACGGCACATCTTAAGCTTACTATATATCCGGGACCTTCTGAGAGTGAAGACAGAATGAATAAAGTACTTGAGCATGGTTCTCGTTTCTTGATGATGTTGCGTCGTGTGAATGTTCAGTATTCGTTGACTGACGGTATGATGTTGCCAGGCTTCCTTCCTGAAGTCGGAGATATTTTCGGACAGACACGTTCATCAATAGGTATGGCTCCTGGTTTGGGCTTTGCCTTCGGTGGTGTAAGCAAGAGATATATTGAAGAGGCTGATGAGAAAGGATGGTTGATTAAGAACAGCGAAACTAATATCAACCCAGCAATTATCAATAGTACTAAGAATCTTAATATCCGAGCTAATCTCGAGCCGATAAGCGGTCTTAAAATAGACCTTACAGCTAATAGAGTTGATACTCGTAATACAGAGATTCAATACATGTATGAAGGTTCACCGGAAGTCCTTGGAGGAAGTTTCACTATGACTACAATAGCATTGGGTAGCGCTTTCGGTAGCACAGGAAATGCAGGAAACAACTATGCATCTAAAGTTTTCGATAAATTCCTTGCAAACCGCGAAGTAATAGCTTCTCGTCTTGAAGGAGTATATGCAGGAACGTCATATCCTGGAACAGGATTCATGTCTGGAAGTCCGTTTGCCGGTCAGCCGTATAATCCTAATAACGGAAAAGTAAGTCTGAACTCAGCTGATGTCCTTATTCCGGCTTTCATAGCTGCTTATACAGGAAAGAATCCGTCAAAAGTAGGACTCACTCCATTCCCTTCGGTTAAGAGTATGCTTCCGAACTGGAATATTACATACAACGGTTTGATGAAGATTCCGGCTATACAGAAATACTTTAAGACAATGAATCTTCTTCATCAGTATAGATGTACATACAGCGTTGGTTCATTCTCTTCTTTCCTTAACTGGGTTGATGCAGGACAGGATGGCTTGGGATATATACGTGATGTACTTACTGGAAATCCTACTCCTTCTTCTCCTTACGACATTTCTGCCGTGAGCATAACAGAAGGATTCAGTCCGTTGTTTGGTGTTGATGCAACTATGCTCAACAATATTACAGGTAAAGTGGAATATCGTAAGACAAGAAACTTGAATCTCAACATCTCTTCATACCAGATTGTTGAGTCTCTTTCAAACGAGTTTGTTGTTGGTATCGGATATAAATATACAGAGTTCAACAAAGTGCTTGGAATGAAGAAAACGGCTAATTTCAGCAACGACCTTACAGTTCGTCTCGACTTCTCTTATCGCAAGATGCAGTCGCTTATCCGTAAGATAGAAGACAGACTTACTCAGGCAACTAGCGGAAATGTAGCCAAGACAATTCAGTTCTCTGCCGATTATGGTTTGAGCCGTGCTCTTACAGTTCGTGCTTTCTATGATTTGCAGATTAACAAACCTTTGGTTTCAAGTGCGTCTTATCCGACTTCCAACAGTAATTATGGTATTAGCTTGAGATTCTCGTTGGCGCAGTAGGAGAGAAGGGTTTCGCAAGTTGATGGAATTGAAAGTTGACAAGGAATCATTATCCACCAAAATTTGAGCACTGAAGGAGTGACACTAATATAAATTTTGTGTCGCTCCTTCAGTGCTCATTCTTTATATATCACTTCAAAGAGGGTGTTATAAAACTAAATATTGAATTTAGAAAACTTACAATTTGAAATTTATCAATAAGTTTCAGCCAAAATTCAGATGGAAATATAGTTTTCTATATTAATTAATATTGACTCTTACTTATTTATAGGTCTCAATCTGTAACTTTTTAAAATATCGTTTTGAGTTTTGCAAGACTCTAGGCTAAACGAGTATCTCCCCTTTGGGGTTTATCAGAATTTATTGCCTCTTCTCTCTCCCAAAATCAAAATACTCCGAAGCTGTTCTGACACTATCCATTTTTGCCGCCATCGCCTTCACCTTATCCGGAAATTGGCCGGCAAGATTATTATCTTCATGAACATCGCAGCTCAAGTCATAAAGCTCATATCTTGAGTTTCCATTTATCGGCTGTCGGATAAGTTTGAAGTTCCCTTCTCGTATAGCCTGCCAACCTTTACTTTCGTGGAATTCCCAATACAGATAATCGTGCTCTTCCTTCTGCTTGTTGTTTTTCAGAAGAGGAAGGAATGAAATACCATCAGTTTCGGCAGTGAGAGTTGTTCCTGTCAGCTCTGCCAATGTCGGCATCACATCCCAGAAAGCTGTTACATGATTAGTTGTTTTTCCTTCCTTTATGGTCTTTGGCCACCAGGCAATCATCGGAACTCTTATACCACCTTCATAGGCATCTCTCTTTATACCTTTAAGCGGTCCGGAACTCTTGAAGAAATCCGGTTTTGCACCGCCTTCGGCATGAGGACCATTGTCGCTGGTGAATATAACCAAAGTGTTCTTCTCCAAACCAAGTTTCTTAAGTTCAGCCATTACTTCTCCAACATACATATCCAAACGTGAAACCATAGCAGCAAACGAAGCACAAGGTTTTTCCGAAGTATTGTATCCGCCCCAAGTATGGTCGAACTTTCCTATATATGGCGTTTCCTTGAAACTGTTTTCATACATATTATATATGGAATCATGCGGCAGGTTCAGCTCAGCGTGCGGAAGCGTGTACGTAAGCATAGCAAAGAAAGGCTTGTCCTTATTGTCATTGATAAATTTCAGAGCCTGCTTGTGAATCAAATCCTGCGAATAAGTTTTCTTTGCATTGTTGACATTTTCCGGGAAATAAACAGTGTCCTTGTTATGCCACAAATGGTCCGGATAGAACGAATGAGACTGTCGCTGGCAATTGTAGCCATAGAATTCGTCGAATCCCATATCATTAGGAACCGAAGCCGAGCCTGGATTTCCCAATCCCCATTTTCCGAACATACCCGTCGTGTAGCCGGCAGATTTCATCAACCGTCCGAGAGTGAAAGTTCCGGCAGCCATCGGATGCTGTCCTTCCGGAGCTATTTCCTTGTTGCCTCGAATTTGTGTATGCCCCGTGTGAAGTCCCGTCATCAGCGAACATCTGGACGGAGCGCTCACTGAGCATCCGGCATAATTCTGTGTAAACAGCAAACCTTCGCTTGCCATGCGGTCAATATTGGGAGTTTTTATCAGCTGCTGTCCGTAGCAACCTAAATCACCATAACCCAAGTCGTCGGCAAGAATGTAAATGACATTTACCGGAATATTTTTCTTTTCGCTTTCCGAGCAGGAAATAAGTCCTCCACACAATGCTGCGGACAGACCTAATAAGATTCTTGATTCCATAATGTTTCCGAGGTTTTTGTTTGTTCAGTTCTAAAGTCATATGAGCTTAGAACTTTATCTATGTTTTTGACGTAATACCAATTCTATTTGTAAATATAGTGAAAGGCGAGTGCAGAGCAAAATAAAAACTTGTTTTTGATTTTGATATGCTGAGCCGCATCCTATATTATCCAAATATAGTGAAAGGCGAGTGCAGAGCAAAATAAAAAACTTGTTTTTTTTACGTTGCGTATTTGTTAATATATATAAAGGCAAAATTAGGGCTAATTAATGAGACTATAAAATACTTATAAAACGGGTTGTTTATTAATATATAGTAAATCAGTGAATTATATTTTCAGTGGATTTTTTGATGCTGAAAAAGTTTTTTCATAATATATGGAAAAACTTTTTCATATAATATGAAAATTAAATTCCATAATATATGAAAAAAAAGTTTCACAATATATGGAAATTAAATTTCAATGTGATGAAAATTTAAATAGTTTTTAACGCCTTATCTTTATGTTAGAAATGAATTTTAAATTGTATCTAATTATTTGAAAGGAATTAATTCGGTTTATGTAATATCTACTTAAAAACAACTGAATGAAAGACTTTTCATTGATGAAGTCCCCTTTTTAATTTAACTGCTCAATAACATAAAAAAGTATTCCGAATTTTGTTAGGCTTTTATGATAGTAAATCATATTTTTGTGATAGACTGAATCAGAAATATTGAAGAATATGCTTGAAAAAGCACGAAGATATAATCCCAATTTTATATATAGGTATTTAGTCCTTTTGTGAAATGAGGTTAGGTTGGGTGGCGCGCTTGGTTAGCGTGCCACCTTTTTTATAAATAGTTTATTCTTCTTCTATTTCATTCTCAATAGTTTCTCCCCAGTCCGTATTAACCTCGAATACGAAGGACGCGTCGCTGCTTACATTATATAATGTACCAGTATATCTAGTGATGCGGTTTACGTAAATAGGAGCATCCGTGATAGTTTTCTCTCTCAGCAAATCTCCGCTTTCATCTAAAGCTTTCAGGTTGATGCTGCTGATTGTGCCCGGCTCTGTTTGTGGAACAAATGTAAATATGTGATGACTTGGGCCTTGGGCGGCAGCATAATCTTCTGCAGAGAAAGATACTGTGCGGGAGAATGGAACGGTTGTTTCCGTGGCATAGCCATTCAGAATATCGAAAGAATTGTATATTCCGGATGCAGTGATTTGATATGACTTTACTTTTTCCGGAACCTCGTCTCTCGGTACAATTTCTATTTTTGAAATAATTCTGTCAAGAGTTATGGTTTCGTTGAAGTCGGTTCCAACTACCACTTCAAATTCTTTGGAAGAATAGAAACATTCCTTCATCTCTTCGGGAAATGTAAGAATGTTTCCTTCAGCTGTGACTTGTTCAAACGGATGAGCAAGGAAACAGAAAGTGTATATTCCGGCTTCAAAAACATCTGTGATGTTAAGAGAATTTGGCTCTGCAACGTCGATGCTCTGCAGTTTTACCAGATTCAAATCCTGGTCGTAAACAGCATATTCAACTGTGCTGAATAATGAAGACGAAGGTTCTTCTGTAGGATTTTCTGTTGAGCTGCTGTTTTCTGCTTCCGGCTCTGAAGGCAGATTACCGGGCATTGCTTTTGTACTGAAAGGAATGATTTCCGGCTCAAGTTCGATATTGAATGAAACTTTTACCAACTGATTAGTTTTTTCAACCAACGGGTCGTTTTCTGAGCTGCAAGCTCCAAGCAGCAGGATTGCTGCAGAGAGAAGATAATTCTGAAACTTCATAGTCAGGTTTTTTGTAGTTAATAATGTTTGTTTAATTTGGGCCTGGTTGTTGGATATGTGAACAACCAAACTGCGGATAACAAAGTAATGCAATAAATTTTAATTTGAAAAATATTTGGAGAGAAATGTGTGTTGTTATTATTTGATTATATATATTTGTGATGATGTGACTATTGCGTTACTCAAGTTTTACAAGTTCAGTTTTCAGTTAACGAGTTGACAAGAAAACGAATTGACAAGTTTTTAAAATAGTTTCACCTTAAACATATACTATCATGTGCAGAAAAATTAGAATGGGTATGATTGGTGGCGGACCAGGCTCTTTCATTGGAGCTGTTCATCGCATGGCTGCCAATCTGGACGGACAAATCGAGTTGGTATGTGGATGTTTCAGTTCCACACCTGAGAAATCGAAAGAAACAGGTAAGGCTTTGTTCCTTCCTCCTGAAAGAGTTTATTCTTCATGGCAGGAAATGATTGAGAAAGAAGCAGAACTTCCAGAGGATGTCCGTATGGATTTTGTATCAATCGTTACTCCGAATCATGTACACTTCGCTCCGGCAATGATGGCTTTGGAAAAAGGCTTTCATGTTGCGCTGGACAAACCTATGACTTTCACTCTTGATGAGGCTCGCCAGTTGGCTGCAAAGGTGAAGGAAACAGGAAAATTGTTCCTTTTGACTCACACTTACACAGGTTATCCAATGGTTAAAGAGGCTCGTGCTCGCGTGGCTCGTGGAGAATTGGGTAAAATCAGACGTATTTATGTGGAATATCCTCAGGGCTGGTTGTATAACGACTGTGCAGCAGGTAATAAGCAAGCTGCGTGGCGTGTTGACCCTAAGCGCTCAGGAAAGGCTGGCTGTATGGGTGATATTGGTACTCATGCCTTTAATTTGGCTGAATATATAACAGGATTGAAAGCAACTGAAATATGTGGCGAATTGAATACTTTCGTTCCGGGACGTTTGCTTGACGACGATGGTGCGGCTCTTATTCGTTATGAAGGCGGTGCGCGTGGTGTTCTGATGGCAAGTCAGATTGCTGTGGGTTGTGAAAATAGCCTTCGTATCAGAGTGTTCGGTGAAAAAGGAGCTTTGGAATGGGCACAGGAAGAACCAAATACTTTGTATATGCGTTGGCCGGACCGACCAATGGAAGTTCTCAGAACAAACAATTCTTATGTTTCTCCGATTTCTGCATATAACAGCAGAGTTCCGGCAGGACATCCGGAAGGTTATCTTGAAGCTTTCGCTAATCTTTACAGAAATTTCGCAACAGCTTTGCGTGCGTTGATTGAAGGAAAACAGCCAACTCCTGAATCTCTTGATTTCCCTTCTGCCGAAGAAGGAGTACGCGGAATGCTATTCATCGAAACTATTGTTTCAACCGGGGAGAAAGGAGAGAAGTGGTTGAAGTTGGAGGAGTAGGAGAGAAGGAGTTAAGGAGTCAAGAAGAAATATCTTATTTCCTGTAGCCTCGTCAACTTGTCAACTAATAAACTAACAAACTTAAAAACTAAAAATCTATGTCCCGTAAAGTAACACTATATACATTGCAGTGGGGCGATCTCCCACTCGAAACAGTTTGCCAAAAGGCGCGCGAATTCGGTTATGACGGTTTAGAGCTGGGTTTGCCTAACCATGTTGACGTACGTCGTACAGAACCGGAATATTATCAAGGAATAAAAGATTTGCTGGCAAAATATGATTTGGAGTTGTATGCAATATCAACACATCTTATCGGTCAGGCAGTATGTGACAAGATTGATCATCGTCATCAGCAAATCCTTCCGGATTATATTTGGGGCGACGGAGATCCTGAAGGAGTAAAGGCTCGCGCTGCTGAAGAATTGATACGCACTGCACATGCTGCTAAGATGCTTGGAGTAGATACTGTTGTCGGATTTACAGGAAGTCCGATTTGGGCATATCTGTATTCATTTCCACCAGTAAGTGAGCAGATGATAGAAGACGGATATCGTGAATTTGCTGAAAGATTCACTCCTATTTTGGATGAATATCAGAAATTGGGAGTTCGTTATGCTTTGGAAGTTCATCCGACAGAAATTGCATTCGACACTGTTTCTGCAGAAAGAGCATTGAAGGCTTTGAATTATCATCCAGCATTCGGTTTCAACTATGACCCGAGTCATTTGGGATATCAGGGTGTGGATTATGTTGATTTCATATATAATTTCTCTGACAGGATATTCCATGTACATATGAAAGATGTATATTGGAGTGATAAGCCGATGAAGGTTGGAGTATTTGGCGGTCATGTTACATTTGGTGATCCTCGCCGTTACTGGAATTTCCGCAGTTTGGGCAGAGGACGCATAAACTTTGAGGAGATTATACGTGCGTTGAATTCTATCGGTTATCAAGGCCCGTTGTCAGTTGAATGGGAAGACAGTGCAATGGACCGTGAACATGGAGCAAGAGAATCATGCGAATTTGTGAAACGCATGGATTTCCAACCTTCAGCTCATGCGTTTGATGCTTGTTTTGAGAAGAAATAAAATAGAAGTTGACAAGGTTTCAGAGACAAGTAGGCAAGGTACTCTTGTCTCCTTGTTTCTTTGTTCCCTTGTCAACTTGTTAGCTTGTTTCCTCGTTTTCACATTATCTTGTCGATATTTAACAAATATATATCGTATAAAGTAAAAATAACATTGAACTGTTATCTTGCCAACATTAAATTAGTTACCTTTGCGACTGATAGAATTTAATATTTAAGGTATGAAGAAGATTAGAGCAGCCATTGTAGGTTATGGCAATATTGGTAAGTATGTGTTGGAAGCGATAGAGGCAGCTCCGGATTTTGAAGTAGCAGGTGTAATTCGCCGCAACCCTAATGATGTTCCGGCAGAATTGGCATCATATCCTGTTGTTGACAGCATTACCAAACTTGAGAATGTAGATGTTGCAGTTTTGGCAACTCCAACTCGTCAGGTAGAACATTTTGCAAAAGAAATATTGGCATTGGGTATCAACACTGTTGATAGCTTTGATATTCATGGTGGAATTGTTGATTTGCGCCGTTCTTTGGATGAGGTAGCAAAAGCTCATAATACTGTTGCAATTATTTCTGCTGGTTGGGATCCGGGAAGCGACTCTGTTGTTCGTGCATTGTTGGAAGCAATGGTTCCAAAAGGAATTACATATACAAACTTCGGCCCAGGTATGAGTATGGGACATACAGTAGCAGTTAAAGCTATCGAAGGTGTTAAAGCTGCTTTGAGTATGACTATTCCATTGGGAACAGGTGTTCATCGCCGTATGGTTTATATCGAAGTTAAAGATGGTTATGACTTCAAGGAAGTTGCAGCAGCAATCAAGGCTGATGACTACTTTGCACATGACGAAACTCACGTAATGCAGGTGGAATGTGTTGACAACTTGTTGGATATGGGTCATGGTGTTAACTTGGTTCGTAAAGGTGTTTCTGGAAAGACTCAGAATCAGTTGATCGAATTTGATATGAAGATCAACAACCCTGCACTTACTGCTCAGATTTTGGTAGCAGTGGCTCGTGCAAGTATGAAACAGAAACCAGGTGCATACACAATGATTGAAATCCCAGTTATTGATATGTTGTTTGGTGATAAGGAAAGCTTGATTAAGCGTTTGGTTTAATTATAAGTGAACTTTTGAAAAAGAATTTTGTTTCTTAAATAATAACATGGAGACACTGAGCTGCAGACGTTAAATCTGTGTCTCTGTGTCTTTGTGTTTAATATTGGTTTTCGATGTTGGATTTTATAACATGGACTGCAGATCCTGCAATATTTTCAATCGGTTCACGCGAGATTCGCTGGTATGGATTGGCTTTTGCCATAGGATTCTGGATAGGATATATGATTGTTCAGAAGATGTGGAAGCAGGAAGGTCTGAAGCAGGAGTGGATAGATTCACTTCTGATTTATACTATATTAGGAACGGTTATAGGAGCTCGTTTGGGGCATTGTTTGTTCTATGCTCCAGGTTATTATCTGGCAAATCCGGTGGAAATATTGAAGATATGGGAAGGTGGATTGGCCAGTCATGGTGGTACTTTGGGTATTATTATTGCAATTTATTACTATTCCAAGAGAGTCAGTCATAAGAGTATGATGTGGGCATTCGACAAGCTTGTTGTTCCTACAGGTTTGGTTGCTGCAATGATTCGTCTTGGAAATCTTATGAATCATGAAATCTATGGACATCCGACAGATATGCCTTGGGGATTCCGTTTTATAGAGAATCTGCATGCCTGGAGAATGGGAGCAGAGCCGGTATTCTCTGCGCCGAGCCATCCGACTCAGCTTTATGAAGCATTATGCTATTTGCTGACATTCTTCCTTTGTATGTGGCTATATTTCAAGAAAGAGGCATGGAAAAAAGAAGGTCTTATCTTCGGTGTATTTATGATATGCATTTTCGGAGCTCGTTTCTTTATCGAGTTTATGAAAAATGACCAGGAAGCTTTCGAAGCAGATATGCTTTTGAATATGGGACAGTTGCTTAGTATTCCTTTTGTGCTTGCCGGAATATGGTTTGTTTGGAGAGCAATGAAGAAAGGAGATAAGGAAATAAGTAGTCAAGGAGTTAAGTAGTTAAGTAGTCAAGGAGATAGAGGGCTTGTTTTTCTGTAGCCTTGTTAACTTGTCAACTTGTCCCCTCAAAAACTAATAAACTTAAAAACTAATAAACTCAAAAACTCAAAATATAATGTATAGACTGAAAGAAATAGCAGACAAAATTTATTATGTAGGAGTGAATGACCGTCAGAAAGTATTGTTTGAAAATATGTGGCCATTGCCTTATGGTGTGTCATACAACTCATATTTGATAGTAGATGATAAAACAGTTCTTGTAGATACTGTTGATGTTTGTTATGCCGATACTTTCTTGAAGAAAATTGAAGATGCTTTGAACGGTCGTCCTTTGGATTATCTTATTGTAAATCACATGGAGCCAGATCATGCAGGAAGCATACGTCTGTTACGTCAGTTGTATCCGGATGTACAGATTGTCGGTAACAAGAAAACATTTGAAATGCTGAATGGTTTTCATGGTATCACAACAGGACTTCATGAAGTTAAAGAAGGTGATTCTTTGGAATTAGGAAAACATACATTAAGTTTTTATATGGCGCCAATGGTGCATTGGCCAGAAGTTATGGTTACATATGACCAGACCGATAAGATTCTATTCTCAGCTGATGCGTTCGGAACTTATGGAGCATTGGATGGCGGAGTTCTGGATACAGAATTGATTCTGGATCATATCTGGGATGAAATGCGACGTTATTATGCAAATATTGTCGGTAAATATGGTAGTCCGGTTCAGAAAGCTTTGCAGAAACTTTCTGGTTTGGAAATAAAGATGATTTGTTCTACTCATGGTCCTGTTTGGACAAAACATATACCTGAAGTAGTTGATATCTATGATAAGCTGAGCCGTTATGAAGGAGAAGACGGAGTAGTTCTTGTTTATGGTAGCATGTATGGCAATACGGAACAGATGGCTGAGGCTATTGCAGCTTCATTGTCTGCTCATGGAGTTAAGAAAATCGTTGTTCATAATGTCAGCAAGTCACATTCTTCTTATATCCTAAAAGATTTGTTTAAGTATAAGGGTGTTATAATAGGTTGTCCTACATATTGCAACCAATTGTATCCTGAAGTTGATTCATTAATTTCCAAAATAGAGCTTCGAGAACTAAAGAATCGTTATTTCGGTTATTTTGGTTCTTTCTCATGGGCTGGTGCTGCTGTTAAACGTTTGACTGCATTCGCTGAAAAGGTGAAATGGGAAGTTGTTGGTGAACCGGTTGAGCAGAAACAAGGTTTGCAGCCGGATAAATATGAAGCATGCTGGAATCTTGGAAAAGCAATGGCTGAGAAATTGAATAATAAGTAAAATATTATAAATCGGGAAGACAGGTTTGCATGTATTTTTTTATGGAAACCTGTCTTCTAAAAAAACACAAGTATTATGAGATTAATTATTGAACCGAATTACGAACAGTTGTCAAAATGGGCAGCCAATTACGTAGCAGCTAAAATCAAGAAAGCAAATCCTACAGCGGAAAAACCATTTATTTTAGGTTTGCCAACAGGTTCTTCTCCTCTTGGTATGTACAGGAATCTTATAGAACTGTATAAACAAGGAGTTGTTTCTTTCCAGAATGTTATAACATTCAATATGGATGAATATGTAGGACTTCCAAAAGAACATCCGGAAAGCTATCATTCATTTATGTGGAATAACTTCTTCAGCCATATTGATATTAAACCTGAAAATGTTAATATCTTGAATGGTAATGCAGAAGATTTGGAAGCTGAATGTGCTGCTTATGAAGCTAAAATGAAGGCTGTTGGCGGTGTTGATTTGTTCTTGGGTGGTATTGGTCCTGATGGTCATATCGCATTCAACGAACCAGGTTCATCATTGGCTTCACGTACACGAATCAAGACTTTGACAACAGATACTATCATTGCAAACTCTCGTTTCTTTGATAATGATGTTAATAAAGTTCCTAAGACTGCTGTTACTGTTGGTGTTGGTACAGTTCTTGATGCTAAGGAAGTATTGATTATGGTTAACGGACACAACAAGGCGCGTGCTTTGCAGCAGGCTGTTGAGGGTGCTGTAAACCAGATGTGGACTATCACTGCTTTGCAGTTGCATCCAAAAGGAATCATTGTTTGTGATGAAGCTGCTTGTGCTGAAATGAAAGTTGGTACATATAATTATTTCAAAGATATTGAAAAAGACAATTTGTGTCCATGTTCTTTGTTGAAATAATCCGATAGTATTATAATCAGCAGATAAATAAAAAACGCCTTAGTTCTGGGAACTGAGGCGTTTTTTATGTTTATGATTTCAATTTTTCCGATTAGAAATCTTCTCTGTACTTGCTTTCGTCCTTATCATCCAAAATACTGAGGTAACTCTTATATCTGGATTCACTGATATAATGTTCTTCTACAGCTTTCAGCACTGCACATCCTGGTTCATGTCGATGAGTACAATCCCCGAATTTGCAATTAGATGATATTTTGAAAATTTCAGGGAAATAGTGTGATATTTCAGCTTCTTCCATATCTATAGTTCCAAAACCTTTGATTCCCGGAGTGTCAATGATATAACCTCCATCAGGCAGAGAAATCATTTCTGAGAATGTCGTTGTATGCATTCCTTTATTATGATATTCTGAAATATCTCCTGTGCGCAATTTAGCGTTTGGAACCAGTTTGTTTATTATTGTTGATTTTCCAACACCAGAATGACCAGAAAGTACGGTTATTTTGTTTTTCAACTCATCTCGTAATAAGTCAAGTCCTTCTTCTGAACGTGCACATAACTTAGAACAAGGATAACCGATGGTTGTATATAAGTGAATAAGACCTTCGAGATATTCCCTGTCTTCAGCATTGTAGCGGTCAATTTTGTTGAAAACCAATTTTACAGGAACTCTGTAAGCTTCAGCTGTTGCAAGAAATCTGTCAATGAATACGGTTGTTGTAATCGGATAATTAACAGTTACGATTAACATAGCCTGATCAACATTTGCCGCGATTATGTGAGACTGTTTGGAAAGATTGGAGGCCCTTCTGATAATATAGTTCTTGCGGTCTTCGATTTCTGTTATGAAGGCCGTTCCTTCCTGATTGGTCTCAATCTGTACATAGTCACCTACGGCAATAGGATTTGTTGTACGTATTCCTTTAAGACGGAAATTACCTTTGATTTTACTTTCAATGTCTTTTCCGTCTTCTGTACGTACAGTGTACCAGCTACCAGTATTTTTAATGACGAGTCCTTTCATTTACACAGTCATGATTTCTTTTTCTTTAGCAGCATAAAGTTCGTCGATTTTCTTGATATATTTATCATGTATTTTCTGAACTTCATTTTCTGCATCTTTTTCTACGTCTTCAGGAACACCATCGTTTTTTACACTCTTCTTAAGAGCTTCAATAGCATCACGACGAGCATTTCTTACGCTAATCTTAGCTGTTTCAGCTTCTTGTTTTGACTGTTTTGCCAAATTACGACGACGGTCTTCAGTCAATGGAGGAATACCAAGACGGATGATTTCACCATTGTTTTCAGGAGTGATTCCAACTTCTGAATTTAGAATAGCTTTCTCTATTTCTTTTATCAGACTTTTTTCCCAAGGAGTAATAATGATCGTTTTTGCATCCGGAGTATTGATAGAAGCAACACTGCTTAATGGAGCCAAGCTGCCATAGTAAGGAACGCGGATGCCGTCAAGAATCTTTGGGTTTGCTTTTCCTGCACGGATGTGTGCCAATTGTTCGTCAAGATAACTGATAGCGAATGTCATTTTTTCTTCCGCTGCTTTAATATACTGCTTTGTGTCGACCATATAATTAAATATTTTGTTGATATTTTGTTATGTTTCAATGAAAAATATGAAATGTATTTGTTTAACAAAAGTAATAAAGTTTTCCAAGAAACAAAAATGAGTTCCTTTTATTTTACCTCTTAAGCTTAAAACATAGGAAAATAAGGTAACAAATACCCATCAACAAGATTCCTAAAGCCCAGCTTTGATATTTTGTTTGGTCAGATGTAAGTCCCATTAAAAATGGGAAAACAGAACCTCCAAATAATCCCATAATCATTAGACTTGAAATGTCATATTTCCTATATTCTTCGTGATGCATAGCTTCAGCGAATATGATAGGGAAAATGTTGGAATTTCCGATACCTACCAATGCTACAGCTGAATATAAATACAAACTGGAATCTGTTATACATAACATTATTATACCGGCAAGCATACATAAAACACTTCCTCCGAAAACATTTCGCATTGATGTTTTCATTAGGATAAAGGCTCCAGTGAAACATCCTATTGTACGGAATATAAAATATGTACTTGTTGCCAATCCTGCTTCTTCAAGAGGAATATTAAGCCTTTCCATGAATACTTTAGGTATAGTAAGGTTTATGCCTACATCAATACCTACATGACATATTATTCCAAAAAAGGTCATTAGTATAAACTTGTCTTTCAGAAGAGAGAAGCATTCCTTGTATGTTGTCGTTTCAGAATAGTTCCTTTCTTCAATATCAGTAAATCCCAGTCCTATAATTGCAGATATTGCAACTAGCATGAATATTGCATATACAGTTCTCCATTCGTTGGCCTCCAGCGCGCTCCAGGCAACTATTATTGGTGCAAGAAATGATGCTATTGCTTTTATTAACTGACCTAATGTAAGTGCACTTACAATTCTGTTTTGTCTTACAATATTGGAAAGAAGAGGGTTAAGTGCTACTTGCATGAAGGTGTTTCCAATACCTAACAATGAAAATGATACAAACATCATACCCACAGAATAGTCAAGAAGAGGAACGAACAATGATAAAGTTGTTATTCCCAAACTTAGAAGTACGGTTTTTCTTCTACCAATATTACTAACTAAAATTCCTGTGGGAACAGATAGGACAAGAAACCAAATGAATGTAGAGGCAGCAAGTAGATTTGCAGATGTATCTGACATCTTGAAATCTGCTTCAACATAATTTGTTACTATTCCAACCAAATCTACGAAGCCCATTACAAAAAATGCAAGCATCACAGATATGAGTGTTGAAGTATTTTGGTTGTCTTTCATATTGCTAAACATATAAAGAGGTTATACCGAAAATAATGTTCCAGCAAACCTCTTTTCCTTTAAAAACTCTCTTTTATATATTTATAAATAATTCAAGTTTCGCAATTTGCTTAACTTAAAAGTCTACAAGGCATAGAGACAAGTTGACAAGGTTAGAACACCTGTAATTTCAAGAATTAATATCTAAAAATCTTGTTGATTTGTCTCCTTGTCAACTTGTTATCTGTAAGTTGAGCTTGCGAAACTTAAATTATATAACCTTTTAAACTTTTATCTAACTATCTTGCCAACTTATTTAATTATGAACAAGTGTTCCAATATTTTCTCCGTTCATAACTTTTTTCAGATTTCCTACTGTATCCATGTCAAAGACTATGATAGGAAGGTTATTTTCTTTACACATACATGTTGCTGTTAAATCCATAACTTTAAGGTTACGTTTCAAGACTTCATCGTATGTTATTTCATCAAATTTTGTTGCTGTCGGATCTTTCTCAGGGTCTGCAGTGTAAATTCCGTCAACACGAGTTCCTTTTAACATTACGTCAGCTTCTATTTCAATTCCTCTTAATGAAGAACCTGTATCAGTTGTGAAGAACGGGTTTCCAGTTCCTGCCGACATTATAACAACGTGGCCAGCTTCCATCAATTCAATAGCACGCCATTTATTGTAATATTCGCCGATAGGTTCCATTCGGATAGCAGTCAGGACATTTGCTTTTACTCCTTGAGCTGTTAATGCAGAACTTAAGGCAAGGCTGTTTATAACTGTTGCCAACATTCCCATTTGGTCTCCTTTTACTCGGTCAAAACCTTTTGAAGCACCGCTAAGTCCACGGAAAATATTTCCTCCTCCAATTACAATACCAATCTGCACGCCCATTTCTGCAATTTCTTTTATTTGGGATGCATATTCGTTAAGACGAACTTCATCGATACCATATTGTTTCGCTCCCATTAGAGACTCTCCGCTAAGCTTTAATAATATACGTTTGTATTGTGCCATAATGTTTAAAGTTTATTTTTACGCAAATATAATGAAAGGCGAGTGCAGAGCAAAATAAAAAACGTGCCGAAAGCATTAATAAAGCCTCCGGCACGTACATAAAATTTATTGGAATATGAAAATTATTGTATTTACGTTACCATCCGGTAAAGTTTGAATCTGTTCCTGTCCATCCTTCATTCTGAACCAAAACACCGTTTGAAAGGTCTATTTCAGACTCAGGAATTTTGAAGAATCCTTTAGTATCTTTATAACGGTTTGCATATCCGCTTCCGAATTCCTTCATCTCAGTTAAGATACCTTGATTGTAGATTGGTGCACCAACACTTCTTTCCAAACATTGTTCTGCAATATGCCAACGACGGATATCAGCCCAACGACGACCTTCGAAAGCAAGTTCGAAACGGCGCTCCTGTTGTAAAGCTTCCAAAGAGTAAGATACTGGAGGAAGACCTACACGTGCACGAACTTTATTCATACCATCTGCATTCTGTTTTAATTCAGACTGCATCAACAGAACATCTGCAAAACGGATAACACACAAGTCCTGAACATGTCCTAATGCCATATCATCATCAGTTCTACCGAACATTACAGAACCGAATACATTCTTTCTGTTTCCTTGTTCGTCATAAGCCTGTGTAGCTACAACCTTTTTCTGCCAGAAGTTAGAATCTTCTACCTGACGGTCTGCACCTTGTGCATATTCTGGATATTCAGTAGCGATGTCGGCAATTGAAGCTTCACGACGTGGGTCATTTGGTTCTGCTTCTTTCCAATCGTTCCACAAGTTTGAAGATACAGGACCTGCACCCCAACCTTTACCTAATGGGTATGTTGTAGCTTCACCGTTACCCGGAGCACGTACACCGAATGCAAGAGCCCACTGGTTGCTGTAACCTACAGCTCCGTTAGGGAATCCGTCCCATGTTGCCATAGATGACATCTTGATATTCCATACTTGTTCTGGATTTTCACCGTCAGCATACCAATATTTACCAGCATCATACAAATCTTTTACATAATCATAATGACTTGCAGTATATTGGTTAGAATATGGCCAAAGTCTGCGGAAATCATCAACAAGAGAGTGACCTGAATTATTTACACAATCATCTATCCAATTGATAACTTCGTTTTTAGTGATAGTTCCTGCATTAGTTCCTGTTCCATCACCAAGTGGCATGTCGGCAGTTTGATAGAAACCAGTATAGAACAAGAATACACGAGCCATCATAGCTTCTGCTGCCCATTTTGTTACTCTTCCGGAAGTCGTTTGTGCATAGTTTGTTGAAGGAAGCAATTCAATTGCTTTTTTCAAATCGTAGCCAATCTGTCCGTAGATAGCAGCTGGTTCAGCTTTAGGTAAGTTCTCACTTTCTGTTTTTAAAGTTAATGGGAAAGTACCCCAAAGTTCAGCCATTTCATTAAAATAGTATGCACGAAGGAAATGCAATTGACCTTTATAATTGTTCATTTGGTCTTCTGAAATTTCAGAAGCACATTGGTCAATAGTTTCCAAAGCCATATTTGCACGATAAACACCTTTGTAATAATCTGTCCAAGCAGGTTTAAGTGCATCTGTTCCGTAGTTCAACAAGTGTCCAAGACCTGTAAAGTGCTTATCGTTTGAACCACCACCACCGAAACGGTCATCTGAAGCTAATTCACTTACGAAAAAGTTTGATGAGCTATAATCTGTTGTAACAATATTCAATACTGAATATACACCGGTAACCATATTATCTGCATCTGTAGCAGTTGATGGAAAGTTACCTGTATTTTTCTTTGTATAACTTTCTGTGTCCAGGAAGTTTTCACAGCCAGTAGTCAATGTCATAAGTCCGGCTGCAGCCATTAACAAATATTTTTTCATACCTTTCACTCAATTAAAATTTAAGATTTACACCAACTAAGAATGTTCTAGGACTTGGGTAGAAACCTACATCAATACCTGATCCCCAGTCATAAGCAGAATTTGTACTACCTGCGTAACCAACTTCAGGATCCATACCAGAATAACCTGTTATAGTGAATAGGTTCTGAGCTGTGAAGTATAGACGAGCCTGGCTCAATGGCATGTTCTTGAACAATTTCTTGAAGTCATAACCGATAGTGATATTACTAATCTTAACATAGTCTGCATCTTCTATATAAAGGTCAGAAATATTCTGCCAGTTAGTAGATGTACCATCAGTTAATCTTGGTAAGAAATTAGAAGTTCCTTCACCATCCCAGCAGTTAAGAATATCTGTTGTGAAGTTTTCCAATGGCATATCGGCAAATGAACGGTATGATTTGGCAATCTGCTGTCCGAATGCTCCATATGCTGTTACTGCGAAATCAAAACCTTTGTATCCCAATGTAAGTGTTAAACCACTAGTTACGTTAGGATTTGGATCGCCAATCATTGTTTTGTCGGCATCAGTAATCTGACCATCACCGTTTTTGTCAACGAAGATAACATCTCCTGGTTGAGTGTTGTCATATAAACCTTTTCCTGATGCACGGTATTCATCTATTTGTGCTTGGTTCTGGAATACTCCAGCAGTTTCATATCCCCAGAAATATCCAATAGGATAACCGACTTCTGCACGGTACATTTCTGTTGTACCCTGGCTTAATACGTTTGCCGGACCGTGGATGATACCTTCTGTGTTAGCGATACGAGTTACTTCGTTCTTGTTTGTACCAATGTTGAAAGCAACACCATAAGTGAAGTCTCCAATCTGGTCGTTCCAGTTCAAAGCAATTTCAATACCTTTGTTCTGAACGTCACCACCGTTGATGTAAGGAGCTCCTGTACCATATGATGCCAAAACCGGAGCCTGAACCAACCAGTCTTTAGTTGTCTTTTTATACCAGTCGAAAGCAACACCTAATCTTGAGTTGAAGAATCGAGCATCAAAACCTAAGTCAAGCTGTTCTGAAGTTTCCCAAGTAACATCTTCGTTTGGAAGAATATCAGCATAAGCACCTGTATAAGGAGTCATCTTGTCGTTACCGAAGAAATAACGGTTACCGTTATTCATTGCGATAGTTGCCAAATATTGGAAGTTATCGATAGAAGAGTTACCATTTCTACCCCAGCTACCACGGATTTTCAAGAATTCCAAACCTTTGTCAACCAAATCCTGCATGAAGTTTTCATTAGTGATTACCCAACCTGCAGAGACTGAAGGGAAGTAACCCCAACGGTGACCACGTGCAAAGTTTGCTGATCCATCAGAACGCATGACGATTGATGCCATGTATTTTTCTCTGTAGTTATAGTTTACACGTCCGAAGAAAGAAGCTAATGCACCTTCTGTTAAAGGATTACCACCGTATGTAACTTCGTTTAGAGCACCTGGTTTTGTGTTGTCAACATATGCAAAGTCAAAGTCTCCAGGGAAAATAGAGTTTCTACCTCCACTTCTTACTTCTTCTCCCAAGCCCCATTTTTCGATTGACTGACCTAATACAGCATCAAAAGCATGGTCTTCATTTATTTTCCAGCTGTAGCTGATAGTATTTTCCCAAGTGTACTGATGACCTATACTAGAGTTCTGTTGAACATTATCAGTTGTGTTTTGAGTTGTTGTTCCTAAATAATAAGCTCCGGAATATGAACGGTATGAATTAGAATTCATCTTATATCCGAAAACAGAACGCCATTTTAAATTCTTGATAGGCTGTACTTCCAAATATAAATTACCTTGCAGGTTGTAATTCTTTGTACGGTTGTTACCTCTGTCAGACAATGCCATTTGAGCGATAGGGTTGGATTCTGTTCCATCAAAAGTCCATCCTTCGGCATTCTTAGCATTTTGATCATACCATTCACCATCTTGTGTTCTGACAGGTAACAATGGATTTGCACCTAAAGCGTTGTGCATATCGTTACCGTAGATATCACCGATAGCAGGCATGTTTGATTTGTCTGTATAAGTATATGTTAAGTTTTCTCCGATTTTGATTGCGTCAAAGTCATCAACTTTTAATACTACATGTTCTGAGTTGATACGTGCTGTGTATCTTTCGTATGTAGGATCAACTGGATTACCGAAAATACCTTCTTGGTTAGTGTATGAGAAACCTAACGCAAATTTAGAAGCCTCGCTACCACCAGTAAGATTGACTGAATGGTTCTGAGTCATAGCACCTTCATTTGCTAATTCTCTAACCCAGTCTGTACCGTTCCAGCTTCCATCTTTGATACTATTGTATAGATAGCTAGGTAACAAGTTTTCCCAATCGTAAGCAGCTTTACCCATATTGGTGTTCATTTTATCCTGAACATCCATATATTGTTGAGCATTCAATAGGTCAGGATATTTTGCAACAGTCTGCCATCCAACATATCCGTCATATGAAAGTTGTACTTTTCCTGCTTTACCTTGTTTTGTAGTAACCAAGATTACACCATTTGCTGCACGTGCACCATAGATTGCTGCAGAAGCTGCATCTTTCAATACGTCGACTGATTCTATATCTGAAGGGTTAAGTGCATTGATATCGCCACCTGCAATACCATCAATTACGTAAAGAGGAGCTGAGTCACCAATTGTACCGACACCACGTACGTTTACTTTAAAGCCTTCGCCTGGTCTACCTGAACTCTGACGAATCTGTACACCTGGAGTTTGTGATTGTAATGCGCCAAGAGCACTGTTTGTTGAGAGTTTCTGCAAATCGTCACCCTTAACCTGAACAGTTGCACCTGTTACCAATTTTTTCTTCTGAACACCATAACCTACAACTACTACTTCATCAAGAGACTGTGAATCTTCTTTCATAACAACATTGTAGACTGTCTGTCCATCTACAATTTTAATTGTCTGATCAATGAAACCGATGTAAGAAACTTGCAATTCAGAACCTACAGGAATTTGGAGTGAGAAGTTTCCGTCAAAATCTGTAACAGCTCCGTTTGTTGTACCTTTTTCCAATACGTTGACTCCTATAAGAGGTAGTCCGTCAGCTCCAGAAGTAACAACTCCCTTAACAGTAACGGTGCTTTGACCGAAAGCATCAATGCTGCTTACTAATAAAAGAGTTGCCATTGCTGCTCCTTTTGCTAATTTTGAAGATAAATTTGCAAAGGAATTTATTTGAGTTTTTTCTCTCATAAAAAAGATTGATTTAAGTTTTTAAACTATCAATATTAAACCTTTTATTAATGTATATACTTAAAAAGTGAATGTAAAAAGCGGTTAACTTGTAATTTGTAATGTGCTTTTCAAATACAAAACGGTCAACTGGTTTCTAACTCTTTATTTACAATTAAGTATTAACATTTTTTGTATCGCAAAAATATAATAGCTCCAAAAAGACACAAAATTTTTCGTTTGAAAAAATAGGTATCTTTTGTTATATTTTAGGTCAAGATTTGATAATAAGGATGTGTATAGTGGCTGTTTTGACGATGAAATCGTGTTTTTTGTATGCTTAAGAGATAGTTTTTATATTGTGATATGTATAATAACGCTCTTTCTTATTAAGAACTTGAAAATCCGAACATGTTAAATAAAAGTTAAAATGTTCGGGCTGGAGTTAATACTATACCTTATATATTTATTAATTGAATAATTTTGGCAATCAATATTATGTTAACTGAGAAAATCTTTTAATTTTTACATTATTGTATTATGAATTTAAAGAACGTTTTATTTTTTGTGTTAGTGTGCATGACATTTTCCTGCTCAAAACAGGAGAAGGTTGAATGGGTAAGTTCTACCTATGAAAATTCCTGGGTTAATGAACCGGTTTTAACGGCAGATGCTTCTTCTGGTAAAGTAGATGCTGATGTTGTTATTGATCCTACTAAAACAAAACAGACAATTGCCGGTTTTGGAACTTGTTTTAATGAGTTGGGATGGACTTCTTTATGTAAATTGGATTCTTCTACCCGTGAATCAATTCTTAAAGAAATGTTTTATCCGGGTGAAGGTGCTAACTTTACTATATGTAGAATGCCTGTAGCAGCAAATGATTTTGCTTTGGATTGGTATTCATATAATGAAGTGGACAAAGATTTTGAGATGAAAAACTTCTCAATTGATAATGACCGTAAGACTTTGATTCCTTTTATTAAAGCTGCAAAGCGTTATAACAGTGATATCAAGATTTGGGCATCACCTTGGTCTCCTCCAACTTGGATGAAATATAACAAGCACTATGCTAGCAGTTCTACAATGAAAATGGCTAGATTATTCAAGGAAAGAGCTCAGGATGGTGAAAGTACTTATATGTTTAAGGTTGTGGATAACGGACTTCCTGAAGACCGTGAAGGTTTCGAAGGCACAGATATGTTTATACAGGAGGAAGAATATTTCAAAGCTTATGCTTTGTATTTTTCCAAATTTATTGATGCTTACAAAGCTGAAGGAATTGATATTTTCGGCGTAATGCCTCAGAATGAATTCAATTCGGCTCAGATATTCCCAAGTTGTTGTTGGACAGCGAGAGGTTTGGCTGAGTTTGTAGGAAAATATTTGGGTCCGGTAATGAATGAAAAAGGTGTTGAGGTTATGTTTGGAACTATGGAACGTCCAAATGTTGCTTTAGTTGACACAATTCTTAATGACTCTGAATGTTCTAAATATGTAAAAGCTGTAGGTTTCCAGTGGGCTGGAAAAGATGCTTTGCCTGGTGTATATGCCAAATATCCTGATTTGAAGCTTATTCAGAGCGAACAGGAATGTGGCGACGGAAAGAATAATTGGGAAGGTGCAACACACTCTTGGGACTTGATGAAGCATTATCTTAAGAATGGTGTCAGTATATATGAATACTGGAATACGTCTTTGATGCAAGGAGGTATAAGCCGTTGGGGATGGGCTCAAAATTCTCTCGTAGTTGTTAGTGAGGATGGAAAGAGCTTCAAATATACTCCGGAGTATTATATAATGAAACACGTGAGTCATTATGTTCTTCCTGGAGCTAAACGTATTGAAACTTCAGGTTCATATGATGATGTGCTTGCTTTCGTTAATCAGGATGGAAGTGTAATTGTAATTGCAGGTAACAACGGCAGTGCTGATAAGAAGCTTTCAATCAAAGTAAATGATAAGACATTTACTCCAACATTAAAGTCTAAATCAATAAATACTTTTGTGTTATAAAAAGGTGTTTGATCCTAATTGGTAACAAGGCATAAAAAGAAAAGAGGATCTGCTTGAAATCCGGGTGTAAAAATCCGGTATTGGCACATCCTCTTTTATATATACGGACCCAGCAATTTGTGGGGCCGAACCTAGATTCATTTGGGGTCGAACCTACGCAGCATTGGGTTCGGTCGTATTTTTAGCAATTTATTTACGGATTAAAGATAAATTTCTCCGAAGAAGTCTGGGCAATGAAAATCCGGTGAAGGCAAATCTATAGGATTCCAACTTAAGAAGTGAGGATCTTTTGTGTCGTCAGCGCATTTATAGAAATTAGCCATAAGTTTTACCGGCAGATTATTGCTGTCAACACCTATTGTTGCAAAAGGTATGGCAACAACCAATTCCCACGAGAATACTCCTAATTTTTCCTCAAAAGGCTTGTGCTCAATTGTTGTATGTCTGCGGATAGATGCATATTCTTCTTGTGTGAACGGAACTTTCTCATTACGTGAAAGTCTGTGTGCAGCATCGCAAACACCGATACAGTTGAATTCAAGATTTGTATATAGTCTGGAATCTTCTGGTTTAACAAAAAATTCCACACAGCTATCTCTATGAACAGGCAGCCCATCTTTATCTGCTAAAGCTTTCAAAGAATTTCCTTTAACAAAATATCGCAGGTAGAGGTTTTTGTCTGTCCGCGCAATGTCAAAAGCGACTATTGGCTTGTATGGATAATTTTCAGGCCAATTAACGCTGTCGATATACTCTCTTGTTGCTTGTTTTTCCAATAAAAAGCTTACAGACGACAAATCGAGAACATCTAATGCCGGTAAATAAGGTACTTTAAGCTTCTTCATTTTATTTGATGATATTTGATTTTTATGGCTTTAATCCGTATGAATTCAGCAAAATAGATAAGGCACCAATAATTGATACAACCATTATTATAAAACCTACTGCTTTATTCATTATTCCAACACCTCTGATGTTAAAATGCTTCTTTAGTTTTGTGATAATTGATGTTATACTGAACCACCAACAAAGAGCTCCTATACCAATACCTCCGATTCCTGCCATAAGCATCGGTATTGAATGTTCCGGAAGAACAAATCCGAACCTAGCGTATAAACCTATATATAACAGAACAATCAACATATTGCTGAATGTCAACAGGAAGGCTGTTATAAGGTCTTGAGTGTAGGAAAGTTTCTTTTCTCGTCCTTTGCGCAAACTTTTTATCGGATTACTGCGATAGATATAATATCCGAATAATCCTAGAACAATACTTCCAGCTAATTGTAATGGTTGTTGATTTGCTTCAACAAAGTTGATAACAACTCCCATACCAAGACAAGTCAGAACCGCATATATTATATCAGAAAAAGTAGCTCCTATTCCTGTTATGAAACCGTGCCAACGTCCTTTGTTTAGAGTTCTTTGTATGCAAAGCATTCCAACCGGCCCCATTGGCGCTGAAACCAATATGCCGATTATAATACCTTTTATAAATAATTCCAGCATTTTATAGCCTTTCTATCATAATCGCAAAGATACATTTACAAACCGTATCCGGCAAATATTTTTCTGGCATTTTCCAGTCTTTCCTTGCTTAATTGTTCAGTTCCTTTTAAAGGATATTCAATACCGAGCTCGTCATATTTGAATGTGCCCATTGTATGATACGGCAGAAGTTCCACTTTTTTCACACACTTATATTTGCTGACATATTCTGCTAACTTTTGCAAGTCTTCATCATTGTCCGTAAGTCCTGGAACTATTACATGGCGAATCCAAGTATCGATGTTTCTTTCTTCAAGAATATTGAGGAAGCGGAGAGGCATTTCGTGTCTTGCGCCGGTAAGTTTTGGATGCAATTCTGTATTAATAGTTTTTATGTCAAGCATAACAAGGTCTGAATAGTCCAAAACTTTCATGGCTGCATCATTGCAAATGATACCGGATGTGTCAAGCGCCGTATGCAAACCTTCGTTTTTGCATAACCTGAAATATTCGGCAACAAATTCTGCCTGCATCAATGGTTCGCCGCCGGTAACCGTAACTCCTCCTTTGCGGATAAAATTCTTGTATTTCAATACTTCTGTGAGAAGTTCTTCCGGAGTAAGCTCATATTTTACAGCCCGTTTAATGTCCCATGTGTCCGGATTATGGCAATAGGCACATCGCAGTGGGCAACCTTGCATGAAGGTTACGAATCTGATTCCCGGACCGTCCACAGTTCCAAAGCTCTCAAGTGAATGAATGCGGCCTTTAATATTTTCTGTAAGCATATCTGATGATAAAATAAAAGGAACAAGAAGGCAAGTCGACAAGGCTTTTGGTAGCCTTGTTCCCTTGTCTTCCTGTTCCCTTGTATCTTTATTTATAAAGAATGATTGATTGTACGTGAGATAACATCCAACTGCTGTTCGCGAGTCAACTTAACGAAGTTAACGGCATAACCGGAAACTCGGATTGTAAGCTGCGGATAGTTTTCAGGATGTTCCATAGCGTCAAGAAGCAATTCTTTGTCGAATACATTCACGTTCAAGTGCTGACCACCGTCCGGAGTGAAATATCCGTCAAGCAAGTTAACCATGTTGTTAACCTGAATTTCACGTTCTTTACCCAAAGTAGCAGGAGAGATAGCGAATGTATAAGAAATACCATCGTGTGCATGCTGGAACGGAAGCTTGGCAACTGAAGCAAGAGCTGCAACTGCACCCTTAGTGTCGCGTCCGTTCATTGGGTTTGCACCCGGAGCGAACGGTGTACCACCAGGACGTCCGTCAGGAGTTGTACCAGTTTTCTTACCGTAAACAACATTCGATGTGATAGTAAGAATTGACTGAGTTGGAACTGCATTACGATATGTTTCGTGCTGACGCAAGTATTCCATGAATTTCTCAGTGATTTCAACTGCAAGACTGTCTGTGCGGTCATCATTGTTTCCGTAAGGAACATATTCGCCTTCACGCTCGAAGTCAACAGCCAAACCACGTTCGTCGCGGATAACTTTAACTTTACAGTCGCGGATTGCAGCCAATGAGTCAGCAACGATTGAAAGACCTGCGATACCAGTTGCTCGGATACGCTCAACATCTCCGTCGTGCAATGCCATCTCGAATGCTTCATAAGCATACTTGTCGTGCATATAGTGAATAATCTTCAACGCATTCACATATACTTTTGCCAACCAGCGCATCATCTGTTCGTATTTCTCCATCACTTCATTGAAGTCAAGATATTCGCTAGTGATTGGTTCGAACTTAGGAGAAACCTGAACACCTGAGCGTTCGTCGCGACCACCGTTGATAGCGTAAAGCAAACATTTAGCCAAGTTGGCACGAGCACCGAAGAACTGCATCTGCTTACCAATCTTCATCGGAGAAACACAGCAAGCAATACCATAGTCATCACCATAGTCAACGCGCATCAAATCGTCGTTTTCATACTGGATTGCAGATGTATCGATTGAAACCTTAGCGCAATAGCGTTTCCAGTTTTCCGGAGCATTGTTGAACCAAAGAACTGTCAAGTTTGGTTCCGGAGCCGGGCCAAGGTTATATAATGTATGCAAATAACGGTAACAAGTCTTTGTAACCAATGAACGGCCGTCCAATCCCTGACCACCAAGAGATTCAGTTACCCAAACAGGGTCGCCAGAGAACAAGTCGTTATATTCCGGAGTACGCAAGAAGCGGACAATACGCAATTTGATGATCATCTGGTCAACCAATTCCTGAGCTTCAGCTTCAGTCAGCTTGCCTTCTTTTATATCTTTTTCGATATAAATATCAAGGAATGTAGCTGTACGTCCGATTGACATAGCTGCACCATCCTGGTCCTTAACAGCTGCAAGGTAAGCAAGATATACGAACTGAACAGCTTCGCGTGCATTTGCAGCAGGGCGAGTTACGTCGAAACCATAACCGGCACACATACGTTCGAATGCCTTCAAAGCATTGATTTGTTCAGTAATCTCTTCGCGACGGCGGATGATTTCTTCAGTGATTTCCTGAATATCCAAACGCTTCTGGAAACGTTTCTTTTCTTCAATCAGGATAGCAGTACCATAAAGAGCCACACGGCGATAGTCACCGATGATACGTCCACGGCCGTAAGCATCAGGCAAACCAGTGATGATAGCCGAACGGCGTGCTGCAATCATTTCGTCAGTATATGCAGAGAACACACCTTCGTTGTGAGTCTTGCGATATTTTGTGAAGATTTCCTTAGTCATAGGATCCAGGTGATAGCCGTATGCTTCCAAACTGTTTTCAACCATACGAATACCGCCCTTAGGGAAGATTCCACGTTTCAGCGGAGCGTCAGTCTGCAAACCAACAATAACTTCGTTATCCTTGTCGATATATCCCGGACCGTAAGTGTCAATTCCTTGAGGAAGTTTAGTTTCGGCATCATAAACACCTTTTTCGCGTTCCACCTTGAACATCTCGGTCAGTTTGTTCCAAACTTTACGAGTTTTTTCTGTCGAGGGTACAAGGAATGATTCGTCTCCGTCATAAGGAGTGTAGTTGTTCTGGATAAAGTCTCTTACATTGATTTCCTTTTGCCAGGTTCCACCTTTGAACCCTTTCCAATTTTCGCTTGTAAAATTCATAGGTAATATTTTGTCGTTAAAAAATCATTGCAAATTTACTCTTTTCTTCCGTTTTGTCCATCCCCATTTTTAGGTATTTGTGTGACTTTAATAGTATTATAGGATTTATTAACTAGTTTTATGTGGGAAGATGTAAATTTTTGTCGGAAATAATTGTAAAACGCTTTCATTGTGTTTATCTTGGATGTGTGATAAATTTTCAATGAATATTCATCTATATGTAAAAACTTATAAAGTTTCAGGAAATTCTTATTGAATGAAACAAAATTTTCAACCGCATGAAAAAAGTTTTTCATAATATAAGGAAAAAATATTTCATATAATATGAAAAACTTTTTCCAATCTCTTGAAATATGCTGAAAATGTAACTTGTAGTATTATAGCGAGATAGCTATTCTGGCTTTTTATGCTATATCCCCGCTGTTAAAGTTATAAATAGGCTTAAAATAAGTCGTGATAGCTTTTAAATATTATTAGTAATTTGATATGGAAACTTTTGCTCTATAAAACTTCTGAAAATCAGAAAAAACTTCTACCTTTGCAGCGATTTTTGAGATATGACAATATAAAGTCTAACTTACTAATTAAAACAAACTTAAAGTTCTTGAGCTTATTTGCGATTGGGTTTTCTTTCAGAAACCTTGATTTCGTGAAGGAACAACTTAAAAACTTATAAACTTAAAAACTAAATAACTCACATTAGTATTAACAATTTTAGAATGGAAAATTTGAAGAACATCCAGCCAGTTGAAGATTTCAACTGGGAAGCTTTTGAAAAAGGCGATTCATTGAGCGGCGTAAGCAAAGAAGATTTGGTAAAGACTTACGACGAAACCCTAAACACTGTAAAAGATAAAGAAGTGGTTATGGGTACAGTTACTGCAATGAACAAACGTGAAGTTGTAGTAAACATTGGCTTCAAATCAGACGGTGTTGTTCCTATGTCTGAATTCCGTTACAATCCAGATTTGAAGGTTGGTGACGAAGTTGAAGTTTACATCGAAAATCAGGAAGACAAAAAAGGACAGTTGGTATTGTCTCACAAGAAAGCTCGTGCTTCTCGTTCTTGGGAACGTGTTAACGAAGCTTTGGAAAATGATGAAATCATCAAGGGTTACATCAAGTGCCGCACTAAGGGTGGTATGATCGTTGACGTATTCGGAATCGAAGCATTCTTGCCAGGTTCTCAGATCGACGTTAAGCCAATCCGCGACTACGATGTATTCGTTGGCAAAACTATGGAATTCAAGATCGTTAAGATCAATCAGGAATTCAAGAACGTTGTTGTTTCTCACAAAGCTCTTATCGAAGCTGAATTGGAACAGCAGAAGAAAGATATCATCTCTAAACTTGAAAAAGGTCAGGTACTTGAAGGTACTGTTAAGAATATCACATCTTACGGTGTATTCATCGACTTGGGCGGCGTAGACGGTTTGATCCACATCACAGACTTGTCTTGGGGTCGTGTTTCTCACCCAGAAGAAATCGTTAAATTGGACGAAAAGATCAACGTTGTTATCTTGGACTTCGACGACGAAAAGAAACGTATCGCTTTGGGCTTGAAGCAGCTTACTCCTCATCCATGGGATGCTTTGGATCCTAACTTGAAAGTTGGTGACAAAGTTAAAGGTAAAGTTGTCGTTATGGCTGACTATGGTGCATTCATCGAAATCGCTCCGGGCGTAGAAGGTTTGATCCACGTTTCTGAAATGTCTTGGACTCAGCACTTGCGTTCAGCTCAGGACTTCATGAAAGTTGGTGACGAAGTTGAAGCTGTTATCTTGACTTTGGATCGTGAAGAACGTAAGATGTCTTTGGGTATCAAACAGCTTAAGGCTGATCCATGGGAAAACATCGAAGAACGTTTCCCTGTAGGTTCTAAGCACACTGCAAAAGTTCGCAACTTCACTAACTTCGGTGTATTCGTAGAAATCGAAGAAGGTGTTGATGGTTTGATCCACATTTCTGACTTGTCTTGGACTAAGAAAATCAAACACCCATCAGAATTCACTCAGATTGGTGCTGAAATCGAAGTTCAGGTATTGGAAATCGACAAAGAAAACCGTCGTTTGAGCTTAGGACACAAACAGTTGGAAGAAAACCCATGGGATGTATTCGAAACAATCTTCACTGTAGGTTCAATCCACGAAGGTACAGTTATCGAAGTGTTGGATAAGGGTGCTGTAATCGCATTGCCTTATGGCGTTGAAGGTTTCGCAACTCCAAAGCACTTGGTTAAAGAAGACGGTTCACAGGCTCAGGTAGACGAAAAATTGCAGTTCAAGGTAATCGAATTCAACAAAGAAGCTAAGAGAATCATCTTGTCTCACAGCCGTGTATTCGAAGACGAACAGAAGTCTGCTAAGAAAGAAGCTGCTGCTGAAAAGAAAGCTAAACACAGCAAGAAAGAAGAAAGCAACGTAGTTTCTACTCAGGTTGAAAAAACAACTTTGGGTGACATCGAAGAACTTGCTGCTTTGAAAGAAAAATTGGCTGGTAAATAATTTGTAAGCTAATTGAATTAATATATGGAAAGCCGGTTTCTTAGGAAATCGGCTTTCTTTTTTATATATCATAAATCAATGAAAAAGTTAGTAATTTTCGACTTAGACGGAACTTTGCTGAATACGATTGACGATTTGGCAACCAGTACGAATTATGCTTTACAGAAGAATGGTTTTCCAACTCATGAATTGCCAGAGTATAAGTTTTTCGTGGGAAACGGTATAAACAAATTATTCGAACGGGCTTTGCCTGAAGGGGAAAAGACGGAAGAAAACATAATGAAAGTCCGTAAGGAATTCCTTATACATTATAATATACATAACGCTGATCTAAGCAAGCCTTACCCGGGAATTGAGTCTTTGCTTGAAGCATTACAGTCAAAAGGAATAAAAATAGCCGTAGCTTCAAACAAATACCACGAAGCAACAAAGAAGCTGATTTCAGAGTTTTTCCCTAAGATTGATTTTGTGGCTGTGTTTGGTCAGCGTGAAGGTGTTCCGGCAAAACCTTCTCCAGATGTTGTCCTGGAAATATTGTCACAGACAGGATGCGAAAAAGAAGATACATTATATATAGGAGATTCAAATGTAGATATGCAGACGGCTATAAATGCCGGTGTTGATGCCTGCGGTGTGAGCTGGGGATTCCGTCCGTTGTCGGAGATTGAGGAATATTCTCCACGTTTCATAGCCAATAAGGCAGAAGAAATACTTGCATATGCCTGTATGTGAAATTTGGATGGTCAGAAATAAAAACGGAGAAACAAATAAATCAAATTGTTTCTCCGTTTTTTTATTCCTATGCTGTTTTCTTACTCTTCAATGCCTAACAAAGAATTCATTTCTTTGCGTTTTTCAAGGTCTTCGAAGTAAGTTTCAACTACTTTGTAAAGGTCAAAACCTTGTGTAGAGCCAGCTGCCAAACCAAGTTTGTTGGCCATATCCTTAACTGCATTGTGAATTAACTGCTTGTCCAATAAATGGAGCTCTTCCTTATGAATAAAAGCTTTCTTTTCCATAATGTATTATTTTAAAAAGATTAATTCTACGTGTCACAAATATTGGAAAAAACAATTTAAAAAGCAAACTTTTGGGGCAAATATTATAGGGGTAAAATGAAAATACTTTTTGTGATATTCTTAACTTCCTAAGAATGCATATGTTAATTTGCAATTGAAATGTAATCTTATTTACACTGTCCTGCAATATGGATACGGTAATTTTGGACAAGAATAAATATTGATTACCATGTATTTGCGGAAACATTATCGTACGGTTGTTCTCTCGGATATTCATTTGGGAACAGCTTACTCAAAAGTAGAGGAAGTGTGTCGTTTTTTGCAGTCTGTGAATTGTGACAAGTTGATTCTTAACGGTGACATTATCGACGGCTGGAATCTCCGAAAAAACGGAACCAGAAAATGGCAACCGGCGCATACGCGTTTTTTCAAGATTCTTATGAAACTGATGGAAAAATGCGGAACTGAAATCATATATGTTCGTGGAAACCATGACGATTTCCTCGATGCTTTGACACCGCTCCGTCTCGGAACAATACAGATTGTTAGAGATTATGTACTTGAGAGTGGAAACAAAAGATATTATGTTACGCATGGTGATATCTTCGACCGTGTGACTTCTCAAATGAAATGGATGGCATATCTTGGCGATTATGGATATTCATTCCTTTTATGGTTCAACAGTCTTTATAACCGTTACCGCGCATGGCGAGGCAAACCTTACTTTTCACTTTCGCAGAAAATAAAGCATAAAGTAAAATCGGCAGTTTCTTATATTTCTGATTTTGAAAAGACTCTTTCTGATTTTGCCCTTGCCAGAAATTATGATGGTGTTATCTGCGGGCATATTCATCATCCGGCAGATATTCTTTATGATTCGGTTCATTATCTTAATTCCGGCGACTGGGTTGAAACTCTTTCCGCATTGACCGAGGATGAGGACGGAAAATGGAATATACTTTATTATTCAGAAGATGTGGATTCTGAAGGTAATTTGAATTTTACTGTTGTCCCTGAAATTGTATCTGCGTCATGAAGTTTTTATTTATTGTCCAAGGTGAAGGCCGTGGGCATCTTACTCAGTGTATAGCTCTTGAGAAAATATTGAGGAATAACGGGCATGAAGTTGTCGAAATATTAGTCGGCAAAAGTGCTTCACGCCAGCTTCCGTCTTTTTTCCAAAAGAATGTCGTTGCTCCTGTGAGCAGATTTGAAAGTCCGAATTTTCTTCCTTCTCCATCAACGAAACGCAGTAATGTATTTCGTAGTTTGTTTTATAACTTATTTAGGACTCCGGCATATTTGAAAAGTATGTCATTCATTAATCGCAGGATTAGGGAGACGAATGCTGATGCAGTTATCAATTTCTATGAATTGCTGACAGGGCTTACTTATGCAATGTATCCTATTCATGTTCCGCAGATTTGTATCGGACATCAATATTTGTTTTTACATAAAGACTTTGTTTTGCCAGAACATTTGAAAATAAAGATTCGTGTTCTTAATTTCTTTTCGAAGCTTACCTGTATTGGTGCTTCTCACAAACTGGCATTGTCTTTTACAAATATGGATAAGGACAAGCAACATCGTATAACTGTTGTTCCTCCTTTACTTAGAAAAGAAGTATTCTCTCTCAACCCTACTAAAGGAGATTATATTCACGGATATCTGGTTAATTCCGGTTTTGCAGAGAATGTAGAATATTGGCATAAGATTAATCCGGAAACGCCACTAAGATTCTTTTGGGACAGAAAAGGAGAGAGTCCGGTAAAGGTCATTGATGAAACTCTTAGTTTTTACCAACTTGATGACAAAGAATTTCTTCGTCAGATGAGTGGATGCAAGGCTTATGCTTCAACCGCAGGTTTTGAATCAATATGTGAGGCAATGTATTTGGGTAAGCCAATATTGATGGTCCCGGCTCACATCGAGCAAGATTGTAATGCTTTTGATGCTGTGAGAAACGGAGCAGGAATAACATCTTCGGATTTTGATTTAGGCAGCCTAATTGCTTTTTCATCTGACTTCAATCCTAACATCGAATTTAAAGTTTGGGTGGACAAAGCTTCTCAGATGATTATGTCTGCAATCGAAGATGGTTTACATTATTATTATATAGGACATACATATACTGTTGTAAGGAAAGTTTTACAATAATAAATGATGAATATTGATTCATAAATCTTAGAAAACACAATATGATGTTATTTTTGCGCAAAATTTTGACAAGCTCTAAAATAAACTTTATAAATTTATAGACTAAATATTATTGTACATTGCTGTATTATAGAACGATTATAAGTTAATTGTTCTTTTGTGTTTTTAAAATTCATAGGTATGAGAATAAAAAACAAGAAAACTTATTTGCCCAGAGATATAAGCTGGATGTATTTTAACCGGCGTATTTTGCAGGAGGCAGGAAAAACTACCGTTCCTTTGTTGGAAAGATTGTCATTCCTTGGAATTTACTCAAACAATTTGGATGAGTTTTTCAGAGTGAGAGTGGCAACTCTTAGCCGTATTGCAGAATGCGATAATAAGGAAGCAAAGAAAAATAAGGAAGAAGCATTGGATATATTAAAGGAGATAAACAAACTTAATACGGCTTTTTCCAAAGATTTTGAGAAAATAAATGCTGAAATAAATAAGCAACTCAAGGAAGAAGGTATATTCTTGCTTAAAGATACAGAGTTGGATGAGGACCAAAAGGAGTTTGTTCGTTCGTTTTATATTCAGAATCTTAACGGTGTAGTAATTCCTGTTTGGTATTCAGCCGTGAAATATCTTGATTTGGAAACAGATGAGAATATTTATCTTGCTGTACGTTTGTCAAAAGGTTCATCTGAAAAGAAAAAATTCGAGTATGCATTCCTTGAATTGCCTGTTGGCGTTTGCGGTCGTTTTGTGCGTTTGCCGGATAAAGACGGTAAAAGCTATTTGATGTATCTTGATGACGTAATCCGTTTTTGTTTGCCGCATATTTTCTGTGGATTGGAATATACAGAATATGAAGCATACTCTTTCAAGTTTACTCGTGACGCAGAGATGGAAATCGACAATGACTTGCGTAACGGTATGCTTCAGAAAATATCCAAAGGTGTTAAAAGCCGTAAGCGTGGCGAACCGTTGCGAGTTGTTTATGATTCAACCATGCCTAAACTTCTGCTGAAGCAGGTTCTTTCCAAACTTGATTTGGACAAATTGGATATTGTTCTTGCCGGAGGCCGTTATCATAACCATAAGGATTTGATGAAATTCCCTGATTGCGGACGTAAAGACCTCAAATATCCGGCTTGGAATCCTATTCTTAAATCAGAGTTGGCTGGCGATGAAAGTATACTGAAACTGATACGTCAATCCGACCGTTTCATCCATGTTCCATATCATAGCTTTGATTCTTATATCCGTGTTCTTCAGGAGGCTGCTGTCAATAAAGAAGTTAAAGCCATAAAAACAACTTTATACAGGTTGGCAAAAGACTCTAAGGTAATTAAGGCATTGATTGGTGCTGCCCGAAATGGAAAGAAAGTAACAGTAGTGATTGAACTCCTTGCACGTTTTGATGAGGCTTCAAACATCGGTTGGTCTAAGAAAATGCAGGATGCGGGAATTCATGTGATTTTCGGTGTTGAAGGTTTGAAAGTTCATTCCAAGATTACTCATATCACAATGAAATCCGGAAATGATATTGCTTGTATAAGCACTGGTAATTTCCATGAAGGAAATGCAAGAATGTATACAGACTATATGCTGATGACGGCTTCACGTCCAATTGTGCGCGAGGTTAATGCCGTTTTCAGTTTTATTGAGCGTCCTTATTCTCCGGTCCGTTTCAAAGAATTGCTTGTATCGCCGAATGAAATGAAGAATAAGTTTGTAAAACTTATCAATGATGAGATACGTAATAAAGAAGCCGGAAAGCCTGCATATATTAAGGTAAAGATTAATCATATTACTGACCCGGTTATCGTATCCAAACTTTATGAAGCAGCACGTAGTGGGGTGCCTGTTGAATTGTTGGTTCGAGGAAACTGTTCTCTTTATCCGGACTTGCATGATTTGAATGGAAATATGAAGGTCGTAGGCATAATTGACCGTTATCTTGAACATTCTCGAATATTCATCTTTGCAGCAGGTGGAGAGGAAAAGATATTTATTGGTTCGGCAGACTGGATGCCTCGAAATCTTGATAATCGTATCGAGGTTGTCACTCCAATTTATGACCCGGCAATCAAAGAAGATTTGAAACGAGTTGTTCAGTTCGGTCTTGATGATACGAAACAAGGACGAATCGTTGACGGATATGGAACTAATGAAAGCAATACATTGGCTGATGGTTCTGTTTTCCGTTCACAGGAAGAACTTTATAAGTTGTATTTTGAGAAAGACTCAAAATGCTGAAAAGCGATACATAAACAAACTATAAATATAAAAAACTATGGCAGTAAAGAATTATGCGGCTATTGATATAGGTTCCAATGCCGTACGTTTATTGATTAAAAGTGTTTCTTCATCCATACAGGATAAAGAAGATAAATTCTCAAAAGTTCTTTTATTACGTGTACCACTGCGCCTTGGTTTTGATGTTTTTGAGAAAGGACGTATATCTCCGGAAAAGGAAGAAAGAATGCGTCGTTTGATGAAAGCTTATCGTCATTTGATGAAGATTTACGGAGTTGAGAGGTATCGTGCATGTGCTACGTCTGCTATGCGCGATGCTGAAAACGGAAAATCCATTATAAAGAAAATTAAGAAAACTACAGGCATTAACATCGAGATTATAGATGGTCAGGAAGAAGCCAAAATGGTATATAATAACCATATGGAATGTCGTGAAGACAGAAATGGTAATTATATGTATGTTGATGTCGGTGGTGGTAGTACTGAAGTCAATTTCCTTGTTAATGGCGAGTTGGTATATTCGAAATCATTCAATATTGGAACCGTCAGAATTCTTACGGGCGGTGTTACTGAAGCTGCTTGGCAGCAGATGCGTGATGAGATAGAAGAAAATACACGTAATTATCCTGTTGTTAATATAATCGGTTCTGGTGGAAACATCAATAAACTTTATCGTCTGATTGAGAAAAAGGATAAAAAGCGTAAGCGTATTCCTGTTTCTTCACTGCAACAGATATACGACCGTTTGAAGATTCTTACTCCTGAAGCTCGTATGGATGAATATAACCTCAAGCCGGACCGTGCTGATGTTATTGTTCCGGCTTCCGAAATATTCCTTTGCCTTGCCGAGAAGCTGAAATCCGAATATATCTATGTTCCTGAAATAGGTCTTTCTGATGGTATTATTGATCAGTTGTATGCGGAGGATAGAGAAGTTGAGAAGTTAAGTAATCAAGGAGTTAAGTAGAGTATGTACTAATATCCTTGTCAACTTGTTCCATCGTCACCTATCAATAAAAAAGCCTCACTTCCCAGTGAGGCTTTTTTATTATCGAAAATAACCAATAAAAACTTTCCGATATTTCTTCAAAATCATCTTACATGCTTACATAATTAGCGTTCGGTCTTGGTTCAGCGATTATACTAATAGTGTTACGTTTATTTTGACATTGCAAAGATATTGCCATATAATAACTGTGGCAATACCTATATTTTAGTAAAAATATATGTGTAGTACCTATTTGTTGCTATTATGATTAAATAAATGAATAAAAACATGGTAGTGTTTTCCCCGAAACATCTGTTGTTTGCTCTGAAATGTCAAATGTTTTCGGGATAACAACGGACATAACAGGAAGGTTTCCGCAGATATGTTTCACAATTATTCTATGTTGATGATTATCAGATAAATCATGTGATTTTAGAATATGGTTTAATATATCAATGTTTTTAGGGAAAAATGGGTCCGAACCTACGCTCAATTGGGGCCGTATATAATCGGACGTAGGTTCGGACCTACGTTCACGTAGGACTAGACCTATTTTTCAACAATTTTGAACAGCTGTCAACCTGAATTGTAAAACTCCTAATTTTATATACTCTCGTTAACAAAACAATACCTATAATATGGTAAATTTCTCCATCTTATACTATCTGTTAGGTATTTGTTATAATGTTGAGGAATAAATACCTACCATAAGGTATTATCCCCTTTTATATACCTATTCTATGTGATTGTTGTAGGTTTTTTGCAGCCATACCTTTGCGAAAAATTTACAAATAGAATGAAAAGATTAACTAAATTATTCTTGTTTTCTCTGTGCTTGACTTCTTCTGTATATGCTCAGGAAAATTCTGAAAAGACAGCTGCGGAACGCTCTGCAGAAATATATGCATCGGGATATGAAAAGTTTCGTTTTGGTGGATATGGTGAAGCACTTGCCAGTTTTATGGATTATGGAATAAATCGTTTCACAGGAACTTCATCAGGAAATAAAAAGGTAAACAGAAATTCAATATCAATCCCAAGATTTGTTGTTGCTTTCGATTATAAATTTAATTCCCAGTGGGTTCTTGGTGCCGAAATTGAATTTGAGGCAGGAGGTACAGGTTCGGCGTACGAACTTGAAAATACTGAAAATGGGGAATATGAAACAGAAGTTGAAAAAGGCGGTGAAGTAGCTTTGGAGCAATTCCATATAACTCGTCTTATTCATCCTGCGTTTAATGTGCGTGTCGGTCATTTGATTGTCCCGGTTGGGTTGACAAACGAGCATCACGAACCGATAAATTTCTTCGGAACATCACGTCCGGAAGGCGAATCTACAATTATTCCATGTACATGGCATGAAAACGGACTTGAGTTTTTCGGAACATTCGGCGAAAAATATTCCCGTTTCAATTATCAGTTTCTGATTGTAGCAGGATTGAATGCCTGTGGTTTCGACCGCAATACCTGGGTTGCCGGAGGAAAACAAGGCTTGTTTGAGACAGATAATTTCACATCTCCGGCTTATGTGGTTCGCTTGAATTATCTTGGAGTTCCAGGATTGAAAATCGGAGGTTCTTTCTACTATTGCAACAATGTTGGAGCTAATTCCGACAAGCCTGAAACATTTGCATCAATAGGCCGCTCGCCATTGAAAATATATACAGCAGACTTACAGTATAAGAATAAATATATAACGGCAAGGGCAAATATGATTTACGGAGATTTGGCAAACTCCGAAGCTTTGTCGTCGGCGATTCGTGGGCAATCAAATACTTCTCCTTACAGCCGCACAGTTCCTGTGGCTAGCAATGCTGTCAGTTATGGTGGTGAACTTGGTATAAATCTGCGTTCTTTATTCGGTTCTCAGTCGAAGTTTCCAGTTATTTATCCTTTTGCCAGATATGAATATTACAACCCGCAGGAAAAAGGAGAGGGAAAGCAAGTTATGGATTTACGTAATAAAGTTAATATGTGGTCGGTCGGAGCCAACTGGTATGCATTGCCGAATCTTGTAGTAAAAGCAGACTATAAAGCCAGAAAGATTGGTGGAGGAAAATATAATAGCGAGAATGAATTCAGCCTTGGAATCGCCTACATCGGTTGGTTCTTTAGCAGATAGATTATTGTAGGAACGAGTTGACGAGGCAACAGATACAAGTCAACTAATAAAATAATGAACTTAAAAACTCAAATTAATATGGAAAAGAAATTTAAATCTTATGCAGCCCTTTTATTGGCTGCTTCTTTAACATTCACTTCTTGTGAAAAGAATGATGACCCAGTACCAGATTCTTCTGAAGTTGAGGCAAAAGACATTGATTACAATTCTGAAAACGCAGCATCGTGGGGAAACTATATGCAGAATGTTTCTTCATTGCTTAAGAAAGACGCTTCAAATCTTTATTCTTATTGGAGCACAAGCTATAAGGGCGGCGAAGCTTATGCTATAACTTTCAAGAATCATTCCGGAGGTGATTTCAGCAGCGCATTGAACTGTGTTGAGGAAATATTTGACAAATGTGCTGAAATTGCAAATGAGGTAGGCGCCGCAAAAATCGGTGACCCGATGAGTAAATATGAATCAGGAGATAAAGAAGGCGCTCTTTACGCTGTAGAGTCTTGGTATAGCTGGCATTCCCGTGATGACTATACTAATAATATATGGTCAATCCGTAATTCATATTATGGAAAGATTTCAGAAAATGACAATGATGATTCAAAAGATATCCAGGAAAATTCTCTTTATAACTTGTTGGAATCACTTAATCCAGAGCAGAACAAAAAGCTGGATGAAGCTATACATCAGACAGCTGCTGCAATTCAGGCTATTCCTCAGCCATTCCGTAATAATATAAACTCATCTGAAGCAAAAGCCGCTCAAGCTGCATGTTTGGAACTTGAAACTGTTTTGATTGAAACAAAAGCAATTGTCCGTTCTGTTTACGAAGGAAAAGCGGATGATCCGAAGCTGGATGCAATTGTTGCTCAATATACTGATTATGTTGTTCTTCCAACATACAAATGGTTGATGGAAGAGAATTCAAAACTTCATGACGCAGTTGAGGCTTTCAGAACTTCTCCTAGCGATGCCAATTTTGAAGCTGCTGCTTCAGCATGGATTTCAGCCCGTGAACCATGGGAAAAGAGTGAAGGATTCTTGTTCGGACCGGTTGATGCTGAAGGATTGGACCCTAATATGGATAGCTGGCCTTTGGATCAGGAAGGAATTGTGAATATTCTTAAGTCTGGAAACTTTGATGATATGAACTGGTCGGAAGGTGAAAGTGACGAAGCTATTGAAGCAGCACAGGCATTACGTGGTTTTCACACTCTTGAATTCCTTCTGTTTAAGGATGGTCAGCCTCGTAAAGTGAATAACTGAGGAAACATTAAAGTTTACAAGGTTTCAGAAACAAGTTGACAAGGAATATAATGTTGTTGTTCGTTTCTTCGTCAGCTTGTTCCCTGAAAATATCATTCTGTAAAACTTGATTTTAAAGAATATAGAAAGATTATGAGAATAAAAACAATGTTTTTTGTTCTTGCTTCATCTTTATCATTTGTCTCATGTGAGAAAATAGGTATGGATATTGATGATGTTGATGTTCCCGCAGGTTATGCTCTTTCTGCGGGAACTTCTACTATTTTCCTGAATTCCACCGTTGCTTATGATACTGAGGCGGATTGGGTTTCTGGAGCTTTTTCCAGTAGGTTTATAAACGGAGACGGCTTATATGATGATGTAAGAACAAGTTCCAACAACTCTTCAATAGGTGGATTGGGACCTGTATATGCAGGTTATTCTTGTGGTAGCTGTCATAGAAATGCAGGACGAACCAAACCTACGCTTTGGAGTGAAGGCGGTTCCGGAAGTTATGGCTTTTCGTCTATGTTAGTTTATATAACACGCAGAAACGGAGCTTTCTTCAAGAACTATGGTCGCGTTCTTCATGACCAGGCTATTTATGGAGTGAAACCAGAAGGAAAACTTAAGGTTAAATATACAAAACAAACATTCTCCTTTCCGGATGGGGAAACTTATGAATTATGCAAACCTGAGTATTCGATTTCGGAATGGTATGCAGATTCCATTGCACCCGAAGATTTGTTCTGTTCTGTGAGAATTCCTTTGCGCCATGTCGGTATGGGACAGATGATGGCTCTCGATCCGAAAGAAATAGAAGCTTTGGCTGCTAAAAGTATTTATCCGGAATATGGCATTAGTGGACGTTGTAATTATATAACAGAACGAGGCGTAACTCGTTTGGGGTTGTCGGGAAATAAAGCCCAGCATGCAGACTTGACTGTTGAACTTGGATTTTCCAGTGATATGGGTGTTACAAACAGCCGTTATCCGGAAGAAATATGTGAAGGACAGATGCAAATGGATCAGGGAAGCATGATGGGACTTGCATACGACAAATTGGATGTTTCAACCGAGGATATGGAAGATGTTGATTTATATCTTCATTCTTTGGGTGTTCCGGCACGAAGGAATGTCAATGACCCGAATGTGATCAAAGGAGAACAGAAATTCTATGAAGCTAAATGTCATCTGTGTCATGTTACTACTCTTCATACTCGCACGCGTGGAGCAACTTTGCTTAATGGAACAGAATTGCCATGGCTTGGCGGGCAAACAATACATCCTTATTCGGATTTCCTTCTTCATGATATGGGTTCGGAGATTATGGGCGTAGGACTGAATGACAATTATGTCAGCGGTTTGGCTCGTGGAAATGAGTGGAGAACTACTCCTTTATGGGGAATAGGATTACAGGAGAAAGTAAACGGACATACTTATTTTTTGCATGATGGCAGAGCCAGAAACCTGATTGAGGCTATTATGTGGCATGGCGGCGAAGCCGAAGCTTCAAAAAACTTATTTAAAAATATGAGTAAAGAGGATAGGGATGCTCTGATTGATTTCATTAATTCTTTGTAATAAATATCTGATGACAAGTATGAAAAATATATTTTATTATATAATAGCGTTACTGTTGTTGCCTTTGTCATTGAAGGCACAATATGAAGAAGAAACAGAAAATGGAGTTGTTTCTCTTGCCGGAAAAGAAGGCTTTTCCATAGCTTCGAAGAAAGGAGATTTTGTTTTCAAGCCATATATGCTTGTTCAGGCTGGCGCACATTTCAACTATTATGATTCGGAAGGTTTGGATCCTGCGTACAATCAGGATAATGTTGCTAATTCCGGTTTCTCCATTCCATATGCTATTCTGGGATTTACAGGAAAAGCTTTCGATAAGGTGACATTCAATCTTTCTATAAATGCAGCCGGAAGCGGTGGCGGCATATTGCAGCAGGCGTGGTTTGATGTTAAGTTGAAGGAATCTTTTGCGATACGTGCCGGAAAGTTCAAGACTCCATTCTCTCATGCTTATCTTACTACTTTGGGTGAAACACTGATGCCTACACTGCCGGTTTCGCTTACTTCATCAGTTATTTTGCCATATTCATTGAATGCAGTAACACCCAATATCGCTACAGGATTTGATTTGGGTATTGAGATTCACGGACTTTTACAGGATAAGTTCGGTTATGAATTGGGTTTGTTCAATGGTACAGGCAGCAGCGTAAATGTAGCATCAAAGACTTTCAGTGATGATTGGCATATTCCTTCACTTCTTTATGCCGGACGTGTGACTTATATGCCCAAAGGAATAATGCCTTCAAACCAAGGTGACCCGAACAGATTGAATGAAGATAAGATTCTTTTCGGATTGTCTTCGTCATTGAATGTCGAAAGTGAGAATGAAAGTACGAATGATTTCAGAGCCGGAGCTGAGTTTGCTATGTTGAAGAATCGCTTGTATATAGGCGCTGAACTATACTATATGAATGTAGGTTTTACGGAGCGTCAGAAGATAGACGAGACATATAACTATCTTGGTGGATACGTTCAGGGTGGATATTTTATAACAAACCGCCTGCAGGCTGCTGCAAGATACGATTTCTTCAACAGAAACGGACTTGACACCAAAGGCTTCCTTAATATGCCGGCAATTGGCTTCAACTATTTCTTTACAGGATGTAATCTGAAGCTTCAGGCAATGTATCAGTTTATAGGTCGTACCGGACATGAAACTCAGCTCGACCGTGACAACGATGACCTTGGTCTTGCCATGCATTCTGGTACAATCCTTTTGCAGTATGTATTCTAAATCTGTATATATACATAATTTTTATGAGAAGTTATCAACCAACAATATTGTATCTCTCGTTTTTGATTCTTTCATTGTTCTCTTCCTGTGATGATGGAAAAATATATGACGATATAAATACGGATTCGTCACAGACAGGTTCTGTTGTCCGTGTCAGTGCAAATATTAAAGGAGCAGACTCATGGCCTTCGTCATATAGCGTTGTTGTTGCCGGATTTGGAGAAGGAGAGTATGCAAACATTTCGAAAGGAGTAATAGTATCATCAGCCGGTGATATGAATATGGTAATGTCCGGAATTCCGACAGAGGTTAAAACAGTTGAGCTTTGTGTCATAAATCAGCTGCGCAAAAAGATTGTGTCTTTTTATTCTTCGGAAATACAATACCAGAAAGATACAATCATTATTGATGCCGGAACAATTGATGCCGGAATGTTCTCATCTGTGCAAAGAGAAATATTTGACAAAACTTGTATTAATTGTCATGGAAAAAGTACTACTCCAGCTGGGAATCTTTTCCTTACTGAAGGAAAGAGCTATGATGCATTGGTAAATGTTCCGGCTTCTTTGAGTGATGAGGGAATGCCGTATGTAACACCGGGAAAAGTGGACAGCAGTTTTCTTCATCTCACGCTTAATACTGATATTTCTGCCAACTGGCATATGGACCATTTGGAAATGATTACTCAAAAGGATTTGTTGAATCTTTTGGATGACTGGATTGGGAACGGAGCTAAAAAGTAGTTGACAAGAAAGCAAGCAGACAAGTCTACATAAGATTTATTACCTTGTTTAACTTGTCTCTGAAGCCTCGTCAACTTTAAAACTAAATTATATAAATGCGAATATATCATGATATTCAAAAATAAATATTACAATGATTTGTCAGTGAATGTTCATATATCAGAATTTGCCTCTGAAACAGAACATGCGGAATTTCAGATTATGCTTTCAGTTAATGACTCTATGCTGACTTTTGAGGAACAGTATCGGAGGATTCTTGAAGCATACATCAAGGTTGTAAAAGAGGAATTGCCGGATAATTCTGTTGCAGTGTTCCGAAGATATTTTCTGAGTGATGCGGCAAATCAGTCTGATTTGGTAATGGATTGGGAATGTGAGAATGCTGATGCTGCTCTGTCAATAGTTCAGCAGCCGCCATTGAACGGAAGCAAAATCGCTATGTGGACTTATCTGCAGACCGGAGTTTCTGCCGAACGCCTGAAAAACGGAATGTTGAAAGTCTCCTTTGGTGATTATACTCATTATTGGACAGGAAGCAATTTCAATAAGGCAAGCAATTCGGAATATCAGACTCGCCTTCTGTTGAATGACTATATAATGCAGCTGACAGAGCAAGGTTGTTCCTTATATAACAATTGCATCCGCACCTGGTTCTTTGTCCAGAACGTCGATGTAAATTATGCTGGAGTTGTGAAAGCGCGTAAAGAGGTTTTCGTAACACAGAATCTTACGGAAAAAACACATTATATTGCCAGCACTGGCATCGAAGGTCGCCATGCATTGCCAGAGGTAACAGTGCAGATGGATACATATGCCGTAAATGGCATTGAAGAATCACAAATAAAATATTTGTATGGTTCCACCCACTTGAATCCTACATATGAATATGGCGTAACATTCGAACGTGGAACACTTGTTTCTTATCCTGACAGAAAACATATATTCATTTCCGGGACTGCAAGTATCGACAATAAAGGCGAAATATTGCATCCCGGAAATATCCGCAAGCAGACAGAAAGAATGTTGGAGAATGTTGAAGTTCTTATGAACGAGGCTGGTTCTTCTCTTTCGGACATTGCTCAGGCAATAGTTTATCTTCGTGATACTGCGGATTACTCAGTGGTAAAGAAGATATTTTCTGATAAAGGTTTTGAGTTTCCATATCTTATTGTGCATGCTCCGGTTTGTCGTCCCGGATGGCTTATTGAGATGGAATGTATTGGGATGAAGCGTTGAATATTCATCTCAAAAAAACTTAAAAACTGGAAAACTTAAAAATCCGAGAACTCAAAACAGCTATCTTTACCAAAAACACATTAAACTTTTATCGTATGTACAAACAAGGAATATATAAAGAAACTGACAGGATGAGTGACCTGATTTGCGACAATTATCCAATGTTGTTGGTTATGAGCCGATTTGGCATATCATTAGGTTTCGGAGAGAAAACTATTGGTGAAGTTTGCCGGCTGAACAATGTCGATACATTCACTTTCCTTTCAGTTGTCAACTTCCTTATTGAGGATTCGCCAATTGTTACTGAAGATGTGCTCCGTAAGTTATCTTTGGAAACTTTGATAAAATATCTGCATAATGCACATGATTATTTTCTGAATTTCCGTCTTCCTCATATACGCAGAAAACTGACTGATGCAATCAGTTCGTGTCCTGGTGACGTTGCTTTTGTGATAAGCAAGTATTTCGATGAATACGCAGAAGAAGTCAACAAACATATGAGTTATGAGGAACATACTGTTTTCACTTATGTATCTTCTCTTCTGAAAGGGGAAAAAGACGATAAATATAATATTGCGATTTTCCGCAAGCGTCACGACCAGATAGAGGCGAAGATTACGGAACTGAAATATATCCTAATACGTTATTATCCGGGAGAGTCTTCTCATATTCTTAATAGTGTTCTTTTTGACATATTTGCAACCGAAGAAGACTTGACGACCCATACGAGAGTAGAGGATTTTCTTTTTGTTCCGGCGATTATGATTTATGAGGAGTTAAGTAGTCAAGGAGTTAAGTAGTCAAGAAGACTATATACTAATATCCTTGTTAACTCGTCAACTCTTCCCTCATAAACCGTTAAACTTAAAAACTTTCAAACTCATGTTCATTTTATTATGACTCATAATCTTAAAATAGCGATTGCCGAGAATTCCACAATAGTGCGTGTAGGCTTGGAAAACATGCTGAAGCGCCTTCCTGGATTCCATATACAAATAGTCGATATATCCACTGACGATATGTTACTCGAGGCTATTCGCATGCATCATCCGGATATTCTTATTATTAATCCTCAATTGCCTGGTTTTGCTGGTGACTTGCAGAAACTGAAGGATGATTCCGGATGCCATTCCATGAAAGCAATAGCCTTACTTTTCTCAATTGTTCCCGATGCTGTACTTCGTCTTTACGACGAACAGTTTTCACTCTTTTCTGATTCGGAAGAGATGAAACAGAAACTGGAGCGTATGCTGGCTTCCGAAGCTCCGGCAGATGAAACTGCTGAAGAAGATGAACAGCAGACATTGAGCGCGCGTGAAAAAGAAATTGTAGTTTGCGTTGTAAAGGGAATGACAAACCGCGAGATTGCCGACCGTCTTTTCCTGTCAACTCACACTGTAATTACGCATCGCCGCAATATTGCCCGTAAGCTACAGATTCACACACCTAGCGGTCTTACAATTTATGCAATAGTAAACAAACTTGTCGAGCTTAAAGATATTCAGTGAAAGAAGAATATAAGTTGACAAGGCTTCAGAGACAATTTGACAAGGTCAGAACACATCTTATATCTAAAATCTTGTCAACTTGTCCCCTTGTCAACTTATAAAATCCTACGTATTATAATTTCCTTTAAATCCTTTATTGTCACTGTAGGAACAAAACCTTTTGGCTCTTCACCTTTAGGATTAAACCAAATCTGGTCTATCTTTGAATTATAAGCACCGACAATGTCAGCATCCCAACTGTCGCCTAGCATTACGGATTCATTCCGTTTGGAATTTGTATTTATCAGAGCATAGTCAAAAATACCTTTATGCGGCTTTTGAATTTCTGCATCTTCCGACAATATTATACGTTCGAAATATTTCAGAATTCCTGAATTTTCCATTTTCAGAGACTGAACTTCTCTGAATCCATTGGAAAGGATGAATAATCTGTATCGTGGATAAAGATATTCAAGCAAATCAATAGCACCGTCGATAAGTTTCGTCTTTTTTGTAGTACGCATCAGGAAATCATTGTTCAGACTGAGCACATCTTCTTTTTTTTCAATTCCGATTGGTAAGGTTACATATCGGAATCTTTCTATTATAAGAGTTTGTCTGTCAATTATTCCTTCACGATATTTTGCCCATAAGTCAAGGTTATGTGGCATATAAATATCATAGAATGCCTCAAAGGAGGCATAATGCCGTTTCATATCATAATCGGCATATATCTCTTTGAGGCATTCTTTATTGTTATGTGCTGTGTCCCACAGCGTATCATCAAGGTCTATGAATATGTTCTTGTACATTAAATGTTTAGTTTTTGAGTACATATACAAGTTGACAAGGCTTCAAATACAAGGATTCTTTCTTGTCAACTCGTCAACTTGTCCCCTTGTTACCTGTTTATCCTACTTCGATTACCAGATACTTGCCAAGACTCCAGAACTTATCTGCATCAATAATGTGCAATGTGATATTCTTTTCCTCATCTTTCACAAACTCATAACTTCCTTCCGGATGATTTGAATGAAGCTTAGCTTTTGGTGAGAACAAAGGAATTTCTTTCACTTCGCGAATATCGATAGAGATAAAATAATCCTTGTTGAAATCAGCAGGCAATACTTTAGTCTTACCGAACAAACCATTCTTATTGATAATATTCTGTGCTTTCAGTTCTTTTGAAGTACCGAAGCAATAATATGCAGTGTGAATAGCCTTGTCCTGTTCGTTTAATTTTTCAGCCTGAACTGCGTTTGTAGTTGATAGGTTTTCAACATCTTCGTTCAGCTCGCTCACCATTCCGTCAAGTTCCTGGATTTGTACATTCTTCTTAGCAAGTTCGTCTCTTAAAGAAGTAATTTCTGCTGTTTTTGTTTCCAGTTCCTTGTTCAATCGGGCAAGAGTCTTTTTAAGGGCGGCACTTTGTATTCCGCTCTTCTTCATCTGTTCTTCAAGTTTTGCAATCTGCTCTTTGTTTTTCTTCAGAGTTTCAGAGATAAGTTTCATATTGTCTCTGATTTTTTCTCTTCTTGTCGGTGTCATTTCACCGCCTTCCTGCTGCTGAATTGTCAGATAGTTTTCAGCATCTCTTATATTCTGGAAATCAGCTTCGATTTCATCCAAAGTTGATAACATTTCGTTCAGTTCATCATTTGCCTTGGCATTTTCTACCATTAGCGAATCGTTCTGAGCTTTCAGTCTTTTTGCTTCGTCAGACTGGTAATTACATGAAGTTGTAATTAATGCTGCACATGCGCAGACCATAAAAATAATCTTCTTCATTTTCTTTTTCTTTTTGTAGTTAAACATTATCATCATCCACCTCTTTCCCGGATTTCTTTTCTTTATTTTTTCCGGCAAGGACAATAACTATTTCACCCCTAGGTTCACATTCCGTAAAATGAGCAATCACTTCTTCCAGTGAACCTCTGACAGTTTCCTCGTGTAGTTTTGAAATCTCGCGCGAAACAGAAACCTGTCTGTCAGCACCGAAAATTTCGGCAAACTGAGTCAGAGTCTTTACTAATCTGAACGGAGATTCGTAGAAAATTATTGTACGATATTCTTCCGCCAACTCCTTCAGTCTTGTTTGTCTGCCCTTTTTCTGTGGAAGGAAACCTTCGAAACAGAATTTTTCATTTGGCAGACCAGAAGCGACCAATGCCGGCACAAAAGCTGTTGCTCCGGGCAGACATTCCACATCCACTCCTTGTTTCACGCATTCTCTCACAAGCATAAATCCAGGGTCAGAAATAGCCGGAGTTCCGGCATCCGAAACAAGAGCAATATTTTCGCCTCCTTTTATTCGCATTGCAATTTGCTCAACGGTCTTATGCTCATTGAATTTATGATGCGACTGCATTTTATTCTGAATCTCAAAATGCTTAAGCAATATTCCTGTTGTCCTTGTATCTTCTGCAAGAATCAGGTCTGCTTCCTTAAGCACTTTGATAGCTCTGAAAGTCATATCCTCCAGATTACCCACCGGAGTAGGAACAACTGTTAATTTAGCCATTAGACAAATCTCCTTTCCAAAAGTTTAACGAAATCAGCAACTGTTTCGTCTTCCATATTCCAATGCAACTCCGAGATTATATAGTTCAACGAGTCTTCATAACTCTGTTTGTTGTTGAGGCAATCGATGGCTTCATTCATCTTTTCATCACTGTTTCCGAACAGTTCACGGCGGAAACGGAATCTGTCATTCAGACTGAATGCTTTGCGGAAATCCGAAAGTTGTCTTTTTTCTATTATGTCATTCAGCGACAATGGCTGACTTCTTTCTTCTATTACAGTAGGAATAACAGGTGCTGCAGTTTCATGAACTTCAGGTACAACTGTCTCCTCAGCTTTCTCTTCTTCTTTAACAACAGGAGTGTCAATAGTTTCTTCTACTATTTCAGTAGCTTTTTCTTCTACCTCAACTTTTTCTTCCGGACAAGTTTCGGCAGCGACAACAACCTCTTCCGTTTTCTCAGTTGTTTCAACAGATTCCTGTTTTTCAGGTTCAGATTCAACAACTTCAACTTCATTCTCCTGAATTGTTTCCACCTTTGGAACAGGAGATGCAATATGTTCTTTATACATCTCGGCAGAAGTCTGATATTTCTCAAAGAGAGCTGTCAGACGCATCAGTTCCTCCTGTTGTTCAGCCATGCGGACACTCATCATTCTTATTTTCTCAGCTTCAAGCTGTTTGATATGTTCAAGAATACTGAATGTTATGTTTCCGCATTCCGAAAGTGTGCGGATAGATAAATCATCATCAAGCTTGATTGTCTTTACCAGCTTCTCAAGCTCTGATATTTCATCAAGCAATTGCTCTATTTTGTCTTCCTTTATCATTTGCTAACTTGATATTTTCTGCAATTATAGAAAATATATTTAATTTTCGCAAGTTGCTAAACTGTAAAGTATACAGGTGCATCAGTGTTTAAAATGTTAATATGGACTACCTTATTTATATTGTTTCAATCTGTAACTTTTTAAAGTTACCCGTTTGAGTTTAGCAAAACCCACAGCTGAAATACATAGGCCCTATTAAAAAACGATACAACATCTCTTTTAATCAGTTTTATTACAGATTATTTTGCATATACTCTCAATTCCGATACTTTTGCATTTCCTTATCCGAAAATTATGCAAACAGTAAAACAATATTTCAGGAAAGCTCTCTCGGTCAGATATGATTCTGAAGAAGTACGTGCCATAACAAATCTGGTTCTCGAAAAGAAGCTGGATATGCAGCCATATCAGTTGTTGATGAACGAACGTGAGATTCTTCCTGACAACCAACGTGCAGAACTTTTCTCCATTGCCGACCGCCTTTCGTCCGGTGAACCTGTTCAATACATCCTTGGCGAAGCTGAATTTTGCGGAGCTACTTTCCGTGTCACTCCGGACGTCCTTATTCCACGACCAGAAACGGCAGAGCTTGTGGACTGGATTGTATCTGAATATAACTCTGCACAGTCTTTCCGCATAATGGATATAGGAACCGGAAGCGGTTGCATTGCTATAAGCATAGCGCGAATGCTCCCCAATTCAGAAGTTTCGGCTGTAGATGTTTCCGCAGCAGCGCTTTCCGTCGCTTCTTTCAATGCTGATATTAATAATGTAAAGATTGATTTCATCCTTGCCGATATATTGAATCCAGATTCACAATTGCCATCGTCATTAGATTGCATCGTAAGCAATCCGCCGTATATTATGGAAAAGGAAAAGGCAGAAATGGAAGAACATGTTCTGGAACACGAGCCACATCTCGCTTTGTTTGTAAGCGATAGTGACCCGTTGCTGTTTTATTGTACCATTGCCCATCGTGCAACTAAATTGCTCAAACCCGGTGGCTCTCTTTTCTTTGAGATTAATTCGCAATTCGGTCGTGAAACCGTCGATATGCTTTCTTCGCTTGGTTTTCGCAATATAGAGCTACGAAAAGATTTCTTTGGCAAGGACAGGATGGTGAGGGCTAGTCGAATTACAAGTACGGACCTGCCGTGAAATACATCTATATATATTTCTACGTATATCTATATATATTCTGAATTACTTCTATATATATTTGGAAATACTTCCGTATGTATTTTTGTCTCAATTTCAGATATTGTTTCAGCTTCATTTATTATCTTAATCTATATACAGGAAGTTTATGGAGAAAAGTTTCACAATTTTGCTATCTGTTTAATAAACAGAGAGATGATGTGATTTGATAACTATAATTAACAAATATTCCGATCTTCTATGATCCGTGATTTTACGATAAAGGATTTATGTGGAAGAATGAGAAAAATTCAAGTGAAAAAACGAAGGTGTTAAAGAGTGTTTTAGTATCACAGGATTTCTTTGTAAATCAGAAATATATAGAAATGTTGAAACTTGTGTTTTGAAACTTCCTATGTTTTGGAAAAAAGCTTCCGATGTTTTTTAGGAAAGGTAAGCAACTTTTCCCAGAAACATAGGCAGCTTTTTCCGGAAACTACTATTGCTAAATAGTATTTTTCTTACTTTTGCCTTCAAAACAAATAGAAAGATGAATATTGAAGAAAAATATATGCGCCGCTGCCTTGAGCTTGCAACTTCCGGAGCAGGACATACGGAACCGAATCCGATGGTTGGTGCCGTTGTGGTATGCGATGGAAAGGTAATAGGCGAAGGATATCATCGCCGTTGCGGCGAGGCACATGCTGAGGTGAACGCCATAGCCTCGGTTAAAAATGAAGAATTGTTGAGTAAATCCACTATATATGTCAGCCTTGAACCATGTTCACATTATGGAAAGACTCCTCCTTGCTCTGAACTTATTATCCGAAAAGGAATACCGCGTGTTGTGGTGGCTTGTCTTGATCCTTTTCCTGCTGTTTCCGGCAGAGGTATACGAATGCTTCGCGAGGCGGGAATAGAGGTGGTGACAGGTGTGTTGGAGAAAGAAGCACGGGAATTGAACAAAGTGTTCATGACAGTGCAGGAAAAACATCGCCCATATATTCGTTTGAAATGGGCTCAGAGTAAAGACGGGTTTATAGACAAGATAAGAGAATCGGCAAAAGAAAAACCTGTTGTTTTTTCAACACCGGAGTCGCAGGTGAGAGTTCATAAAATGAGGGCTGAATCGGCAGCAATACTTGTCGGAACCAATACGGCATTGCTTGATAATCCATCTCTGAATGTAAGGAAATGGAGTGGGAAAAATCCTGTCAGAATGGTGCTTGACCGCAACTTAAGAATACCTCAGGATTTTCATCTTATGGATGGAAGCGTAGAAACTCTTGTTTTTACGGAAAAGAAGGCTTATAACAGAGAAAACCTTACATATATTAATATTGATTTCTCGGGAAATGTGATTCAACAGATATTGGATGAGATGATGAGGCGCAAGCTTCATTCTTTGCTTGTAGAGGGCGGTTCGAATTTGCTTTCGCAGTTTATTGACTTGTCAATGTGGGACGAAGCATGGATTGAGACTGCAAATGTAGAACTTGGCGAAGGGGTTGCTGCTCCGCAGATTTTTTGATTGTTTGTCCAATATTTCCGTTACGTATGAAAAATCTATAAATATTCTTCATTTTAAGCATTAAAGGAAAAAAAGTTATACTTTTGTAGCTTGAAGATAAATAATTTAAGTTTCGCAAGTTGCTCAACTTAAAAGTTAACAAGGCTTCAGATACAAGTTGACAAGGTCAGAATACCTGTAATTTCACTAATTATTATCCAACAATCTTGTCAACTTGTCTTCTTGTCAACTTGTTATCTGTAAGTTTCGCAAGATGCTTAACTTAAAAGTTGACAAGGCTTCAAGGACAAGTTGACAAGATTAAATAATCGAAGCATACAACATTTATGTATTTCAAGGAGTAAAAGTTGTTAGGCTAAAAAACAATAACAAAGATACTGATGAAACAAAAATTTATCCTGTTGATAAGCGGCTGCTTTATGGCGGTGATGACTTCTTGCCTCGGTTCGTCGAGCGAGTATTATTATGAGGGGACAAAGAATGCGCAGTTGTTGACATTTTCATTGACAAATGATTCAATCGACGGACTTGATTCACTTAAGTTTACTATAGACCAACTTGCGAATGAGGTTCATAACCTCGATTCCATGCCTGTAGGAACAGTTATGGAAAAGGCTTTGTGTAAGTTGACTTACGGTTCTGCTGTGACAAGTGTCAGGGTTTATCAGGAGGCATCAGGTGATACGATTGATTACTCTGAAAGTGATTCAATAGATTTTTCAAAACCGGTAAAAATTCTTCTTTCAGACTATTCCGGTTCTGTTCGTAAATATGATGCTTGGGTAAATATTCATACTCAGGTTCCGGATTCTTTGCCTTGGAACCTTTATTCGTCAAATGTATTGCCTTATACAATGACGGACGTGAATGTAATAACAAATGAATTTAGCGGAAACACAGATAAGTATATAATGTATACTTTGCCTCAGGGGAAACAGGCTTATGAGATGTATACAGCAGAAATGTCTGCTCCTAAGTCATGGAGCCAGCAAGTTCTTAGTGGTTTGCCTGCTAGTGGACTTAAGTTGGACCAGATGACTTCATTTAATGGTTCGCTATATGTTCCTGCTAGTGATGGTTCGCTGTATGTTTCGACTGATGCTGCAAACTGGACATTGATGGAAGGTACTCCTAAAATCAAGGCGGTTATGGGAGCATTGAATGAAAATGTAAACCAGCCGACGGCTCTTTCTGCAGTTGTTGACGATAATGGCGTTATCAAATTCGGAAGAATGGATAAGGACGGAGTTTGGAGCTATGGAGCAGAAATGCCTGATGATTTCCCGTTGAGTGGTTTTGCCAAAGATTCACATGAAGTTATGTTCCGCGATCGTTTGCTTATTGCTGGAGGACGTACATCGAAAAATGCTTTGGTGAATTCTGCATGGTCAACTACCGATGCTTTGACTTGGGCAATGCTTACAGATATAAAATCTTCATATTTTTCAAAACGAGAAGGTGCTTCTTTGGCATATTATGATGACAAGTATTATCTTGTGGGCGGAATCGATGAAGCTGGAAAGGCATTAAAAGATATTTATCATTCTATTGACAATGGAGTTACATGGGCTTATGTTGATACTTTGGTTGTTTTGCCAAAGAATTATACAGCGCGTGGATTTGCGTCAATGATTGTTGACAATGATAATGCACTTAATATAATTGGTGGAAAACAGTCTGCAACAGGCTCTGAAATCAATGAGCATTGGCGTGGACGAGTGAATCGTTTGGGATTCTTAAGAAAATAAGAAATAAAAAACAATAGCACTTGAGAAGATTGAATACATATTGCCGTCTGACAATTTTTCTGTTGCTGTTTGCTTTTGTCTCACTTCCATCATATTCACAGAATGACGAGGAAGAAGATTATTTGTTTGAGATAGGAGGAATGGCAGGAGGGTCATATTATATGGGTGATATGAATAAGAATTCATTCTTCAAAGGGCTGAATCCGGCATTGGGAGCAGTGTTCCGTTACACTCCGAATCTACGTTGGGCAGTAAAGACGAACCTTACATGGGCGCAAGTTTCCGGTTCAACGGAAGGATTGGAGAATGTTTTCCCTGGAAATGCTCAGGCTTCGTTCAAACGTAGCCTGGTAGATTTTGGAGGACAGATGGAATTCAACTTTATGCCATACAGCGACCGTTACGCTTATATGAATGCGCAGAGATTCTCGCCGTATATATTTGCGGGAATGGGACTCACACTTGGTTTGGGTGGTGAAACTATGGCAGCGTTTAATATACCATTAGGTGTAGGTGTAAAATATAAGTTGGCAAGCCGCCTTAATTTAGGCTGCGAGTTGTCGTTCAGGAAAGTATTCAGTGACCGTGTTGATGTTACAGGAGCGGATAATTCTATAATGGATGATCCGTATGAAATATCAGGCAGTCTGTTGAAGAATAAAGATTGGTATTCGTTGTTTGTCGTTACGCTTACGTGGAGTTTCGGTCCGAAGTGTAAGACTTGTAATAATATAAAGTATATGTAAGGGAGGAGTTGAGGAGTCAAGTAGTCAAGAAGTCAAGTAGTTAAGAAGATCATATACTAATAACCTTGTCAACTCGTCAACTTGTCAACTTGTCAACTCAAAAACTTACAAACTCAAAAACTAAAAAAATATGCATTCTGTTAAAGACCAAATAAATAAGTCCCTTATCCCACAGCATGTGGCGATAATAATGGATGGAAACGGACGTTGGGCAAAGTCGAAAGGCATGGAACGTTATATGGGACATCAAGAGGGTGTTGTTTCTGTTCGCCGTGTTGTTGAGGCGGCAAATTCTCTTGGTGTGAAGTATCTCACCATGTACACATTCTCGACGGAAAACTGGAATCGTCCGGAAGAGGAAGTTGTAGCTTTGATGAGTTTGATGGTTACTGCGATTAAGCATGAAACACCGGACTTGATGAAGAACAATGTACGTCTGTCGGCTATAGGTGATTTGACCAGATTACCTGAAGATGCTTACAGAACTTTGATGGAATGTATTGAGGAAACTTCAGTTAACACAGGAACTACTGTTATACTTGCCTTGAGTTATTCTTCACGTTGGGAGATAATATCAGCAATGAGACAAGCTGTGGCAGAAGCAGCTGAAGGTAAGATTAAACCTGAAGATATAAACGAGGAATGGATAGGAAATCATTTGACAACAAAAGATTTTCCGGATCCGGACTTGCTGATTCGTACGGGAGGTGAACAAAGACTTAGTAATTTTCTTCTTTGGCAGCTTTCGTATACTGAATTTTATTTTACACCTGTTTACTGGCCTGATTTCAGAGATGAAGAATTCTATAAGGCAATTCTCTATTATCAGCAGAGAGAAAGGCGTTTTGGTAAAACCAGCGAGCAGGTTTGCGACTGTAATAAATAGTCCGATATTTGAACAAGCAAGAGAATAAGAATAAAAAAATAATAGCTGTTATTAATTATGTACAAAAAACTAGTGATGATGTTTTTCTTTCTGGGAATAACTCTCGGAGTATTTTCTCAGGAGAATGACACTACCAAGGTTGAGCAGCCGGCAGAATTGCCGGTGATTTCATACTCGCTCACGCCGCAAAAATATAAGATTGCGGATATAAAAGTGTCGGGTATAAAGAATTATGATGATTTTGTATTAATTGGTTTTTCCGGCTTGTCAGTTGGTGATGAGATTACTGTGCCGGGCGACGAAATTACAACGGCAGTAAAACGCTTTTGGAAACATGGACTGTTCTCTGACGTTAAGATTTTAGCGACAAAAATCGAGAACGATTCAATATGGATTCAGATCGATTTGAAGCAGCGTCCGCGTATTTCACAAGTGAACTATTACGGAATCAAAAAGGGTGAACGTGAGGATTTGGAACTTAAGCTTGGATTGAAAAAGGGATTCCAGATTACTCCAAACCTTGTGGATCGTGCAAAAACGGTTATCCAGAAGTTCTTTGATGGTAAAGGATTCAAGAATGTTGACGTTAATATTGTTCAGAAAGATGACCTTTCAAATGAAGATGAGGTAATTCTGGATATTCATATTGATAAACATGAGAAAACTAAGATTCATCGTATCTACTTTGAAGGAAACAACGCGCTGACAGCTCGCGATTTGAAGAAGGCGATGAAGAAAACTAATGAAAAGTTCAGCTTGTTCAACGACTGGAAATCAAGTATTCTTGAAATGTTCAGTACGAAGAAGTTTACTACTGAGGAATACGAAAACGATAAGAAGAACCTTATTTCAAAATATAACGAACATGGTTATCGTGATGCTGTGCTTTTGGCTGACAGTGTAGTTAACTATAATGATAAGAAGGTTGATATTTATTTGAAGGTTGATGAAGGTCTGCAGTATTTCTTGAAAGATATACGATTTGTAGGTAACACTAAATATTCTACAGACTATCTGGCTGCTGTTCTCGGTATGAAAGCCGGCGACGTTTACAACCAGAAGAAACTTGAGGAACGTTTGACTACTGATGAGGATGCGATGTCGAATGTTTACCTTAACGACGGTTATTTGTTCTTTACAGCAGACCCGGTTGAAGTTGAGGTTGAGAATGACTCTATCGCTTTGGAAATCCGTATGACTGAAGGTCCGCAGGCTACAATCAACCGTATCATCATTAACGGTAATGACCGTTTGTATGAAGATATTGTTCGCCGTGAGTTGCGTACTAAACCAGGTATGTTGTTTAGCCGTGAAGATTTGGTCCGTTCAATTCGTGAATTGGCACAGATGGGACACTTCGACCCGGAAAATATGAATCCTCGTCCTATTCCAGATCCTGAAAACGGAACTGTAGATATTGAATACAATCTTGTGTCAAAAGCAAACGACCAGATTGAGTTCTCTGCCGGTTGGGGACAGACTGGTGTGATCGGTAAGTTGAGTTTGAAGTTTACAAACTTCTCAATGAAGAACTTCTTCAATCCTAAGTCTTATAAGGGTATAATTCCTCAGGGTGAAGGTCAGACATTGACTTTGTCCGGTCAGACTAACGGTAGATATTATCAGGCGTACAGTATTTCATTCATGGATCCATGGTTTGGAGGAAAACGTCCGAATACATTGTCTGTAAGTGCTTATTTCTCTAAACAGACAGATATCAGTACAAACTATTTGAGTAATTACAATAACTATTATGGAAGTTACTATCCTTACTATGGTTATGGTGGCTATGGTTATGGTGGTTATGGCTATGGTTATGGTAGTTATTATCCAGGCTATGGTTATGGAGGTTATTACGATAATGGAAGCTATGAGTTGGCGCTTGACCCTGACAAGTCAATTATGATGTTCGGTTTGGCAGCCGGTTATGGTAAGCGTTTGAACTGGCCGGATGACTATTTCCAGTTTATGGCTACTTTGAACTATCAGGTTTATATGATGAAGGATTGGGCTTACTTCCTTGTAAACAACGGTACTTGTCATAATGTAAACCTTGAGTTGTTGTTCCAACGTAACTCTATTGATAATCCGTTATACACTCGTCGTGGTTCTCAGTTCTCATTGTCAGTAGCTGCAACGCCTCCTTATTCATTATGGGATGGTAAGGACTATGGAGCAATGGACGATCAAGATCCGGACAAGTTCAAATTGATTGAATATTACAAATGGAAGTTCAAGGCTAAGATATTCTCACCTTTGGCACCTATGACAGTTAAGAGAACTCCGGTGTTGATGACTCGTGTTGAATATGGTTTCCTTGGTTCGTATGACAAAAATAAGCGTTCACCGTTTGAAACATTCTATATGGGTGGTGATGGTATGACAGGTTATTCAACAACATACGCTACTGAGACAATTGGTTTGCGTGGTTATGAAAACGGTAGTATCGCAGGTAATGGTGGATATAGTTCTTATGGTTATGCATATTCACGTTTGTCAATGGAACTTCGTTATCCGTTTATCCTTGAACCATCTTCAACAATCTATGGACTTGTGTTTGTTGAAGCAGGTAATGCTTGGAAATCAATAAAGGAATTCAATCCATTTAACTTGAAACGTTCTGCCGGAGTTGGTGTCCGTATCTTCCTTCCAATGATTGGTTTGATGGGTATCGACTGGGCTTATGGTTTCGACGCTCCTAACTATGGAACTACAACAGAACGAAGCGGAAGTAACTTCCACTTCATCATTGGTCAGGAGTTCTAATTTGAAGAATACATTCAATCATAAAAAACACCGGTATTTGAGCTAAGTACCGGTGTTTTTTATTAATATGGGTTGAAGAATTGCAACTCTTGTCAACTCGTTTCTGAAACCTTGTAAACTGTATTATTATCTTGAAAGTTTGTTCAAGACTTCTTTAGCCTTATTCACCATCTCTGTCATTGAATCCTGAGTTTTTGCTAGACCTTCAGGTGTGAAGTTATCAACAGTGTTGTTCAAAAGCTGAAGTTTTTTATCCTGTTTTTTGTTTGAGAATTCATCCTTAAGGATTCTGATTTTTTCAAAATCCTGGATACCTTCAATTAGTCTTTCCATTCTGATACTACTTCTTCCGTCCGGATAAACAAGATAACAATCTCCTGCTGCCCAAGTTCTGAATCTGGAATCGAGAAGTGGATTTTTTGTCCAACTGTTGTAAGCCCATCTCAAGTATCCGTCGTAATTACCTGCCATAGCATGCCAGCCAATCCATACGGCTTCTGCAGTTGGTGAGAATGTGTAAGTGTTTGGTCGTGCTTCTGCGCAACAGGTATAAACAGTACTGACCTTACCTTTAGCTTCTCGTTCAGCTTTTATTTTCTCAGGGAAGTTATGGCTGTATGCAAGGCATAAATCATATAAGTCTGCTTGGATTTCTTCATGATAATTACCGGCAAGAGAAATCTTGAAATTCGGATCTGCAGCTTTGATAACTTTTATAGCTTCTTTCATTGCTTCCAGACCACGTTCGTCCATAGCTATTGTTGTTTTCTCAAACCAACCTTTTTCTTTCAGATGCTTTGCGAAATCTTTAAGGAAACTTCCCCAATATTCATTATAAGCTTTGTCGCCAGGTTTAGCGTTTATAAATTGAACTCTGTTTGTTGCTTCGTCGTAATAGTCGAAAGTCAAAGCCCAAGGAATAAGAGTATAACAGTTTATTTGTTTATCAATTCCCACTTCGTTCATCATGAAATCCACCCATTTGTCGAATACTGCATAGTTGTATTCCCAATTTCCGTCAATCTTTTTTATTCGGGTGATCATACTGTCGAAATGGTCTTCGGTTTGTCCTGCCCAAGGTTTGTGCATTATACTAGTTGTGATAACCTTTTGTCCGGCGTCAGCCAGTATTTTCATAACAGGCTTCATTTTCTCAAAATGTTCTTCACTCCATAAAGGAACATTATGGAATCTTGCTACAGAATATGGATTCTGCCATAAATCTAGATGGAATTTCCAGTTTTCAGGATTAGGAAGAGTACGGTTCAGAACTTCTAATTGGATATTTAAAGTCTGTTTGTTGAAATTTTCTCCTTTTATTGAAATAGTTCCTTTATATTTTCCTGCTGGTATATCTTCAGGAACGTGCACATTAATCCATACAGGCTGAGTAGTTTTGGCCGCTATATCTTTAATTTTTATTACATCCAAAACATCGGCAACCAGAGAAGAATCCCATTGTGATTTGTCAGAACGGTCGCCGCAACCTCCTTTGCCATCCTTATTAAGTTCGTCTGTCATTACGTATCTCACGAAGCTGGCTTTGACTGCTGAGGCTGGTATTTTGTATTTACCGTTGCTTAAATCGGAAACCTCAATTATAGCTTTGTCTATATTTGTATTGGTAAACAAAATGGCTTGAGCATTTATCCTTTCATTTTTCCAAGCAGTAGCTTTGTGCACTTTGGATGTTGAATATTGTGGAATACTATGTTTGCCGTATCTTTCATCTATAGTTCCCCATGCGAAAACGGGCTTACGAACGATTTTATCCCACTCTTCCGAATTGTTTCCCGGTTTCGGATCATTCAGCTCTGTGTAGTCTTGAATATTACATTCTGGTAAATCAATCTGTGCATAGATTGGTAAAACATAGCACGAGGCTAATAAAGTCAATGAAATGATATGTTTCTTCATATATAATAGTTATTAGGTAAGCCACTTTGAGGCTTACAGTGTTAGAAAATAATCTAATCCAAGTTATCAACAATTATTTGCATGTGCAATACTAACTAATATATCAGAATTAAACAAATTCTTGAGATATAGGATTAATTCTGCTAATTTTACATTCAGAATACAAACCTCATAAAACTTACATAATAATGAATAGAAAAGAATTTTTGCGGACATCAGTCTGTGCATTGCCTTTATCAATGATAGGCGTAAATAATTTGAATGCCCAGAACGAAACAAAAACAGCAGTTAATTACCTCGAAACACCTGAATACAAAAAGAATGTAGGTAAATTGAAATTTAACAGTAATGGTAAATTCAAAATAGTTCAGTTTACAGATGTTCATTGGAAACCAGGAAATGAAGCTTCTGAAGTTGCAGCAGAAAGAATGAATGAGATACTTGATGCTGAAAAACCTGATTTTGTTATTTATACTGGTGATGTAGCCTTTGACAAACCAGCTTCAAAATGTTATGAAAGGGCTTTTGAGCCAGTTATAAAAAGGAATATTCCATTTGCTTTGACTTTTGGAAATCATGATGACGAGCAGGATATGACTAGGAGTGAGATATATGATTTCATAAAAGATATGCCTGGCAATATGACTGGTACGGTTGATGGTTTAAGCGGCAAATCCAATTTCATAATTCCTATATTGAGCTCTGATGGAAAGAAAGATGCATTTGTAATTTATGGTTTTGACAGCCTTTCTTATTCTCCTATAAAAGCAGCTGAAGGTTATGACTGGATAAAACAAGATCAGATAAACTGGTATAGACAGTGCAGTGCTGAGTTTACCAAGAATAATTCAGGAAAACCATTACCTGCAATGGCATTTTTCCATATTCCGTTACCTGAGTTCAATCTTGCAGCCCGTGATGAAGATTCTTATCTTATCGGTATTCGTAAAGAGGAAGCTTGTGCCCCAAAAGTAAATTCAGGCTTATTTACGGCAATGCTTGAAGCTGGTGATGTTATGGCTGTATTTGCAGGTCACGACCATGTTAATGATTATGTTACTGCTTGGAAAGGTATAGTTCTTGGTTACGGTCGTTACACAGGAGGAAAAACTGTTTACTGTGATGTGCCTTGGGGTAATGGCGGACGAGTGATAGAACTGACTGAAGGTGAAAGAAGCTTTGAATCATGGATTGTTACAAAGAACAACCGTGTGGATTTCCGTTTCTCTTTCCCAAAAGATATGTCTAAGGAAACATGGTAAGTGGTAGGTGACGAGTTGACAAGAGAACAAGTTAAGACTAAACTCCATCTCGTTAACTTGTCTTCTTGTCAACTCGTTATCTTTCTATCATTTCCACTTTTTCAGTAATCCATGTTTTGAAACTTTAATGCTGAAGCCTGTAGAGCTGTTGCCGAAAACATCTCCGGTATCGGCTCCAATACTTCCTCCAAATTTCCAACCTTCAAGTTTAGGATGAGTGTAAGTAATGTCGGCAAGCAAAGAAACACCGTCTTTACGTTTAAGGAAAGGTTGGTAAGCTGTTCCGTAAGATTGCATAATTGTGCAGAAAATTCTGTATGAAACATTGTTGGAAATATCTCCGGCAAAACCAATGTGCCAGTCTTTTACCCTATTACTACGGAAACCAAGTTTACCATCTATGTTATATTCAGGTGAAGGAATAAGAGGAGAACCTGTTCCTCTATTGAAATATGACATACCTCCAACATATTCACCATTATTATAATAGTCGTCACCACCGCCACCTCGACCTGGATGTTTATCGTGGTCGAATATGATATAATGGAATGGACCGCTTTGGTTCATTGTTGTAAAATATTCGAAGATAACTTTATTGAGCCACTTATTCTTATTTAAATCAAGTTGCAATCCCCATAAACCGTCAAAGCCATTATAAAATTCCATTCCGGATTTGTCATATGAAATATGTTGGTGATAACCTTTCAGTGTCCAATTCTTAGCTTCGTAAGCTAAAGCGAAGTTATATCCAATGTGATGACTTCCTAAAACATTTATCTGATCCGACTGGGTAGCATCTGAACCTCCTTCAGATCCGAAAAATACTCTTATGAAATCATTGAAGGAATGTGGTTGTTCGCCAATTTTGGGGTCTGTAGATGTTCCACCCCACTGTGCAACGTGCTGTACACCGATATATGCAGAAAGAGGAAAACCGTTTCGTGTGTCTTTTAACTGAATATATAATGCTTTTTTGTGCCACAATACATTATCCACGTAAGTCTGTTTGCCTTGTGTAAATTCTGCAAGATAACCGTCGTCAAAAGTTCTTCCTACACTAAAGTTAGCTTTGAACTGTAACCATCCTTTGGTAAGAGGAATAACAGTAAATTCTGGAACAGCCAAATGGAATTCCGGCATTGGGCGAGCATTTGCCGACTGCATAATATCACCGCTACTCATCTGCCTGTCCAAAAGAGATTCATATTGCTCTTTGCTTCCCAGTGTCATTTCAAGGCATTTATATCCTAGACTGGCATAAATTTGCTGTATATGGAAATTCTTATGACGTGGAGCTGTAGCCAGTACGTCGAGTCCTGCACTCCATCTGAATCCTTTTCCGAACGATTGATTATGGAAAACACCAACTCTTCCATATCCATTGTTGGAACTTAGTGGAACAACACCATATTGATTACTGGTTATCCAAAAAGGAGTGTAATCTCCGGTTGCAGCCGAACCGAATAATTCTGCTTTATAATATGTTGAATTATCAGAATAATTTTCTTGTGCATTACTGAAAGAAATTATTCCACTAAATATCATAGTGAGAATTTTAATACGAATATTTTTCATCTATTTTATGTTGGCGTTTTATGGATTATAACTGTTTAAGCCACAAAAATATTGTTTTATAGGCAGAATCTCTCGAATTTTTTCCGGATAGAATAAGATCGTGCATACCGTTTTGTATTTCAACACAAGTAACATTCTTACCCAGTTTGGCTCCATATTCCTGAATATCATTTACATCCAGAACTATATCAGATTTCATATATTCGTCATGCCATGTATTTGACTCAGGAAAAGATTTGTCTGATGAAAGAACAAGAACAGGACACGAAATGTTGGAATTTTTCTGAATGTATCTTTGCGCTTTATTTATCGCTTTAATCCATCCTGCCTTTTTGGGATGTCCTTTAGGCTTTTTCCAGTCTGTGTTGAACATCCATTCGCCTTTGAACACTTTCAGCAGGCTGTTGGCATATGAAGAACTACTTTCTCCTTGAACTTTCAAGTTCGGAAATATATAACCTATGCCGGCAACTGTCGGAAGCACAATGTCCTCCATGAACCATCCAAAGTTCCAATCTAGAAACGGACTGTTAAGCACCAGTGCATCTACCGTTTTTTCATCTCTGTTATTCAGATAATATGATGAAATAAGTCCACCGGTAGAGTGAGCCATCATAACTATTTCCAAGTTTCCTTCTTCCTTGATTATATTAAGAGCAGAATCAATGTCTGCAAAATACTCCTTGATATCTTTACAGAAAAAAGCATCTTGATGGGCAAGTAGTGAACGGCCATATTTCCGTAAATCCAGGGCATAAAAATTATATCCGTGTGATATACAACTGTCTCCTAATTGTGATTGAAAGAAATAATCATTATAACCATGAATATATAGTATTGCTTTGTCGGAGTTCTTATTGTTGCACTTCTTACGTATCAAAGTACATACAACATCTCCCTCATAGTCTTTTGGCATCTGAATGGTTTTTGATTGGAATCCGTTGCCAAGTAAGTCCGGAGAGTATTGAGCATTGGCATAGATGCTGCATATGATGATAAAAAATGTAAGTATGAATTTCATAAATCTATGACTGTTTTATTAAGATCCAACAAACACGTTGCAAACTTACTCAGAAAAAACTTCAACTCCTAATATTACATATTGAAGTTTAGAAAGCTGAACAGACATATAATAAGAATCAAGTTAAGAAGTTGGGATGTTTTTAAATTCTACTGACATAATATTGAAACCGCTATGTAATATCAACAATGTATCTTTGCAACAAGAGGAATGATATATTGTGGATCGTTTCTAATTTATAGTTTTGTTTATGATTTTTGCGAAGAGGTTGTCTTTCCACAGAATGACAGCTTCTTTTGCTTTTTTAAGTTCGGGATTGAAATATTTCAGATAAGAAGTTGACAAGTTTAGAATGTTTTTGGGCTATTTTTTCTTGTTAACTTGTTTCTGAAACCTTGTCAACTAAATTCGTTTTGATTTCCGGAATAAAATAAGGAATTTTGCATTTGGACTTAACAAGATAAACTTGAAATATGAGAATTCTAAATCATCTGATTTTATGTGCGGCAACTTTTTCCGCGCTTTTTGCTTCCGATATCAATGCTCAGGATAAAGGTTTGCAGACTTATGTGATGGACTCACCTTACGAGGTAAAGAAGATTACACCTCCTTCCGGAAATAAAGTTAAGAATGTAATTCTTATGATTGGGGACGGAATGAGCCTTATGCATGTTTATTCTGCCTGGACTGCAAACAAAGGAAAACTTTGGCTTGACAACTGCCAATATACAGGCTTGTCAAAAACTTATTGTGTAGATAAACTGATAACAGATTCCGGAGCTGGAGGAACAGCTTTGGCTACAGGATATAAGACTAAATATCATTCTGTAGGAGTGGATTTGAAAGGTAATCCTGTTGAATCTCTTGCCGTGTTGGCAAACAGGAAAGGCATGTCGAGCGGAATAGTTGCTACTTGCCGTTTGTGGGATGCCACTCCTGCGGATTTCTGCTGTCATAATGTTGACAGAGACAGAGAAGAAGAGATTGTTGCAGATTATGTTAATTGTGGTGTTGATTATGTTTTTGGTGGCGGAGCCAAATTGTTTGAAAACAGAAGCGATGGAAGAAATATATTTTCCGAACTTGAAGATAAAGGTTACAAAATTGTTCGCTCACTGAATGAACTGGAGGATGTTGAAAATGGGAAAGTGTTTTGTGTAACCGACAGTGTTGACACTCCTGTTCCTGCAGTTCGCGGTGATTTGCTTGCAAAAGCATCGTTGAAAGGTCTCGATTTGCTGGAAGAGAATCAGAACGGATTTTTTATGATGATTGAAGGTTCTCAGCTTGATGATTACGGACATTTCAATGATTTGAACATGCTTATGCAGGAAGTTCACGACTTTGACAGAACCGTAGGAAAAATATTTGAATGGGCAGCAAAGGATGGAGAAACACTTGTTGTAGTGACTGCAGATCATGAAACTGGTGGACTAACTCTTTTGGACGGAAATATCAGTGAAGGACGTATCGTTTGTAATTTCTCTACTGGTGGACATAGCGGTGTTATGGTTCCTGTCTATGCTTTTGGACCGGGAGCAGAGAATTTCTCCGGAATATATGAGAATACGGATGTATTCCTGAAAATAAGTAATCTTCTTAATCTTCCGGCAAAAGTACACTATAATGCATTTTCCCATAATGACTATTGGCGTGCAAAACCATTACACACAGCTTTGAATTATCGTTTCAATTGTGTTGAGGCAGATTTATGGCCTATCGGAGGTGAACTTTATGTTTCGCATGAACGTCCTGAAGCTAATCCTGAAATAAATTTCCGTAAACTTTATATAGAGCCGTTGATTGAAAGACTTAAAAATAACGGAGGAAAAGTCTATGAAGGAAGCGACAAACCTTTCTATCTTATGGTAGATTGTAAAGAAAAAGGAGAGGAGGTTTATTCTCAGCTAAAGAAAATGCTTGAGCCTTACAAGGAATATTTCTGCCGTGTGGAAAATGGAGTTTATAAGGAAGGTCCGGTTCTTTTGTTTCTTTCAGGAGACAGACCATTGAAGACATTGCCTCAGGAAAAAACTCGTATGGTTTTCCTTGATGGAAAAATATCTGAACTGGGGAAAAATATACCTTCATCTCTTCATCCCGTAGTCAGTGACAATTATTCTGATTTCTTCACATGGAAAGGTGAGGGCGAAATGCCAGAAGCAGAATTGAAGAAGATGCGTGAAATATTGGAAAAAGTGCATTCAGAAGGAAAACTGTTCCGTTGGTGGGGCGCTCCTGATACAGAGAAATTCAAACGCTTCTTTATCAGTGAAGGTGTTGATTTGGTTGGCGCCGATGACTTGGGAACATTGTATAGAGTGCTGACAGAAGAGTAAAAAATATAGTTTATAGAGGAGTTAGATGCCAACAAGGCTTCTAACTCCTTTATTTTATTACTTTCTGAAAATTCCTTTTACCAGCCAGAACAATATTCTGATAAAAATAGAAATACCATACATAACACAAGCCAAAACTGTTACCCATATTATTTGAGTCCAGACTTCGCTCCATTCTGTATCATATATAATAATAGAAGCAATATTTGTAACAAAAGCAATAGCGAAACAGATGATAAATGTAATGATTTCGCTCTTTTGTCGTTGCGCTGTAATGATTATGTCTTTCATATTTTATGCGAAATTTAAGTATGGGATTTTAAATTCATCAGGATATGTTATTATCTTGTTTTCTTCCATAGCTTGAAGACCTAATATTGCAAGAGTTGATGCATAATATGCTTCTTCAACTATGTTTGGAACAGCTTTTCCTGTTATTGCTGCTTCACAGAAAGCTGTAACAAGTTCCACAGAGCCATCACCAGCAGCACCGACAGAAGATTCTCCTGTTATAGAAGTGATATTATCCATAATAGGAATACCTTTGTTTTCTGTTGCAGTTTCAGGAACCCAGCTTGGGCCGGCGAACGAAACATTATCAAAAATCTTATGTTCAATTTGATTTATCAATTGCAAAATACCGGGAGCAGGCTTGATGTCTTCGAAATAATATTTGCCTTTTTCGAGTTCCATAGTTCCTTTGTTGCCGAGTATTTCTTCTTCCAGACCGTGGAATTTGTTTGATATTACAGATTCATATGTCATTTTAACTCCATTGGGATAATGATAAATAACATTGATACTGTCATAAACCTCACGTCCGTCTTTCCAATGAACAATGTCTCCCATACCCATAACCTTTTCAGGAAGCATATTCAATGCCCAGTTCCCGATTTGGATTTGATGTGAACCAAGCTCAGTCATCAAACCGCAGGAATAATCTCTATAAAGACGCCAGTTTATTTTTCTTTCCAATTCAGGAGAAGGAACAGGACGTCGCCAGTCGTTGTTCCTGAACCAGTAAGCTCTGATAGATGAAATATCTCCGATAAGTCCGGCATGAATCATTTCCATTGCGCGGATATATTTCTTGTCATACAATCTTTGCTGGCCTATGAAAAGGACTTTGCCGGATTCTTTATACGTATTATACATATCCATACAATCCTGAAGCGTCATAGCCATAGCCTTTTCGCAGAAAACATGTTTCCCAGCATGCAAAGCATCAATAGTCATTCGTGCATGCTCAAAAAGAGGAGTCGCAATTATTACAGCCTGAATATCATTTTGTTCAAGAAGTTTACGATAGTCATCGAATAATTTTGCTTTAGGAAATATATTTGAAGCTGCCTTCAGATTAGGTTCGTAATTATCGCATAGGGCAACAATATCTGCCTGTGGAATATTCTTCAGGTTGTTAAGATGATATTGGCCTCTTGAGCCAGTACCGATAAGTCCGATTCTTACTTTTTCTTTTGAGATAAGTTTTTTTTCTTCATCGCTGCACGATTGAATCCAAGGAATGGAAGATAACAAAAGTCCTCCACCTCCGATTTTACCTAAATCTTTTACAAAATTTCTGCGACTTAGGTTTACTTCCGGTGTATTGATATTTTTCATAAATTGTAACTGTATAAGTTTTTTATTTCAAATTCTTTCAGAATCTCATTTTCCAAATCTCTGTTTTCTGTTATCATAAATGTGGTGGTAAGCACTTCTGCATCTATCGGATTTGAACATTCAACTGCCACAAGTTTTTTTGTTTCAACAAATTTCCCGTTATGTGGATTTATAATATGTTTGGGATGCGATGGCATATTCCCGGAAACTGATAATGAACAATCTCTCAGTTTTAAGTCTGCAATTTTACTGCCCGAATAAGGATTATCTAAACCTATTGGCCAATATTCGCCATATGGGTGCGAGCCCAAAGCAAGTACCGAACTGTTACCAAAGTTAATTAGAGCACAATTGATTCCTGCTTTTTCAAGAATTTCTCTGAAAATATTCAGAACATAACCTTTTGCATATCCGCCAAGGTCCAGAGTAATTGACTCATTGTTGAAATATACAGTTTTGTCTTTATCGTTCAGAATTATATTACTGAAATTTCCAAGGCTGATATCAAAATATCCCTTTGTCAGTATGAAATACTTTTTGCAATCTTTTATTATATCCCATATTTCTTTTACTGGTTTAACCGGGCATATAGATGCAGATTGGTTTATTTTTGAAATATCACTCGAAAGGTCAAATCTGTTCAGCATTTTGTCCAGCCGGACAACAATGTTTTCCATTTCTTTCCATACAAGTTTGAGTGCAGTTTCCTCTTTGCCAATCAACAATACGTCCAACCTTGTTCCCATTATTCGTGGTATTGATGCATGAAGCATCTCTGACGAAGGATAATAATTTGTATAAGACATAAGGATACAATAATTGAACTTGTTGAAATAAATATTTGCATAGCACAATATGCACACACACTATCACAAAATTACAATTTTCCATGAATTATATGCTGTAAATTTCTTTAAAATATTCAGGTTGTCAAGAAACAAATTAGAAGATTAAGTGTGAAGAAATGTGTATTAGACCTTGTCAAATTATCTCTGAAACCTTGTTATCTTTTAAATAGAGCAACTTAAATAACTAAACTTGAACAATCTTTCTTCAAATATTTTGCTTGTTTAAATAAAATGCTTACCTTTGCACCGCAAAAAATTAGTAATAACAAAAATAAAAACAGAGTTTTATGAACAATTACGAAACCGTTTTCATTTTGACTCCCGTTTTGTCTGACGCTCAGATGAAGGAAGCGGTAGAAAAATTCACAAACCTGCTTAAGAGCAACGGTGCTGAAATTGTGAATGAAGAAAACTGGGGCTTGCGCAAGTTGGCTTACCCAATCGACAAGAAATCTACTGGTTTCTATCAGTTGATCGAATTCAAGGCAGATCCTTCTGTAATCGCTACTTTGGAAGTTAACTTCCGTCGTGACGAACGTGTGATCCGTTTCTTGACTTTCCGTCAGGACAAATACGCAGCTGAATATGCAGCTAAGAGAAGAAATTTGAAATCATCAAAAGAAACAGTTAAGGAGAATTAATCATGGCAGCAACACAATCAGAAATCAGATATTTGACTCCGCCTTCAGTAGACGTTAAGAAGAAAAAATATTGCCGTTTCAAAAAGAACGGTATCAAGTATATCGACTATAAAGATCCTGAATTCTTGAAGAAATTCTTGAACGAACAGGGTAAGATTTTGCCTCGTCGTATCACTGGTACTTCATTGAAATTCCAGCGTCGTGTAGCTCAGGCTGTTAAGAGAGCTCGCCACTTGGCTTTGCTTCCATACGTAACAGATTTGATGAAATAATTAACATTTTAAGAGGAGACAGAATATGCAAGTTATTTTGAAAGAAGACGTAACTAACTTAGGTTACAAAGACGATATCGTAACAGTTAAAGACGGTTACGGACGTAACTTTCTAATCCCACAGGGCAAGGCAGTTATCGCATCAGAATCTGCTAAGAAAGTGTTGGCTGAAAACTTGAAGCAGCGTGCTCACAAGTTGGCTAAAATTAAAGCTGATGCTGAAGAATTGGCTGCTAAGTTGAAAGATGTTACTTTGACAATCGGTGCTAAAACTAGCTCAACTGGTACAATCTTCGGTTCTGTAAACAATATCCAGATTGCAGAAGAATTGGCTAAGAAAGGTTTCGAAGTTGACCGCAAAGTTATCGTTATCAAAGAATCTGTTAAGGAAGTTGGTAACTATAAAGCTACTTTGAAACTTCACAAGGAAGTTTCTGTTGAAATTCCTTTCGAAGTTGTTTCTGAATAATTTTAGAAATACATTATATGAAAAGAGGATGTCTGATAAAGATATCCTCTTTTTTGTTTTATTCCCAATCCTAAATCTCTCCAAAATACATACGGACCGACGCGAATTTCTTTCCGAATCCAATTAGATTTCCTTCCGTAAGTAATTCAATTTCCTTCCGTACTTATTCGGAATTACTTCTAGATGTATTTTCAGCTAAATATTCAATATACATAAAAAGTTACTGAAGGTATATTTCATAACTCCCTTAAATCTCTGTTATCCAGTGAAATCATGTGATTTATGAACGTTTTTTAACCATCGAAAGACTTTAATTTATCTGTTTTCTTCTTTTTATATTAACCAAAGCTTGAATTACATTATTTGCATGATTTATAGTTACTTGTCAGAAATGTGAAACATCACGCAAGAAACTTCCCATGTTTTGGAAAAAACATGCCGACGTTTTTTCTGAAACACTACCATGTTTTTTTTGAAATATTACTATATTTAAATATTAAAAAGAGAGTGTTGAACAAATTGGCAGTATTAAGAGTCTCTTAACTCTTATATTTGAATGTCGCAGACTTTATTATTGTTAATTCTTTATCTGAATTATATGTTTAAATCGGAAACAATATTCGTCCTATTGTCTATACTGGTAATAATATCTTCTTCATGCAGTAAGAAGAAAGATATTATCCTGCCTGAAGAAATGCAGATAGCTGAGCGTGTCATGTGGAGTCGTCCGGACAGTGCTCTTAAGATACTTGAAAATATTCCACGCCCGGGAACAGAAAACCCGGAACTTGATGCAACTTGGTGTTTGCTTCTTCTGCAGGCACGTGATAAGAATTATATCAGTCATTTACCGGATTCGTCCGTTCAGCCTTCATCTAAAGAATTGATAAATACAGCCTTCAGATATTTTGATAAAAATGGTGATGTAAGACGTAAGTCGCAGGCGTATTTTTATCAAGGAAGGGTTTTGGAGGATTTCCGAAAAAATAAAGAGGCAGTTGGATATTATTTGAAAGCAAAAGAGATAGTTCAATCTCAAAAAGATGAAGATTCTTTATTCTTATCCTTGATTTGCCAGATAATAGGAAGTATTTATCGTTCACAGGAATTATATGAGGAATCTCTAACACAATTGAAAGACGGTTGTGAGTATGCTTTCAAAAGTGGAGATGGAGAAAGTATAGTTTATGCTCTTTCAAGTGTAGGACGTACTTATACTGATATGGGCAACTATGACAGTGCGTCAGTTTATTTCCAACGTTGTTATGACAGTGCTAAAAAGTATGATTTGGAGTATTTGCAAGGTATGGCAAGATATGAACAGGGGATAGTTTATTATGAATTAGGGGAGATTGATAAAGCACTGCCTCTTATTTATGATTGTGCTTCAATAACAGAAAAATATCCTAATATGTCTATCACTCCTACATATAATGCTATAGCTATGATACATTATAAGCTTGGCAATAAGGATTCAGCTTGTTATTATTTCAATAAAGTACTGGCAACGAAAACCACAAATATAATGACTTTAAGAAATGTTTATTCAAAGTTATATGAATTGTCTTTGGAACAAAAGAAGTATGAAGACGCAATCAAATATAAAGAACAATATTCTTTATATAATGATTCTATAATTAGTATGGATTATGCCGTTGAGCTTCAGCGAATGCAATATAAATATGATACTGTTAAAATGCAGAAAGAAAACGAAGAACTAGAGGTTGCGAACAAGAAGCAAAAGATTATAGCCTTGATTATTATTATAATATTACTGTCAGTTTCATTATTTGTTTTGTATGCCCTTTTGAAAAAGGAAAGGCTTATAAATAATGTAAGGGCTCGTATTAACTCTTATCAAAATCAGATTAAACATAATGAAAAGATAATAAAGGAGAAAGAATTTCAGATTACGAAATATGGTGAAACTCTTGAAAAGATAAATCAGATAAAGGAAGAATGTATCTTATTGAGAAACAGAAACGACGACTTACAAGGAAAAATATCATATTATGAAAATCTCCTGTCTCCAGTATCTGCTAATTTAGGAGATTTACTTTCCTATTATGAACAATTGAAAGAACTCAAAGATTGCCCACGTGTGTTGAAAGAAGACGATTGGGTATGGATACGTGAATGGACAAATATTCAGTATAACAATTTCCTTGTCCGTTTGGAATCAGATTATCCAAATTTGACTGATTTGGATAAATTGTATTGTTGTTTGATTAAAATGGGGTTTACTACATCACAAATATCAGAATATGTAGCAACATCGCCGACTTCTGTGACAAAGCATAAACAGCGTTTGAAACAGAAGATGCGTAATTCTCAGCCATTATTAGTATCCGGAAACTTTTCTTTGGACGAATATATCGGGAGATATTGATGTATGTCCATATAGTATTATAAATAAAATTCTATATTCCTGTAATATAGTTGTTTATAATTTTGGTAGATATAGAAATGTCCATAATGAAATTTCAGACGTCATGATTTAAGAACATATATTTGTGTAGTAATATTAAAAATAAAAATGTTCTTATTATTATGAAAGTTTTAAGTTATTATCGAATCGTATTGATGACATTGTTGGTGTCTTCATTGTCTTTTGTATCTGTTTCTTGTGATAAGGAAGAGGAACATATTTGTCCTGATATTAAATCTGGTCTGAATTTTACAGCTTGGCATAATGAATACGGAGAAGTTGTTTTACAATTTAACAACGAATATTTTGGATATAATGGAGAAAACACAGTTTATATGCGTATTCCTTATGAATATCATCATCCTTATATTTACTTTAAACAGTATGAAGGAGAGTTTCAACTACCATTTAAGATAATGAAAATAACTGGAAGTAAGGAATTACAATTGATAATGCTTGATGGAAGTATAGAAACATTATATGGTGGCGGTGGTGTACCGAATGATGATGAAATAGAAGATACTTATCTGCCTGCGCCGTTATGATAAATACTTATTTTTTAAAACGGGAAAATAAGGAGACGTATTATAAGGTGAGTGGAGAGCAAATCAAAAACAAGCTTTTGATTTTGATTCTACGCTCGCCTTTCACTATCTTTGTTACTGAGTGAAATGTAATAAAAGATAAATCATGAATAATCAATTTCTACAACGCTATCTGGGTTTTGACCCAAAGACAATGAATTTGCGGACTGAAATAATTGCCGGAATCACAACCTTCTTGACAATGAGTTATATTCTTGCTGTCAATCCTGATATTTTGAGTGCGGCATCAATGGATAAAGGAGCAGTATTTACCGCAACGGCATTGTCGTCTGCCCTGGCTACGATTCTGTTGGCTTTTCTTGCAAAGTTGCCGTTGGCACAAGCTCCGGGAATGGGACTTAATGCTTTCTTTGCTTTTACTTTGGTGC
>CALCST010000016.1 GCA_937894065.1 uncultured Parabacteroides sp. | reverse complement strand
CTGACTTTTTCGGATCAATAGCATTCTCAAGAGCGACAAGCTGCTTTTGCAGTTTAGTCAGAGCATCAGTGAACGGTCGGCGTTTTTCGTGCATCGTCCGGACCGTACTTGAGCATTAGGAAACGTAAGCACGGATTTCTTCGGCAAGGTTTTCATTCATACCATAAGTTTCGGCTTGCACAAAAAGTTTTTCACCTGTGGTCTTAACAGCAACGCTTTTTCCGGCATTTTCGTTTAAAACGGTCTCAAAAGAATTAAGATTCAATTTGAGCAATTCATTTTTGTTTTTTCCCATATGTTTTGATTTATGGTATTGGTAAGAGGACTATTCCTCTTATCTTATAGTAACAAATATAACGATATATTTTTTAACTACAAAATATTTATACTATTAATTTACAATATATTTAATTTTTTATGTTATTGTTTTTTTATTTAAAATATGTTTATACATTAGCACTACTTTGATATACTAGTGCCTATCCGAACCTATATGGAAATACGTCCGTATATATTCTTTCGTGGGGCAATATATATTTCTCCGTGGGGTCGGACCTACCAAAAATGGCTTCGGGGCTTTTGATATATACATCAACATTTATTCTCGTATTTATACTATTATTGAGATACAATGAAATCTTTCGGAAACCTTAAGCGGACAAATGCGGACAGCGGGAAAAATGGGGGCGGTAACTTTGCAATAGATTTAAACACGGAGACAAGAATTAGGATTAAACCGCTCCTTCAGAGCTTGTATGTGGGTGGCGGCTGGTGACCCAGGGCTCACGCCCTGGGCTATGCCAAAGGCTTTCAGCCTTATACCTCCGTTACAACGGATTTGAAATCCGTTGGTTAATATTGGTGGATTTGAAATCCACACCATTGGAAACGGGATTACAAATCCCGAATAAATTTCCATTGGATTGCAAATCCAATGGAACGGAGGCTTTCAGCCTTATCCCCATTGTTTCTGTAGCCTTGTTAACTTGTCAACTTGTTAACTTGTCAACTCATAAACTAACAAACTTATAAACTCAAAAACTTAAAAACTTATGCCAGTAAAGTACCGTTTAGTAAAAAGAAAAGTAAGCGACCTCAAAGGTGGTCCTGCAGTGGAAAAATCATTTGCCCAGACTGTCTACAACGCAACTATCGAGTTGGAAGATGTCTGTGAACTGGTGTCGATGCGTTCGTCAATGTCGAGCGCCGACGTGAAAAGTATCATCGATTCGCTCAACTACGTGCTTGCGTTTGAGATGAAGAAAGGAAACATCGTGAAATTGGGAGAAATCGGAAACTTCCGCCCGTCCGTTTCGTCAATCGGCGCAAGAGAAGGCGAAGAATTCTCGGTGGCAACCAATATGCGAAAGTCAAGAATCGTGTTCACTCCGGGCAAGCTGTTGCAGAATATGCGTTCAGGATTGTCATATTCCGAAGTTGAGCCGGTTGTGGTAACTGAAGTTTGCGACAAGCCTCATTTGGAGTAAATCCACTGATAAACAGTATGTTTTGCTTGTTTTTGTCATAATTTTTCACTATTTTTATATTATGAAAAACAACGCATTACATATGAAAGAACTGGCGGTTATGTATTTTCCGAACAGCACCGCCAGTTCGGCACGCCGCCAACTAAAGCGTTGGCTGATGCTCAACACTACGCTTTGGGAGTCGCTTCTCGAAGCAGGTTATATCAACGGACAGCGGGTTTTTACGCCGCTCCAAGTCAAGTTAATCTTTAAATATTTGGGAGAACCTTAGTCAATGCCTGTAAATTACAAATTAATCAAAAAGAGCATCGGTAAATTCGGTGCCGGTAAAACTGAAAAATACTATGCAATAGTATCACACAGCGGAACTTTCGATTTAGATGCTGTTTGTGAAGCTGTGGAAAACCGCTCGCATCTGAACAGCGCCGCTGTAAAATCCATCCTTGACAGCTTTTGTTACATAATTCGCAGGGAACTGCAAGAAGGCAGAATTGTCCAACTCGGAGAATTAGGAAGTTTCCGCTTGTCGTTATCCTCGGATGGTGTGGACAATCCGGATGAATTCATCGCTAACAGAAACATAAGAAGCTCAAGCCTTATCTTCTGCCCCGGCAAGAAAATCAAACTGAAAAAAGATTCTCTAAAATTCAGACACGTGACAGAATGATTCAATTATATGTTGCCGTAACACTTTGCCTCAGTGGCATTGTTTTATTATTTCTCGGTTTCTGGATTCCACCTCAAGGAGAGATTGATTCTTCAGTCCTGGTTGCCTTCGGTGAGGTTTCGACGTTTGCAGGGGCGTTGTTCGGGGTGGATTATAAGTATAGGGACAAGAGATCAGATACAAGGGGACAAAGGGAATAATTATCAATGCTGAAGGTCTTGGGTTTATAGCCCGGGGTGTGAGCCCCGGGTTACGATGCACCTACCCTCTCATCCCAGCTCTGAAAGAGCGAGGTTAAGCATCAAGGTGTCGCTCCTTCAGAGCTTATATTTAGGTGGCGGATAGTGACCCAGGGCTCACGCCCTGGGCTATGCCAAAGGCTTTCAGCCTTATACACCCTTATTTCTGTAACATCCGTTCCAACGGATTTGCAATCCGTTGGTTGATCTTGGTGGATTTGAAATCCACATTATTGGAAACGGGATTACAAATCCCGATAAAATATCCATTGGATTGCAAATCCAATGAAACAAAGACCTGAAGCCTTGTCAACTTGTCAACTAACAAAAGAAAGGAGGCATGAAAAACATACAACTATACATTGCTACAATATTATGCATTTCGGGATTAGTGTTATTATATCTCGGTTTTTGGGTTCCACCTCAAGGGGAGATCCATTCTTCCGTCCTGGTTGCCTTCGGCGAGGTTTCGACGTTTGCGGGGGCGTTATTTGGGGTGGATTATAAATACAGATACAAGAGATCAGATACGAGAGGACTAGGGAAAGAATAATTCACTTTATTTGGAATGGGATTACAAATCCAATAGAACGGAACGAAAAAAAATCATAAGTCACACAAAAAACAAGGGAACAACCAAATGGTTGTTCCCTCCGCCAAAACTTTAACTATAATTGTATCTCTTAGACTTCACAGCTTTTAACGATACATAAATTACCACCAATTCATGATTTTAATTGTTATTAAGTTCTTTATTAGATTTAAGGATGTTTCAAATATAATATTTATATAATTCAAACAAAATTTATTTTATATGTTACATAACACTATTCAACTATCACCAAATTTCAGCCTATCTGAACTTACTCATTCCCAGACCGCTATTGAAAATGCAATAGATAATACTCCTGATAAAAAAAGTTTGGAAAGCCTTAAAAATCTTTGTAAAAATCTTTTGCAGCCTTTGCGTGATAAGCTTGGGAAGCCTATTCATGTCACAAGCGGTTATCGTTGCGAAGAGCTTAACCGTCTTGTTGGCGGTGTTCCGACGAGCCAGCACACTAAAGGTGAAGCTGCGGATTGTTATTGTACGGATGGTCCGGAATTTCTGCTTCAAGTTCTTCTCGACTCGGGTTTGGAGTTTGATCAGGCTATTGTTTATAAGAAGAAACGTTTCTTGCATTTGTCTTTGAAAAGGAGTGAGGGGAACAGGAAGATGGTATTTAGTAAATAGAAATATATGAACAAAAGAGGATGTATCATATCACGTAATGATACACCCTCTTGATAACTAAGTTGCACACTATAAATATTTAATTCACAAAATTGGCAGCACAGGTACTATAAAATATTTATAACACATTCTAGAAACTCAGTCTATTCATTCATAAAAGCGAAATTAAACTTTTAAGCTCAATAAAAATTTATCAAACTATTATAAACAACTTTCATCTATTATATTGATCCCAAAGAGAACCACATAATCCTTCTATAATATTAGAAGCTCCCCACGGTAAAAAGCAGAACCAAATACTTGCCTTTTTGCCATCAGGATATCTCTCAGACAATAACCCCTCTGAATAACAATAACGTTCAGACATCCATCCCTTTTTCCCATAATCATATTCACCATCATAACGATTATGACATTGCAAACTCCAAAGAACTACATCATCTAAACGTGATTTATAATACCAATCATTTTCATTTTGACAATAATAAATCAATTCATCAATAATGCTACTAGACATAGGATGAATATGAGGATTGCAGGTAGAAGTTATTGAACCTCCGCAACTTGACCAACCTATTTTTTTCAGCGGTTGTTCATTTTGTATAACATTATATGGGAATTTAAATGTAAATTCATAATCTAAACCATTTTTTAATCTTAATAAATACAATTTATCCTTTGTAATTTCATGAAGTAACTTAACAGCTTTAATATAAGCTAAAATACCTTCAGAATCTACCGCTTTTCCCGTATCATGAGGGGTTCCATAACATTCCATTTTTGATAAGAACTTTTTATAATAATGTTGTTCTGATTCTTTACATAATGTTAAAAAAGTATTATCTCCTGTAATCTGAGTCCAATAAGCTAAAGAAGCCAAACACCAAGCTCCCGCAAAACTATCATATTCTATTCCTTTTCCATCCTTTTCAGAAAAAACATATGGAAATTCTCCCTCTTCATTCACCGATTTTACAAAAACATCTAAAATTGACTTTACAAAATCCAACCAATCTTTATGTTCAATATTTCTTATTCTTTTTTCATAATCATAAGCTTTTAAAATATAATAAGTACAATGGCCGGCTAAATAAGAAGAATGTCCTTTATTTTCTAATAATCCAGACCACCATCCATTTACACTCCAACGACCATTATTGTAAGCATCATATGGTAAACCTGAAGATTTATTTAAAGAACACTGAACTATATTTTCTATACAAGCAATTGCTTGTTTACGTTTAGCTTCATCTTCTAAACGTAAAGCTGCGATAAGTTGAGGAGTAGCTATTTCAACACCACCAGTCCAACCAATTGAAGCCAATGGGTTATATTGTATAGAATCATTTTTCAAATATACTTGTGTTCCATAGTTTTTTATTGAAGATATCCAAGCATCTTTATATATTGCATCAGATATATCCTTAATAGTTTCAATATAAGAGGCAGATTTTCTTGGTTCACGGTGATAAACCATATATAATTCTTTTAACACATCATTAATTGCTTCAGGAGATTCTGCCCTGTAATTATATACATTTATATTAAAGTTAAATTTTTCACCGGCTTTTAAATTCAGCCAGTTTAAATCATTCTTTTCTTGATGTATTTGTTTTGATGATTGAACATATAAAATTGGAGCATTCTCATAACCAACAGTAAACATGATAGAGGATTTAGAATCACTCAACTGACAACCAAAACCGTTATACTGAGCAACTATTTCATTTGAAATAAGTTTAGGCTCAGTCAATATATTTTTTTTATTTATAAAATATGGTACAGCTGAAAGACCAATTACTCTATTATCAACATACATCATTGAAATCGGATTTGTCACTCTATCAGAACGTACCAACCAATAATTTGAGTAAGGGAGTTCAACATTACCAGCTCTTAACCTAGGATATGGTAATCTTAAATTTCCCGAAACTTCACCTCTATTCCTACCATATAAAAAACCTGGCATATAAAAACGAGCAGTAGTATCCGGTATACTCAATTTAAAATTTAAAATACCTCTCCACTCTTTATTCGAAGTATTTTCAACATTAACTGATAAGACATAAGGATTTGATGCAGATCCATTGCCTTTTAATACTTCATAAGATACACCTAAACTCATAGGATCAATAATCTCATATTTCTCACCATTAACATTAGCCAATATCTCCAATTCAAGCCCATTATCTGCTATTGGATCATTTTTAGAACTACAACTCAACAGACATACTATTGAAAATAGCAACAATATTAATCTCATAAAATATTATTTTAATAATATAACACAATTATTTCAAATTCTTTTTACATAGAATGAAAGGGATTTGAAGTATTCCTTATAAATGCTCCAAATCCCCCAATTAATTTCATTTATTCAACAAATATCACCAATTTGGATTTTGTTTTAAATTTGGATTCAAATCTATTTCTGATTGAGGAATAGGATTCAAATAATGCTTAGAAGGATCAAAAAAACGAGTTTCAACATACCTTCTAGGTACTCCATCTACTGTCACAGTTCTATCATTTTTACCAACTCCATCTAAACGCATATATGCACCATACACATCTCCTTTCATTCCATAACCATATAAAACATTATCCTTTTCAGCTATTTTCCAACGTAATAAATCAAAATATCGCGTTCCTTCACCAGCTAATTCTATACGCCTTTCATTTCTCAATAAACTACGTAAATCTTCTAATGTATTATAATTCTCTCTATGAACCAATCCCGCTCCACATCGCTTTCTCAACTCATCTATAATAGTACATACTTCATTTTTAGCACCAATACCAGTACCTTCCAACAAAGCCTCGGCCCTATTTAACAATACTTCTCCATAACGTAAAACAATTATATCATTTGTACAATCAGTTATTTCTGTCATGGCATATGGACTCCAATCAACATATTTATTCCACATATAACCTGTAGCGGAAGGTTCTGAAGCATTATACTGTTGCAATGGAATAGTCGAAGGATTTTCTGGATCATATAAAACTTCTATTATTTTGCCAGAAGAAGCATCCAAACATTTTATATTCCCTGTCGGATAAATTATTGACTGATAAAAACGAGGATCCCTATCCTTATAAGGATTTTTAGGATCATAGCTAGAGCCTTTTTCATGAATTAACCGCCCATCGGCCATAGGATACGAATCAACTAATGAACCTGTTGGCATCATACCCCTAAATGCATCTCCACCAGACATACCTTTCAATAAATAAGCTTGATTTCCAGAATGGCCAACTCTAATACTACCTGTACTTTGATCACATGGTACTGAAAATATTACCTCAGAATTATTTTCTGCAACCCCAGAAAATAAATCTTCATATGGTGTATCCCCAACTGTATTTAATTCATATTTTCCTAAAAGTTCATCAGTTGCCTCTAAAGCTTCTTGCCACTTTTCATTATACAGTAGTACTCTACTTTTTAAAGCAACACACGCTCCCCACGATGCTTTTCCTTTTTCTTGTTCACCTCCTTTTAAATATGATTCAGCTTTTTCAAGATGTTCCACTATAAAATTAACAACTTGTTCTTTTGATGTTTGTTCAATTTGTTTACTTTCTTCTATTGTCATAACTTTTGTAACTAAAGGAACATCTGAAAAGAACGTTACTAACCAATAATAATTATATGATAACAAAAAGTATGCTTCACCTATCGATTTTTGTTTAAAATCTTCAGTTGCTGAAATATTCTCTATATTTTCCAATAAATTATAACATTTACGAATATTTCTATAGCAACGATTCCAAACATCTGTAGGTACTTGCCCATAAGAATTCTGTGTACCATTAGCTAATTGTTGTTGACCGCCCCACCAGTCCCATACCAAGTAAGAATTATCTGACATTGATTCATCCCAAAAGCAAATACCTTGGCCGCTTTTGGGAAAAGAAGATGAATAAATATCAGTCAAAACTTTTTCTACATCATTTTCCGTTTTCCAAAATTGTTCTTCTGCTATTTTATCCTGAGGCATAGATTCAAAAAAGTCATCACAACCTGATATACAAAAAGCCAACAATAAAAATCCTATATATTTTACTTTCATAATATATTCCTCCTAAAAAACTAAATTAACACCCATAGTATATACTGCGACTTGAGGATAAGTTGATCTTGCTCCAACTTTTGTCTCCGGATCCCATATTTTAAATTTTGTCAATGTAAACAAATTCTCCCCAGACAACATTACCCTTAATCTATCTATTCCCCATGATGAAATTTTGAATGTATATCCTAAAGAAATGTTTTTCAACCTTACATATGCGGCATTTTGTACCCAATGAGACATATTTGCATAATTATAAGCCCATGAATTAGTTATTCTAGGGAAATATGCATCATCTGTTGGATTTTTTGGATTAAATGATTGAGTATAATGTTCCTCCAAAGCAGAATAAACCCCCATTGGTTTTATTAACTCTTCCGTTACATAGCCATCGGCTTTACCTACGCCTTGAAAGAAACAAGAAAAATCAAAATTCTTATAATCAAATCCTAAATTTAAACCAAATGTAAAACGTGGAATCTGATTACCTATAATAGTCTTATCATCAGCTCCTATTTGACCATCATTATTACGGTCTTCTAGAATAATATCACCAATATTCCAATTCGCATTATATGTATGCATCAAATCTTTATATTTTTCATATTCATCTTGAGTCGTACAAATACCTTTAGAAACCCAACCATAAATTGCATCAATAGGACTACCCTCAATTCTAGTTGTTAAGTCACTTGTTGGAGATTTATAACCTTTCAAATCTGTAATTTTATTCTTTACATCAGATAAATTAAAACCAATCATATAATTAAAGTCTTCTCCTATTTTATCACGCCAAACTATCGATAAATCCCAACCTTTATTCTGAACAGAACCTGCATTTTGCATTGGTGGATCTATACCTAACGTAGCCGGAGCTTTCAAAGCCAATAATATATCATCAGTATTTCGATTATACCAATCAAATGTTGTTTGCAATTTATTATCAAACAATGAAAAATCTATACCTAAATTTAAATTAGTCGATGTTTCCCAAGTAATATTTGGATTTCCCATCAATGTTTCTTTGTATCCGGTACTAATGGAATTAAACAAATAATTATCTCCAGCGCCAAATGTTGAATAATACTGATAATCTGCTATTTGCTGATTTCCTAATTGCCCCCATGAAGCTCTAATCTTTAAATTAGGGAAATAAGCTCTCAAATTTTCAAAAAAGTCTTCTTCAGAAATTCTCCATCCAACAGAAAAAGAGGGGAACAAACCAAACCTATTCCCTTTCGCAAATTTTGAAGAACCATCATAACGAATATTAGCTTCAAACAAGTATTTATCATCAAACACATAATTAACACGACCAAATATTGAAGCCAGAGCTGAATATGTAGAATTACCTTCAGCATATGAAGTATTAGGATCTCCGGCATTTATTTCAGAGAAATCATTATTTGGAAAATCTTTCCTTGAAGCTTTCGTATATGCCCATCTAAAAGTTTCCAAAGAGCTACCAGCCATTACTTTAAAATAATTTTTATCTATTGTCTTTTCATACTCTGCAGTCAAAGATGCTGTTAAATTATTCCATTGTTCCCATTTATCCATTTGCTGATTACGAGGAACGACAACAGTTGCAGACTGGCCTACAGGAGCAAATTCTCCATATTCTACAATTTTACCGAATTGTTTCTTTTTACGAGTATTATTTTCATAAGCAAAAACACCTTTTATATTTAAACCTTCTACAGGATTAAATTCTGGTGATATTAAAACAGAAATATTATTCCTATTAATTTTTCTATCTCCATAATCAGCAGTAACCATTCTAACAGGGTTTGTCGGTGCAGACAAAAAAGACCACGTACCATCAGAATATTGTACAGGCATATACGGTACAGCTCTTCCGATTTTTTGAAAAGCATTATATGCACCACCTTGACCATCTATATCTATTAAAGCATTATCACCCGCAGCAGAATCACTCTCATTATCATTAACATATGACAAATTAAAATTCAACTTAAACCAAGACGTTACTTCGGTAACAGTATTTAAACGGGCATTATAACGTTCATATTCCGTAGAAGGTATTACACCTTTTTGATCAAAATATCCTAAAGAACCCATAAAAGATATTTTATCACTTCCTCCAGATATTGATATATTATGAGAATGTTGTAGTGCAGCGGAACGTAACACTTCATCATACCAATCAGTATTAGCCTCATTTTTATCTGGGTCACCTCCATTTTTCAATCTTTCAATCCTATCATCGGGGAATAAAGAAGATGATTTTCCTTCATTTTCCATAGACTGATTATATAATTCTGCATATTGCCAAGAAGATGCCATTTTGGGTGTTCGTGTTGGACTCTGGAAACCAACATTTCCTGTATAATTCAATGAAACTTTACCCTTCTTTCCTTTTTTTGTTGTAATCAATATAACACCATTTGCTGCACGAGAACCATATATAGCAGCAGAAGCAGCGTCCTTTAATACAGAAACATTTTCTACATCTGATGGAACAACATCGTTTATATTCATTGCTATTCCGTCTACCAAAACTAATGGAGATGCATTTTCCCAAGTGCCTACACCTCTAATTCTTATATTACCGGATTCAGAACTTGGTTGACCTGAAGTTTGTGTTATTGTAACACCTGCAGCCTCACCTGTTAACGCTGAAGCTAAATTTGACACAGGTTTTGAATCAATCCTATCAGACTTAACAGACTCTATAGAACCAGTTAAATTAACTTTCTTTTGAGTTCCATAACCCACCACAACAACCTCATCCAATTTCTGAGTATCTTCTTTCAACGCAACAGAAATATTACTACTATTAGCCTTAACAGTCTGTGTCAGGTATCCAATATAACTAATCTCAAGCACACTTCCCTCTGGAACATCCAAAGTAAAATTACCATTCATATCCGTAATACTACCATTAGTTGTTCCTTTAACCATAACATTAGCCCCAATAACAGGAATGCCTGAAGCATCAACAACAGTACCTGTAACCTTCTTAGGTGCAGACTGCTGGGTATTAGTTGTATTGGTTATTTTCTTTACAATAATAGTCTTATCCTTTATTTCATAACTAACTTTTTGGCCATTAAGAATTTGTCCGATAACAGCTTCAATATCTTCATCATTAGCTGATACGGAAATTTTCTTTTTTGAATCCAAATCATTTGATGAATAAACAAAAGTATATCCTGTAATACTTTTCAGTTCATCCATAGCCTGTTTTACAGAAACATTATTCAAATTGATTGTAATAGTCTTAGCCATTAAAGGTACATTAAGACACAGAAGGGTGGTTACAATACATAATGGCCGCTTAAACTTTAACATAAGCAATGAGTTTTAAAGATTAACAAATTCCAGATAGCGATTCAAGGTATATATATATTTGCAGCAAGAATCAGCTATGCTGATTAGTAATAATTTTTCTTATCATAACGCCGAAAAATATGGTACATTTTTCGGCATTTTTTACTGTTTTTCCATTTTCAGTATTTCTCCATAGGCTACAATTTATTATCAATTATTTTTATTTATTACTATTGTATTACTTTCTTCTTTAATATACGAAAAACCACCTGTAGCAACCAATGAGTTCAATATATCATCAACACTCTGTTTTTTTGTATCAAAATATCCGTAAAAACATCTGTCCATTAAATCAGAAGATTCAATTTTAATCTTCACATTATATATTCTGGAAAGCTCATTTGCAATTTCAGACAACGGTTTTTCATCAAAAAACAAAATATCTGAAATCCAATCTTTTGCTTGTTCTGTCTTTGCAGTTATCTTATCCATCTCTCCGGAACGCTTATCCAAAACAATTTTTTCATTTACTGCCAAATACTCAACTGGCATCTCTTTCATCAAATTTTCAACCTGAACTTTGCCTTCCAACAATTCAATGACTGCTTCCGAATCGTCCGGATAGTTCCTGAAATTAAACTTAGTGCCCAAAACCTCTAATTTGAGGTCTTCTGTATTTACATCAAAAGGTAAATTTTCATTACGGGCAACCTCAAAATATGCTTCTCCTGTCAGTTCCACATTCCTGTCTTTTACTCCAAATCCCTGAGAATATGTTATTTTAGAACCTGCATTCAACCACACAAGAGTTCCATCAGGCAAATACATTTTACTTTTAGAACCCAACGGAGCTTCAACAACTATATCCATAAACTGTTTTTCCACCATATTTCCTCCCATAAAAAATGAGATATATGCAATAGCGAATATAGCTGCAGCAATTCCTGCTATACGATAATAAAGAGTATAAGATTTAGATTTTACTTTCTTTTTCAATGTCTGTTTTCCTATATTATTAAGGAATTTATCAAACGCCTTGTCGGAGTCAAATGTATAAGTGTCATCGGCTATTGCCGAAACGACCCATACATTTACCATATCGTCAAAGTTTTTCTTGTTTTCTGCAGACATATTTATCCAATCAAGCAAATATGCCTCATCCTCCTTACTCAAGCTTTTTTGCAAATAGTCAAGAATAAGATTATCTATATTTTTATTTTGAAAATCGTCTTTCATATATCATTTGTTTCTATATGTAAGACAACGGAGAATTAATTAGGGGTAGTGAAAAATATGTTTTTTTTAAAAAAAGTGGAAATTTCTTTCAATCAAATAAAAACAGGAATACAAAATATTTGCCCAGGTCATTATGAAGTATAGATAATGCCCTTTTCATATGATACTTAACTGTATTTACAGAAATTCCTAATTCTTCTGCTATTTCCTCATTTTTCTTATGTTCAAAACGGCTTTTGGTAAATACAGCGCGTGTTTCTTTAGGTAAATTTCTTATTGCCTCTTCTATTTTCTCCTCTAATTCACGTTCAAGCAACGATGTCAACGGTGTCTCAGCCAATGAACATTTATTGGCATATTCAAATGCATCAGCTTCTTCTATTGATACTTCTGACAAATGTGTTTCCTGCTTGATATAATTAAGACAGCGATTACGCACTGCTTTTATAAGATAAGACCTTAACGATGTAGTGATATTAAGAGTTTCACGTATTTCATAAATATGGACAATAGTATCTCCAACTATGGTTTCTGCCACATAAGGATCATTAACCCAGGCATTGGCGAGACGACATAAAACGACATAATGATTGTCATACAAATAACGGAATGCACTCTCTTTTCCATTACGTATCTGTTCAATCAATAATAAATCGTTCACGTCCATTGTCTGCAACTATTATATTCGACACATACCACAAAAATAGTATTTTTACAAAACAGCGCAAATAAAAACAATGATTAACCCAGTTTACGTACATAACAGACTTTAATATTGGGTAATTCAAGTTTAAGTTGACAAGGGAAAATACTTGTCAACTTATTCCCTTGTCAACTTGTTTTCTTTATTATCTACTATATCCTTTATCTACATACCTTTCCAACAAACCTTTAAGTTCCTCAACCTTTTCAGGTTCCGACAGATAGAGGTTATTTGTCTCCATCACATCATCCGCCATATTATAAAGCTGGCCTTCAGGGCCATTCTTTAAAGGCTCGAGATTATGCGGGAAGCTGAAACCACAGGAGCCCAGTCCGTCGATAAATTTCCAGTTTCCCTTTTTTATTGCTAGTTTACCGGAACCGGAGAGATATATTATGTGATCACGAGTCTGAGCAGAAAGATTCCCTTTCAATATAGGTAAAAGACTGAAACTGTCTTCTGCGCTACCGGAGGGTAATGGCTGACCGGTAATTTCGGCAAGAGTTGCCATAATATCAACCAATCCGACTGTACTTTCCGAAACTGTTGAAGGTTTGGTTACACCCGGCCATTTCACAATCAGAGGGACATGATGACCACCATCCCAAGCATCACCTTTCTCTCCACGGCGGCTCCAGTTGCTCTGGTGAGCATATTGCTGAATGTCTTCCTCTTCCCATGCTCCACCATTATCACTAGCAAAAATGACAATAGTATTATCGTCTATACCAAGTTCTTTCAGTTTCAGATTTACACGAGCTACAGCGTCATCTATATTAGCAATAAAATCACCATATGTGCCCAAAGATGTAGAGCTTTTGAAACGCTCTTCCGGAAGCCATGGCGTGTGTGGCCCGGTAAGTGGCATATAAAGGAAAAATGGCTTTCCGCTTTTCCCGGCTCTGTCAATAAAAGAAATTCCTTCATCTATTATTGTAGGAAGACATTACTCGAATTTGAAAGACTTGGACATCTCACCATTACGCCACCAAACTCCTCGCTCCCAATAAATATCAGACTCACCAGTATGCTTGCGGTCCCAGGCATATACAGTTTCTTCCTTTTTAGCAGGATATACATCTGCAGTAAGAACAACATCAGGGTCAACCACTTTATCGTTACGTACAAAAACATAAGGAGGCATATCCAATGATGCGGGTAATATGAATGAGTAATCAAACCCTCGTTCTGTTGGTCCATCACTTACAGGAGCAGAAAAATCTGTATTCGTATAATCAAACTTTGAAGGAGAAAGGATATGCGGACGTGAATAATCCTTTAATGCCCAATTCAATCCCAAGTGCCACTTACCAATACAAGCCGTGGTATATCCGGCTTTCTGCATAAGTGAGCCAATGGTCAAACGGTCTTTTGATATATAAGGATAAAGATATCCCCAATATTCCTTTTGCTTGGTTTCACGAAAAAAATAACGTCCTGTAACCAGACCATAACGTGACGGTCCGCTTAATGCCCCTGCAGAATGAGCGTCGGTAAAACGAACCCCTTCAGCAGCTAGAGCGTCAATAGCGGGTGTTGATGTTCGGGAATATGGATTGTTGCAGCATACATCGCCATATCCCATATCATCTGCCAATATGATTACTACATTGGGGGATTTCTGAGAATATGCGAGTGACGAAATCATAAGCAATCCGCAACCTAATATCATTTGCCTGCCTTTATTCTGTTCTTTCATTTTTTAGATTTAAAATTAATCATCCTGTGAACACCATTTCTGGAAAGCCCAGTCACCAATTGCAACAGATTTTTCTCCCGATCCACACGGTTTGTATGTATATGACCGGAAAGGACTATTACATTATTATCCATAACCAAATTGTAAAACTCTTTGGTCTCGTCTGTATTTCCCTTATCACTCCAAGGCTCACGTTTTTCTATTTCATAACTCTCATCTATAGCCCTGCCCCACTTTGGATTTCCGAAAGTTGCGTTTCCATTATTGAGCAGCGTGTACACAGGAATATGCATAACCAGAACAATAGGATATGGTTTATTGAGCTGCTGTTTGAAAAATGCCAGCTGTTCACTGTCAACCTGATATGTTGAGTTATCGATACATACGAAATTAACACCTTTATACAAAGTAGAATAGCAGAAAGGATTATTTCCATTATATAAAGGTTTAAGAACACCTATCATCTGTTTACGTTGAGAATAATCAGACCCAGGAGTTCCCTCAAGATGCCAGTCATGGTTTCCGGATATATAGGCATATGGTATTCCACACTTCTGCAATTCCTTATAAACAAAATCAACTGAAGCTTCTGACGGGAAATTAATTATATCACCGGAAAGAACTATGAAGTCCACTTTCTCGTTCTTTGCATTATTCATCAACATGGTGAAAGCTTCTTCACGGCTGACGTTTTTACCAGACTCATGAGAATCAGTATCCTTGTATGCCTGATGCATTCGCTTACATTTTTCCCATACTTCCTCATCTTTTTGACTCGGCACTGTTATATGACAGTCTGTTATGTGCATCACCTTAAAATCCGATTCAACTCCTTCTAGCATAATATCAGCATTATTCCCTTTCTCAGAGAAAGAAATAAATTTGCTCGATGAATCACCACCCTGCACTGATGCAGAAACATTTTCTGTATCATATTCCACAGCTTTTGATTTAGGAATTGCACCTATAGCCATGGCTGCAACAAGGCTTTGTTTGAAAAATGTTCTTCTGGATAATTTCATAGAAGATATATTTTTTTATTTAAGTTTCGCAAGTTGCTCAACTTAGAAGTCAACAAGGCTTCAGATACGAGTTGACAAGGTCAACCTTGTTAACTTGTCTTCTTGTCAACTTGTTATCTGTAAGTTTAGCTTGCGAAACTTGAGTTATTAATATTATTCAGGCTTCTCCCGGTGTACTGACAGACAAGCTGATGTTTTCTTCATATAAACCTGTATTTGAAAAATCGGAATAAAAAATTATACTTATATATCCTACAGCTTCCATTCATCCTTCCATGGAATTATAAATCTCTCTCCATCAAACTCTAAAGGTAACCAAATATAACGACCATCAATAGCATTATCCGGAGTCCATCTATCACCCATATATATAAATTTATCGTTTGTCCCTTGTACCGGCAAAATATATGTACTTTGCGAATGATATGTCAAAGACGAATCGTTATCAATACATGGATTTCCCAACTCTTTCCATTCTCCAAATATTGAATCAGCTTTTGCAGAGCGAGCAGCATTTGGCTCCCAACCTGTACATCCAGACATCATCAAATAATAATCTCCTTTATATTTGAACATAGCAGGAGCCTCCATAAAACGTCCTGCAAAACATCTAATATACTGTCCATTATGAGACAGATAATCATCAGAAAGCTGAGCTATATGCAATGTGCTGTTTTCTTCCGAAGCATAAATATGATATGCCTTCCCATCATCATCAACAAAAAGGTTCATATCTCTAGCCATTTGACCATTATCGAAATCTCGTTTATGAATATTCATTGAATCCGGATGTTGAGGTAAACTTCCTCCGGAATAGTTTGTCACTAATTCCTGCAAAGGCATTTCCTTCATTCTTGCCGGAGTATTTATTGCCCATTTACCTGCATTAATTCTTCCCGCATGAACAAATTTATATGGGCCTAACACATTATCACTTACAGCCACACCACTTTGTGCACCTTTATATCCCAAACCTTTAGGCTCTAAATGGAACCACATTACATATTTATTTGTTTTCTTATTGTATATCACTTTAGGACGTTCCAATATACAACCTTTTTCTATTGGACTTCCAGATCCTTCCGGCTCTACATGCAATACAATACCTTCATCTTTCCAATTATATAAATCTTTTGAAGAATAACAATGGACACCAACATTCGCAACATTTCCATTTCTACCTTCCGTTTTATGTTCTCCAAACCAGTAATAAACACCATTTGAAAACAAAATTCCACCACCATGAGCATTAATATGAACACCTTTGTTATCAAGCCAAAGCTCTCCAGGCTTAAAAGATTTATAAACATTATCTTTTCTACATGAAGAAAAAGTAGTTATGAACAAAAATGATATTAGCAATATCATTCCATTAATTAATGGTTTTATATTTAACATCATAGATATATTATTATAAAGTTAAACCTTATTTTACTTAAGCTTCGCAAGCTTAACTTTCAGATAACAAGTTGACAAGAATACAGGTTAACAATTATTACATCACCCTCTCACGCAACTCCTTCAAAATCCTCACGTCCTCACTTCGGATTTTTCCATCACGACCAGGAGGACAGTTCAATATCAGGATATTATTATTTTTAGTACACTGACGATACATCTTTTCCAATTCATCCACACTCTTAAATTGATTATCTTTAGTGTTATAGAACCAGCGCTGGCTTATGCATACAGTTGATTCCCATGGCAAATAATAGGATTTGCCATCATGGGTAAAGACTTTCGGGTCATTGTCTGTAGGCAAATAAGGGTCACCCAAACGGAAATCACTTGGGAAATAACGAATCGGAAAACCTTCTTTCTGATCCTGAGGCAATACAGGATGCTTATCTACATTTTCAGGTGTTCCAATAGTCCAGTTTATACCAACCTGACATTGCGGAGCCTTACGTTTTACAGTCTGGTAAATATCCATAATTGGCCAACGGTAATTCTGTTTCACCCAGCCTCCGTCAAACCAGAACTCTACAATATCAGTGTGTTTCTGTGCAATATCTATCACTTCATTAAGCTGATTGAGCATATACTCATTATAAGCTGCATCTTTGCTCTGATCTTCCACATCAGGATTAACTTTCCTGTCCCACAAAGAATAATACAGCCCTAAGCCTATATCATATTTCTTGCAAGCTTTGGCAACAGCTTCAACAACATTTGTCGTATTCTTCGACGAAGCCACATCATATTCAGTATATTTACTGTCCCAAAGGCAGAAGCCTTCATGATGTTTTGTAATCAGAATAACGTATTTCATTCCGGCTTCTTTTGCTGTCCTTATCCACTGATCAGCATCGACTGCTGTCGGCGCATATGATTCAGCCGGTTTTGATCCGTCAGTCCACTCTTCATCATGGAATGTGTTGATACCAAAATGTATGAACATTCCATATTTGCGTTCAATCTGCTGAAGTTGTACCTTACTTGGCTCTGTTGATGGCACTGGAAGAATAAGTTTCAGCTCCTTCTGTCCTAAAGCCGGAGAAATCATTACTCCGGCTAAAAATAGATTTAAGATGAGGTTTTTCATTTTATCTGCAATTAAATATTATACAAGGTAAAAGTACAGAGAAATATTTTATTAACTCAAGTTTCGCAAGCTCTACTTGCAAGTAACGAGTTGACAAGATTTCCTTCATCAACTATTCCTGTAAAGTCTGATCCGTAGTACTATGGAACTTATAAGCCTGTTTACAACCTATAATTTTATTCCCCTGTAATAATACATTTTTAGCATTACCAACGTATATACCACAATCGTTCCCTTCTCCGGAAATCAAATTATCACTTATCTTTATATCCTCATGCAGATATTCGTTTTCTGTATCTTCAGCTTCAATAATAACAGCAATTCCGGCAGCACCAGCCTGACTACCTGCACCTCTGCCACATCCCATCATCATATTATTCGTTACCAACACATGTTTTGCATGAGTTCCTTCATGCCAATTTGCCTCAGCGCCAATATGAATAGCAGTACCGGAACAATTACGGAAAATATTATTCCGAATAATGACATTCCTTGTTTTCACCAATATTCCACGTGCCAAATGACTGTTTATTACAGAATTCTCAAATACCAGCTTTGGTAGTTTAGTTACATTCATCAAATAATAATCTGAGATATTTTCCGGTAATTGGTCTGACAATGTAACTTTAACCTTAGTTTCCGGAATATTATGCATAACTTCCTTTACTGTATATGTTCTTACAGGCTTTAATGTCCGTATTTCGACCAATTCCATTTCATCACCAACTCTTGGAACATCTGCAACTTGTGCATGAGTATAAGTTCCGGCTTTCACTTCCAATTCCGCTATATTACCTTTTGAATCAAGTATAGTCTGATAATATCCATGTACATTTGTTGCATCATCACCCTGTCCCTGAAAGTAGCATCCTTGAAAATGTACAACACCTTCACAGCATGCAAAATGTGTTGCATCGGTATTTGTTGCCTGATAATAACCTTTTGACGGACAAACAGACAATCGTTTCATAATAATATCTTTACTGTCAAAACCAACAATACCCATACCAGGCTGAGAATGGATTGTAACATCCTCCAAACAAGTTGATTCTGACCTATAAACCAATATTGCCGGACGGAAATGGAATGAATTCAGAGCTGTAGCATTACTACCTTTCAAGGTTTGTGGAATGGAATGATAAAAACGGACCTTATTCCCTCCCAACAATTCTTTTTTAGGGAAATAAACAGGTTCTGGATATAATCTATTTTCTTCTTTATTCCAAAATGTCATTCGGGTCAATGGCATCTTATCAGTTACTATCTTTTCTTTTCCAAATTGTACATCAAAATAATCAGACGCAACCTCAACTATCTCTCCTGATACAAACGGTTTACGCTTATAATCAATAGTAATGCCTTTCACTTTAACACCTTCACATTTATCTAATGAAATCGGTTCCATCCAACCATCACACAATAAAGTAGCTTGTTCTGCCAATACTGTAACTTGTTTTGCTCCAGTAAAATCCAAGCCTTTCACATATGGATAATAAGGCGTAAAAATAACTTTTTCAGGATTTTCTCCCATTTCTCCATTCAGAACTTTTTTCTCTAAATCAACAGCCTTATCGTCTTTCAAATCATAAACACCTTTTGGAAAATACAATGTAGTTCCCGGACGTTCACAAGCATAAGCGACAGCCCGCCTCAATGCTTTTGTATCATCTTTACCATCATCAGGCAAAGCACCCATATCTGTAACATTAATTATTTTCTCTTGGGCAGAGACCTCTAATATATTACAAGCAAAAGCACTCAATATTAATAGTATAAGATGTTTTCTTTTATTCATTTTTATCTGTTTATTGTATAAGATTCTTTTATCATTCAATGTCAATCAGCAACAATGGCACATTCCCCGGCTTTCAGCCGTACTTCCCATACACCATCCTTGGCAGAGACATCTCCACCGGAATAACTCAGCTTATAATTCTCTCCAAAAGTATTTGCCAAACGTAAAACGGAATCATGGTCGGCGACAACCTTAATCTGTTTCAACTTTCCATCTTCCTTTTCGGCACTTACCTGGAAACCGCCCATCGCACGCAAGTCTTCAAACGCTACATCTTTCCAATCAACCGGAATAGCAGGGAAAACACGGATAATTCCTGTATGGCTTTGCAACAACATTTCCTGCAGCCCTGCTGCAAATGCCATATTTCCTTCCAATGTAAACGGTCGGTAAGTGAACTTTGATTTGCCGGATTTTGTCTGGTCTCCGTTCGCATGGAACCCGTTTGACAAACAGAAACATTCGGCAAAAGTACGCAAAGCTTTTGCAGCTCCTTCGCCATCAAATGCACGTGCCTTCATATTGGCAAACCATGAGTAAGAATAACCACACCACCAATCAGGACCTACCTTTTCCATTCTGTCCAATGTTGCGTTGATTATCTTCTGAACATCTTCACCTTGTGAATAGTCAATCAAGCCTAAAGGATGAATTGCCATGGCATGAGAGAAATGGCGATGCGATTCTTTATAAGGGAAACCTTTGGCAAAAGTTAATGTATTTTCTTCATCAACATCAAAAGCAGGCATTTGTTTTTCGAGTGAGCTCCAATGAGCAGCCTCATCTTTAAGATTCAAAGCTTCTGCCATTTCTGATGCAGCACTGAAAGCAAAGCGCATCAAAGCCAAATCATAATTCGTTATTGTGCGGAACCATGCATTGATTGAATTGTCAAAAATTTCCGGACTTGAACTGATTGGCAAAGTGCGAACGCCATCTTTATTTACCGAAGAAATCTGCTCCAGAAAGACCACAATATCACGCATAAAAGGATAAGCCCTCTCTTTAAGGAATGTTTCATCTCCTGTATATTTCCAATGCAAATAGAAATGATGAGACAACCAGGCTCCTACTGTTGGAGACATTGAATATTGGATCCAGCCACCCATAGGTTCTCCGGTCAGTGTGCAAACACCGGGAATATTCATACCTTCACATTCAAAGTATGTTTTGGTATATTTCTTATAAACATCACGTTGATTCCATAACGTATTCAAATAACCCAAGCCTTCCGTCAAGTGGTTTCCTGTATAAACCGGCCAATAGCTCAACTGCGTATTCAAGTCGTGATGGAAATCGCCTTTCCAAGGTGGTAATTTCCCATTGTCGGCAGTCCAAACAGCCTGTAATGAAATCGGATATGAATCTTCACGGGCAATCGAACCTAAACGATACATTTCCTGATTATATTGTTTCTGCAGAACCGGATCCGGAACAGTCACTGAAGAAGCATCCCAAAAGTTATTCCAAAACTGCTGATGGGATTTATAGTCTTTTTTCAATCCATCTTTACGAAAAGCATCTGCTATATATTGTTCGGCATTTTCTCCGGACAAGGAAGAAGTTATAGTCCAAACCCCACAAACCTGCGAGCCTTTCTTCTCCCACTTGACATGCACATCATAGTAGAAACCATTCCAACCCGGTTGGTGATAAGTAATTGTATTGCCACTTCGTGTTATCTTTCCTTGTTCATACCCCAAACGACGCAAATCCAATCCTACCACAGGACCATCTTCTCCGCCCTGTCCTTTCTTCTGATATTGCGGAGCGACCAAAGAAATATCCAGGGAATCCTGCAAATTGTCAAATACAAACCAACCAACAGGTTGCTCAGCATGAACAAAAGTCTTCAATGTTACCCCATTTTCCCATTTTGTTTCGCATAGCGCATTGTTCAAATACAAATGAACCTCAGTTGGTTTTCCCCAATCTTTCATTCCGAATTCCAATGCAGCACCAGGAATTTTGGAAGGAGCCGGCATCTGGTCATACGGATAATCATATTTCTTCTGAACAGGCAAATAATCTCCTTTCTTTACTTGTTCATAAACCCAGGTAAAGCGGTTATTTGGTCCGGAAATACTATCCACCGGACGTAAATCCCATAAATCCACACGGTCCAATGAAAAGCGCAACATCGAATCGCGTTGCCAAACCAACGCACCCACTGTTCCATTCCCTAACGGAACACCTTCATCCCAAGTTTTTGCCAAACTGGGAAAAAACATATCGGTCTTACTTGCTTCAACCGGTAGTTCCACCTTTGTTGTGCAAGATGAAAGCAAATTTATAATCAGAATTAAAACTATACTCTTATGCATATTCTATATTTTAGAAAATAATTTTTCTGTAAATAACTAAAGTTTCGCAAGCTCAACTTTCAGATAACAAGTTGACAAGAAGACAAGTTAACAAGAATTTTTAGATAATAACTTGTAAAGTTGCAGGTGTTTTGACCTTGTCAACTTGTTTCTGAAGCCTTGTTAATTCTTAATTTGGGCAACTTGCAAAACTTAAGTGAATAATAATTTAAAAGTAAACTATAAAAAGATTTTATAAGAAAAAACAGTATTACTCAGTCATATATTTAAATGAGAAATCTCCATAAGACCATGTTGACTTACCTTCCGGAATACTAAACTCACCTTTACGTTTTCCATCAGCATCTACACTAACCTTAATCGGAATACGAATATATTCGCCTTTCTCATAATCATATGTTTCACCATCATCATCATACAACTCATAAGAGGAAGGCTTAGTTCCATAATATCTGATTTCCAAAGGATGTTTGTTATTATCCACTTTTGTCAGTTCAGGCCATAAAGGAATAATTCCACCATCCTTGACATAGACAGGGATTTTGTCTAACCCTGGTTTAACAGTAATAACCTCACCTTCTCCTGCAAACTTTCCGGTATAGAAATCATACCATTTACCTTGAGGCAAAACAACCTGACGCTCTTCTTCTCCGGCAAATAACGGAGCCACCAATAAACTAGGGCCAACCATAAACTGGTCTTTGACCTCGCGACGAACGGCGATTGCATAAGGATTCTTGGTAGCATCCAATTCTCCTTGAACCTCAGTCGTATTAGCCTGATAACCCGGTTCCAAATTCATGGCACGCATAGGTGGAGTTCCATAAAATGCATAATCTGCAAATGCAGTATAAAGATAAGGAATCAATCGGGTACGCAATGAAGCTATTTCACGCACAGGCTCTTCAACATCAGGAAAGCTCCATGGTTTCGTTCCGTCTGCCCATGCATTTAACATAGCCAATGGGGAGAAACAAACGGTTTGCATTCGGCGTAACCATTCTTCCGAACTGCTTGAAGCACGAACTTCCGGAGTCCAGAGAATTCCAATAAATGAACTATTGATTAATGCCGTAATAAAATCACGATGATTATAATAATCGTTATATATAACGTATGGATAAGATGATGTCCCTGCATTAGCTGCTCTCACCAAACCATAAGTTCTCGTATTCTTTTCACGATACATTTGTGTTGTCACATCCTGCATTAAAGAACCATATATTTGGCGTAACTGTTCTGCACTATTTCCCGAAGGAAACTTAGCCACATCCGGCCATAACCAGGAGTCAAATCCATCATTTTCATCCATCTTATAGCCACTTACTCCTTTATCCAATTGATGTTTCTTGAAGTGAGCCGTCATAATTTTCTTGGTTTCCGGTAAAGAATAATCCGGAACGATACCACACCATACTGTATGAGAACCGGTATATGGTTCTATTTTTTTGTATAACTCTCCTTCCGGAGACACATACGGATTTATCCATACATTGGTTTTGATATGCTTATCATTAAGCCCCTTGACAAACTCTTCCGGATTAGGGAATCGTGTAGCATCCCACTCGTAAGTACAAGGATATGCTCTGCTCATCCATCCCGGTTCCAGTCCAACTACACTCAGAGGGAAACCTCTCTTTTCAAACTCAGCCACTTCTTCATTCACTTCTTTATCTGAGAATAAAGTAGGAACACGATGCCAAAAGCCTAGTCCCCATTTCGGAGGCAATGCCCCACCTCCATTATACAGATTGAAACGGCGCACAACATCCAACATTGTAGGCCCGCCAAACAGAATAATTTCTACTCCTTCAGCCGGAACAAGAAACTCTAAATTATCCGAATATGGCTGAGCTGCCCATTCTTTATCCGTATTCCTGTCTCTTACTACCGGAGGATTCTTACTGTCCTTCCGTACACTCGTACCACACCAGACATCTATATAACGGGCACTATTTATCAAAGCGCCATAACCTCTGGAAGAAACAAAGAAAGGAACCGGAGCATGAGTGCGTCCATCATCAGCACCACCATAATGATCTACATGCAGACGCATAATACGTCCTCGCTGTTCAACCGTTTTAAAGTTTAACCCCAAGCCAAATATCTTTTCATCCTTTTCCAACGGAAACCGGATATAAGTTTTTCCATCTATCACTTCTGTTGTAATATCTTGTTCCGAAATAGGAAGATTAGCTTCACCCATCTTTTGAATAGCCTCTATCTTCGGAGTAATATTTAACTCACTTCGTAAATTTACCTTTTCGGGCGTTCCGACTGACATAGTCCAGACACCAGAAGTTTCTTTCTGCCAATTCACATCTTCCTTATCGGTTACAACATTCCCATTACAAGCAAATAAGCACAATGAACTTATTAATATCCAATACTTTTTCATTATTTTTCTTCTATAATTTATACTCAAAAACTTATTAAAAAGAGATAGTACGAGATTGTTAACACATTTACAACTCCCAATCTATTAACTGCTAATTAATTTATGCACAACTTATATGCAATATTCGTAAAATTTTGTGATATATACAAGTTGGTTTCAGGGGGTTGCTTATTGGGGAAGATGTTTATAGTCTTATTCAATGATTATATATTGTGGCGATGATAGGTTCAAATACAAAAAACTGCCTACGCTTTTTAGGGCATAGGCAGTTTTTTAAAAGGACATTGGTACCCCTAGAAAGATTCTCAACTTTCCATTACTCCGGAACATTCATATCTTTATATTCCACCCTGAGTCTTTCCATCTCAGCCTTCATTTCCTTGATAATTTCTGAATATTCAGGATCATTATATGCGTTATGATTCTCTTTCGGGTCTTTCTGCAAATCATAAAATTCCCAGTTTGACGATGGTTTTGACACTTCAGCCTTAGGCAGAGGCTTGTCACCCTTGCCTATCATATTCGTTGCATACATATACATAAGCTTGTATCTGTCGTTTCGGACACCCATATGCGCAGGACGTTCAGGACTTCCCTGTTCATTAGTCCAATAACGATAGTACATGCTTTTATGCCAATCTGATGGTGTGTTTCCTTTCAAATTCTCACGGAAACTCCTTCCCTGGGATAATGATGGAACTTTTACGCCTGCATAATCGGCCAATAATGATGCAAAGTCAATATTCAGAATTATATCTTTATTCCTTGTTCCGGCAGGTATTTCTTGCGGATAACGAATCACAAAAGGCATTCGCAAGGACTCTTCCAACATCATTCGTTTATCAAAGAATCCGTGTTCACCTAGGAAATAACCCTGGTCTGCAACGTAAACAACTATAGTATTCTTATCCAAACCTTCAGATTTAAGGAAATCCATCAATCGGCCTATATTCTGGTCTATTGCAGCTGCACAACGAAGGTAGTCGCGAATAAGTTTCTGATAAACCTGGCGTCTGTCTGATATGGAATCTTTTCCTTCACGCTTGAAAGGCAGTTCGGGATACTGGCACCACCATTTGCCTGTCTCGCTTGCTGTCTCCCACCGTTTGGCTAGATTCTCCAATGACTGACCTTCAAATGTTCGGCCACTGGATTGTTTACCGAAATCCAACAGGTTTTCAGGTTCCGGGAATACTACCCCATCATATAAATGACGGTTTCTCTCCGGAAAATCATATGGCTCATGTGTAGCCTTAAAATGACAACACATCATAAAAGGTTTCGTCTTATCACGATTCTTTATCCAATTGATTGTCTTATCTGTAACTATATCCGTTGAGAAACCCTCAACCTGATCTTCCACATTCTTTCCTTCAACCCAGTTTTCCTTTATCTTGAATATTGGATTTATATACTCTCCTTGATCATGGAATACTTTAAAATGATCAAAACCCGATGGCTGTTTCTTCAAATGCCACTTTCCTATCAACGCTGTCTGATAACCACCGACCTGCATTTGCTTCTCTATATTGTCCTGTTCTGGATATAAAGCGCCACCCAATGTATAAACTCCATTTACGTGGCTATAAGCTCCCGTCATTATGGATACACGGCTAGGCAAGGAAATGGAATTAATGCAGAAACAATTATCAAGAACGCAACCTTCGGTAGCAAGCTGCCTAATGTTTTCATTCTTGGCATAGTCACTCAACACTACTCCATATATTCCCTACGACCGGGAGGTGTGGTCATCGGACAGGATTAAAAGAATATTGGGGCGTTCCTGTTGATTATGTTCTTTGGAGGAAAAGCTGGAGGTTGTAGCTAAACTTGAGACAATGCTTAATGCTAAAGTTATTTTTTTATTCATAATCTTTTCGTTCAACATATTTTTAATAATATATAATGAAACACAACTCCATAGTGAATCTGTAAAAAATCCCATTCATAATAAAAATTTATTACAAATGGGATTTATATAATTTCATCAAAACTCATCCACCTTCAAATCCACCCTGAATTTATCCAGACGTTTCTGCAACCTGTCTTGAACTTCCTTATATTCAGCCTTTCCATAAAGATTGTTCAATTCATTCGGATCTAATTTCAAGTCATATAATTCATTACAATTTATTTCTTGATCTTTTCCATGACCTTTTCCATAAAAATGTATCAACTTGTAACGTGTATCTCTAACCCCATCATGTCTGCGAACATTGTGTGCTGCAGGATAATCATAATAATGGTAATACAAATAATCCCGCCAATCTGCAGGGACAGTTCCGTCAAACAAAGGCACGAGTGATGTCCCTTCCATAAATTCAGGTTTATCTATCCCAGCCAATGCCAAATACGTAGGTGCATAATCTATATTCTGAACCATTACATCACATTTGCTGCCTCCTTTCATCTTTCCTGGACAACGGACTATCAATGGGGTACGCATTGACTCTTCATACATGAAACGTTTGTCAAACCAACCGTGTTCGCCCATATAAAAACCCTGATCAGAAGTATAAACTATTACTGTATTTTCCATCAAACCTTCTTTCTCCAAATAATCCAATAACCGGCCAACCTGGTCATCTATTGACTTTATACAACGCAAATAATCCTTCAAATAACGCTGATATTTCCATTTTACGAGCTCTTCTCCTTTCAACTTCTGACTTATAAACTTCTCATTACTTGACTTGTAGGATGATATCCACTGCTCACGCTGAGAGGGTGTCATTCGCTGTAACATTGAATTCCATGCTCCAAGTATCGGTTCATTTTTATATTCTTCAGTTGTTTTTAATTCATCTACTTTCAAATCATAAATCATCGTCATATCATCATCTATACGCATGGCCTGGCTTCGTGCTGGTTCACAACGGGTAGAATAATCATCATTGAAAGTTGACGGATAAGGGAATTCAACATCTTCATACAAATTTAAATACTTCAATTCCGGCATCCAATTCCTATGTGGAGCCTTATGATGAACCAAAAGACAGAAAGGTTTTTCCGGATCTCGACCCTCCAGAAACTCTATCGCATGGTCTGTTGTTAAAGTTGTAGCATAACCTTCTTCCTTGATGTATTTTCCTTTTGACTTCTTTGTCTTGAATCCCGGATTATAATATTCGCCCTGATCGTTCAATACTGAATAATAGTCGAAGCCCTTGGGCTCACACTGCATGTGCCATTTCCCGACAACTCCGGTTTGATAACCATGCTGCTGAAGTATCTCTGAAAAAAACACCTTTGTCGTATCTATTCCCTTTCCCAACTGACGCTGACCGTTCTGATGGCTATAAAGTCCCGTCATGAGACAAGCACGACTAGGAGTTGATAAAGAATTCTCTACAAATGCCTGCGTAAACAACATTCCCTCTGAAGCTATCCTGTCTATATTTGGGGTAGGAGCCAATTTACTGATCGGATGGCCATACGCGCTGATTGTCTGAAACGAATGGTCATCACACATTATATGGACTATATTCAAAGGTTTCTTTTCTGCCTGATCCAACGGTTTTGTTGAACAGGACGAAAATATCATTGCGGGAAAAAGCAATGAATTTAATAAAATAAAATCAGATTTCATTTTTACTATATTTTTCGACTTACATATAAACATTTTCACTGTATTTTAAATCTATAATTACCAGATTTTAGTTTCAGAACCCAACAACCATTCTCAAATCTGGCATTTATAACTCCTTCTACTTTTGCCGCTTCAATATCATTCTCTAATACATGTGATTCAGGAGATGCAGGAATATACAACTCTGCAACAGTATTCACCGGTACAGAAACATTTATACTGAATATATCAACTTTTTTCTTCCATTCACTATTAATCTTTCCATAAGATGAATCGTAGCTACATTTCACCCACTCCAGTCCTTCGGCTGGCTGAGGTTTTATTCGGAATGTCTTGAAACCTGGTGATGTCATCTGTATTCCTCCAAGACTGTGGAACATCCATTCACCTACACTTCCAAACATCGGATGATTATGAGAGAATACATTGTCTGAGTATTTCCATGTTTCCCACAATGTTGTCGCTCCTGATTTGAGCATGTGCATCCAACCCGGAAAATCAGGATTAGTAACCATTCTGTATGCGACATCATTCCGTCCATACGAACTCAGTACATTCAACACTGCGTTCACTCCAAATATTCCAGAACGTACATGATAACCGTCACGGTCGATTATCTGTAACAAACGGTCCAGTACTTTACCCTTTTCTCCTTCAGGGACAAGGCCGTAAAGAAGGGCTATCGCCTGTGATGCCTGTGTTGCGTTGCCTACTGTTCCATCTCCTGTATTTACAAATTTCTTTATAAAGGCTGATTTTATATTCTCAGATAACCGGGAATAATATTCAGCCTCGGTTTTCTTTCCGAGTAGTTCGGAAAATTCTTCAAGTATAATCACATGATGGAAATAATGCGCTGTAGCGAATAATGCAGGTATACGTTCCTCTAGACTTTCATGATCATTGATACATCTGTCAATAATATAATCTTCTGCTTTAGAACTTATAAAATCAACCTGTTTTTTAAAAGAATCATAATATTTCTCCAATGTGTTATCATCTTCATAGAAACGGTATACCAGCTGTTGCAGGAATCCATAAGCTAGCTGCCAACCTATAGGGCCAGAACTATCACCTAACCCCAAAGACTCTATTCCATTGAAAGGGGCTGTTTCTGTAACACCACCCAAAGGACGCTGGTCATTGGCAAAATCACGAATTGCTTTCCTATAAAAGTTAGACATATCATAATACCAGCAGAATGTCGGAGAAACACAAACCATATCTCCGCCATAACCGAACTTCTCTCGAGCAGGACAATCGGACTGAACACTGAACACATTACTGCGGAATGTATAGTCCATCACATTGAACAACCTGTTTAGCATTTCATTGGAACTCTCGAAATAACCAGTCCTTTCAAGGTCGGAGCCAAGACGATAACCTACAACATCATCCATAGAAGGACGACCGGGCCATCCTGTAATCTCGATATAACGGAATCCATGGAAAGTGAATCTCGGTCGCCATTCCTCTCCATTATCGTCTCCATTCAGGACATATACATCTTCCTGCCATGCTACTGGGGGCTGACCAGGAGCTGTGTAATCCGCATTCCATACTCTTTTCTGTTGACCGGCTACGGATGTCATGACATTAAGGCTTCCGTCTGTATATACATCCTCACCATATCGGATTCTTATCTTAGTGCCTTTAGGACCTTTCACCTTTATCCCTACAACGCCGGCAAAGTTCTGGCCCATATCCATGACAAACTCGCCGGGACGGGTTTCCGTCATTCTTTTAGGACTTATCTTTTCCAAAACCCTTATAGGTGGCTGGATTTGTGAGGTCAGCTCCCCTTCGGGAGGATTCTGCATCAATACTGCATTTTTCCATGACGAAGTATTGTATCGGGGAGAATCCCAATCCTTAATATACTCACGGGCATCATACTCCTCGCCAAGATAAACATTATTGCGCATGACCGGACTAGGATGGGTTTTCCAGCTCTCATCTGTTGTAACTGTAATTTTACGGCCATTCTCCATCTCAACCATTAGCTGAGCTTTCAGACAAGGACGTCCTATCCTCAGCATCTCACGCAAAGGCTTGAATATCCTCATCGGAAGGGGATTGAAAAAACCGTTTCCCAACATAACACCTATACTGTTATCTCCTGCCTCTAAAAGTTCTGTAACATCATAAGTTGAATACAGCACCTGTTTAGAATAGGCTGTCCATCCGGGGTCAAGACAATGGTCTCCTATTTTCTCCCCGTTAAGACTTGCCTCATAATATCCCAGTCCAGATATATAAAGTCTGGCTCTTTTCACTCTGCCGTCAATCCTGAAGTCTTTTCTGAACAATGGAGAAGGGTCTGGCTTATAGAAATCTTCCTCTTTTTCAGGAGCCACACTACCGTCTGTTATCCACTGCGCTTTCCAGTCGGAAGCAGACAACATTGATGTTTCCCAATACGATACATCACTCCAATCAGAAACCTCTCCTTCGGAATCATAACAACGAACACTCCAGTAATAACGGGTAAAAGGCAACAGTTTCTTTCCGGAATATTCAATCTGTACGCTTTCACTACTCTTCACTTTCCCGCTCTTCCACACCAGACCTCTTCCTTTATCCAAAAGTGATTCCTTATCAGTTCCGACCACAATTTCATAGGCAGACTGGCTTTCCCCTCGCCTATCCGACTCTAGTTTCCAACTCAACATCGGATTCTTCCCGTCAATCCCCAAAGGGGTTGACATATTCTCACAGCGAAGGTCCACAACACGGAGCGAAGTTGCATTTAAGACTGTACTAAACAGACAGAATGATAACAACATGTATCTTAACATAATAGCTTCAATTTATATTTAACAATTATAATATTCACTTGAACTTACTTAGTTCCTTAATCTTTCCATCACACAAAGTTCTCATTGAATCCAAAACTGCTTCGTATGCCTTATATTTTGCTAGATTTCTCGTTTCCATAGGATCTAGCTGCAAATCATAAAGCTCTTCCGGTTCTTCAAGGAATCTGTATCTGAAATATTTCCATTTTTCTGTCCTAATACCTTCACTGGAAGGTATCTCCTTTTTCTTCCATAAATGTTCAATCAATATACAGTCTCGAGATTCTGGAACACTTTCCGTTCCCTCATAATCTTTCAGACTTATTCCCTGATATTGTTCAGGAATCTGAGCATCGGCATAATCCAGAATAGTTTTAGGTACATCAATATTCAGAACCATATCATCAATATCTTTATGACAATTTACACGTGGATCATATACTATTAGAGGAACTCTTATGGACTGTTCGTACATCAGCCATTTACCTGCCATCTGACGTTCACCAAGGAACAAGCCATTATCTCCGAGAAAGATAATTATTGTATTATCTGCCAATCCTTTATCCTCCAATAATTTTCTAATTTCGCCAATTTCATCATCTATCTCTGATATCATTCTATAATATCCTTTTAGACTATGCTGATATTTCTCTGGGGTATCATATCTCCACCACCAGCGCAAACGATTAAATCCATATTGAACATCTTTTGGCTGTGAAGAAAAATAATGATCTTCCTTAAGCAATGGTTCAGGAATCTCAATGTCCTCATATCTTTCGTTTGATTTTGTCTGCCAGAAATACTGTTCCTTGGACGAATCATGAGCATGAGGTGCACTAAAACTCAAAGACAAGCAGAAAGGCCTATCCTTAGGAACATTTTTTATAAATTCTTTAGCCTGATAACCTGTATATTTTGTCAAATGAACGGTATCACCTTCTATGGTTTTATAATTATATCCACGTCTATCAGGAAAATTATCTCTTCTGTCATAACTGTCTGCTTCATCAAACATTTTCTTATACCCATCATAATATACTCCGAATTTACCAAAGAATCCAGTGTAATAACCTTTCTTTCTTAATTGCAACGGATATGCTATAGATGCAAACTCTTCCTTTAACTGACCGGTTCCAAATGTATATCCATGCGTACGTTCATATAGTCCAGTAAGAATAGAAGCTCTACTTGCCGCGCTTATAGGTGTTGAAGCAAAAGCATTACGGAAATACATACCTTCACGAGCCAAACGATCAATTTCTGGTGTTTGTATTATTGTATTCCCAGCATAACCCATTGCATCCCAACGCTGGTCGTCAGTGAGGATAAATAATATATTAGGTAATTTATCCTTTCCTTTTTCTTTAGAATAAGAACATATAGGAACAAATAACGAAAATAACAATCCTACATGAAATAATGACTTGCAATTCATAATTACGTATAATTTAATTTTTATAAGGAACATTTCCCCATTTATCTATAGCTGGATAATTCCATTTATTTCTATAGAATTCTCCTGTTTCAAACTCATCTCTATTTTCTTTCAGTTTTTTATTTAATATAGTATCCAGATTATCTCTTATATCTTTATACTCCTGATTATTTACCAAATTATTCATTTGGTAAGGATCTTTTACATTATCAAAAAGTAACCAAGGACCTTTTAAATCGCAAACATAAGTATATCTTAGAGACCGTATACCTCTGTATTCTTTTCCACCTTTTTGTCTAGACCATTGACCAAAAGGTTGAATGCAAGAAATCCAAGTCAATGTATCTCCAGGATTTTCACCTCCTTTCAAATAATTACTAAAATCTTTTCCTTCTACAGATTTAGGTATAGAAATATTACATAAACCTAATAATGTAGGCATCACATCTTCCATATTAACCATAGCATCTTTAAAACATTTAGATGGTGTCAATTTATCAGGTAAGTAATATATCATTGGCACACGTATAGACTCGTCATAAGGTTGTTGTTTTTTATATTGTCCATGAGAACCTAATAAATCACCATGATCCGACATAAATAAAATAATAGTATTATCACTTATACAATTATCATCTAGTTCTTTTCTAAGTTTACCTACCATTTCATCGAGAGCCGTACAATGCGCATAATAACCACATAAATCTTCCTTAGCTTTAGATATATGTTCTATAGGAACATTCTTTTTTACAGATATACTTTCAGGTTTATACAAACTCCTATATTTTTCAGGAGCAGTCTGATATGGCTCATGTGGAGGTCCCCAAGATAAAAACAATAAGAATGGCTTATCATCATTGGAATGTTTTCTAATATATTTACACGCATCTTCTGTTTGTGCAAAACAATCATAACCAATCCATTTTAAAGTATCTGGACTATCAGCATAATACAAAGAATTATTATAATTATGTGTACATTCCAATACTTTCCAATATTCAAACCCCTGTCTTCTTCCATTATTTGGAATAAAGGTACTTCTACCATGACCATCTAAATGCCACTTTCCAATATATGCTGTTTCATAAATTGGAGAAAAAGCTTCTGCCAAAGAAACCTTTGCTGTATCTAATTGTACATCATTCATAAAAATACCATTAGACAAAGGTCTTTGTCCTGTTAAAATACATGCTCTAGCAGGTGTTGATACAGGTAAACCAGATATCGCATTTTCTATAACAATTCCTTCGGATGCCAACTTATCAATATTGGGTGTTTTAACATCTGGATTTCCTCTGTAGCCAAAAGCATCATATCTCCATTGATCGGCTAAAATAATCAAGACATTTGGCCTTTCTTTTTTAGAATCTGGAAAACTGCATGAAACAAATAATGTTGTTAATGCCAAAGTTACTATATTAAAACCATGTAATTCTCTCATAATTATCCTGTTATTAAAAATCTGTTCTAAATGAAGACACTGGCAGACCATTTGTTCCGAAAAGATCCCCTACTATATAATTTTTAAAGGCATATCTTACGGCTACTGGATTTTTCACATCTTCATTCCAAACAATAACATTATTACTCTGTATAATAGCTTTTGCAGGATGAAAAACTTTATCACTTGATGATATTTCAAAGCATTTCAATTCTTTTCCAAAAGAGGTCAATCCTTCTTTTTCTGCATCAAATGTCAATATGATTTTATCGTTTTTAATTTCTTTTGATACATATCGTGGAGAATTGGCTTTAATAAAATCATATCCATAATCATTCTGTAAAGCTAAATAAGCTAATCTCTCTCCCACTTGTTTTTTATTTGCGGGATGAATACATTTCTCATCTCCGATATCCATAAGAACAGCCATTCCTATATGAGGGATTTTCTTCTCACTATTATATTGAATTTCTCTAAACACTGCAGAAGAAATACCAGATTTATCACTATAACCAAATGGAGCTATTTGTGCATAATAAAAAGGTAACTCTTGATTATTATAAACATTACGAATATGCCTAATAAATTCAGAAAATAATTTTTCATACAATTTAGGTCTACCTATATTTGATTCTCCTTGATACCATATAAAACCTTTTATTGCAACTCTATTTAACGGATATAACATTGAATTAAATAACATGGAGGCAGCCTGAAAAGGCCGCTTTAATTCTTTATTAGAATTCAAATGTTCTATTGATATCTCCGGAAACATTTTTAAAATATCTTCAGGCATCCAAGCCTCTATAGTAGATCCACCCCAACTTGTAGAAATAAGTCCAATAGGAACATTTAATCTTTCACATAACTCTTTACCAAAAAAATAGCCAACAGCACTAAATTCCGAAACATTTCGACCAGAATGATTATTCCATTTACCTTCAACATTGTCTATTTTTTTTTTAGAAAGCTTTTTATCAACTGTAAACATTCTTATTGGAAGACTTTCATTTGCACTAACTATTTCATCCATAGAGTATAACACAGGCTGAGATTTAAACCCCTTAACCGGCATATTCATATTAGACTGTCCTGAACATATCCATACATCTCCAATTAATATATTATTTAACACTAAAACATCTTCATCGGCAATTTTTATACTGTATGGACCTCCCGCTTCAGGTGTTTTAACTATTACAGACCAATCACCATTCGAATTACTGATAGTTTTAATTATGGTCTCTTTATTCCAAGAGACCATAACCTTAACATATGATAAAGGTGTTGATTTTCCCCAAAGTTTAACAATTGTATTTCTTTGTAATACCATGTTATTACCAATTATATCTGGTAAACATATTTTAGCATTTATAACTAACGTATTCAATATGAAATAAAAAATCAACCAATATCTATACATATATTCAAAAGCTATAAAAATAAAACTGTTCCTTAATCAATAACCTGGATTCTGTTTTAATGCACTTATTGCAATTTCATCAGCAGGTATTGGGGCTAACAACATATATTCTTCTAATATATAAGTAGATTGATCAATGTACGGTTTCATTTGTTTTTCCTTAATGCCATGAGTTCTCATTACATCTAAAGCTTTGCCTGTTCTTTTCAGATCATACCAACGTTGGTTTTCAAAACAAAATTCCACTTGACGTTCTTTGGCTATCAATATTGATAATGATTCTTTCGTAATATTTGTAGGAGTTGACAATCCTGCTCTATTACGAACTTTCTCAACAAAGGACAAAGCTCTACTTGTTTCTCCTTTTTCATTCAAAGCTTCTGCCATCATTAATAAGACATCCGAATAACGAATAATAGGTAAATTATCACTACAACGATCATCTGGTGCAGAAACAGGTGGTTTAAATTTACAACAATACATCAAATCACGCTCAACCCCATCCCAATCTTTACCGTGCCACGTACCAATTGATGCTTCTTTTCTTTTATCTCCTTCCTCAAAAGCTAATATTAAATCTGATGTTGGCTGGTTCCAGCCATATCTTGAGCCACTAATATTTATATTGGGTCTCATTGTTATTTCACCTTTAGAAGTCCATGGGGCAAATCTAAAACAAAATTGATTTGCCATATCTTGATTATTCTCGGAATATTGAACAGCAAATATAGTCTCCTTAAAATCTTTTGCAGCAGGATTAAATAAATCTTTATATTCAGGTAAAAGTGTATATTTCTTTAAAGAAATAACTTTTTCTAACACAGATATTGTTTTATCGTATTCATGCATAGTCAAATATACTCTTCCCAAAAGAGATAAAGCAGAAGCATAATTTGCTCTTCCTGGCTCTTCAACATTAACAGATGTTTCAAAATTTAAAACCGAAGCCTCTAAATCTTTGATAACTTGATTATATATTTCCATTTCAGAAACTCTTTCAACAGAAACTGCCTCTTGTGAATTTATAACTGATGTTATTAAAGGAACTCCACCAAAATTTCTTACTAGCTCAAAATAATAAAATGCTCTAAAAAAATAAGCCTCTCCATAACATCTCTCTTTTATTCCTTCCGTTTCCCAAATTATCGAAGAATTTTCTAACTCCTCAATAAGTTTGTTGCATCTATTTATACCATTATAAGCAAAATTCCATAAAGAAGTATAGTGAGTATTATTAGCTGTACATTGAAACCATTCTATCTGCCTAGCATCTATTTGTCCACCATCATTTGGATTATACATAAAAGAAGTATTATCAGAACGAATTTCTCCAATAATCCAACCACTCTCTTTATAATAATTTCTCATAGGAATATAGCAACCATTTGCTAATAAAATATACTCCTTTTCTGATTTATAAAAATTACCTTCATTCAATGATGTTTCTGGATATATTTCAAGAAAACTATTTGAACAACTTGATAATAAAAGTAATCCTAACAATAAAAATATATTTTTCATAACTCTATTCCTTAATTTTATTTTTAAAAAGAAATATTTAAACCTAAAGACGTTGTTCTAGCCAAAGGATATGATGTCATATCAAAACCTGAAGCAAGAGTATTATTATTACTTGCTTGTTTACCCTCTGGATTAGCTCCAGAATAGCTTGTAAAAGTTGCTAAATTCTGTATAGACAAATAAAAACGACAAGATTTAATAAAACCAGTAGATTTCAAAAATTTAATTGGTACAGTATATCCCAGAGTCAAATTTGAAATTCTTAAATATGAGGCATCTTCTATCCAATTACTATTAATTTTATGTCCATAACTCGGTGTTACTGACGGAATTCCATAATGATAACCATCACCTGGATTTTCTTTATCTTTCCATCTATTCACCCACTCTGAATTAACATTAAAAAATCCCTGTAAATTATCAGTTGTTTGTCTAAGACCATTTATTACTTTTCCACCTATTTGACCATTCATTACAATAGACATGTCAAAATTCTTAAATGAAAAATTATTTGTTAAACCATATATCAAATCCGGAAAAGGATTTCCTATTATTGCAAAATCTAAAGGACTAGAAATATTTCCATCTCCATTTAAATCTTTAAATTTAATAGCGCCCTCATATGCAGAAGGATATTTCACTACATTAGGATTTTTCAAATCTTCCTCAGTATATAAACCATCAAATACATATCCAAAGAGCTGTCCAATTGGTTGACCAGCCATTGTAACATTAGAGTATAATCCATCGCAATTTCCAGAATATATTTTAGTATTAGGATCATCGTTTATGGATAATACTTTGTTTCTATTTAATGATAAATTTAAATTAATATCCCATTTAAAATCATTCTTATTAAAAGGTGTAGCATTCAATGAAAATTCAAATCCAACATTACGTACATTCCCCTTATTAACTGTCTGAGATGTAAATCCAGTAATAGCAGGAATTCTATCAGATAATAACATATTATTACTCTTTCTATAATAGAAATCTAGAACTAAAGACAATCTATTATTAAATAATCCTAAGTCAATTCCTGCATCAATCTGAGAAGACTCTTCCCATGTTAAGTATGGATTACTTATTCCTACATAAGAACCTGTTACCTGAGTATCAGAAAATATATAATCCTGAGCATTAATTGATGCTAAATGCGCATAATTTCCGATATTATTATTTCCACTTTTACCATACGACAAACGAGACTTTAAATTACTAATCACTTCATTTCCTTTAAGGAAAGGTTCCTCTGAAATTCTCCATGCAATTGCCATAGAAGGGAATGTTGCAAACCTGTTTTCTGATCCAAATCTAGATGAACCATCAGATCTGAATGTTGCCGTAAATAAATATTTATCATCATAAGTATAATTAAATCTTCCCAAATAAGAAATCATACTCCATTCATTAATACTCTGTCCCCAACTATTAATATCTTGAGCAGCGTTTATAGTATGTATCAAATCATTCGGATAAGGACCTGCGTTAATATTTATAAAATCGCTTTTAAAATGCTGAGCTGTATAACCAGCAACAAGATCTATAGTATGCTTCTCTTTAAATGTTTTATTATAATTAATTGTATTCTCAATAACCCAATTAAAAGAAGTTCCTCGTTGTGTAGTAGATTTTCCACTGCCATCAGTTGGAGGTTTATTCGGACCTCCTATAGTACTAGGAGTATAAGAAAAATATTTGCTAGAAGCATAATTTGTATTTAAAGATGACTTTAATTTAAGTCCTGAAATGATATTCCATTCAATATATGCAATACCTAAATTTTGGAAATCATCCTGTCTGTTAGTTATTTCTTGCAATAAATACAAAGGATTCATAAATCCCCAAGCTGTATGATATTTTGATTGAGGAGAATATATATATGGTATTAAGTTTCCTTTTTCATCATAAGGTTTCATAACAGGATTTGCCCATGTTGCAACTGCAATAACATCATCTCTATAGCTTGCAACATTTGCTCTATCCTGCTGTATAAAAGTGGGTTGTAATGAAGCACCAATTTTAACTTTACCTATGTTTGATTCCATTGTTAATTTACCATTAAATCTCTCTAAACCGGTACATTTCAACACCCCTTCCTGATTATAGTATCCTAAACTAAAATTCAAACGAGATTCCTTAGATCCCTTACTAACACTAACACTATGATCTTGTGTTAATGCTGTTCTCAAAATCAAATCATACCAATCAGTTCCTTCTCCATGAAGATTTTCAGGTCTATATTCAATCGGATAATCATCCATTGTAGGTTCTCTATGTTCCATTTTTCTTACAGAAATTCCAATTCTTTCTCTTTGGAATTCTGCGAACTCGTACTGATTCATCATATCAGGGCGCCCTTTCTGAGGAACTTGTTGAAACCCAAAACGCGAAGAAACAGATATATCAGTTTTATCAAATTCTCCACGTTTAGTTGTTATCATAATAACACCATTCGCACCTCTAGAACCATAAATTGCAGTAGAAGATGCATCTTTCAAAACTGTAATTGATTCAATATCGTTAGGACTAATAAAATTCAATGGATTCATATTTTGGTCAAATCCAGAAGAATAAGGCATTCCATCCACTACATAAAGAGGGTCATTTCCAGCACCTATAGAACCAGCTCCACGTATTTTTATTGATGTTCCTGAACCTGGGGCTCCAGATACCTGTTGAATCTGTACGCCTGCAATTTGACCAACTAATTTCTGATCAACAGTTGCAGTTGACATATTTTTAATATTTTCCTGATTAACATTAACAATAGCTCCTGTCAAATCTGACTTTTTCATTGTTCCATATCCAACAACAACAACCTCATCCAAAGTCTGTGTATCTTCCTTTAACATAATACTCAAACTTTTCTGTCCAGCAACTTTTAAAATTTGAGTTGTATAACCTATGTAAGAGACCTCAAGTACAGCATCCTTTGGAACATCCAAAGTAAAATGTCCATTCATATCCGTAATAGTACCATTAGATGTACCCTTCACCATAACATTAGCACCAATAACCGGAATTCCGGAAGCATCAACAATGGTACCGGTTATTTTATTATCATTTTGAGCTATTACCGGAGACACATCTTTCACAGAAAGAACAATACTTCTATCCTTAACAGAATAAACAACATTTGTTCCGCTAAATACATCATCCAATACTTCAAAAATATCGGCATTATTAATATTTACAGACACTTTTCTATCCAGGTCAACGTGGCGAGTGTTGTAGAAAAATGAATATTCAGTTGTATTTTCTATTTCATCCAATACATCCTTTACAGTTTGATTTTCCACGTTAATGCTGACCATTGTAGTCTGAGCATAGCTATTTGAAGCATAAGTCAGACCTGCAGAACTTAACAGACATGCATAAAACAGTGATTTCATAATAATAGGGACCTTAGGTAACGCAAGTCCACACGTTTTTTTATCCCATATTAATGGGGTAATACATTTTTTTCTCATAATTTTGTTGTGCTTTTTAGGTAAAAAATGATTTAATATGATTTGTCGCCAAACAAATCTTTTCGGTTAACTCATTTCAAACAGGGAAATACGCCAATATTTCTCTGTTTGTTTTTTTAATCTCCATTCTTTTTCATATCTATTCGGTTTTTATAGTAATTATGATTATTTGCTGATTTCCTACACATTTAAAGTTTCACAATTTGCTCAACTTAAAAGTCAACAAGGATACAGAGACAAGTTAACAAGGTCAATATTTATCATTTCACACTTAAATTTCTAAATAATCTTGTCAACTCGTTTTCTCGTCAACTTGTTAACTGAAAGTTAAGCTTGCCAAACCTGAACAAATCATTAATCATGCTTTTGATTATTTAAGTCCTTTTATTATAAATGACATTTCTAAAAAACAATATTCCTAAACAAAGAATAAAAAAATTTCAATAAACTTCTATTTTACTTCTTTTCTCCTCTGTTTTATCAGTTGGAGTATAGCGCCATTTTATTTTTGATGAAATACTGAATACATCCAAAACTTGTTCCAAACGCTGGGTTGAGAATGTTCCTGTAAATGAATCATTTTGATGTTTTTCATTTTTCACAACAAAATCCACATTAAATCTTTTTGATAACATATGGAGAGCTTCATTGAAAGGTGTATTATCAAAAATTATCTTGCCATATCTCCATGCAGTTTCTGCATTTCCATTTGTTTTAATCAGTCTAGCCTTAGAACTGTTATGATTATAAACAAGTTTTTCTCCTGGATTCATCTGTACACTTCCTGCATCGGAAACAAATCTGACCTTTCCTTCCAATAAGGTTGTAGATAATATTGAATCTCCAGGGAAAGCTTCCATATTAAATGATGTACCCAACACTTCCACCCGTTCATCGCCCGTAGTTTTTACAACAAAACGTTTATTGGGATCTTTGGTAACATCGAAAAAAGCTTCTCCTATCAGTTCTACTTCACGTTTATCTCCGCTGAAGAATTCCGGGTATCGCAAAACTGAACCGGAATTCAAAGAAACATTTGTTCCATCAGGTAACACAAAAGCTGTCGTCATACCTGGATTAGTACGAATCTCCATCATCCTAGCTTCCGCAACATCTGAGTTCTTAATTTGAAGAAGATATGCAGAAAGTAAAGGGATAAACATAATGGCGGCAGCTCTTTCTGCCCATAGAAAAACTGTTTTGAACTTTCTTCTCACCAATTTTCCTTTAGCTTTTTTCAAAGCTTTGTCAGCATCCACCTTGTCCATTACAGACAATGTATCTGCAGCCCAATAAAGTTCGTGAACAGCTTTTGCAAGTTTCTCATTTTCTTTACTTACAGAAATCCATTCTTCAACATGCTTTCGTTCGTCACCGCTCAGTTTTCCTTCGCAATAACTGAAAAGTAAATCTTCTATATTTTTATCTATTCTATCCATAAACATTAAAAACAAAACCAGCCAACAAGACTCTCTGTCTCAGAGAATCTTGCCGCTCTGGTTCCACTAACCTTAAATTAATCCTTACTCATTCATTATGCCAGAGCCTCAATGTAATGAATAAAAAACAAATCTTTAACCACAAAAGACCTATGCAACATTTTTTGTCTTTATTATTATGACATTTCTAAAAAGGAAAGTTCCTAAACTCCTCTTGTTTTTTTTCAAAAAAAATACATACATTTGCTTTATATTTGAAAAAGCGCAAAGCTTTACTGATAAACCCGGCATTGAAATCTGGACAATTTCAAGCCTTATCGGGATAATAATTGTCAGTAAAAGTTTCTGCGTTTGTGTTGTTATATCCGCTTTTTATTTTAAAACGATATAAACACATAAGACGCAGAGCTATTGATTAATTACGATAAGGTGGGCAGTCCAGAGCCTCAATGCAGTGATAATCGATATGCTCTGCGTTTTCTCTTTTAGCCTACACAATTTAATACCGGATGGATAAACAGACTATACATATTAATGATGATAAAGAAAGCCATCTTCTTACTTCCCTAAAGAATTCTGATAAAAAGGCTTTTGATAAATTGTTCAGTCAATTCTATCCGATACTTTGCGCCTATTGCCATAAATTTGTTTCATTGGAGGACAGCGAGGAGATTGTCCAGGACACATTATTGTGGTTATGGGAAAACAGAAAAGAAATTACTGTTGAGAAAAGTCTTTCGTCATATTTATTCAGAAGTGTTTATAACAGGGCATTAAACAAAATTGCAAGTAAAGACTGCCGAAACAAGGCTAATACTTTATACTTTGAGTATATGCAGGAAACTCTGCAAGACAAATCTTATTATCAGACCGACGAACTTAAAGATAAGGTTCGTGAAGCTATAGCCAGACTTCCAGAAAGTTACAGGCAAGCCTTTATTATGCATCGTTTCGAAGAAATGACTTATAAGGAAATTGCTGAAAAACTTGGTGTTTCAAGCAAAACGGTTGACTATCGCATACAGCAGTCTCTCAAACTTCTTCGTGAAGATTTAAAAACCACATTGCAGCAATATCACCTGGAAGATAAAACACAAGCTATTGGTCTGCTTATTCAAATGATTATGGGCGGAAATATTACGTTTTGACATTTTGACAATTTGTCATTTCTGCTATGCTGAGAATTCAATATTTCAGGCTAAATTATTTTTCTTGATTTCTGTTGGCACTCTCGTGAAGTTTAAATCCTGTTTTTATAGTATATTCTTCAGTTTATCAAACTATTACTCCTGTAATACAAAATCAAGGAAATTTCTCTAAAAATTCAATTTTCAAGATAAAAAAGCCATATTAAAGCCTATTTTCCCATGATTTTAAAGCCAAAATATGAGGGAAAAGCATATGTTAAAAAAATGATCACAATAACTTCAAGTAAAGATTACAATGAGTTGTCCAAATCATTTAGAAGACTACACCCAACCATTGTAATCGTTAACCGAAACCATTGTGATCATTTTCCAGAAACAACAAAAATATATCTTTATTTCATTGCTTTTTTTAGTAAAAACACAAATATACGAGTTACCTAAAACGATTAATTTATAACAAAATGCTACAAAATTCTAGTTTAAACTAACATCAAAAACAAACTCAACATTTATAAATCCTCGTCAACTTGTATTCTTGTCAACTCGTAATCTGAAACATCACTTCTGTTTTCTTCTCTTTATTTCCATCTCAAGCATTCTCAGCTCTCGGCCGGTTTGTCCTGCCACAGAAGTATTCTCCTCAGCTCTTCGAATCAGATAAGGCAAAACATCCTTAACCTTTGCATAAGGAACATATTTTGTTACGTTATAACCTTCGTGAGCCAGGTTGAAAGAAATATTATCACTCATTCCCAACAATTGAGCAAAGAATATGCGGGAATCATTCCTTGCCAAGCCTTTTTCGTCAATAAGTTTGGCAAGAAGATAGTTACTTTCCTCATTATGCGTTCCCATAAACATTTCGAAATGCTCAAGATTGTCAATTGTGAAACGTACGGCTTCGTTGAAATTTGCGTCAGTTGTAGGTTTATCCTTGCAAATCGGATCAGGATAACCCATTTCGGCAGCTCTTGCTCTCTCTGCTTCCATATATGCACCACGCACAAATTTTACACCAGCAATATATCCTTTTTCCTTCGCATCTTCCAATATGCGGCGAAGATAAGGCATACGGTCATGACGATACATCTGCAGTGTTGCAAAAACAATAGCACGTTTCTTGTTATACTTGCGCATAGCTTCATCAGTAAGCTCATCCAAAGCATCCTGGAAACAATAATCCTCAGCGTCAACAATCAAACGAACGTCATTATCATAAGCTCGCTGGCAAAAAGCCATAAATCTTTCCTTGAATTCACGGAATTCTTTAATCTCTTCAATAGTCAACTCCTCACGTTTTTCTGAAGCTTTTGCCAAAAGTTCATCTGTAACAATTGTTGAAGGTTTGAACACAGCATAAGCCAAGTTGTCATTTCCTTTGGCAAAATCAATAGAACGGATGGTTTCTTCAAATGTTGCCTTGATTCCTTCAGGAGTCTGCTCTCCTTCTGCAGAGAAATCCAAAGTTGAGCGTACGTTAAATTTACGGAGATGGTCTATGATTTTCTGACAGTCCTGCAAAGTCTCACCACCCACAAACTGCTTGTATAAAGTAGGCTTCACAGCCCATGACAATGGGAAATGTATCTTTATGGCAACATTACTTGCAACACTTGCCATCTTTACAATAGACGGATGCTTCAAAGTATTGAACAACACATAAGCATTCTGTAACTCTGCATTTGATTTAGCAGAAAAGGCAATTTCGGTATTATTAAAGTCTAGCATAATGATTAATTGGGGGGAATATTAGGTTAACAATTTAGATACAAGTTGACAAGGGAACAAGTTGACAAGGCTTATTTCCCTTGTCAACTTGTCAACTCGTTACCTTGTCTCTATTCTTTATTTCTCACCTAAGAAAGGATATCCGTAGCTTGTTGGCGGAACCAAAGCCTCTTTGATACAACGAGGATTTGTCCAACGTATCAAGTTCAATGGACCACCAGCCTTATCGTTAGTTCCGGAAGCACGAGAACCACCGAATGGCTGCTGAGCAATTACAGCACCTGTCGGTTTATCGTTGATATAGAAGTTTCCGGCTGCATAACGCAATTTATTAAATGCCATATCAATAGCATATCTGTCGCGTGAGAAGATTGAACCTGTCAAACCATAAGGTGAAGTGCGGTCGCACAATTCAAGAGTTTCTTCATATTTGTCGTCATCATACAAGAAGATTGTGATAACCGGACCGAAGATTTCTTCAACCATGCTCTTGAACATTGGGTCTGTTGTAAGGATTACAGTTGGTTCAACAAAATAACCTACAGACTTGTCGCCATTACCACCGAATACGATTTCAGCATCCGGAGACTGTTTTGCATAGTTGATATAACTCATGATATTATCGAATGAAGCCTCATCGATAACTGCGTTGATGAAGTTTGTGAAGTCCTGAACATCACCCATCTTGATTTCTTTCAGCATATCGCCAACATAATCCTTGATGTCTTTCCACAAAGATTTAGGCAAATAAGCACGAGAACCAGCAGAACATTTCTGTCCCTGATATTCAAATGCACCGCGAACGATAGCTGTTGCAACTTCAAGAGGAGATGCAGACGGATGAGCAAAGATGAAGTTCTTACCACCTGTTTCACCAACAATCTTAGGATATGATTTGTAGTGACCAAGGTTTTCGCCCATCTGTCTCCACAAAGTATTGAATGTTGATGTAGAACCAGTGAAGTGGAATCCAGCCAAGTCTGAGCTTGCTGTGATAACTTTACCGATTGTGCTACCCTTACCAGGGATAAAGTTGATAACACCATCAGGCAAACCTGCTTCCTTGAATACTTTCATCAACAAATAGTTTGAATATATAGCTGTAGTTGAAGGTTTCCAAACAGCAACGTTACCCATCATTGCCGGAGCCATATTCAAGTTTGAAGCAATAGATGTGAAGTTGAACGGAGTCAATGAGAATACGAAACCTTCCAATGCACGGTATTCCATTCTGTTGAGAGTACCAGTTTCAGAATAAGGCTGGTCAGCATAAACCTGGCTAGCATAGAATGTGCTGAAGCGAAGGAAATCAATCAATTCGCAAGGAGCATCAATTTCAGCCTGGAAAGGATTCTTACTCTGTCCCAACATTACAGAGGCATTCAATAAATAACGATATTTAGTCGCAAACAATTCGGCAGCCTTAAGCATTACAGAAGCTCTTTCCACCCAAGGAAGTTCTGACCATTCCTTATGAGCTTTCATAGCGGCATCAATAGCCATCTGAACTTCTTTTTCTCCTGCCTGATGATAAGTGGCCAATACGTGTTTGTGGTCGTGAGGCATAACTACTTTACCAGTATTGCCTGTGCGGATTTCCTTACCTCCAATCACCAAAGGTATATCCCATTCTTCTGAAGACAACTGCGCAAGAGCCTGTTTCAAGGCTGCTTTTTCAACACTACCGGGAGCATAGCTCTTTACCGGCTCATTAATGGGCTTCGGAAATCTAAATAATGCATTATCCATGATAATTCGTAATTATTAAAGGTTAAATCTTATTTTTGTTGCGGTAAACTTAGAAAAAAGTTTTCAATTATTTATTCTTTAAGTGTTAAAATAGCAATAAAAAAGAGACAAGTTAACAAGCTTACAAGTTGACAAGGAAGGAAAGGATTTTTCATAAGATTTTCTCCTTGTTTTCTTGTCAACTTGTTAACTTGTCAACTACAACAATTATGACAAATCAAACAGAATTCAAGCTACCAAGCTATTGCCGCGGCTTCCACCTAATTACGTCAGAAGTGGAAAAACATTTACCGGATTTACCGCAATTCGGACTACTGCACCTGTTTATCAAACATACATCTGCAGCCTTGTCGATTAACGAAAATGCCGACCCGGACGTTCAAGTTGATTTGGAAAGTATTTTCAACAATATAGTAAAGGAAAGAGAAAGTTTCTACAGACACACTTACGAAGGCGATGATGACATGCCGGCTCATGCCAAATCAACCATGATTGGCAGCAGCATAACTATTCCGATAACCAACCACAGGCTTAATCTCGGAACATGGCAAGGTATATATCTGTGCGAATTCCGCAATTATGGCGGAGCAAGGAAAATCGTTGCAACTATTATTTCTTGATAAATTATGCCCGGACTGCGTAAAGGCGCCTTACCGAAAAATATTTTTCGTATAAGAACATCACAAACCTGAGGACAAAGAATGATGTTACGAATCCCATTACGGAATCTATCAGATAATGTGCCTGAATATAAACTGTCGCGCAACAGAGCAAAACATAAAAAGGAAACATAAACAGAGCCAGACGGCGGTTAGCATCAAATGCCAGCAGCATCACAATTGTTGATATGGCAACATGAGAGCTGGGGAAAGCCGCCGTCGGCCTTTCTCCAACCTGTTGCGACGATTCCACTAACTTATAGAAAAAACCGTCAGTATATCCGGGACCGGGAAGTAAATCTCGATTGTGATGGAAATAATCACCTATGGACAAGAAATTACCGTCAAGCACATTCTCCATTCCTATTGCCGGAAAATAAAACTGAGGACCGGCAACCGGAACAAGTATATAGAATATATAATACATGAAAAACGAAGCTGTAAGTAGGAACGCCACTTTCTCAAAATATTCAAAATGCTTGATAAAATAATATATCACAACCATGAATATCATAGGATAATAAAAGAAATATCCCATATTGAAAGCTTCACTCAAAAATTTATAATGATAATGTGAACTGAATGCAAGTGATGGCTGGCAGCCAAACAGCAACTGGTCTGCTCCAGCAAACCAATGGTCCAAATTTGGCAGAACACTGTTAAATTCATATGTTTCGGGATACCAATATGCAAGGAGAGACATCTGCGCAATTACGCGAATCAACGCTGTGAAACGGCATGGACGCAACTTATATACGGTCATAAGAGACAAGGTAAGAAGAACTATTCCACAACGCTCATAAAGCATTTGACCGGGATTGTCAAGCCGGTTGAAAAGCATGAATATAATCAACGTCGTCAACGCATTATATATCAAAGCTACGCTTTCAATCGCAAATACAGAATTCCGGCGTTCGAGACGCCCGAACAAAAATTCTAACCCTTTCTCCATTTTTCTCTCTCTCAAATAATGATATTCCAACACATACATTTCAATTTTGCAAATTTAGCCAATTGAATCATACAAAGGAATCTGGCAGTAAGCTATATATAAATATTTATGCTTTATTTTAAATTCACACGGTTTAGCAATATTGTATTTTTGGCTTTTTTAATCAGTCTATATCATTTTGTCAAAATATCAAAATGTCAATTTAAGTCTTTCACACTCGGATAAATCGATACCAGGCACGTATAACTCAAAAAAATCGCACTCTCACGGAGTTAAGCTTTTACAAAAAGTAAAGATATTATCCATTACTCTTATATTTTGCAAAAACAAATCATATTCTATCCGGATATATAAACCCACAGTGAAAGCTATTAATGAATATACTTTCCATTTTGAAAATCCTATTTCGATTGAAAAATCAGAACGTTTTGATGATGAAAAAGGTCTCTGGAGAGCCAAAATTCCCGATTTTGTAATTTACAAAGGTAATTTTTCCATAAAATACGGTATTTACTATCGGACATAGGCATCCGTGGGGCCAAATGTAAGCACTCGTGGGGTAATATATAAGCAGTTTTCGGTCCGTATATATCGGCATTTATATGCTTTAATACCGTCATTTCAGTCCGAAAAACTCATTTTCCGCATATTTTCATGGTGTTTTTACAGAAAGGGTGGTAAGCAAAAATGATGGGATTTGAGCATTTTGATAATATAATTAGTTTAGTGGCATCAAATTGGCTGAGGACCTTAGATTTTATAGCGTAGAGCAACGCCATACGTTTAGAATGAATACACCGGATGAAAACAAGCTTTTGATTTGGCTCTGCACTCTCCTTTGCTTATTTTTGCAAATAAAAATAATACGAAATGGTACAACTCAACATAGATAAACTTACGAAAAGTTTCGGCGACCTGATGCTTTTCGAAGATATAACTTTCGGTATAGAGCAAGGTCAGAAAATCGGTCTGATTGCAAAGAACGGAAGCGGGAAAACAACCTTGCTTAATATCATAGCCGGGAAAGAGGATTATGACAGCGGCTCAGTTATTTTCCGCAATGATTTGCGAGTAGGTTATCTGGAGCAGTCGCCCGTTTATCCGGAAGGACTGACTGTGCTTCAGGCTTGTTTCTATTCAAAAAATGAAACAGTGAAACTTATTGCCGAATATGAACAGGCAATGAGCAGCGGCGACCACAGCAATCTGAACGATATACTTGAAAGAATGGATGCTCTGAAAGCATGGGACTACGAGCAAAGGGCAAAGCAGATTCTGGGGCAGCTGAAAATCCACAATCTCGACCAGAAAGTTGAAAGTCTTTCCGGCGGACAGCTAAAGAGAGTGGCTCTTGCCAATGTGCTGATTACCGACCCAGAACTGATTATCCTCGACGAGCCGACCAACCACCTGGACCTTGAAATGACCGAATGGCTGGAAGGTTATCTGAGCCGTGCGAATATCAGTATCCTTATGGTTACGCACGACAGATATTTCCTCGACAGAGTTTGTAACGAGATTATAGAAATTGACCGCAAGCAGATTTATCAGTATAAGGGCAATTATAATTATTATCTTGAAAAACGTGCCGAACGAGTGGAAGCTCAGAATGCCGAAGTGGAAAGGGCAAACAATCTGCTGAGAAAAGAATTGGACTGGATGCGCCGTCAACCACAGGCACGAGGCACGAAAGCTAAATACAGAATCGACGCATTCTATGAGCTGGAAAAGAAAGCTAAACAGCAGAGAGAAGCCGGACAGGTGAATCTGGACGTGAAGGCTTCGTATATCGGCTCTAAGATTTTTGAGGCAAAACACGTTTCAAAGCGATTTGACGATTTGAAAATCACAGAGGATTTCAATTATATTTTTGCACGATATGAGAAACTTGGTATCGTTGGCAACAATGGTACGGGAAAATCAACCTTCATCAAAATGCTTATGGGCGAAGTGGAGCCGGACAGCGGATGCTTCGACATTGGTGAAACTGTGCGTTTCGGTTATTACAGCCAGGAAGGATTGCAGTTTGACGAGCAGATGAAGGTAATTGACGTGGTTCAGAAAATTGCCGAATATATCGACCTTGGCGACGGACGTAAAATGAGTGTGTCACAATTCCTGAACTTCTTCCTTTTCACGCCTGAAAAGCAGCATAATTATGTATATAAGCTAAGTGGCGGTGAGAAAAGACGACTTTATCTTTGCACTGTGCTGATGCGTAATCCGAACTTCCTTGTTCTGGACGAGCCGACAAACGACCTGGACATCGTAACGCTGAATGTGCTTGAGGAATATTTGCGTTCGTTCAAGGGATGCGTAATTGTTGTGTCGCACGACAGATATTTCATGGACAAAGTTGTGGACCATCTGCTGGTGTTCCGTGGTCAGGCTGACATCAAAGATTTCCCTGGAAACTACACTCAATATCGTGAATGGAAGGATTATCAGGACCAGCTGGAAAAAGAACAGGAAGCGGCAAAGCAGGCAAAAGCCGCTCCGGAACCTGAAAAACCCCGCCGACAGGAACAGCCAAAGAAGAAACTTACTTTCAAGGAAAAGAAAGAATTTGAGGCTCTGGATGCTGAGATTCCTCAACTTGAAGCAGAAAAGGCGGAAATTGAAGCAGCTTTGAGCAGCGGAACTTTAAGCACTGACGAGCTTCTTGCTAAATCTGACCGTATCACAAAGTTAATCGAGGAGATTGACGAAAAGACTCTTCGCTGGCTTGAACTTAGTGAATTTGCATAATGAAAGATAAACTTTGGAGCAGGAATTTTGTGCAATGTTGTTTGTCCTATTTCTGGATGAACTTTGCATTCTATCTGTTGATGCCGACAATGCCGGTCTATTTGGTTGAAGAGCTGGGATTGTCGGAAAAAGATGCAGGTCTGGCTCTGTCTGCCTACACTGTGGGATTGCTTATGGTGCGTCCTTTGTCCGGTTATCTGGTGGACTGCTTCTCGCGCAAGCATTTGTACGTGTTTGCCTTCACTGGCTTTACACTAATGTTTTGCGGATATTTCTGGGCAGCAGCGATGTGGAGCATAATGATTGTGCGTTGCATTCAAGGCGGACTGATGGGAATGACTTCCGTTTCGGGAAATACGATAACAATTGACGTTATCCCGTCGAGCCGACGAGGTGAAGGAATGGGATTTTATGGATTGACTATAAATCTTGCGATGTCGCTCTCGCCGCTTATTGCTGTATGGATTTATTCTCACGGAAATTTCCATTCGGTGGTTCTTGCCGGATTATTGAGTTCTGCAGTCGGATTGCTGTCTGTATTTTTTATTAAATGCAAGGAAAGAGAGAAAGTGAAAAGACCGCCGTTCTCGCTAGATCGTTTTATTCTGCTTCCGGCATGGGCTTCGGCATTATCTTATATATTGGTAGCTGTACCTTACGGAATGATAACATCATTCGTCCTCCTTTACGGAAAAGAATACAATATTACCGAACCGGGATATTTCTTCCTGTTTATGGCTACAGGCGTAGGTTCGTCAAGACTTATTTCAGGAAGACTGGTGGACAAAGGATATATTCATCATGTAGCGATTTCTTCAATTGCCGGATTGGCTGTGGTATTCACTCTGTTTGCCACAATACATAATGAGGTTGTATTTTTCCTAAGTGCATTGCTGATAGGAATCGGCTTTGGAACAGGTGTTCCGGCATACCAATGCCTGTTTGTGAATATAGCCAAACCGTCGATGCGAGGAACGGCAACTTCAACGTATCTGACATCGTTTGATATCGGTGTTGGTATTGGTATAATTACAGCCGGAGCTATCGCTTCAGCTCATTCTCTTGCAGTAGCTTTTCTTATCGGGGCCTTAAGCTGCGTGTTGTCACTGGCGGTTTATTGTTTGGTGGCAAAAAAGAGGTATGAGACTATGAGATTAAAAATTAAAGAAGTAAAATAATTTGAAGCTAATAGTTTATGTTTCTTTATTTTGCTATACACTCTTAATTAATTATTTTTGTAAATAAAAAACCGTAATAATATGCTAACTTGTATTTTGATAGTCTTCCTAGTGGGTTATTTGTGTATCGCACTGGAACATCCACTGAAGATAAACAAAGCTGGCACTGCTTTGTTAACCGGAACAATACTTTGGGTGTTATACACCTTTTCAGTCACTGACTTTGTACCAACAGTATCGGGCGAAAGTTTTGAAATATTCAAGGCTCTCAACCCTAGTGTTCAAGAGATGTCTCTTAAGGACCAGTGCATTCATTTCGTCCTGGAACATCAAATGCTTGACAGTGTTGGAGAGATAGCAGAAACTCTTATCTTCCTCATTGGAGCGATGATTACCGTTGAGCTTATTGACTCACACGGTGGTTTTACATTTATCACCAACAGAATAAAGACTAAAAGCAAAAAGAAGCTGTTGCTGCTGATTGCAACTCTGACATTCTTCATGTCGGCTGTTCTTGACAATCTAACTACTTCAATAGTTATGATTATGCTTATCCGAAAACTAATAGGCAACTACAAGGAACGCTGGGTGTTCGGAAGTATAATAATCATTGCGGCAAACAGTGGTGGTGCGTGGTCGCCTATCGGTGATGTGACAACTATTATGTTGTGGGTAAAAGGAAACATATCAACAGAGGCAACTATTCCAAACCTGATTTTGCCAAGTATGGTATCAGCTATTGTCCCTACATTGTTTATTATGCGTAAAATGCATGGAAATGTTACTGCACCAATAATAACGAAAGAGGTAAACGATAATCCTTTATTATCAATACTCGCAGACAGGGAAAAACTGGCATTACTGGTTCTTGGAGTTATAAGCTTGTTATTTGTTCCGGTATTCAAGACTATTACGCACCTGCCTCCTTTCGTAGGAATACTTATGGCTGTTGGTGCTCTTTGGGTTTATACAGAAATAATGTATCAAAAGAAACAAGATATAGACGAGAACATCAAGTTGAGATTGGCTAATGTTATCCGCCGCATCGACGGAGCTACACTGATGTTTTTCCTTGGTATTCTTTTAGCTGTTGAAGTTTTACGCTACAGTGGAATACTAACAAATTTCTCAACCTGGCTTGATGAGAATATTGGAAATGTATTTGCTGTAAATATAATAATAGGTACACTATCTGCTATTGTAGATAATGTTCCATTGGTTGCTGGAGCAATTGGTATGTATCCGATTGCAACGGAGGCAATGGTCGAAGCAGCAGCAAATCCGGAATATTTATCACATTTCCTTCAGGACGGAGTGTTCTGGCAGTTCCTTGCTTATTGTGCCGGAGTCGGTGGCAGTATGCTGATAATCGGTTCTGCAGCAGGTGTTGTTGTTATGGGATTGGAACGTATCAATTTCATTTGGTATCTGAAGAATATTTCATTCCTGGCAATGCTTGGTTATCTTTCGGGTGCTGCAGTATATATTATTCAAACTATGATTTTCTAATTGCCTAAAAATATACAGAAATGCATCTGATAGCAGACAGTGGCTCTACTAAAACTACTTGGTGTCTTTCCGACAACGGAATGGAAATAATGAGAATTTCCACGGTAGGCATGAATCCATATTTCCAGACAGAGGAAGATATGAAATCTACCGTCAATGGAAGTCTGTTTCCTTTGTTGAAGAATCATAATATAGAAAGAATTTATTTCTATGGAGCCGGATGTGCTTTCCCGGAAAAGAATATCATTGTTGAGAATGCGTTGAGAAGTTTTTTCCCGACGGCTGAAATTTCTGTCAACAGTGACTTATTGGGAGCGGCTTTGGCACTATGCGGACATGAGCGAGGCATTGCCTGTATTTTGGGTACGGGTTCAAATTCCTGTCTGTTCAACGGAGAAAGCATAGAAGAACAAATTTCTCCATTAGGTTTTATTCTTGGAGACGAAGGTAGCGGTGCTGTGCTTGGCAAAATATTCATTGGTGATTGCCTGAAAAAACAAATGCCGGAATATCTTGTAAAAGCATTTATGGAGAAGTACAACCTCTCTCCTGCCGAAATTATTGACAGGGTTTACAGACAGCCTTTTCCAAACAGATTCCTTGCATCAATATCTCCTTTCATATACGAACATATTGATGTACCGGCTGTAAAAAATATGGTTTACAATTGCTTCTGCAGTTTTTTCAGACGCAATGTGATGAACTATACAGATTATGACAAGCTGAAAATCCATTTCACTGGTTCTGTGGCTTATTATTATAAAGATATACTGACAGAAGCGGCTAATTCATTGGGGCTTGAAGTTGGGGAAATATATAAGGAGCCTATGGATGGGTTGGTGAAGGTGATAAAAATTGAAAATTGAAAGTTGAAAATTAAAAGAGCTGTGCTTATAAATAAAGGAGTCAAGGAGTTAAGGAGTCAAGAAGATAATACTTATTTCCTGTTGCCTCGTCAACTTGTCTCCTTTTAAACTTAAAAACATAAACAAATGTCATTCAAACGAATTACAGAATCAGAATCATTATATAAAGACCTGGACAAAATGTCTGTCCACGACTTGCTTGTCGGCATAAACAACGAAGATCAGAAAGTTGCTTTAGCCGTCAAGGAGGTTATTCCTGCAATAGAGAAATTGGTGACAGCTATTGTTGAAAGGATGAAAAGAGGCGGACGTATATTTTATCTTGGCGCCGGAACAAGTGGAAGACTTGGTGTTCTGGATGCTTCTGAAGTTCCTCCTACATTCGGAATGCCGAATACTTATGTTATCGGACTGATTGCCGGAGGCGACATTGCTCTACGCAATCCTGTTGAAAATGCTGAAGACAACAGAGAAAATGCATGGAAAGAACTAGTAGCACATGGAGTTAACAAAAATGACACAGTGATTGGTATTGCTGCATCCGGAACTACTCCTTATGTGATTGCTGCCCTGCAAGAAGCACGAAAGAATGGAATACTTACTGCTTCCATTGCTTGCAATCCTGATTCTCCAATGGCTCACGAAGCTGATATAGCCATCGAACCAGTGGTCGGTCCTGAATTCGTTACCGGAAGTACGAGAATGAAAAGTGGAACGGCTCAGAAAATGGTTCTGAATATGATTACTACTTCCACAATGATACAGCTTGGAAGAGTGAAAGGAAACCGAATGGTAAATATGCAACTCAGCAACCAAAAACTTGTGGACAGAGGAACTCGCATGCTTATGGAGGAATTGGGTCTTGATTACGAAGAAGCACACAGATTGCTTCTTATGCATGGCTCAGTGAAAGAGGCTATTGATTCATATCACAGGGAATGGAGAGTTAATCAGTGAGTGCTTTGAAGTTGACAAGGCTTCAGAGACGAGTTGACAAGGAGTGCGGCTCGGAATAGCAAAATCAAAAACAAGTTTTTATTTTGCTCTCCACTCGCCTTTCACTATCTTTGCAAAAAAAATTAACAATTATAATACACAATGAATTTTATATCAAAACTTTTCAAGAAAGAAAAGGAACAGGATAACGAACAAATAAAAGGCTCTGTTGAAGAATTCGTATCACTGGTCCGCGTATATTATCAGGCTGTAATGGCAGTAAACCTTGGTGTTACAAACTTGAACATTCTTGCAGATATGGCTTTGTTCAAGCGTATGCTTAAAATACCAACACAGAACAATAAACTTGGTGTTGCTGAAAAATCAAAGGTTCGCAAAGTGCTGATGCAGGATTATGGTCTGAGTGAATCATTCTTTAAAGAAATTGATGCTTCTGTAAAGAAATGCTGTAAGAACCAGAATGATATAAAGAGCTACTTCTTTATGTTCCAAGGATTCAACAACGATTTGTTCAGTTTGCTTGGAAACTTGATGCAATGGAAATTCCGCCTTGCCCTTCTGTTGAAGAAGTTGCTTTATAACCAGACAGCTAAAACAGTTCATGAAATACTTACTCGTTCAGAATGGAATGACGTTAGCGTTCAGAAAGCTGCATGGAGCGTACGTAAATATGCTGCAACTCTTGGTTATTCAGAACAGTGGATTACAGACTTCGTATATAATGTAGTTCTTCTTGCCAGAGAAGATCAGAAAAGAGAAGCTAAGAATAACAAAGGGAAATAATAGTTGACAAAGATTTAGAGACAAGTTGACAAGAGTTCTTAGATAATAAAGTGCGAAGTAGAATGTACTTGACCTTGTTAACTTGCCTCTGAATTCTTGTCAACTTTTTTTATTGAGCAACCAGCAAAACTCAATTCAATAATATCACCTCGCTTTTATAAAAATAAAATCCTTCCTATTGACTTTCGAGGCAGAATATTGTATATTGCAATATCTTAATTCAAAAACCATATTATTATGACCGACAATCTATACTTCAAAAAATGCAGACTTGTTATGGCTTTTATTTTAAGCCTGTGTGTAGCAAATATAATCCATGCACAAAGACATATCAGTGGTTACAATGAAAATATTATCAATCCTGATTTATTGGAAAAGCCTTGGGCTGCCCGATGGATTTCATACCCTGGAGCTTCCAATAATGATTACGGAATATATCATTTCCGTAAATCATTCAATCTGGAAGAGATTCCCAGCTCTATGATTATACATGTTTCAGCCGACAACAGATACAAGTTATTTGTAAACGGTAATCTTGCATCGTTAGGTCCGGCTCGAGGAGATGTGTATAACTGGAATTTCGAGACTGTTGATATTTCCAAATTCCTGTGTAAAGGGAAAAATGTTCTGGCTGCAGTAGTGTGGAATTACGGAGATAAAAAGCCTGTTGCCCAAATGAGTCTTAATAAAACAGGATTCATTCTTCAAGGGAACTCTGAAAGAGACACTATCATAAATACTGATAACCGATGGTTATGTCTGGAAAATAAAGCCTATGCTCCTTGGACGGACTGGCAAGTCTTGGGTTATTATGTTGCCGGTCCTGGTGAAGAAATTGATATGAACGCATATCCTTATGGTTGGGAAAAGACTGATTATGATGATTCCAAATGGGAAAAGGCAGTAACAGGACGTGAAGGTGCAATAAAAGGAGCCAGAGATTATCCGGAACGATTGCTTGTTCCAAGTCCTATTCCTCAGATGGAAATGAAAAAAGAAAGATTCAGCAGTATAAGAAAATCCGAAGGCATTGAATGTTCGGACAATATTATTTCCGGCAATGGGAAATTAACGATACCGGGTAACAAATCAGTTAAATTACTCTTAGACCAAGGAAATCTTACAACCGGATATTTATCCATGAATTTCAGTGGCGGCGAAGATGCTGAAATCATAATTAAATATGCTGAATCACTATATAACAATGATGAACAATCCACAACAAAATCATATAGCCTTCCATCAAAAGGCAACAGAAATGAAGTTGAAGGCAAAAGGTTTATCGGATATGAAGACAAAATAATACCGGATGGAGGAAATGAAAGAATATTTACGCCATTATGGTGGAGAACTTGGAGATATGTAGAAGTTTGTATAACGACAAAGGACCAACCTCTAAGCATAAACGATATTTATAGCACCTTCTCTGCTTATCCTTTCCGAAACGAAACATCATTCTCAGCTCCTGGATTTGAGAAACTAGAAAAGATGCTAGATATCGGATGGAGAACTGCCCGCCTTTGCGCAAATGAAACATATATGGACTGTCCTTATTACGAACAGTTACAATATTTCGGAGATACAAGAATACAAGCCATGATTTCTCTATACAATACGCGAGATAGTTTCATGGTGAAGAATGTAATTGAACAAGGCAGACAGTCAATGGTTGCTGAAGGAATAACCATGAGCCGCTATCCTAGTTACGTACATCAGTTTATTTCGTCGTTCTCTCTATGGTGGATTTGTATGGGACACGACTATTGGATGATGCGTGGTGACGAGAACTATATGAAAACTCTGCTTCCTGCTTACAGAAACGTACTTGCATGGTATGAGCAATGGTTGAAGCCGGACTATAGTCTGGATTATGTGCCTCACTGGTTCTTTGCTGACTGGGCAAAAGGTTTTGATTATGGTGAACCTATAAGAGAAAAGGACGGGGGAAATTCAGCGTTCCAGGACTTAATGTATATCATGGCATTGGATGCTGTTTCTGAAATGGAACAAGCGATTGGTATAAAAGCCATGGGAGAACATTATTCCGGTATTGCTCAGAAAATCAGAGATTCTTTCCGAAATAAATATTGGGTTGAAGAGCGTTCTTTATTTGCCGATACATATTCAAAGAATAGTTTTTCACAGCATGTAAATGCTTTGGCAATAATTGCAGGATTGACAAATGGGAATGAGGCTAAAGAAGTAATGAAAAAAACATTGTCTGATTCGTCTCTAATTCAAACAACAATATATTTCAGATATTATCTGAATCTTGCTCTGGAGAAATCTGGTTTGGGTGATTCTCTTTTGGACAATCTTCAGATTTGGGAAAATCAAATGTCACTTGGACTGACAACATGGGCTGAAATGCCTGAACCTTCGCGTTCCGATTGTCATGCTTGGGGTGCAAGTCCGAATATTGAATTCTATAGAATAATATTAGGTATTGAAAGTGCAGCACCTGGATTTAAGGAAGTACGTATTTCACCGGCACTCGGCAAACTAAGGAATGTTTCCGGCTCTATTCCACATCCAAACGGAGAAATATCGGTTTCTTATAATTTGGATAAAGGAGAAGCGGTGATTTCTCTGCCACAGCAGACATCAGGTACTTTTATCTGGAAAGGGAAAGAATATAAGCTTAACAGCGGCAAACAAGTTCTAAAGTTATAACATCTCCAACATATGAAAGAGAAAGCATTACTATAAAATAACCATTATGTCTGTAAGGAATTTCGATAATTATTTTTAACTTTGCCCATCAGCAACAAACCGTATCGTAAAAACGGTGATGAAACATTTATCAGATAGTTGCTCCAATCTCAATAGATTAAAAGATAAAATACAATATAGCAATGAATATTTCTTATAACTGGCTGAAAGAATATTTGGATTTTGATTTACAGCCTGAAGAAGTGGCTGCAGCCTTGACATCAATCGGTCTGGAAACAGGCGGAGTTGAAGAAGTTCAAACCATCAAAGGAGGTTTGGAAGGTTTAGTTATCGGTGAAGTTCTAACTTGCGAACCGCATCCTAACTCTGACCATATGCATATAACAACCGTTAATTTGGGACAGGGAGAACCTGTTCAGATTGTTTGCGGTGCACCTAATGTAGCAGCAGGACAGAAAGTTGTTGTGGCTACTATCGGTACAAAACTTTATGATGGTGATGAATGCTTCACTATCAAGAAATCAAAACTGAGAGGTGTTGAATCAAACGGTATGATTTGTGCTGAAGACGAAATCGGTATCGGTACAGACCATAACGGTATTATCGTACTTCCGCAAGATGCAGTTGTAGGAACACCGGCTAAAGAATATTATAATATAAAGAGCGACTACGTTCTGGAAGTGGACATCACTCCTAACCGCGTAGATGCTACATCACACTTCGGTGTGGCACGCGACTTGGCTGCTTATCTGAAACAAGCAGGTAAAGAAGCAGAACTTAAACGTCCATCAGTTGACTCATTCCGTATTGAAGACAATACTCCGGGTATTCAGGTTGAAGTGGAAAATACTGAAGCTTGTTTGAGATATTCTGGTGTAACTATCAAAGGCGTAACTGTTAAGGAAAGTCCGGACTGGTTGAAAAACTGCCTTTCTCTGATTGGCCTTCGTCCTATCAACAACGTAGTGGACGTTACCAACTATATACTTCATGGTATGGGACAGCCTTTGCACTCTTTTGATGCAGATAAAATCAAAGGTGGCAAGGTTATCGTGAAATCAGCTGTTGAAGGAACAAAATTTGTGACATTGGACGGTGTGGAACGTACATTGACTGCACGCGACCTTATGATATGCAACACTGAAGAGCCAATGTGTATTGCTGGTGTGTTCGGTGGTTTGGATTCAGGTGTTGTTGAAACTACAACAAACGTATTCCTTGAATCTGCTACATTCCACCCAACTTGGGTGCGTAAGACTGCACGCCGTTTCGGTTTGAACACTGATGCTTCATTCCGCTATGAAAGAGGTCTTGACCCGAATGTTACATTATATATACTTAAGTATGCAGCTAAATTGATTCAGGAAGTTGCAGGAGGTACAATCACTGGTGAAATCCAGGATGTATATCCAAATCCTGTTTCTCCATATAGAGTAAATGTTACTTATAACAAGATTAACACTCTTATTGGAAAAGAAATTCCTGTTGAGACAGTTAAAAGTATCTTGGGTAGCCTTGAAATGGAAATTGTTTCAGAAGATGCAGAAGGTCTTACTGTTGACGTTCCTGTATATCGTATCGACGTTCAGAGAGATGTTGACGTTATCGAAGATATTCTTCGTATCTACGGATATAACAATATTGAATTCAGCGACAGCTTGAAATCAAATCTTTCATATAAAACACCGACAGACCATAGCTATGCTATGCAGAATCTGATTTCAGAGCAGCTTTGCGGTTGTGGATTCAACGAAATTCTGAACAACTCTCTGACTCGCTCGGCATATTATGATGAATTGACAACTTATCCTGCTTCACACTGCGTTATGCTTATGAATCCGCTTAGTGCTGATTTGAACTGCATGCGCCAGACTTTGATGTTTGGTGGTTTGGAAAGCATCGAGCATAACATCAAGAGAAAGAACAGCAATATCCGTTTCTTTGAATTCGGTAACTGCTACGATTTCAATAAAGAAAACAAGAAAGAGGATGTTGTTCTTGCTGAATATAGCGAAGATTACAAACTTGGTTTGTGGGTATATGGCAACCGTGTAGAAAACAGCTGGGCACATCCAACTGAAAAGTCTTCAGTTTACGAATTGAAAGCTTATGTTGAAAATATACTTGCTCGCCTTGGCGTAAATATGCAGAAAGTTGTTTTCGGACAGCTTAGCAACGATATCTATTCTTCAGCTTTGAGCATTACAACAGCTTCTGGCCGTTCACTGGGAACACTAGGTATCGTGAATCGTAAGATTGCCAAAGCTATGGACATCGAAGGTGAAGTTTATTTTGCAGAATTGTCATGGACAGCATTGATGAAGGAAACTAAGAAAAACAAGGTTACTTTCAGTGATATATCTAAATTCCCTGCTGTTAAACGTGACTTGGCTTTGCTTATCGACAAGTCTGTTTCATTTGCTGAAATACAGAAGATCGCTTCTGAAAGCGAACGTAAACTGTTGAAGAATGTTGAGTTGTTCGACGTTTACGAAGGTAAGAACTTGCCACAGGGCAAAAAATCTTATGCTGTCAGCTTCTTCCTTCAGGATGAAACAAAGACACTTAACGACAAACAGATTGATGCTATAATGAAGAAAATCCAGACTAATCTGGAACAGAAGTTGGGAGCGTCACTGAGATAAATTTTTTAAGTTGATAAGTTGACAAGGAAACAAGTTGACAAGGAAATTATTCTTATTTCCTGTAGCCTTGTCAACTCGTCAACTATAAACTTAAAAACTCAAAAACTTAAAAACATAAAAACTCAAAAATATGGGAAGAGCATTTGAATTCCGTAAAGCAAGAAAATTTAAACGTTGGGGAAACATGGCCCGCGTATTTACAAAACTAGGTAAGGAAATAACAATCTGCGCAAAACAAGGTGGCCCAGAACCAGAAAACAATCCTCGTTTGCGTGTACTTATGCAGACTGCTAAGAAAGAAAACATGCCTAAGGAAAACGTGGAACGTGCCATCAAACGTGCAGTATCAAAAGAATTTACAGACTATAAAGAAATGAACTACGAAGGATACGGTCCTTTCGGTATCGCAATCTTCGTGGAAACTGCAACAGATAATACAACTCGTACAGTAGCAAACGTTCGCAGTTATTTCAACAAATGTGGTGGTTCTTTAGGTACTTCAGGAAGCTTGGAATTCCTTTTCCAGCATAAATGTGTTTTCCACATTGCTAAGAAAGACGGAATTTCTCTTGATGATCTTGAGCTTGAATTGATTGACTACGGAGTTGATGAAGTAGACGAGGATGAAGACGAAATCGTAATCTACGGTGAATTTGCTCAGAATTCATCTATCCAGAAATATTTGGAAGAAAACGGTTACGAAATTACAAGTAGTGAATTCGTTCGTATTCCTAACGACTTGAAAGAAGTTACTCCAGAACAGCGCGAAACTATCGAAAAACTTATTGAAAAACTTGAAGAAGATGAAGACGTTCAGAACGTATTCCACAATATGAAGGAAGATGATTCTGAAGAAGAATAATTTTTTCAAGAAGGGACAAGTTGACAAGGCTTCAGGAAACAAGATTTCCATCCTTGGCTTCTTGTCCCTTTTTTTATATTGTTAACTATACAACAAATAATCTCATGAAAAGAATCCTGATACCGTCATTGATGATGCTGGCAGCTTCGCTCAGTGCATCAGAAACCCCTCTATGGATGAGATATCCGGCAATTTCTCCGGACGGAGAAACAATTGTTTTCTCATATAAAGGTGATATATATTCTGTACCGACAAAAGGCGGATTGGCAAAACAGCTGACAACTCATCCGAAGCACGACACTCATCCAATATGGTCGCCAGACGGAAAAAGTATTGCTTTCTCTTCTGACCGTGAAGGAAGTTTCGATATTTATATAATGAGTAAAGATGGCGGCGAACCTAAAAGACTGACAACAAATACAGCAGCAGAAACGCCGGAAGTATTCAAAGATAATAATACAATTCTGTTCTCTTCTGCATTGATGCCGGATGTAAACGACTCACAATTTCCGTCATCTCAGTTTCCTCAGATTTATTCTGTGGACGTAAATGGAGGCCGTCCTCAGTTGTATTCTTCTCTGGCAATGCAGGAAATATCTGTAAGCAACGACGGTAAGCTATTGCTATATCAGGATATGAAAGGTTATGAAGACCCGTGGAGAAAACACCACACTTCATCTATTACTAAAGATATTTGGGTTTGTAACGCTGACAAGTCAGGTGATTTCAAGAAAATAACTTCGTTCAAAGGCGAAGACAGAAATCCTGTATGGACAAACAATAACAATTCTTTCTATTATCTGAGCGAGGAAAACGGTTCGTTCAACGTATATAAATATGATATAGGTGGTAATTCCAAAAAGCAAATTACCAACCACAGCAAGCATCCGGTCCGTTTTCTTTCTTCATCAAAAGACGGTTTGCTTTGCTATTCTTTCGATGGTGAAATCTATACTATAAAAGAAGGAGAAACAGCCAAGAAAGTAAATATCGAAGTTGTTTCTGATAATATTGAAAATGAATTAATCAGCAAATTGCTGGAAAATGGAGCTTATGATATTTCTGTATCTCCTAATGGAAAGGAAGTTGTTTTCATAGCTCATGGTGATGTATATACAACTTCGGTAGATTATTCTACAACAAAAAGAATTACCAACACTCCGCAACAGGAGCGCGACCCGAGCTTCAGCCCTGACGGCAGAACTATTGTTTATGCAGCGGAAAGAGGAAAAACATGGGGAGTTTACACCAGCACTCTGACAGACAAAGAAGAGAAACTGTTCACTTATGCTACTGACATCAAGGAAGAACCTCTGATCGTCAGCGATGAAACTTCTTTCCAACCGGCTTTCTCACCGGATGGAAAAGAGATTGCTTATCTTGCCAATCGTACTGAACTGAGGGTGTATAATCTTGCAAGCAAAAAGACAAGAACTGTTCTCGACGGAAAATACAATTATTCATATAGCGATGGAGACCAAACATATCAATGGTCGCCGGACAGCAAATGGTTCGTGGCAAAATATATCGACATTGGTGGATGGAACAACACTGATATCGTACTTGTAAAAGCTGATGGAAGTGGCGAAATGACAAACCTAACGATGAGCGGATATTCCGACGGTAATCCGAAATGGGTTCTCGACGGAAAAGCTATGATTTGGTCGTCCGACAGAGCCGGATACCGCAGCCACGGAAGCTGGGGCGCTGAAGAAGACGTATATATCATGTTCTTTGACGGTGAAGCATACGACAAATTCAATATGTCGAAAGAAGAAGTAGCCCTAGAAGAATTTGAAAAGGAAGATAAAGACGAAAAGGATAAAAAGGACGAAGGAAAAGACAAGGACAAGGAGAAAGACAAAAAGAAAGTCGAAGATCTTAAGTTCGACCTCGACAACCGCAGTAACCGTATCAAACGTCTTACAATCAATTCGTCTAATCTTGGCGATGCTGTGCTGACTAAGAAAGGAGACAAACTTTACTATTGCTCGGCCTTTGAGAAAGGTTTTGATTTGTGGGAACATAATTTCAAGGAAAACACAACCAAACTTCTTATCAAAGATGTTGGCGCCGGTACATTATATACTGACGAAAAAGAAGAGAATTTGTTCCTGGTTTCCGGAGGAAAACTGAAGAAAGTAAATATAAAGGATAATAAAGTTGAAAATATAGATTTTGAAGCAGACTTTGACTATCAGCCGGCAAAGGAAAGAGAATATATTTTCAATCATGCCTGGAGACAGGTAAAAGACAAATTCTATGACGAAAACATTCATGGAATTGACTGGGAAGGATACAAAACTGCTTATGCAAAATTCCTGCCTCATATCAACAATAATTATGATTTCCAGGAAATGCTTTCTGAATTGCTTGGCGAGTTGAACGGCTCACACACCGGTGCAAGATATCGCCCTGCCCTTTCTGTTCCGGCTACTTCTTATCTTGGAGCCTTCTTCGATAACAATTATAAAGGCGACGGATTGAAAATTACTGAAATTATTGAGCAAGGTCCGCTGACAAAAGCTGACTCAAAGATTGAGAAAGGTTGTATTATCGAGAAGATAAACGGAAATACAATCAAGCACGACACTGATTATTTCCCGATGCTTGCAGGAAAAGAAGGCAAGAATGTTGTTCTTTCCGTTTATAATCCTAATAGCGGAAAGCGTTTCAATGAAGTTGTAAAACCAATCTCGCAAGGTAAACAGTCCGAATTGCTCTACAAGCGCTGGGTAAAACAGAAGAGAGAAATGGTTGATAAACTTTCAGGAGGCAAAATCGGATATGTTCACGTTAAAGGAATGAACAGCGAAAGCTTCAGAGAAACTTATTCCGAACTTCTTGGAAGATGCAGAAACAAGGAAGCTGTAATCGTGGATACACGTCATAACGGTGGCGGATGGCTTCACGAAGACCTTGCTGTTCTGCTTAGCGGAAAAGAATACCAGAGATTCGAACCTCGCGGACAGTACATCGGAAGCGATCCATACAACAGATGGTTGAAACCTTCTTGCGTTCTTGTTTGCGAAGATAATTATTCCAATGCACACGGTTTCCCATTTGTGTATAAAACTCTTGGTATCGGCAAGCTTATCGGTGCTCCGGTTCCGGGAACAATGACAGCCGTTTGGTGGGAAACTCAGATTGACCCGACTCTTATTTTCGGTATTCCTCAGGTTGGCGTAAAAGATATGAGCGGTAAATATCTGGAAAACCAACAGCTTCAACCGGATATTGAAATATATAACTCTCCGGAATCTCAGCTTGAAGGCAAAGACATTCAGTTGGAAAAAGCTGTTGAGGAAATGCTTAAGACTATCAAGAAGTAAAAAACAATTAAGCTGAAATATTTAGTGAGTTGGCAGATAGAATTTAATTCATGCTGCCAACTCATTTTTTATTGCATTGTTAAATAATATTCAACCTTCACATCATTTAATTGACAAACAGATATTTGCAGAAATTGTGAAACTTGAGGCAAAAAACTCTCTGTATAAGACTGTAAAAACAAACTCGGAAAACAAAAGACTGCAGTGTTTCAAAAAAAAGGTAGGCAGCTTTTCTCGGAAACATAACAGTGTTTCTGGAAAAAGCTGCCTACCTTTTTTTGATGATGATTTTCCTTTCGGAAGCGTTGTTATTTCCTTCCGAAAGAAAAGTAAATTACTTACGGAAGAAAAACCAATTACATTCGGAAGTATTTGAAATTACTTTCGGATGAAATTCCACTATTTTCTATATCCGACTTTCTTCTGCTGTCTCTTGATTGATTTGTTTTCCAAAGAATGATTGTCGAAAGAGACTGGAGAAGTTACAAACTCAGGAATATTATATGAATACATTCTCAAATCATTATGTTCCGGATTTTCTTGAGGAAGCATAAATGGTTTTCCGGTTGTTCCGTCCGGATTGAAAGCGGCAATATACGGACGCGTGTAAAGTCCGTCGTCGCGACGGCTGCTGAACACAAACCATCGTCCGTTACTGCTCCAACTGTGATAACTTTCAACATTAGGACTGTTAACCTTTTCCATATTTGAAAATTCGCCAGTCTGCAAATCTAAAAGCCACAAATCAGCCTCACGGTGCCAGATTGAGAAGTTTCCATAATCGGACAATGTAAACATCAGATAACGTCCGTCCGGCGAAGGTCTTGGGAAAGATACACTTTTACCCATTTTCTCGGCAGAAACCAATGTGTCCACAGAAGATGAAAATCCACCATTATCAGCATCAAAGCCTATACGACAGAGATTATATTTGACTTCTTTATATTCCGAAGGCATTTTTTTGAATGTTGCCGAGCAGAAATACAAACTCTTTCCATCAGGAGAGAATGACGGGAAAGTCTCGAACACACTGTCACTCTTTAACAATGGAGAAGAAAATGCCTCGTTCTTTTCGACATCATAAACAATAATGTCAGATGCCAAATCTAACACCTCAATTCTTTCATCTTTATTACTGTGGAAAACTTGCTGAGTGTTGTTTACTGAATAAGCAATATATTTTCCTGACGGATGCCAATATGGATAGACGAATGATGAAATTGTATTCTCCGTCGCCGTATTCAGCAACTCGGTCTTTCCATCAACAGAAAGAAACGTACCGCCGGACTGACCACGCAAATGTAAACTCATTTTATCCGGAGACTGGTTGCAGAACGAATGGCAATTCACGCAACTTGACGGAAGAAGAGTATTTTCGTACAAAGCTGTTTCGGTAAAGTCGGACAGACAGCGCTGATATATTCCCATTTTACTGTAAATCTCGTAACCGGGAGCAACAAGGCGGTAAACCAATCCGTAATCTATCGGCTCATTGCTGATATAAATGTTGAAAGGTTTGTATTCTGTCCACTTCTCCCCTTTCTTTACGGAAACCGTAATCTCAATATTTCCTCCTTTATTTTCTTCCAACAATTCAGACCATTCTGTTTCGGGAAAATTGATATAACCTTCATTCTGAACACGGAGTTTTTCTTCTCCTCCAACTCTTACAACAGCATTAATCATGCTGCAATCATCTGTGGAACGGAAATTAAGCGGCGCAATTGTTGATGGCACCGTAACCTCCGTATAATCCGGATATATAGATGGAAAAGAATCTTTCTTTTCGTCAGGTGTGAAAGATTCAGTACAACCAACTAATAAAATTGCCAAAGCGGCTATTATTGATTTGGACATAGTTTTTTAGTTTTTAAGTTTATTAGTTTTTAAGTTGATGAGTTGACAAGTTGACAAGGCTACAGGAAACAAGTATTATCTTCTTGACTCCTTAACTCCTTGACTCCTCTACTCCTCTATCTATAATGCAAATAATACCAATAAGTTCCCGAGAACTGTTTACGTAGCAAAGGCTCCGCATTCTGCACCGAAGTGTATGTACGTCCATAAGCATTCACATTATTCATCACTGCAGAGGAAATCGGATAAGGAATACCTTTCATATCCTTATGGCTCAATCCCCAGGCATAGACAAGGGCTTCCTGATAACTTATTGGTATATGATTATATCCAATTTTCTTGCCCAACGGATAATATTTCACAAACGAAGGCAAATCTTTCTTCAGCAAACATACAGCCATAAGATATTCATAAGCCATACGGTTGGTTTCGTCCTGCGAGAAAACAAAGCCGAGCATCATATCCAATTCCTGCTCACTGAAAAGAAAGTCTTTCTTAGTCCTGTATTTTCTCAAATAAAACCATTCCTCGTTTTGTGCAATCAAAGATTCATCCTCAATGGCAGCCAAAGCCTGTGCAGCCCAATCTTTATAGAAAAGAGTATTGCTCAGTAGATTCAAATATTTTCTTGCCACATCATATTCCCCGTTTATAATATTGGTTTCGGCCAAACGCTTGATTGCTCTGGCACTTTTATTGTAATTAGGAATTGACTCCATAGCTTCGAAAGTAAAGCGCTGGGCTGTATTTACGAATCCGATATGATAGTAAATCTCTGCTGCAACCAAAGGTGCTGTGAAATCTTTTGTATATGAAGGCAAAAGTCCTTCAGTTCCGTTCTGATAGAAATTAAACATTCTGTCCGCCATCAAACCCTGCTTGCATAAAGCAAGATTAAGACAAGCCACAGTCAGAGGTGAGTCTGGAGATTTCTTCTCGGCCATTTCCTGAACCTTCTTCCAATTTCTGTTGTATGTGTAATAGTCATAAGCCATTACTTCCTCTTTCTCCTTATTTGTCATATTATGAACAAGCAAACCACCGGAAACAGCAACTATCAAATACAATGCTGAATGTAATAATATTTTCTGTGTAGAAAATCTGGATGAAACAGCAGCTGAAAGAACTGGGACCAACAAAAGTGAAAACAAATAAACAAATACCGGATAAGAAATTCCCAGTAAAGGAAAACGATAAAACGGAACACCGAAATATAACAATGATTTAGGATACATCAATCCAGTGTTTCTTAAAATCAGAGGTATAAAAAGGAAACATATAAATGTCCATGCAAGGCACAGCATAACAAGTTGACGAGTCTGAAGCCTTGTCTCTGAAGCCTTGTCAACTTTTGTATATTCAAAAATAGCAGAAATTACAGAAAATAGCAGAAATGAAACCCCATCAGCAAGGAACAGCAACGGAGTTATTATCAGAAATGATACTAATCTGCATTTATCATTATTTAATCTCGAATAAACATAAAAGCATAATAAAGATAAAACAGGGGCTACAATACCGACCGGCAAATAATTCTCATCACCCATCAGACTCCAATAAATAAGCGAGGGAACAAAACTTAGCGGATAATATAGTCCGGACGCACCCAGTTTTTTTGCAGCATTCCACACCAATCCTTGAAGAGCGCCAAGCAGCAAAGCCACAATCAACGCACCGGCTGTCGGGAAAAGAAAAAACTGCGTTAGAAATGCTGATAAATATCCGGCGAAACCTCCGGGATAAGATACTGTTTCCTTCATATAAGAAAAGTTATACAGAAACATCTGATAATGTTCCTGATAAGATATATGAAAAGGATATACTATACAAAAATACATAAATACAGCCATGCAGAATAATATACTTGCTGAGCTGTTTATTATTTTAGCAGTAGGCATAGATTTTAGTTTTTAAGTTTTTTAGTTTATAAGTTTTACGAGTTGACAAGTTGACGAGTTGACAAGGCTACAGGAAATAAGAATTATATTCTTAACTACTTGACTTCTCCCCCATTACCGGCTCCCCAAATATCTCCATCATATAATAATAATACGAAGCATCCTCCAAAGGAAGCATAAATGGCTTATGAGCCATTCCTGTACTATCGATATATGAGAAATATATTCTTTCAAAAAATCCATCTTCTCTTTTGCTTGAAAACATAAGCCAATGACCATTGGAAGACCAGCCACGAACGATATCAGCCTTGTTTGCTGAATTGACAATCTGCAAGCTGTCAATCTTACCTGTATGTAAATTCATCAGACGCATATCACTGTCATCGTGCCATTCGGACGAAGCTCCAAATGCGGATACAGAATAAGCAATATAATTTCCATCAGGAGATGAAGAAGGATATGATACAGATACTGCAGGTAAATTAACAACTGTGTCTAATTTTTCCGACACACTCAAATCTGCAGGATTGAAGTCTCTACTCATCAAATTATATTTCAAAGAAAGAAGACTGTCCGGATTAACACTTCCGGACGAAACACAATAAAACAGCTTCCTTGAATCAAAAGATAAATCAACAAAGGAAATATCACCGTCTGACGAAATACTGTCTGGCAAAACTTTATATTGCTTATTATTAAAATCAACAAGCAACACAGAACTATGCAAACCAATATTTTCTCTTCTTCTGTCAGGAAATACTGATATATATGAAACAAACGCAGAATCCATTACATATGCGCCTAGGTTTCCTCTCTCCTTTCCACGAAAAGATACTTTATCAGGGAATTTGGCATAGAAGAATGGCTGTTCCATATGTATTTCTTTTTCCGAGAAACTTGACATTTCTCTCCTCATTAAACTTTTGTTCAAATTTGGAACATTGCCAGGAACTTCTTTTGAATATATAACATAATCATCTATGGCTTCAGCTTTTATTTCCCATTTAAAGCTTGGATACACTATCCATTTCCCGTCCTTTTGTGCTTTCACACTTACTGTAATTACTCCTCCTTTTTCTTTATTCAGCAATTCGGCCCATTCATTTTGAGGAAAACGGATTTTACCTTCATTTCCTATAAACGTATAATCTGACGAACTTGAAGATAAGCGAACCTCAATTTGTCCGGAAAAATCCTTCAACAAAAAATTTAAAGGAGCTATATTATAAGGAACAGAAACATTTACGTAATCAGGGAAAAGAGAAGGCAAATCCTTAACTTTCTCCTCTTCATCAGCGGATTTACATGAAAACAAAATTGCAAGACAGCAAATAAGAAATCCTGTAAATTTCCACATCCGTTTTCTTATAAATTTTATATCGTTATTTCTTTTCATAAAAATCTGAATTAAGAGACAAGTTGACAAGGCTTCAGAGACAAGGCTTCAGAGACAAGGCTTCAAAGACACCTTGTCACCTCGTTACTGCATAGAGTCTATGTCAAAATAATACCCCAAATAACTGTTGGAAAATTCTTTGCAAAGTAATTCTGCATCAGCATTCTTTCCTTTGTAAAGTTCCATAAAACGCAATATATTATTATAGCGGCTATCTTTTTTCTTCTTTCTACTGTAACTCTGTCTGTTGTCGTAGTTATCCAGATAATCGTTCAGAGCAATAGCTTCAGTGTATATTTCAGGAAGAGTTTCACCATAAAAAGTCTTACCATATTTTTTACATATATAAGATAATTCAGTAAGATTCCTGTTATACAAAAATGAGTAGGCAAGACAATCAAAAGCTTTTTTATTGTTACTGTCATATTTCAACAAAGACTTAATAGAACTTAAACCGTCATCCATATTTCTGAATGAAGAAACTGTTGAAGACAAGTCTGTTTTATTATGTAATTTAATCGTATCAACTTTAGAATAAAAATCTTTCTTCAAGTCTTCAGCCCATCCACGATAAACAATTGTCCTTGATAATATAGAAGTGTATTTCTCAAACAAAACAGTGTCTGATGTAGCAAAACTAATTTCAGCCAGCCGGCGTATTATCCTGACAGAACCGTTATCCTTAAAATCTGACAAAGAACGCATCTCTCCTAATTCTGCCATATTATAATCACCAAGTTGCCAATATATCTCATTTGAAAATATATTGTACAAAGGCTCTGATTCCACATTCTTAAAAAAGAAACTTTTAGGATTAATCTTCATATTAAGAAGAGAGTCCGGAGAGGTTTCATTATTCAGTAATGCTATATTTCTGAAATAATTCAAAACAGTTTTATCCGTTCCGGCATCATCATAACATTCTTGTACCTTTTCCCAATCCTTATTCTGCACAGCACGGTCGGCTTCCAGAATATTTTCCGTTCTGAAATCTGCTCTTACGCTAACGCCTACAACAGTATAGACGATAAAAAGAAAATAAACAGTAAGCGGTTCACGCATTCCTATATAAGGCTTATATCTTGGAATCAATAGAAGAACAGCCAACACGGCAAGCCAAGTCAGAACAGGCAACCAGTCATAAAACACAAAGCCATCAAAAAGTTCGCCAAAAACAAATTTAAGCACTGAAACAAAAATCAGGAAAAACAGACAAACAGGCCAATTCAGCTTTCCCCTGACAAAATCTACAACTACAACTGTTATCGTAAAAACAAAAACTCCTAAGCCCGTCAGATAATATAAAACAGGCATAGCTATGCAAGAGAACAAACTCCTAAGTCCAATATTCCTTATAGACATGGCTATCAAAGCCACCGCTAACGAATATATTATCGAAAATGTCAAATCCAATGAAAACTGTAACGAAGAATATCTTATAACTTCAGAAGCCAATAGAAAAAAAACATAGAATTCCACATTTGGAATGTCCACCACTTTCCTTACTATTTTTGCTGCTATTTGCCATTCAATGAAAAAAAGCAATGTCAGAAGAAATGCACTGCAAAATCCTGATACAAAAAACTGTGTTACGAACCCGGATGAATACAATGATAACCAAGAAGGTTTATCCAAATATGATACAAAATATTCCGGAGTAAACAAAAAAAGCTGTAATTCCTCCCGTATTGATAAATGATTGGCGTAAAAGCATCCAAAAAACACAAGAGACATCAACACAGCCAAAGTAACTGATATATATCTTAACAAAGAATCTTTATCTGTCATTATGTAATATCTTTTTCTATACAAAGATACTACTTTTATAATCCTTTGAAAGAAGAACTATTTATCATATTCATTACTAGCGAAAAATTTTTATTATAGTTTATATATTTCCCATACCTGCCAATATATTCAAAGACGACACAATTCATGATTCATTCATTTTTTAAAAGAAAATACAACGATTTTTTATTTTACTTTTTTCTTACTTTGTAAAATCCAATAACTGATTTATGCAAAAAATACTAATAATCGAAGACGAGTCACGAGTAGCAGAATTGTTGAAAAAAGGTCTGGAAGAAAACGGATACCAAACAATGGTAGCATATGATGGTGCTATGGGACTTCGTCTATTCCAATCAAACGAGTTTCAACTGGTTATTTCAGACATTATTCTTCCTAAACTGGATGGTTTTGAGTTATGTAAAGAAATACGTAAATCAAACAACCATATTCCAGTACTGATGTTAACAGCATTGGGCTCTACAGATGACAAACTGGAAGGATTTGATGCCGGAGCAGATGACTATATGACTAAGCCGTTTGATTTTAGAGAATTGATAGCTAGAGTAAAAGTGCTGTTAAAAAGAGACGTTGGAAATATAAGCAAACCGCCTGAACAAATATCTTATTCTGATTTATCAATAAATCTCAACTTACAGGAAGTAAAAAGACAAAATACTTCAATTAAACTTTCACCTAAAGAATATAATTTATTAGTTTACATGGTTGAGAATGCGGAAAGAGTTATCAGCCGTGTTGAAATTGCTGAAAAAGTATGGAATACACACTTTGATACAGGTACAAATTTCATCGACGTATATATTAATTATCTACGCAAGAAAATAGATAAGGAATTTGATAAGAAACTAATACATACAAAACCTGGAATAGGTTTCATATTAACTGACAAGTTATGAAAATAAAAACCAGACTTACTATACAAAATACTTTAGTTGTTGCAACTGTTTTTTTGTTGTGCATGACTCTGATATATCTTATAAGTGAACAGACACGCAGCAAAACTTTTTTCCATGACTTGAAAAGTGAGGCAATAACCAAAGCTCATCTTTTCCTGCAGAATCAGGTAGATGCCCAAACTATGCAATCTATTTACCTGAATAACAAGAAATTCATCAACGAAGTAGAAGTTGCCGTATATAATACCGATTTCAAAATGCTTTATCATGATGCAATACAAAACGATATTGTAAAAGAAAACCGGGAAATGATAGACTACATTTTGAAAGAAAAGGAAATCGAATTCTATATAGACGACTATCAGGCAATAGGTATGGTTTATACATTTGAGGGAAAAGACTATATTGTAACAGCTGCTGCCTTTGACGGATATGGATATGATAATCTAAAAGGTTTGCAAAAGACATTAATAATTCTATTCATTACGGGACTTACACTCCTTTTTGCTGTTTGCTATTTTCTTGCTTATTCATCACTGAAACCTATTAGAGAAATTGTAAAAGAAGCCGAAAGTATTACCGCATTATATATTGATAAAAGGCTTCCTGTAAAAAATGAAAAAGACGAACTGGGAGAGTTATGTATGACATTCAATGCTTTACTTGAACGTCTGGAAGTTTCTTTTAACTCTCAAAAGATGTTTGTCAGCAATGTATCTCATGAAATGCGTACACCTCTTGCCTCGCTTATGGCTGAACTTGACTTGTCGTTACAAAAAGAACGTACGGAACAGCAATATAAAACGACAATACAAAACGCCTTGCAGGATGCACGGCGAATGACAAAACTCATTGATGGCCTTTTAAATCTTGCAAAAGCTGATTATCAGAAAAATCAAATAAAAATGCAGGAGATCAGACTAGATGAATTACTCCTTGATGCAAGAGAGTTCATACTAAAAGCGTATCCCGAATATCATATAGAACTGATATTTGAACAAGAAGAAGCTGATGATGATAGTCTGATTACAGTTATGGGAAACATTTACCTGCTTAATATTGCTTTCTCTAATTTAATTGAAAACAACTGTAAATATTCTGTCGACCATTCCTCATTCATACAAATTTCCTACTGGAAAGAATCAGCTGTAATACGTTTTTCAGACAACGGCATTGGTTTGTCTGAAATAGACAAACAAAACATGTTCACCCTTTTCTATAGAGGTAAACAGGATAATATTATAGAAGGACATGGTATAGGAATGACTTTATCTCAGAAAATCATACGCTTACATCAAGGAAACATAACAGTTCATTCTGAAGAGGGAAAAGGAACGACTTTCATAGTTGAACTACCACATATTTAATTCTAATAGTTTTCTAATAGAGTTCTAATAAATCTCTAACAGCCTTCTGAAAGAAGCTCTTCTAATTTTGCAGCGTTAAAACAAACAGGAGTGATAACTTGTAAAAACAAAGCAAAATGTGGAAGAATAAAAAAAGTAAGATTCAATTTGCATTCAATGCCGAAAAAGTTTTTTTAGCGGCAGCACAACCTGTCAATTCTGCTTTCAGCTATTTTCAGACAACTCAAATAGGACTGAATCCTGAAGAAATAGAAAAAAGACAATCGCTTTATGGTAAAAATGAAATAGAACATGAAAAGAAGAAGAATCCTGTTTCTACTTTTATTAAGGCATTCATAAATCCTTTTATTGGTGTTCTGACGGGACTGGTAATAATATCTTTCATACTGGATGTTATGCTGGCTGAATCTGGAGAACAAGACTGGACAGCCATTATAATTATATCTACAATGGTTATCTTCAGCGCTATCCTGCGTTTTATGCAGGAATGGAAAGCTAATATTTCCAGTGAGGCTTTGCTGAAAATGGTTACAAACACATGTTATGTTAAGCGCTCCGGAAAACATGATGAAGAAATTAGCATTACTGAGCTTGTTCCCGGAGATATAGTAATGATTGCAGCTGGAGATATGATTCCGGCAGATATTCGTATCATACAAGCTAAAGATCTTTTTGTAAGCCAGTCTTCTCTGACAGGTGAATCTGATCCAATAGAAAAATCACCTGAGTCTAAAGAGAAAAAATACTGCAAAGGCAGTGTTGTGGAACTTGACAATATCTGCTATATGGGTTCCAATGTTGTCAGTGGTTCTGCTACAGGTATTGTATTTGCTACAGGTAATAATACTTATCTCGGAACAATTGCAAAAAACATATCCGGTCATCGAGCTGCAACAGCTTTCGATAAAGGTATAAGTAAAGTAAGTTTCTTACTTATACGTTTTATGCTTGTAATGATTCCTTTTGTTTTTCTGGTAAATGGATTGACCAAAGGAGATTGGTTAGAAGCATTCATATTCGCCGTTTCCGTAGCTGTTGGACTTACTCCGGAAATGCTTCCAATGATTGTTACTGCAAATCTATCTAAAGGTGCAGTTGCAATGTCTAAAAAGAAAACCATAGTCAAAGACTTGAATGCTATTCAGAACTTTGGAGCTATGAACATTCTCTGTACGGATAAGACAGGAACACTTACATGCGACCAGATTGTACTGGAAAAATATATCAACGCCGATGGAAGTAATGATACAGACAAACGCATACTGCGTCACGCCTATTTCAACAGTTTTTTCCAGACAGGATTAAAAAATCTTATGGATAAGGCTATATTATCTCATGTAAAGGAATTATCACTGGAACACCTGAAAGATAATTATAATAAAGTTGATGAAATTCCATTTGATTTTACTCGACGCAGAATGTCCGTAGTAATTGAAGACAAACAAGGGAAGCGGCAAATAATAACTAAGGGGGCAGTAGAAGAAATGATAGAAATATGCTCTTATGCTGAATTCAACAAAACAGTGCAACCTTTTACTGACGAACTGAAACAGAAAGCCAAATATATAAGTGAACAGATGAACAGACAAGGTATGCGTGTTCTGGCAGTTGCACACAAAAGTTATCTGGACAAAGATTGTAATTTCAGCGTTAAAGATGAAAAAGACATGGTTCTTATTGGATTCCTTGCATTTCTAGATCCACCAAAACAATCTGCAGCCAATGCTATCAGACAACTTCATGAACATGGCATAGAAGTGAAAATATTATCCGGAGATAATGATTCTGTAGTTCGAACAATTGCACGTCAGGTAGGAATAGAGACAAATAATGCACTGACCGGTCCTCAGTTTTCATCAATGAGTGATGATGAACAAAGAAAAGCTGTTATAGAAACAACTGTCTTCTCAAAACTAACACCTTTGCAGAAAACAGAAATCATAACACTACTTCAAGAACAAGAAAATACGGTTGGTTTCCTTGGAGACGGAATCAATGATGCATCAGCCTTACGACAGTCAGATATCGGAATTTCAGTAGATTCGGCAGTAGACATAGCAAAAGAAAGTGCTGATATCATTCTTCTAGAAAAGGACTTAATGGTTTTGGAAGATGGTGTCATAGAAGGAAGGAAAACATTCGGTAATATAACAAAATACATTAAAATGACTGCGAGTTCCAACTTTGGAAATATGTTCAGTGTTATGGCAGCCAGTGCTTTTCTCCCATTTTTACCGATGTTGCCAATACATCTTCTTATACAGAATTTATTGTATGATATATCACAAACAACAATACCATTCGACAGCATGGATGCTGATTATCTGCGTAAACCAAGGAAATGGGATGCTTCGGATTTGAGCCGTTTTATGATATTCATCGGTCCGATCAGTTCTATTTTCGATATAATTACTTATCTGGTTATGTGGTATGTGTTCAGTTGCAATTCCATTGACCAGCAGGCATTATTCCAATCTGGATGGTTCATAGAAGGTCTTCTTTCTCAAACATTAATCGTGCATATGATTCGTACAAGAAAAATTCCGTTTATCCAAAGTTGTGCTTCTTGGCCTGTTACAGGACTTACATTCCTGATTATGGCTATAGGAATTATTATACCTTTCACATCATTTGGAAATTCAATCGGTCTCACACAATTGCCAATAAGCTACTTCCCTTGGTTAATAGGAATTCTTCTGTCATATTGCATATTGACACAGATCATAAAAAATTGGTATATAAAAAGATTCGTAAAATGGTTATAAGACATGACTACAAAATATATTATCGTATACATTTCAATGGTGGCAGCTATAATAAACTGCCACCACCTTAACGCACAGGATTTCGGAATAGAATATACTTCCGAATTACAAACCGACTTCAATAAAGGTACAAATTGGGTAAATTTGCTCCGTATGGATTTATCTCTACCTATTAAAGAATATCTGAAAATTGATATAGCAACAATAAGTACAGCAAAAACAAGAGAAGAACGCTTGGTAAACGACTTACAAACTTTTTCGAATATTGAAGAAGAAAATATTCCCTTAGCACTAGCTATATTAGGATTTGAATTCAGCTATAGTAAATCTTCGTTTTTTATAGGAATTCGGAATTTGAATGAAGATTATTTTGCTTCGCCTTGCACTTCTCTTTTTACTAATAGTTCATGCGGAATATTTCCAACATTATCTGCAAATTATCCAATAGCCAATTATCCTGTTTCATCCGTTGGTATAGATTACAAATTGGAACTAAATCATTGGAATCTGGAAACATCATTATATAATGGTACAGGATACAAAAATTTCACCGGAAGAGAAAATGTTTTCCGTTTCTGTCCAAAGACAGACGGTCTATTAAGTATTACATCTATAAACTATCAGAAAAATGATAACGGCTATTATTGTGGTCTTGCTCTACATAGCGGCTTGCCTGTGGATAATGAAGATGGAAACAAAGAGAAAATGGAGAAAACGAAAGAGAAAGAACTAAATACCATATTTTGGGGATATATAGAACAACATTTATCTCGGAATATCAATATCCTTATACAATATTCAGTTAACCCAACAGAAAAAAAAGGTTGCAGAAGTTATTCAGGCATTGGTCTATTATTCCATATTAAAAATACTACTGGAGGAATTTTTACAGATTATGCTGATTTTACTGACAAATATGAATTAGCTAGTGAATTAACATGGAAAATACCATGTTACAAAAATGGATATATACAACCGACTCTTCACTTTATTAAAAGTGACCAAAACAGATACGTTATCGGTATGTTGAGATTTGGGTATAAAATTTAAAGGAATATTTAGTCTTCAAGAAAACAAAATTGACAACAAAAAAAGGCTATCTCAACTTAACATTGAGACAGCCTCTTTTCGTATTTTGGCTAACGCACAAATTATTCAGCGCTTTCAGCCGGTGCTTCTTCTGTAGCAGCTTCAGCCTGAGCTTCAGCAGCAGCGGCAGCCAATTCAGCTTTCTTCTGAGCAACAGCTTCAGCTTTAGCTTTGTTTACTTCTTTTTCAGCAGCCAAACGAGCAGCAGCAGCAGCCTTAGCAGCTTCTACGTCTTTTGATTTGATAGCTGTCAAAGTAGCAACTTTAGCATCTTTCCAAGCCTGGAATTTAGCTTCTGCAGCAGCTTCATCAAATGCACCTTTCTTAACACCTTCCAATAAGTGTTTCTTCAAGCAAACACCTTCGCGAGAAAGGATGTTGCGAACTGTGTCAGTTGGCTGAGCACCTGTCTGTAACCAATACAAAGCTCTTTCGAAGTTCAAATCTACTGTAGCAGGATTAGTGTTCGGATTGTAAGAACCTACCCTTTCAATAAATTTTCCATCACGTGGAGCCCTGCTGTCTGCAACTACGATCTGATAAAAAGCATAGCTTTTGCGACCGTGTCTCTGCAATCTAATTCTTGTTGCCATTTGTTGTAATTAAAATTTGAATTATTTATTAATTAAGCTATTTGTATTAGCGGTGCAAAGATACGCACTTTTTTTTAATCCACAATCTTTCCAAGTAAAAATAAATCAACTTTTTCATTTGTAGCAGCTCTCTCATTTTTATATATTTGCCTTAAACATTATTTAATTCATAACCAAATATGAAAAAGTATAAAATAGGATTTATTGGTACAGGTGGAATAGCCATCAAAATGGCAAATACAATCAATGGCATGAAAAATGCAGAATGTTATGCAGTCGGTTCTAGGAATTTGGAGAAAGCACAAAGTTTTGCACACGAACACGGTTTCAGCAAAGCCTATGGCTCATATGAAGAACTTGCCGACGACTACGATGTTGACCTTATTTATATTGCAACTCCACATTCTCTGCATTTCGACAATGCCAAAATGTGTATATTGAAGGGGAAACCTGTTCTATGCGAAAAGTCTTTTACTGTTAATGCAAAACAGGCAGAAGAACTTTTAGCCTTGGCAAAAGAAAAAGGCGTTTTCATCACCGAAGCAATATGGACAAGATATATGCCTTTCTCAAAACAAATAAAGGATTTGGTTGACAGTGGAATAATTGGTAAGCCATATCTGTTGACAGCCAATCTTGGATATGATATCAAACACGTAGAAAGAATTATATCTCCTGAACTTGCCGGTGGAGCTCTTCTGGATGTAGGTGTTTATCCTCTCAACTTTGCAGCAATGGTTTTCGGTAAAGAAATAGAAAAAACTGTATCAACATGCTTGAAGACAAATACAGGAGTTGATGCTCATAATAATACGACATTATATTTTTCAGGTGAAAGAATGGCTGTTCTTACATCAACAATGTGTGCAGCAACTGACCGTCAGGGAATAATTTCCGGTGATAAAGGACATATAATAGTGGAAAACATCAACAATCCACAATCGGCTAAAGTCATAGACAAAAATTATAATGTCATAGCTGAATATCATGCTCCAAAACAAATTACCGGATACGAATATCAGATACAGGCATCTATCGAAGCTTTGGAAAACGGATGGCTCGAATCTCCATATATGCCTCACGAAGAAACAATACGCATCATGAAACAAATGGATGCGCTCAGAGAAGAATGGGGAATAAAATATCCTTTTGAATAAAACTTACAGGCAGTGTTTCATTAGATATAATCCAGAAACACTGCCTGTATAATTATTTCCTATATATAGAATTAGTTATTCTCTGGTCTCAATTTACGAACCACAGCACCAGCACGCCACATTTCGCTTTCACGCAACTGACGCAATTCTTCGTTCAATTTATCACGATAATCCGGCTGTGAGTTTGAATCGATTGAACGCTGAGCTTCATTACCACAAGCAACTTCGTTATAAAGTTTTTCAAATACAGGTTTAACTGCATCGTGGAACGGGCCCATCCAGTCCAAAGCACCACGCTGAGCTGTTGTTGAACAGTTAGCATACATCCAGTCCATACCGTTTTCACCAAACAAAGGCATCAATGACTGAGTCAATTCTTCAACTGTTTCGTTGAATGCTTCAGATGGTTCGTGTCCGTGTTCACGCAAAGTTTCATACTGAGCAAGAAGCAAGCCCTGGATTGCGCCCATCAATGTACCACGTTCACCTGTCAAGTCAGAATAAACTTCTTTCTTGAATGTTGTTTCGAACAAATAGCCAGAACCAACACCGATACCCAAAGCGATAACGCGATCCCAAGCCTTACCAGTTGCATCCTGATAAATTGCATAGCTTGAGTTCAAACCACGACCCTGCAGGAACATACGACGCAAAGATGTACCAGAACCTTTAGGAGCAATCAAGATTACATCAACATCGGCAGGAGGAACGATGTGTGTACGGTCACTGTATGTAATAGCGAAGCCATGAGAGAAATACAAAGCCTTGCCTGGTTTCAAATGTTTCTTAATCATTGGCCAGCACTCAATCTGAGCTGCATCAGAAAGCAACACCTGAATAATTGTTGCCTTTTCGCAAGCTTCTTCAATACCGAACAAAGTTTCTCCCGGAACCCAACCGTCAGCCACAGCCTTTTCGTATGTTTTGCCAGGACGCTGACCTACGATAACATTAAAACCATTATCACGCAAGTTCAAGCTCTGACCTGGCCCCTGAACACCGTAGCCAATAACAGCAATAACTTCATCTTTCAACACTTCTCTTGCTTTTTCCAAAGGAAACTCTTCGCGGGTAACAACATTTTCATCAACACCGCCAAAATTAATGATAGCCATTTTCTTTTTACTTTTAATATTGTAAATAATAATTATTATTGAATTCTAGTCCAAAAGGAATATTACGTCATTCCCATTTAGCCATCGCACGGCAAATAACTTTTTCGTCATTAGCTATAGCCATACAATATTGAGATTGGTTTGCCATTTCTTTTTTATACAACAACAAATCCATTCCATATCGTCCTTCTGCCTGATATGCTATTTCAAAGCGGGAAACATTTTGTTTCTCAAACTTTTCCTTATCAAACAAATCCAACAGATGCTCAATGTATTTTATACTGTTCAAATGACCGTTAATATCAAGGTCACTATATTTAACCTTATAATTTACTGAAAGTCCTTCTGACTCCGCAGGCAGAATTTTTCCCGGTTTCTCTATCGGACAAGGACGGTCAGAAAGATAAATGCTCAATGCATCTATATCCAATGCTGTCGGTTTGCGAGTATTTACATCTATCGCCGCCCAAATTGAACGAGCATATCCATAAACTTTTCCGGATGCATCAGCTATTTCAAAACATCTATGAGTGAAAAGCCGTCCCACTTCATTTATCCATGTATAGACAATTATAGAATCTCCAGCCTTAGGATATTCTTTTATCTCGATAGCCAGCCTCGACAAAACCCAGGCAGTATTGTTTTCCGACATATCGGTAAATCCAAAACCTCTGCCTGCAGCATGCTCTGATGCGGCATGAATCAAATAATTGCCTAGCATCGGCAGTGTGGCACGACCTCTGAAATCACTGAGATACGGCTCAACACTAAATGAATATGCTCCGACTTTTTCCATAATATTTATTGTAAATCAAATTTACACTTATGATATTTCTCTTCTCTATCCGACATATATTCGCTTATGCGCTCAACACAACTTTTTGTGATTGCAATTCTTCCGGAACGGACGTATTGCAACACACAGTCAGCATCTTGCAACTCACGATATAATGATATGATTTCCTCGGTCATACCAGGCTTTTCAACTATCGAATAAACACTGTTCACCTCAACAATGCGTGCATTATATCTTCGGATAATCTTTGATACGTTTGGATTATTCTGCAATTCAGGTGTTGAAAGCTTATACAGAGCTATCTCCTGAAGGAAAATTTCATCATCAGTGAAATAATGAGCCTGAATTACATCTATCTTTTTCTCGATCTGCTTTACAACTTTCTTGATAGTATCTTCATCTGTCCATGCAGTAATTGTATATTTATGAACTCCAGCAATAGATGAAGCCGACACATTCAAGCTTTCAATATTGATTTGCCTACGAGTAAAAACTGCAGTCACCTGATTAAGCAAACCTGCGATATTCTCTGAATATATTATTAATGTATATAATGTCTTTTCCATTGTTTTCCTCCTCAGCAATCTAACAACATTTCATTTACCGGTGCTCCCGGAGGTGTCATCGGTAAAACCTTACCTTCTTCTATCACACAAACCTCAAGCAGGAACGGACCGTCTGTCTCAAGCATTTCCTTGATAGCATCCTGCAATTCACTTCTCTCAGTTACTCTACGTGAAGCTATTCCGTAAGCTCCGGCAATTTGCATATAATCCGGATTCATCATCGGAGTGAATGAATAACGACGGTTGAAGAACATTGCCTGCCACTGACGAACATTTCCCAAATAATTATTATTCAAAAGAATAATCTTTACTGGAGCCTGCTGTTCCATGATAGTGCCGAATTCCTGTATGCTCATCTGCAATCCGCCATCACCCATGAAAGCACATATTGTTCTTTCCGGAGCGCCAAATGTAGCACCAATAGCAGCAGGAAGTCCAAATCCCATAGTTCCCAAACCGCCGGAAGTAACAATGCTACGTTCTTTTGAATAACGGAAATATCTTGCAGAAATCATCTGGTTCTGACCAACATCTGTTACAAGAACAGCTTCGTCATTTGTTGCTTCACTTACAGCTCTTGCCACTTCTCCCATTGTCAAAGGACCTTCACCTGGATTCAACTCACGGCTGATAACATTGTCATACTCTGTTTTTTCGTATTCTGCGAAACTCTTTATCCACATAGTATGTTGGTTATGTTGGATTCTGGATGTAAGCATTGACAGTGTATCTTTACAATTTCCCAGCAAAGCCACATCAACCTTAACATTCTTGTTGATTTCTGAAGGGTCGATATCAAGATGAATGATTTTAGCCTGTTTAGCATATGAATCCAAACGTCCTGTCACACGGTCATCAAAACGCATACCAACAGCAATCAACACATCACATTCATTTGTCTTTACATTCGGTCCTAAATTTCCGTGCATACCTAACATACCCTTATTGAGTCTGTGGGATGTTGGCATAGCAGACAAACCAAGCAAAGTGCATCCGCAAGGGATATCAGCTTTCTCAACAAATGAAAGCAACTCTTTATGAGCACTGCCAAGTTCCACACCCTGACCAACAAGAACCAAAGGACGTTGTGCAGAATCAATCAGACGAACAGCTTCCTCAAGAGCATCCATATCAGTTGAAGGAACAGGCTCGTAACTGCGAATGAAATCAACAACTGCCGGTTCGTAATCAACCATATCAGTCTGTGCATTCTTTGCAAAGTCCAGAACAACAGGACCAGGACGACCACTTCTTGCAATATAGAAAGCACGTGATACAGCCCAAGCTACATCTTCAGCACGTCGGATCTGATAGCTCCACTTTGATATAGGTTGAGTTACACCAACCAAGTCCACTTCCTGGAAAGCATCACTTCCCAAAAACTGTGTACCAACCTGACCGGCAATAACAACCAACGGCGTACTATCAATCATTGCATCGGCAATACCGGTAATCGTATTGGTTGCACCAGGTCCGCTGGTAACCAAACAAACACCTACTTTACCCGAAACTCTTGCGAATCCCTGTGCTGCATGTGCAGCTCCCTGTTCATGACGCACCAATATATGATTCAGAGTATCTCTGTGGTCATACAAAGCGTCATATACCGGCATGATTGAGCCGCCGGGATATCCGAAGAGAGTCTTCACTCCTTCAAATTCCAGCGAACGCATCAAAGCCTCTGCTCCTGTTATTCTTTCTTTCATATATGTGTGATTCTGTTTTGCGTTATAAATTAATCTTCTATTATTCTTACTCCACCTTTATCTGCTGAAGTCACCATCTTACCGTAAGCTTTCAAAGCTTTTGACACTTCACGCTGACGGTATGGAGGAGTAAAGGCTTTTTTACCTCGTGCTTCTTCTTCGGCTCTTCTCTTACACAATTCATCATCGCTCAGAAGAACATTTATCTTGCGGTTTGGAATATCTATTTCTATCATATCACCATCACGCACCAGACCAATATTGCCTCCGGCTGCTGCTTCCGGCGAAATATGACCGATTGACAATCCAGATGTTCCGCCGCTGAAGCGTCCGTCTGTAATCAATGCACATTCTTTTCCCAGATGTCTGCTCTTGATATATGATGTAGGATAAAGCATTTCCTGCATACCTGGACCACCTTTCGGGCCTTCATATGTAATGACAACAACGTCACCAGATACTACCTTTCCACCCAAAATACCTTCACAGGCAGAATCCTGAGAATCGAATACTTTTGCTGGACCGGTGAATTTCCAGATACTTTCATCAACTCCGGCTGTTTTGACAACGCAACCGTCAATAGCGATATTTCCTTTCAGAACAGCCAATCCGCCATCTTTTGAATATGCATGTTCAACATCACGGATACATCCGTTAGCTCTGTCTGTGTCAAGTTCCTTATATGAAGAATTCTGTGCACCCATTGTTATACAGAATTTTCCACCAGGAGCACTCTTATATTTTGCCAATGCCTCTTCTTTGACATTTGGTGAAGTAATAGCGAAGTTATCAACGGCTTCAGACAATGTCAAGCCATCAACACGCTTGACAGAGCCGTCAACCAAACCGGCTTTGAGCAGTTCATTCATTATAGACATGATACCTCCGGCACGGTTCACATCCTGAATATGATACTTTTGTGTGTTTGGTGCTACTTTACACAAGCATGGAATCTTGCGTGAAAGAGCATCAATGTCATCCATGGTAAAATCAGCGTTTGCTTCTTGAGCAACAGCCAACAAATGAAGAACGGTATTAGTCGAACCACCCATAGCTATATCAAGCGACATTGCATTGAGGAAAGCCTGACGGGTAGCAATCTTGCGAGGGAGAACTGAATCGTCGCCGTCGCGGTAATATTTATATGCATTTTCAACAACAAGCTTGGCAGCATCGCGGAACAATTGCAATCTGTTGGCATGAGTAGCAACAATAGTTCCGTTTCCAGGCAAAGCCAATCCTATTGCTTCATTCAAACAGTTCATTGAATTTGCAGTGAACATTCCTGAGCAACTTCCGCAACCCGGACAAGCATGGCGCTCAACTTCTGCTATCTGCTCATCGCTTACTGAATCATCGGCAGCTTCAATCATTGCATCAATCAAATCCAGCTGACGTCCGTTCCATTCTCCGGCTTCCATAGGACCTCCGGAAACGAATACAGTTGGAATATTCAAACGCATTGCTGCCATCAGCATACCCGGAGTAATCTTGTCGCAATTGCTTATGCAAACCATGGCGTCAGCTTTATGTGCATTTACCATATATTCAACGCTGTCTGCAATGATATCTCTTGAAGGAAGAGAATACAACATTCCATCGTGTCCCATCGCAATACCGTCGTCAATGGCAATCGTATTGAATTCAGCGGCAAAACATCCAAGCTTTTCAATCTCAGCTTTTACAATCTGTCCCACCTCATGCAAATGAGTATGTCCCGGAACAAATTGAGTAAAAGAATTGACAATCGCTATAATAGGACGGCCAAATTGCTCTTTCTTCATACCATTGGCACACCATAATGCACGCGCGCCAGCCATACGACGTCCTTCTGTACTAAAGGAACTTCTCAAAGGAATTTTCATTGTATTCTTCTCCATATCTTCAAAAACACAAGTATATCATTAATCAAAAAGCCTTTCTCTATTGAAGGAGAAAGGCTTATATAATATTATAACAAATGTTCAAGTATTACACATACCTTTCTCCTCACCTACATAATAATATGAAGGACGACCACGAGATTAATAATATGCAATACATTGTTCATCATACTTTCTTTCTTATTTTTGTTTGACATTGCAAATGTAGAACAATAATTTATTCCACCAAAGAAATTTCTAGATTTTTTTCAAATCTTTTCTTTCAAATATCAATCCAAACATGCTTTTATCTTATATTTCGTAAATTGAAATGCCAATTTACAAACACTTTAATACCGAGAAGCAGAGTTTAAAACACAGAGTACGCAGAGACACAGAGACTTTTTAAATACCTTAATATTAAAATCTATATACCAGTTAATATATATCTAACTAACAACAAACAAAACAAACACAGCTAAAACAAAATAAATACTTCAAAATACCTGTTATATTCTTAAAACTAAAGCTTAGTTTGTACAAATTAAGTCACAGTTTTTATAAACTAAGGTTGAGTTTTAAAAAACTAAGGCTTAGTTCTAAGTATAAATATAGACTTTCTAAAGAATAAAATATTTTGCTCTGCGCTCACCTTTCACTATCTTTGCATCTCTTATTATCGAATGAAAAATTCATCATGTATATTACTCAGGAAGAAATAATGTCTCATATTTCTGCACGTCCTTTCAAGATAATCTCAGAGGCGGCAGATGAATTGGGGCTTGAAGCGTATGTTATTGGCGGATATGTAAGAGATATATTTCTAAACCGCCATTCAAAAGATATAGATGTTGTTGCCGTTGGTAGCGGTATTGAGCTGGCAAAGGCTGTGGCTCGCAAATTGGGAAGAGGTGCAAACTTATCGGTGTTCAAAAACTTTGGGACAGCGCAAGTAAAGGCTGGCGGTCTGGAACTGGAGTTTGTCGGAGCCAGAAAAGAATCATACAGCCACGACAGCCGCAAGCCTGTTGTTGAAGACGGAACTCTCGAAGATGACCAGAACAGAAGGGATTTCACTATAAATGCTCTTGCTCTTTGCCTGAACAAGGACAGATATGGCGAGCTGGTTGACCCGTTTGGTGGTTTGGATGATATGGAAGACCTAACAATCAGAACTCCAATGGATCCGGATATTACTTTCAGCGATGATCCTTTACGCATGATGCGCGCAGTAAGGTTTGCTTCTCAGTTGGGATTTTTCATCGACCCAGATACTTTCGATGCAATAATCAGAAATAGAAAAAGAATAGAAATTATTTCTAAAGAGAGGATTGTTGATGAGCTGAACAAGATTGTTCTTTCTCCAAAACCTTCCATTGGTTTCGAATTGCTCGACAAAAGCGGACTTCTAGAGCTTATATTCCCTGAGCTTTGTGCACTGAAAGGTATTGAGACTAAAGAAGGAATCGGCCACAAGGATAATTTCACACACACATTGATGGTTTTGGACAGACTAAGCAAAACTACGGATAATCTTTGGCTGAGATGGTGCGCAGTGTTCCACGACATTGGTAAACCTGCAACTAAGCGTTTCGACAACCGTTTGGGTTGGACTTTCCACAATCACAACTTTGTTGGTGAAAAAATGATTCCTGGTATTTTCAGGAAAATGAAATTGCCGATGAACGAGAAGATGAAGTATGTTCAGAAGCTTGTCAGTCTGCATATGCGTCCAATCGCTCTTGCTGACGATGAAGTTACAGATTCGGCAATACGAAGACTTCTGTTTGACGCCGGCGACGACATTGATGATCTAATGTTGTTATGCGAGGCGGATATAACAAGTAAGAATCCGGAAAAGGTGAAGCGTTTCCTCGCTAACTTCCGCCTTGTACGTTCTAAACTTGCCGAAATAGAAGAGAAAGACAGGGTGAGGAATTTCCAACCGCCAGTATCAGGCGAAGAAATTATGGAAACATTCGGCCTCGCTCCTTCCCGCCCGGTCGGTGTTTTGAAAGAATGTATAAAGAATGCTATTCTTGATGGAGTTATTCCTAATGAATATGAAGCTGCCCGTGCTTTTATGCTTGAAAAAGCAGAGAAAATGGGATTGAAGCAAAAGCAAAGTTGACAATGCTTCAAAAAGAAACGAGTTGACAAGATTCTAATGTCTGTTCCAAAGAACAAAAGACATTTAAAACCTTGTCAACTCGTAAATTTATATCTAGTCAATATAGTTATTTTTCCGGAACATACTCAGCGTTCGGATCATAACCACCGCCAAGAGCCTTATACAAATAAACTACAGACAGCAACTCATCGCAAATAGCAGAATTCAAACCAATCTGCGCATCCAAAAGACCACGCTGTGCGTCCAGCACATCCATATAGCTTGAAACTCCGTTTATGTATTGCAACTGAGCCAAATCCAAATAATTGCGGGCTGCAGCTTCGAGCTTGGCTCTTGAAGCACGGATTTCCTTTGTTTTACGAACTGCAACAATAGCATCGTTCACTTCTTTGAAGGCAGATAGAACACTCTTTTGATAGCTTGCTACTTCCTGTTCATACTGAGCTTTTGCCACTTTCAGACGTGCTTTGTTCTTTCCCATCGCAAATATTGGCTGCAAAAGATTACCAACCACATTCCACGCCGGACTCTTTATCAAATCTGAAAGTTCCGCACTTTCAAAACCGCCATAAGCAGTAAGTCCAATTTTCGGGAACAAGCTTGTATATGCAACACCAACTTTAGCATTAGCTGCTTTCAAAGATTGCTCAGCCTGTCTCATATCCGGACGACGCTGCAACAAAGTTGACGGCAAACCTACAGGAAGGAAATCCGGTAAATCCTGATGACTCAGAGATTCTCCTCGAGGTATACTTGATGTATATTCACCCAAAAGCATTGACAAATCACTTTCCTTATTCTTTATTTTTCTTTCCAATGAAGGAACAAGGGTTTCTGTACGTGCCAACTCAACCTGAGCCTGGTTATATGCAGTTTCGGAAGTAAGACCACCTTCGTAACGCAACTTTGCCAATCTCACACCTTCGCGACGTGCAGCTAATGTTTGCTGCACAATTTTCAGTTCCTGATCCAATGCACAAAGTTCATAATATCCGGCAGCTACACTTGAAACTATAGTCAACTGCAAAGCTCTGCGCGCCTCAACAGATTGCATATATGCGGCAATATCTGCTTCATTAGCCCAACGGAGTTTGCCCCACAAATCCAATTCCCATGTAACACCTAATTTTGCTCCAAACTCAGGGTCTGGTTTAGGATTATTACCTCCATAATTCAGAACCTCTTTCTCTCCATAAAGCTGAATGCCAAATTCAGGAAACATATTTGCAAATGAGATTCTCTTGGCAGCAATCATTTCCTTAATCTTTGCCGCAGCAATCTGCATATCCTTATTATTATTTAATGCCTTGCGGATAAGGTCCTGCAATATTGGATCTGTATATAACTCCTCCCAAGAAATATCTGCTACAGAAGTACTGTCATTATCTTGAGACAGTACTTCTTCAGAAACTTTATCTGGAAGATTCAAATCTGGACGCGAATATTTCTGGCCCAACTTACAAGAAGACATTGACAATGTAAGCAAAGCAAACAGAATCATCGTTCCGGCTGATTTCTTATTTATAAGCTTTCCAAGTCTGTCTTTCTCGCGCTTTATCTTGTCGAGCGGCAATTTATCCAATGGTATTTTTTCCAGCTTGCTCTTCAAGTTTATTTTCTTATGCAAATTGCATACGAAAACAAAGAAGAAAGGAACAAGAACTATACCAACTGTAATAGCAACCAACATTCCAAAGAACACACCTGTACCAATGCTATGACGTGATGCAGAACCCGGACCTGAAGCCATAACCATAGGCAACATACCAAGTACAAACGCAAGAGATGTCATAAGAATCGGACGGAAACGCATCTGAGCAGCATGGATTGCAGCTTTCACCGGATCAACTCCGGCATCTACCTGAACCTTGGCAAACTCAACGATAAGAATTGCATTCTTCGCTGCAAGACCGATAAGAGTTACCAGACCAATCTGGAAATATATATCGTTCTCAAGTCCGGTTGCCCAAATTCCCAAATAAGCGCCCAAAGCTGCGATAGGCAATGAAAGCAAAACTGCAATAGGCACAATCCAACTTTCATACTGTGCTGCAAGGAAAAGGAATACGAAAAGGAATACCAACGCTAACACAAATCCAGTTTGACCTCCGGCTTTCTTTTCCTGATATGACAATCCGCTCCATTCAACTGCTATATTTTCCGGCAAATGTTCTTTTGCTATTCTTTCCATAGCTTCCATAGCTTCACCGGTACTATATCCTGATGCTGCAACTGCATTTATGGATGCGGTGTTGAACATATTGAAACGCTTGATTGTTCCCGGACCAGTTGTATATTCAGTAGTTCCAAGTGCTGTAAGCGGAACCATCGCACCAGTACTTGTCTTTACAAAGAACAAACCGATATTGTCCTTGTTTGCACGATATGGAGCTTCAGCTTGGATATATACTCTATATATACGGTTGAACATATTGAAGTCGTTTACATATACAGAACCAAGATAAGCCTTCATTGTTGAGAATATATCAGCCAACGGAATGCCCAGAAGTTTGGCTCTGTCGCGATTCACATCAAAATACAACTGAGGAATCTCTGCCTGTAAAGCTGAAGAAACGCCTTCAAGTTCAGGAGCCAGTGATGCATAATATAGGAATGTATCTGTTGCACTCACCAAATTTTCCCAACTTGTTTCACCACGAGCTTCAAGCTGCATTTCCAAACCACCACTTTCACCTAAGCCTGGGATTACTGGCGGACGTGTTACATAAGACTTCACTTCAGGATAATAATACAATTCCTTACGTGTAGCTTCCATAACATCCTCAACCATCATATTTGAAGACTTTCTTTCCTCCCAAGGTTTAAGTATTACAGTAAGTGTTGCTCTTGATTGAGACGAACCGACACGGCTACTGCTACCTGTAACATTCTGTACATAAGCGACAGCAGGCTGCTTATCAATAAATTCTATTGCTCTATTTGTCACCTCACGCATACGCTCCATAGTTGCGCCTTCAGGTAATTCAAGCTCAACAAAGAAATATCCCTGGTCTTCTTCCGGAATAAAACTTGTAGGTAAAGCTCTGTTTAATACGAATATCGCAACAAGAACCATTCCGAAACCTGCAATTACGCGGCGAGGGCATTTCATTACTTTCGACAATATTCCACCATAACGTCTGTTACCGACAAATAGCCAGTAATTTATCATTCGGAAAACTATATTCTTCTTGCCTTTCGACGGACGAAGTATAATAGCACACATCGCCGGACTCAACGTAAGCGCAACCACTGTTGACAACAATACGGAAACAACAATTGTCACAGAGAACTGACGATACAACTGTCCGGTAATTCCACCAAGAAAACTTACAGGAACAAACACTGCTGCCAACACCATTGATGTCGCAATCAATGCTCCAGAAAGTTCACTCATAGCCTTGTGTGTTGCCTGACGCGCAGTCAGATGCTCTTCTTCCATTATTCGCTCAACGTTTTCTACAACCACAATAGCATCGTCCACCACAATACCAATTGCAAGAATCAAACCAAGCAATGTCAACATATTCAACGAGAATCCGAATACGAGCATGAATCCGAAAGTACCTATCAAAGAAATAGGAACGGCAATAGTCGGGATCAATGCTGCACGCCAATTCTGCAATGACAAGAACACAACAAGAACAACAAGGAACAAAGCCTCGAACAAAGTCTTGTAAACCTCGTGGATTGACTGTGAAATATATTCAGTCATATCAAACGGGAAGTTATACTCAAGTCCTTCCGGGAAGTTCTTGCTGATTTCCTTCATTTCAGCCTTTACCTTTTCTGCTACATCCATAGCATTTGCTCCAGGAAGCATATAAATACCCAAAACGGCTGCATTCTTTCCGTTAATACCACTTTCTGTAGTATATGAAGCAGCTTCGAGCGATACTCGTGCCACATCACGCATTCTCACAATTGAACCATCAGGATTAGCACGGACAACAATATCTTCGAACTCCTCAACTGTTGAAAGACGTCCTGGAGCAGTTACAGGCAATGTGATATCCACATCAAGGACTGGCTGCTTACCTAATTCACCGGCAGCAGACTCACGGTTCTGGTCTTTCAATGCATTCTGCAAATCCTGTACTGTAAGTCCCATATTAGCCAAGCGGTCCGGATATACCCATATCTGCATACCATAATAACGTCCACCAATGTTTGATACACGACCTACGCCAGGAATACGGCGGATAACGTCGAGCACGTTGATTGTAGCAAAGTTACTCAGATAGATTTCATCGAACTTTGGGTCGTCGGACATCAGCGTCAGTGTCATCAACTGGCTTGGCGCCTGCTTTTCAACTGTTATACCATTCTGTATAACTTCGGCAGGCAGACGGCTTTCAGCCAATTTTATACGGTTCTGAACTTCTACTGCAGCCAAATCCGGATCAGCCGAAACATCGAAAGTAACAGTTACACTAAGGCTTCCTGAGTTGGAGCTACTACTTTGCATATATATCATACCAGGCGTTCCGTTGAGCTCCTGCTCAATAGGAGTTGCTACAGCCTGGGAGACAGTAAGCGCACTTGCTCCCGGATATGTGGCACTGATTTTAACCACCGGCGGCGTTATCTGTGGATACTGATCCACAGGCAACAGGAACAGACCGATTATACCAACAATGACAATCAACAAAGAAAGCACCGTTGAGAAAACCGGACGATCTATAAAGAATCCTGGTTTCATTGATTTTCCTCCTCTTCTCTTAATGCCTGGATAGCTTTTTCATCTCCAGCAAACACTGCATGAACTTTTGCTCCAGGAACCAGTTTATGATAACCTTCTATCACTACGCGTTCATTTTCTCCAAGTCCTCTTTCAATAACTACGTTGTTTCCGATTTCCGGACCAATCTGAACGAAACGTTTTTCTGCTACATCATCACGTCTGATAACATAGATGAAAGCACCACCTTTTTCAATTGACAATGATTTGCGGGGAACAACTATTGCACGTTCTCTCACATCCAAAAGCAATTTAACACGTGTGAACTGTCCCGGCAAAAGTTTACGGTCCGGATTAGGCAACTCAGCACGCACACCGAATGTTCCGGTCTGAGGGTCAACCTGAGGGTCTGCAAAGTCCACAATTCCTTTCACCGGATATTCAGAATTATCAGCCAAAGTAACTGAAACTGTCTGCTGCCAAGAACGAGTTGTGTCTTGTTCGCCGAATTTAATATTACGTCTTTCGGCACGCAGATAATCCAAGGCAGTCATTTTGAAATCAACATCTACTGTATCACTTTTCACAACTGAAACTAGCTTTGACTTAGCACCCGGTCCGACAAGTGTACCTATATCAACATATCGTTCACTTACATAACCGGAAATCGGTGATGTTACTGTTGTATAACTAAGTTCCAGCAAAGCCTGGTCAAGGTCTGCCTTGCTCATAGCAATATTTGCCTCAGCATTTTCCTTTGCAGCAATAGCATTGTCCAAGTCGAGCTGGCTGGCAGCATGCTGTTCATAAAGCGGAGTAAGGCGCTCAACGTCTCTTTGAGCCTTGGCAGCTGAAACTTGATCTTTCTTAAGCTGTGCACTAGCCTTAGCTACTTTTGCTTTATAAAAATCAGGACTTATAATAAACAAAGGATCACCTTGCTTAACCTTCTTTCCTTCTTCAAACATCATTTTTTCAAGATAACCTTCCACTCTTGCATGAACTTCAACAAAACTTGAAGCTCTGATTCGTCCAACATATTCTCCGAAAATCTGAACATCCTCTTTGGCAGGTTTATCCACTACAACGATTGGCAACTGCGGCTCTTCTTTTTGCCGACATCCTGTAAATAGGATAGAAAAGGCTAATACTCCAAATGTTAGCCAGAAAAAACGTCTATTCACCATACTACACTTTTAGTATATATAAACTTATGAATTATTTTTTAGTGCTACCGGAACATTTTCAATGTCCCTTTCTTATAAAATTATGTATTGAAAATATTGTACCAAAAAAATCATGCAACAGCCAAAGCAAGAAGCAAAGCTCTTATTTTCAACACATTTACGACCTATACATTATTTTCCTCTTCAACTTATGAATTTATCACTATGAGTAAAAAATCCACAATTATGTAGAACTATTATGATTATAATGCAAAATTACACAAAAGCCTCCACATAACTATTAATACTTTCTCCTTCATTGCATTCTTTTATATAACTTTATTGAAGTTTCGCAAGCCCAATAAACAGTTTACAAAAATTAAGTACATATGTTTTCAATAAATTAAGAATGAAACTTCTTTTTCATCCGGATGAAAATAAAATTTCATCCGGGTGGAAAAATATTTTCACCATAATGAAAAAATTTTTTCATCAGAGGAAAAAAGCTTGAAATATATGGGGCTTAAAACGAAGTGATAAAATAGAGATAGGATAGGAATAACAGTATAAAGCTATAATATAGTAAGTTATGAGGTGATAGGCTCGAACGGCCTCGCAAAACGAAATGAACTTTTGCTTTACTTTGACTTTACACTTAAACGCCTGATCTGAGGCGATTCTTTGCCCTGTATTTACACCTTGCTTTACTTGGTTTAGCTTTTACCGCCGAACGCATGAAACGTCGCCGGATCGCCTTAAAATAGGTCGATTTGGACGGCGTTTCTTTTTACTGCTTTTTCATGATGTGTTTTGGAAGTTTAACGTATAAAAAACTTCCAAATAATTGTTATTTAGTATATTTGTGCAAAAGATATTTCCAAATAGTATGGAGAAACAAGAGATAAAAGTAGTACACATACACCTGATTTTTGAGAAGAAAGACTTCTATTTCGGAAGCCTGTCGGCGGTGTTTGATACACTGGATGAGGACCGGGTCGGCATCAAGAAAAGCACGCTTTTACATGCCGGTTTGACTGATGGAAGTATCAAGATGACCAAGCGAGCGCGTATTGTGGTCTCCCATCTTATCAGAAGCAGTCGTTAAAATACTGTTATATTGCTTTTTAAAGGCCGTTGTAACGTCTATTCCCGTGGCGTTGCTTCGGCCTATTTTTTGTAAATGGGGTACAAAAAGAGGGGCGTAAAAGGGGGATATATTTAAATGTTAAAAGAGGGGCAAAAGGGGGGCAAAAACTTGTATTTCGATAACTGTAAAAATATACAAGGTGTAAGAAAAACGGTTGTTTTGACAAAAAAACCTCTTTAAGAGGGTAGAAAAAGCCACCTATATAAACATATCAACCAACATAATTACGTCTTTATACTGCTTATTATTAATAAGTTATATCTTATATCTTCTTTTTTTTGCTTTTATTTTTGTGCGCGTATGCCTTTGAGGGGCTATTCAAGCCCCACATGGCCAACCACAACGGCGATACCGGTTATCTCGTCAACAGGTATGTCAAATGGCGGATATTCTTTGTTGTCTGAGACTGCGCGTAAGTGTTTTTTGTCTTCCCCTGGCATAAGTCGTTTCACTAATATGCCTTGCTCACGTGTAGCTATTACGTGGCACTTATTCCATTGCAGGAATTGAGTGCTGCGGAGTATAGAACATGCAATAACGTCTCCCGGATTAAAGTGAGGGTACATGGAAAGCCCGGAAACCTCAATCATAAAGTCAACATGGCAATATTTGAATTTAGGAATAACATAATACTCCTTTACGTCGGCCTCTTCAATAGAAAAATCGCCATTACCGAAACCGGCTGCTGCCTTTCGTGTCACCAACGGGATGGGGTGCAACCCATTTCGTGCGGCCTCAGCAAATGGTATAGTTTCCGGTTTGTCAAGAGTGCTATCTATTGAGGTTTCAGGTGAAGAACATACTGACCTTACCTGTACTAAATCTCCTTGTAAAGAACTGCTTTCCTTTAGCATTGCTCCTTTCCCACTGCTAAGTAACCAAGCAGGGTTAAGATATTCGCATTTTGCGAATATTAATTCAATATCAAAAGTATTTCTTTTAAGCCACGAACTAATTGTTTGTGGTGTAACACCTAATATATTAGCAAACTGCGCCTTATTTCCACCTGTGCAATGGTGTATAATAGCATTTAACATTTCTGTTTTTTCCATGTGTTTCAATAAATATATAAGCATTTTGAGAAATAATTCTCAATTTGCTTGTTTTATATTCGCAAACTGCTTACATTTGCAGCATATTAACAATGATAACGGGCGGTAAATATAGAAAAAACGCTCGAGACGGCATAATTAAAACGGTTAAACATGAAAGCAATCAAAGTATTTATCGACGAAAAGGAGCAGTTTAAGATGCTGAACCTGATTGAAAAGTTCAACAGCCATGAGGATATAGCGGCTGCGGGGACGGGGCAAACTGATTTTGTAGTGGCGGCCAGTGGCGAATGTGCGATGGCTTACGTAAGGGCGGTTCTTGCCGGGAAATTGGATGATTGTACGATTGAAACTATAAAATAAGGAGGAAATATCATGAAAGTGAAAAAGGTAATCGCAAAGAAGGAGTGTGTACGGTTCAATACAGGCGTGTGCCGTGGAAAACAAGAGTTGCTGAAAAAGATAGAAAAGGAATTAAGTAGGATTCCGGAAACGGCAATATTCCAAAATGTATATGTTGGCGGTATTGCCATTTTGGAGAGAAAAACGGTTGGGAAGGAAATAGATTTGAAATACTCAAAACTGTTCAGGTATGAAGATTTGGTTCCCGGTATTATGACCACCGGCCAGTTTAAGAGATTAAAGGAAAGAGGGGCTATTCAGGCCTATACACTGCCCGGACCAAACACGCCCGGACAGTATTTCATAAATTTTCCGGAGCAAACAGATACTTCTACTTTTCAATCTCAGGAGAAAAGGGCAGAGTTCTATAATTCATTATCTAAAATCAAGAACTCTTGCCTTAACGAATCCTGCAAAGAATCACTTCGCAGAATGATTGAAGAGAAATGCGCTTCCATTACGGATCTTTATTATCAGGAGATTGCAGAACACGAAAGAGCTTTTATAGAAGCATCCTCTAAAGCTAAGGAAATTTTATCTCAATATCCTGTTTACGGCACAGCTCCTCATGAGCGTTCCTTTCTTGAATCATGCGATGAATCATTTCGTCGTCACCGTGACGAAATGCGACAACTGAGAGATATTTGTGATACTCTTGGTCTAAGAACCAACCCCCTTCAGGATCGTGTTCTTGGATGTAACGCTCAACGGCATAAAGGCGAGCCTCAAGGCGTATAAGATCCTCGGTAGTATAACCAGTATTCATGATTATTTAATTTTTTGGTTTAGCACGCTACAAATGTAGCAAACTTCCGTGGTTCGGGAGAATAGCGGAAGCCTTTTAAGCAGAATAATAACGGTATTTAAAAAGCAATAGAATATGAAACGACAGATAATAATCGACAGCGACGCAAGAAAGAGACTCCAGGAGGCATTTGGAGTTACCCGCGTTACGGTGTGGAAAGCACTCAACTATGAAAGCGACAACGAACTGGCCCGGAAAATCCGCTATACGGCCAAAAAGGAAATGGGCGGCGTGGAAATAAACGGTCCGCTTCCGGGTTTTGATACGACCCACCAAACGGCCGAAGGAACTATGACACAAACATTCGGCCCTCGTGTGAAAATCATATTGCACATGAATACCAACCGGCTGGCGGTATTGGTGGACGGCGAGGTTCGCCGGATTGAAGACGGGCTTACCCTTTCCGAGTTTATGAGCGTACAAGGTGAAGTTTACAAGCTGGCCCAGTCTTTACAGAATAGCTAAGGAGGGTTCAATATGGAATACTACGGGAAAATATTATGTATTTCAAAAGAGGACCTGACAAGGGACGATAGGCCCGCTGTGGGCGGTTACCAGATTGATAATACCAAAGCTCCTATTATGACAAATGAATGCTATAAATCGTTAGTAAAGCGCGGTAAAATCCGGGTTGTCCGCAAAGGTATAGGCCGTGGTGTTACCGCCTTGGTCGCCGTTGAAAGCCTTCCGGAGAAATACAAGAAAATGGTCGAACAAAAATACGGCGATATGAAGTCTGAAATATTACGAAACTGGTTTGCCGCACACTGGTGTATCGACGAAAACGCGCGGGTTTTCTTTGCCGGATACAGGTTGGCCTCCGGAAAAGAACTGGAACTTGAACAGCAGCAGGAATACGTGTTGAACGCTTCCGCCATCCGTGCCGTATTGCGGTTGATGGACGATGTAAAGATGAAGCGGGCCGTTATGCAGGGAAACCGGGTTTGCTGGGAAGAAATGGCCGGGGCGATCAACTTCTACCAAGCCGAGTTTGGCCACACGCTGCCAACATCGGTGAACCGCTTTAAAAAGAAGGTGAATGAGTTTAAGGAAAAGAGTTACGCCAGCCTGATAAGTAAGAAGTTCGGCAACCAGAATACGCGCTTGGTTAATATCAAGATTGAAAAATTGCTGGTAAGTATTGCCGCACGTCCTAACAGGCCTTGGAATACCAGTGTTCATGAAATGTATAATCAGTTTGTACGGGGCGAGTTGGAAATGTACGATCCGGAAACGGGCGAGATTTACAGCCCGGAGGATTATACGGACAAGAAAGGCAACCCGATAGAGTTAAGCCCTTCAACGGTTCAGTATTATTTGAGCTTACCAAAGAATCAGGCTTTGATAGACAAACAGCACATGAGTTGGACAACTTTCATGCACGAACAACGGCCGCACGTCCACCGGGAGAATCCGGGGTTTGCATTCAGCCTGATCTCTTTCGACGACCGCGACCTTCCGCGTAAACTGAAAGACACGAAACAACGCCCGAAAGCCTATTACGCTTACGATGTGGCCAGCCAATGTGTAGTCGGGTACGCATATAGCCGGAAAAAGGATATTGATTTGGTAGTGGACATGTTTCGCAGCATGTTCCGCCTGATAGATCGGAACGGCTGGGGAACCCCGGCGCAGGTGGAAGTGGAAAACCATTTAATGAGCCAATGGAAAGACGGCTTTTTGAAAGCCGGTGAAGTATTTCCCTTTGTTCACTTCTGCGCCCCGCAAAATTCGCAGGAAAAGCATGCAGAACAATTTAACGGAGCCAAGAAACGAAGCCTGGAACACGAACACCAATTAGGAATCGGACGTTTTTACGCCAAGAATAAAAAATACCGGACGGAGGCGAAAAAAGTGTTCGACGAACTGAACGACACTTACGAAGATAAGCAATATTATACCTGGGACGAACTGATTGCCGAAGATCAGGAGATTATCCGGCTTTTCAACGAATCGCTTCACCCAAACCAAAAGAAATATCCGGGTATGAGCCGCTGGCAGGTGCTTTGCGAAACCATGAATCCGAATCTGGAGCCTTACGACAAGTCATTCGTCGCCAAATATATCGGCGAACATGTTGAAACCAGCATCCGGCGAAACAGCTACTGCCGGGTGAATTATACTGACTACTGGCTGAGTTCGCCGGAAGTGATCGAAAGGTTGGCCCCCAATAATTATAAGGTGGATGCCTACTACATACCGGAAGAAGACGGAAGTATCAAAGACCTGTTTATCTACCAAAACGGCAAACTGATAGACAAGCTGGTGGATATGGGCAAATTCAACACCGCAGCCGCCGAACAGACCGAAGAAGACCGACGGATCATGACCGAACAGTTGAAATTCGGAAAGGCGTTCGACCGGATGATGGAGCGGAACGCAGCGAAACCGGTTGGCATCTTAAAGAAAGAGACCGCCCGGAAGATAAAGGAAGTTCAACCGAAAGAAGTTCAGATACCACAAAACAACGACGATATGGACTTCTTGAACTACGATCCGAAGAACTATGTAAAACGGGCGATAGCCAGTATTTAAACGGAATAATAATCATATTAAAACAGCAATATAATGGAACTGACAAACGAAATCAAGCAGAATATAATCACTGCCATAAAAGAAAATCGGGAAAATTACCCCAGTGACAACAAGCACGCTGCCGCACTGGGCATTTCTTCCAGTGTTTACAATTCATTGAAGAAAGGAAAGATTGACCGCATGGTAAGTGATGCTACCTGGGTTTGCATCGCCCGCCGGTTAAATGTTTCCCTTCGTAATGAAATAGAATGGAAAATTGCAGAAACGCCGACCTTCCTGTTTATTACCGAACAGCTTCGGGTTTGCCAAGAAAGCGGTGTATCAGCCCTACTTTGTGATTTGGCCAATATCGGGAAAACATTCACGGCAAGGGCGTATGTCAAGACACATAAGAATGCCATTTACGTGGACTGTTCGCAGGTGAAAACGAAATCTCGGTTGATCCGCTTTATCGCCAAAGAATTTGGCGTAAACAATAACGGCCGGTACTGTGATGTGTACGACGATCTCGCCTTTTACCTGAAAACCCTGGAACGCCCGCTAATTATTCTTGATGAAGCCGGGGATTTGGATTATACCGCCTTTTTGGAATTGAAAGCCCTTTGGAATGCTACCGAACGCAGTTGCGCCTGGTATATGATGGGTGCTGACGGACTTCGGGCAAAAATCATCCGTTCGATTGAAAACGAAAAGATCGGTTACACGGAAATGTTCAGTCGGTACGGAGATAAATTCAGCAAAGTAACTCCGGATGACGGGAAAGAACGGGAAGTGTTCTTGAAAGCACAGGCCGCAATGGTAGTAAAGGTGAACGCTCCGGGGCGAAACGACGTGGCGCAAATTGTAAATCGAACAGGTGGCAGCCTACGACGGGTTTATACCGAAATCGAAAAAATCAGAAGGGAGGCCGATTATGAATAAGAAGATTTACCAGTTAGGTATGGAGCCACAATACGCCGCCCACGTGCTCCTGCTTTGGAACGAAGGCGAATATCCTTGCGATATTCGGGTACGACGGGCAAAGACGGTCGGGCTGATCGTGATAGAGATAGATAATTTGGAATTGGCAAACAAAATAGTAAACGCAACCAGTTGCCAGGTAGCAGTAAAGGAGATAAAAGCATGAAAAGAGCCTATTCACCAAAAGAAGTACAGTCTATGAATATCCCCTGTTTCCCATTCGAGGGTGAATGGGAAGCCGCTTTTGGCCGACCGGATCGGACCGGAACGTGGATCATTTGGGGCGAAAGCGGAAACGGTAAAAGTACCTTCGTCATGAAGCTGGCCAAATACCTTTGCCGGTGGTGTACGGTCGCTTACGACAGCCTGGAAGAAAGTACGGGGCTTTCATTCCAAAACACACTGAACCGAGAACGAATGGAAGAAGTGAACCGAAAGTTCAAAATATTAGACCGGGAATCGATGGACGACCTGAGCGAACGACTTTCGAAGCGCCGTAGCCCCGATGTAGTCATTATCGACAGTTTTCAATACTCCGGTTTGACGTATGCCAGCTACAAGGCACTGAAAGAAAAGCACCGCAACAAGTTGCTGATATTCGTTAGCCATTGCGAAGGCGAAAAGCCGGAAGGCCGGGCCGCCAAAAAGGTGGCATACGATGCCGACGTAAAAATCTTTGTCCGGGGCTTCCGGGCCATCAGTAAAGGGCGTTTTATCACCAAGCCGGGAAACCATTATACAATCTGGGAAGAAGGCGCGGCCCAATACGCTTGCGAATAAATATACAAACCAATTAAACAGATAACACTATGGACGCAACCATCGAAGCAATCCTGAACGACGCAGTAGACCGGGCAATGGTCTTTCCCGCACTGGATCAGTCGTATATCTACAGTGAACTATCCGATCGCTTTTCTGAACTATCGCATGCGGCATTAATGGCCGAGTACGGACTAAAAGAGGAGGATTTTGAATGAAAGCACGTAATTATGCCCGGTTTTACACTCTTTTGAACCGTCTGCCTACGACGGACCGGGACGAACTGAAAACAACGCTGGTAAGCCAGTACACGGGCGGTAGGACTGAATCGCTCCGAGAAATGACAGCGAAAGAGTACGACACCATGTGTGATGCGATGCAACAGACCGCCGGAGGCTACCGGGCACGGGAAATCTACCGCGAGGAACTTCGCCGGAAGCGCTCGGCGGTACTGAAACAACTCCAGAAGATGGGTATCGACACGACCGACTGGAACCGAGTGGATGCCTACTGCATGAATCCTCGGATCGCTGGCAAGGAATTCCGGAAACTGACTGTCGAGGAATTGGAAACGGTAAATATCAAGCTCCGGATCATCCAGCGGAAAGAGAAAGAAAACAACAACGATAATCAATTTTTAAACTGACAGAATCATGGAAGAAGTAAAACAGACAGTTGAAATGACAGCCGAAGAACGGCAGGAGTATGAAGCATTCAAGGCGGCACAAGCCGAGAAGAAAGCCAGGGAACAGGCCAAACGCGACCGCGAAGCCTACAAGGACTTGGTAGATGAGACCATTGAGCGGGTAATCCCGTCCTTGCAGTGTTTAAGCCAGGGTATCAAGGATACGAAACTGGCTGTGTTGGACGACTTCCGCAGTGTGATCGACATGAAGTCGGAAGTCCTGAAACTGAAAAAGGACGGCCAGCGTTCCGACACCTTCACCAACTCGGCGGGTGATAAGCGTATCACCGTGGGCGTTTATACCACCGACGGCTACCGGGATACGGTGGAAGACGGAATCGCCATCGTAAAAGAATATATCGAAGGATTGGCGAGCGATGAAAAGACGAAAGCTCTTGTAAAAATGGTGCTTCGCCTGTTGGCTCGTGACGCTAAGGGCACGCTAAAGGCAAGCCGTGTGGTTCAGCTTCGCAAGATTGCAGAAGAGACCGGATCGGAACGTTTCATGGAAGGCGTTCAGATCATTGAGGAAGCCTACCAGCCGGCCATCAGCAAACAGTTTATCCGGGCTGAGGTGAAGAACGAGAACGGAGCATGGGTTTGTATTCCTTTAGGCATGACGGAAGCATGAGCAAAGGGCAACACGCACTACTTATCCAGCCGCCGCTTTTCCCGAAAGAGCAACCGGTCGAACGGGTGGAGTTCGGCGGCATCCCCTGCACTTATTGCCACGGCAATGGCTGGTTCTGGGGAATGGATGAATACAGGGAGCGCATCAAATGCGAGTGCCCTGTCTGCAAAGGGAATAAACGCCTGAAGGCTGTCGTAACGGTCAACTGGACGGCAGACGATAGTAGTAACAATCAATAATAATCGAAATGAACAGTATTTTAGAAAGATTCAGAAGAAAGCAGGTTAAAAGACGGCCGGAATCGCAGCAACCGGCCGGAATGGAATCACCTGCACCTAAACGTGAAAAGACGATCCCGCCTCATATCGTAGCCTGCAAGGTTTGTGAGGGTAAGGGAGTAAAAGACGACGCTGTTTGTCCCCAGTGCAAAGGCTCCGGCCGCGTTATCGTATCATGTGAAGTAACAACCTATATTTCGGCTTATGTGCCGGAAAACAATCAAATGGAGGAAACAAAATGAAAAGAGTACAAGGAACTAAAGGCGTATCACTGTTTGAGTGTATCAACGCCGATCAGAACAAATGGAATGTCCGTTGGGACGTGCGGGATAACCCTGCCGACAAAGAGGGTAAAGTGAAAGGCGTAAACTACATGGAAGAAACGTTCTTGTTCAAACCTGATTTGTCGGACGTAAAATCGGTCATGTCGATATGGTGCAGCGGTGAGGAAGCCGTAGGCCGTTTCATGCTGGACGGAAAGAATATCACGCTGGAGCGAAGCGGCATACTTCTGTTGCGTAGTCAGGCAGAACAGGCGGTGAAGGACAACGATACAACCGTTCCCCTTATAACAGAATCCGGAGTGGTTGAGGTTTCACCCGATGAAGCCCTGTTCATTTCCGGTCGTGTATTGGCCAATTATGGAGACTGCGATAAAAACATCAAAAAGCAGCTTGATTCTATCGCCAATGCCGATACGATCGAAACGCTGACCGCAATTAATTTTCAGGAGGGTTACCCGGAACCGTCCTTCATGACATTGGAGGAAGTACGTGCCGCCATCGCCTCGGCCAAGAAAACACCTGAACAGCGGGCGGTCCTCTTCGCCCAAATGACCATCAACAATACCGATATGACGAACAACGAAGCTCTCCTGCTGAAAGAAATCCATCCGGAATGGAAAGACTTCATCGGCAAGACTCTGAAAGCGAAATTCCGTGTCCGGTATGAAGATCGTCTCTATCGGGTAAGACAGGAGATTTCCACTGTCCTGGCAAACCAGCCACCCAGTGTTGATACTGCCGCCCTCTACGAGGAAATCAATGAGGAACATGCCGGGACCCAGGATGACCCAATACCGTACAATAACAATATGGAATTGTTCTCCGGCAAATACTATTCCCAGGGCGGTACCACTTACCGATGTACCCGGAACACCGGACAACCGGTTTATCAGGATTTGTCGGCGTTGGTTGGGATTTATGTAGAAAAGGTTTAATGACAACAGGGCCGGATAACTCCGGTCTTTGTTTAATCTTAGAAAAATCAAAGATATGCAAGAATTTAATTTATCAGAAGGTGGCCACGAATGGGAGAAAACCAATCTTGTGACGATAGGGAGAAAACGCCCGTATGATATATACAAATGTAAAAGATGTGGCATAACCGGTAAGTCTTACAGATTGGGAACGATTGAAATACCGGAAAGAAGCATCCCTAAAATGGGAACATGTCAAAAGTTGCAGAGATATGACTCTATCAAGATTACTCGTTGTAACGCTTGTGGTCAAGAATTTATAGGGCTAATACCCGGAAGTGTACATCAAACCGTGCCACCACCTAAAGGAGAAGATAATAAACGCGGTGAATGGGTGATGGGGAAGACAGAACCGGTATTAGTTCTATTTGGAGAATTTCAATATTTAAAGGAGTAGATATGGTAAAAATGACAAATCAAATAGGCTTAGTTCAAACCGTAGCGCAATGCATCAAAGATGCGGAAGGCACAATCGAAAAGATTAAAGAACAATATCCAAGGCTGCGGAGCAAACCATCCAAGCAAGGGGCAAAAAGAAGCCTGGAGTTTTTCGAGGCGGTAGTTTATCACCTGAAACGCTTACAGCAGTTAGAAACGGAAAAGGAATCGAGCCATGAGTAAGAAATTTTCATACCGGATAAAATTCAATGATGGAACCTGGCTGAAAAAGGGCTGTCCCCGAAACCACAGAGGGATAACATACACTATGGAAAAAGTCAGTAAGCCTTCCGAGGCCAGGGTGTTCAAATCTTATTCGGAAGCCGATAAGGTGAGGGAAATACTTATCAGCATTGTTTTCGGTGAGGAATGCGAAATAGAGATTATCCCGGAGTTTGAAAATCCCAAAGCCCAGTTAAGACAGTTACGCAAAGGGGATTGTTTTATGCTCTACGGAAACCCTTATATTGTAATACGGACTTATTGGAGTAAAACAGGATTGTTTCGGATGAAGAAATACATCTGCAAAATGAAGTTCGATGAATTGGAATGCGGCTTCACCTCGGATGTTGAAGTCTATCGAATTTCGCATTTGCTGTTCGATGCGCTTGTGCAAGGAGAGCAACAATGATATACAAACGGCGGGAAGTGTAAAACAATCCCGCCGTTTATTTTGCCGGATGTCATCATTTAGTTACTTTTGTATAACAACTTATAATCATGGAATAAATGGAACTGAAAGGATGCTCATACGCCCGTCGGGTGGCCGAAGTGAACGCCATTTACGACGAATACGCCAAAACCGGACTGTCGAACCGGGAAATTTGGCGCAGGTACATTTATCCCATTTACAGCATTTCAGAAAAAACTTTCTACAACTACATCAACGCAGCGACAAAGCCCGCCGTTATCGAAAAAGGGCGGGAATTGCAGCTTACTTTGTTCGGATAGCCACATCGGGCGGAACCGGATGTTTGACCAGTTTCTTCACCGCCGAATCGTCGTACAAAAGGGTTTGATAGACTTCTGTATCGTCCAATATTTCTTCGTGGTCGTGGCACGGTATGGATGCCGACCGCTTGAATGATCCCCAATATTCGCCGGTGAACCCGTGCAAACAGCGGTTTATCTTGTCGAGCAAATCCAGGTGGAATTCCTCGCCGTCGTATCCTTCCGGCAGGGCGATCGTCAGGACGTGCAGCCCGACAGTCAGGTCTGCGTCCTGTAATCCGCCTTGCTGGTGTCGCCATGCCAAACGCCCGAACTCAATAAATACGGCGGGCATCGGAAAGTGCGCTTCTTCCTCGATAAATTCCACTTGCCGGTTCCACAATCCGAAATGCTTGATTGCGTAATCGGGTGTTTCTCCGGCCTCTACCATCTGTTTGATACGTTCTTCCGATACCAACACGATGTCGCCACTATCGGCCAGCAAAAGGCGTGACAGGCGTTTCTTTAGTTCGCGGTATAAAATCTTTCTCATTTGTCTATGATTGGGTGTCGTTTTAAATAATCCTCAAAGTTCTGTTCGGTTATTTCCCGAATGATCCGGTCGGTATTGCGTCCCGTGCCGATAAAGCGACGTTCGGGTATCTTGACGGTAGAACCGACTTTTTTCAATGCCATTGCCCGATAGAACTCTTCCTTGTCGGAGAGTTCCCGGTTACGCTTGTTCCGCCGTTTCTCGCCGTCTTTCCGGTACTGGTACTTTCCTCCGGTTTCTTTTAGCTTATGCCAGAAATAGCCCTTCATCTTCCGGGTAACACGTATTTCCCCGCCTTCATTATGAATCCGGGCGTATGGTTTGGAAGACGAATAAACCAGTTCGCCCCGCCGTTTCCTGCTCCGGACACTCCGGCGCAGCCCACCGGTGCGTTGCAGGAGCGAGCCGACCCCGTCGTCAAATTTCCGTTCGGGCCATTCTTTTTCATCGAAGAAGGCTTTACGCTCGAAATTCCGGTCAAATTCCTCGTCAAACTCGACTCTGATGTCTTCTATTGACTGGTCGATGACTTCTTTCTTAAAATCTCCGTCCATAAGGTTGGGTTTTAAATTATTAGTTCGTATATTTGCAATGAAAAGCGAGTGAATTGTGTGGGCTAAGCTGGTCAAGAACCTAAGGGGCCGCCGATTTATTCGCTTTTTATTTTGTCCGTTACCGAATATAAAAAACGGTCATACTTTTTCTTGCCGTCTCTGTTTTCAAATTCAGCTTCGGCCACATTCAGATATACCGTTTTACCGTTAATCTCTCCTTTCAAATAAAAGAACCGTTTTACCTTATCTTTTCGTGCGTGACTTAATCTGTCAGACGTACTGACATAAACAGACTGTTTTAATACGTTGTCCAGATGTGCCAAATCGTCCGGTTTTAATACGGACGACCGCCCGAATGTATCACTGTATAAGTGCTTATTTCCTTCTTTGGTAAATCCGATGCTTTTCTTTACCCCGTCTATCTCCAGCACGACCTTCTTTTTCAGAAGCGACTGCATTTCCCGAAGGTAGTGCTTCCGTTCGATGGCCGCCTGCGATTTGGCAATGTCCCCGGCGCATTCCCGGATGATCGGACAGGCCGTACAAAGTTCGTTGCTGGGAATCTTTGCCAGTTCCAGCCCATTCTTTTTACAGGTAGCGCACTTCCTGATCGTGTAAGAATTGTAAGCCGGGTAAGCCGCCCGCTGTTTGCCGGGATTAAACCGGAACATCTCGGCATATTTACCCTCGGTCGCCTTATCCCCGGCTTTCATGGCCGCGTCGCTATCAGTGGCCGAGTATTTGGCTGTGCGTACCTTTTGGGCGGTACAACGGCAGTTAAAACCATTCGGCGGATAATACTTGTCCCAAAACGGATCGGAAGGCGGCAAAGTTATACCATTCAGTTCCTGGTGCGCCGGGCGAACCTTCTTATCACCGGCGGTACGGTACTGGAGCAAATAACGACCGCCCCCGTCGTCTTGTTGCTCTTCCCATTTGGCTGCCATTTCCGCACTCTGCACAGCGAAATTGTATTCCGTTTTCAAATAGTGCCTGTTGTAAGTGTCATTAATCTTCCCTACGTCATTTGAAAAGCGTTCAAATGGTTTTAAATCGCCGTTTTCATCCAACAACAGGTTTGCTGCCTCCTTCATTTCATGAAAGGTTTTGAATCCGGAGAACACACCGGCACTTTCCCGAAGGCTGGAGACCATCGCTTCCGATGGAGATTCCTGTACAACGCCCCGCTCGATGCCTTTGGAAAGGTAAGCGGCGGTTTCCTCAATCAGCCGGCGAACCGGTTTTTCTTTCAGCATACCCGCTCCGAAAATTCTTTTCCCGTGTAGCCACTTCATCGCTTTTTCGAAGGCGGATTCAATGGCGGACGTGTTCGGGTAATCGTCGGCGGCTAATTGCAAATTACCTTCCTGATATAACAGGCTTATCCTTTCGTGCAGCCCCGCATAATCGGCGGGGCCTAATCGAAAAAAGGACGTGCCAAAGCAGCCTGTTCCGGTAGTTTCTTCACCCCGGTAATAGGTACGCCGTACTTGTCGATAAGGTATTTAGGATCGACTTCGAACCGGTCAAGAATCATCTTTTCGTATTCCAACTGCTGCTCCGGCGTGTAGTCCACGCTGTCGTCCCACTCGAAATGCAGCTCTTTTACCGGGAAGCCGTGCTTTACCATGCGCGGCAGAAGCTGGTCGTTTACGATGTCTTTCACGAGGTCGGCGTCTTTTTCAACCACGTTCTCGAATACTTCCAAATGGACTTCCGACTGTGAAAGGCTGCTTCCGTTGTCAATGGTCATCGTCTGGTTCAGGATGCCTTTTGACAGTTCCGAGTTGGCGCGATCAATACGCTTGTCATAGACATTGAAAGCGTCGCCCCGTGTCGTTTCCTTGATGTCAATGTCGGTTCCGTCCGGGAACAACCCCCAAGCGGCCGCACCCATCGAAGAAAGCATGTTTTCTATTTGGCTCCGGTCTTTCGGGTCGCGTGCCGTTGTTTTGGCGATACGGATCGGCATCCCGAATATTTCCCCGAATTGGTCCCAGTAGGCCAGCATATTCTTTTTGGGGATGGTCTGCGTAGCAGCTTTCAGGTATAAGCCCAAATCTTTGGGTTTCCCTGCCTCCACCACCCAGTCGGCCATCGGGCCTTCCCGGTAGGGTACACCTATTCTCCATTCGTCGCCCTGTTCCCGGACGATCACGCCGTATTCCGGTATCACGTGTTTGCGGTTGACCAGTTCCACACCCATATAACGCATTTCCCCGTCGATGCTCACCACGTCCCCCAACTGGATAAGCGAATGACCCCAGTAGCGGGAATCCAAGATATAACCGACCAGGTCCTTGAACCATACCGCTTCAAAAAGCCGGGTGACATCGTCGTTCTGTTTTCCTTTGGCATCTACCAATTTGAAGCCTTTCTTCTGGACGAACCCTTTGCGCTGGTCCACACAACCGCAAAGATGCAGGTCCACTTCCACATCGCGGTAAATATCATACAACCGTTCCCGGTGCGGGTTTTCGATGTCGATAGCCTGTTGCCATGCCTGACGCCAGGAACGCATGTCCTTTTGCGTCAAGGCTTCGGCCTGTAGTTTCAGTTCAACCGTCAGCGACTGGAGTCTTCGGCGGTCTTTCGCCGAAGACAAGTTGAACCCGCTAATCTTCATGCCGGGATTATATTTGTTCCTTTTTGCCATAATCTACCATATATAAGTATTCTGTATTCCAGAACCCCACTTGACGGGGTTGTTCACATCTTCCTCGCCATTTTCGCCGGTTACGGTAGGAAGGTCGGGGATTATCTTGCCAGCTTGTACACCCTCCAGCCATTTCAGGGTAAGTTCGTAACGCTCTTTCCTTATTTCGTGCCCCATCTTGTTAGGCAGCCACGCGGAAAGATGGTACAAGGCCACGTCCGAGGTGCGGAGTACGATAATGTTGTTCCGTTCGCTGCCGGTAGCGGCGAAAATCTTCTTCACATCGTACCGGCTCCGCAAATAACCGGACACTTCCTCAATGGCCATCCGTTCGGCGGTTTCCCGTTTTTCTTCCGAACATTGCTGCAATACGCTGAGCGCGGTATTGCTGGCCACTATATAATCTTCTTCTGCCAGGAACATAGGCTTATCCGGTTATAAGGATGGCTTTCTTTTCTAAATCCTGAATGGTCGTACCTTTGCGGAACTTGCGCCGGGCGATCATCTTTTTCAGTTCCTGTTTGGAATAAACCTTCGGCACACCGGCCACCATGAGGACCAGGTATTTTCGTTTGCTCACTTCGGATAGCTCGCCCGCCAAACGGATGGCGCGTCGGATTCTGTAATTCAGAATCATGTCTTTAATAAACTGTATCATTACCACATATTTTTAGGAGACCGGCGCGTGCCGATACTCGGTTTAAACTTCTGTATTCTCGAATGCTTCTGCAATACGTTGATTGCCCCTTCGTCCGCGTCGGGACCATCGTCGTGTGTGCTGCTGCCTTTTTCGATGGAAAGCGTCTGTTCGATACCGCAGAGCATGTCGGGGTCGTTCTGCAAATCCTCATTGTAATAGACAAAGCCACGTTCCCAAAGCGGCGATACGGCCTCTATACGCTGGAACTTGTCCGGTTTCTTCCGTTTGTCAGCCTGTATGGGTAACTGGTATCCTCGAAGGTTTCCTTCTTCCTCGAAATCATCGAGCAGGGTATCTTGCAGGAAATTCGCCTCTATCATGTATTTGCAGACAACCCCTTCCGGCAGACTTTCGTGCAGATCATAGAACCAACGTACCATCTCCGCGACGGAACATTGCCGGACAAAGGCTCGGAGGTGGTGCAGTTCCGTTCCAACCTTGGCCCAAACCTTAATGGCTTTATAGTCGTTCTTATTCGAGCCTTTGAACGAAGGGTCGCAATAGGCGACAATCTCGTCGTATTTGTCGAGCGGCAATATCTTTTTCCACCTTATCCAGTCTTTCCGGAACACCGAACCTTCCTTGATCGGATTATTCATGTATTCCTTTTCGAAGGCCCGGTAACCCATGAACTCCCGCTTCTCCTGGATGCGCTCCGGTGTCCAGTATTCCGGCCAGGCGGATTTGCCGTTTTTATCCAGGACGTTCACCTGGCTAACTTCCACGCCTTTTGATGCTGCGATATTTGCCAGCACGCTGCATTTGCTGATCAGGTTGCCGACCATGATAAAACGGCCACCTTCGGCCCCGAATGCGCCAAAAAGGGCTTCTTTCACCCATTCGGTCAGTTTACGAACACGGCTATCATTTTCGCACAGTTCGTCGTCGTCGAGGTCGTCGATAACAATATAGTCCGGTCGTCGATTCCGGTAGCGCAATCCACGCGGCGACTGGCCCCGGCCACGGGCGAAGAAGGCCACACCGTCGGAGGTTACAAACTCCCCGTCCTGCCAGTTTCCGGCATTGTATTTGGTTCCAAAGTCATGCGTGTAGCGTTTGTTATATTGCAGTTCCGCCTGAATATCGCCAAGCAAGGTACAGGCGGCATCTTCCGACTTGCCAACCAGTACCATGACGTTAATTTCCCGCCGTTTCTGTGCCATGAGCCACATCGGGATCATGACGTCCATGTGGGTGGATTTGGCCTGCCCGCGTGCCCATTTGAAAACCGCCTTTAATGAGCGTTTTCGGAGAATCTTTTTGGCCGCCTCGATATGGTGCTTTGCAGAAGGAATAACTTTGCCGGTTTCGCTATCCGTACAATAATGCGGGAAGTAATATTCCACAAAATAGGCATAATCTTTCCGGGCACGGTTGATACGTTCCATCTGCTCGGCCTTTGTTTCGGCTGTGTTGACGGTGGAAAAGTTTTGGATGGTCTCACAAAGCTGTTTCCATCTTTTCAGTGCTTCTTTCTGACTTATCTGTGTTGCCATACATTATATATTATAGTCCCGGATTTTCGGCCGAGACTTGTTCGGCGATAAATATGTCCTGGTAACGGTTAGTCATTTTCAGGAAATCCACCGTCAGTTCCTTGTCTATCTGGGTACGCGCCACCAGCCAGTTGTTGTAGGAAGTAAGCACCTCGATAATGGTCGTAGCGTTGGTACGTTTGTCTATCTTCTCGATGCTGGCCGCCAGTTTTGCCATTTCGTCGGCACTCATATCGCCGTTTTCCAGTTTTTCGTCGGCTTTCTTCATGATTTTGGCGACCAGTTCTTTCCGGGTAATTGATTTGGCGGTGCGCAACGCATCCCAGCCGCCGTCGCTTACCCATTTGTTCACGGTGACGCGCGAGACACCCACCTTTTCGGCCACCAGCTTCTGCGTATCCCCGTTCAGGTAATAGAGCCGGGCCAGTTCCTTTGTCTTTTCAAGTTCTTTTTTTGAAGCCATAAAAAATGATTTGCTTTTCGGCAAAATTGTAAAGGAAAACGCCGTCCGGCAATAAAGTGTGTAACGCTTACATAGAAGTGTGTAACCGTTACATACATCTGTGTAACCGTTGCACACTTTTTTTGCCCGCCCTTTTTATGCCTGTATGTTTGCAGCGTATCAACGGAAACGAAATGGGAAAACGAATTGTAATCAGCGACGAATCGGTCAACTGCTACGGCACTTGGATCAGCACGGCGGGAATGGATATTTCCCAGTATGAGAAAAACCCCGTGCTACTTTGGATGCACTGGCGCGGCGTGATCATCGGTTGCATAAAGGATATTAAGAAGGAAGACGGCCGGGTAACCGGCGAACCCTACTTCGATGAAGTGCGCGAGGAATCCAAACAGGCAAAGGCGCAATGGGAAAAGGGTACGCTCCGTATGGCCAGTGCGAATGTGGACGTACTGGAGTATAGCGACGCCCCGGAACTCGTCAAGCCCGGCCAATATCGCGCGACCGTCACAAAAAGCAAACTGACCGAGGTTAGCATGGTGGATATTGGCGGTAACGACAACGCACTACCGCTCATATTGAACGTACAAGGTAAAGAATTGAAACTGGCGGCTGGCGAGGAATCCGAAAGTCTCCCGCTGCTTATTAATAACACTCAAAAACCAGACGAACAAATGGATTTTAAAGCGATCGCCCTGAAATTGGGCCTGCCGGAAACGGCAACGGAAAACGAAATCCTTTCCTCGATCGAGGTACTGTTGGGCTACAAGACGGCCAACGAGCAACTAAGAAAGGAAAAGGAAGAAATGCAACTGGCCGGTATCACTTCTGCTGTTGACACTGCCATTACCGAACGCCGCATTACGGCTGAGAAGAAAGATCATTTTATTGCCCTTGGCAAGCAGGTCGGGCTGGAATCCCTGAAACTGACTTTCGAAGCCATGACACCGACGCAGAAACCGACCGACGTGATCCGGCTTTCGGGCGGAAATTCTGTTTCCGGAGAATGGAAGAAACTTTCAGACGTTCCGGCCGACAAGATTATGGAACTGAGAACAAACGACAAACCTACCTATATGAAGCTCTATAAAGCGGAATACGGTATGGACTGTCCCAATTACTAATCAATCAAACAAATCAAAAAACAAATGAAAGCAAAAGGAATCAAAGCGATTGCTGCCCTGCTGTTCAACGCGGTGATGGGCGTTATGATTGCCGCCGTGATGGGCGTTCCGGCGATGGCCGGAGCCGCTACAGCCGTCGGCGTATCATTGGCTGCCGGTCCTTTCCTGCCTTCCGGCGCACTTTGCGAAGGGGTGCTGACGGAGGTATGGACCGGCGAACTGATCAAAACCCTTCGTGCCGGTGACACAGCCACTTTTTTAGATGGTTTGCCCGACTATTCGCAGTATGCCGAGAACAACGTGATCCACATGATCGATGTCGGAGGCGACCCGGATGTATTGGTCAACAATACGACCTATCCGCTGGATGTGCAGGAAATCACCGACAACGACGCGGTATTCTCGCTGGACAAGTTCCAGACCAAACCGACTCCGGTAACGGACGACGAACTGTACGCTTCTTCTTACGACAAGATGGCGAGCCTCAAAGAACGCCATGCCGATGCCATAAAGGAAAAGAAGTTTGCCAAGGCGATCCACGCGCTTGCCCCGGACAGCAACGGAGCCAAAACCCCGGTATTGAAGACTACCGGTGAGATCGTGGGTGGAGGGGCCAGCGGGCGCAGACGTTTGCAGATGTCGGACATTATCGCCCTGAAGGACCAGTTCGACAAACTGAAAATCCCTGTACAGGGTCGCCGCCTGGTACTATGCAGCGACCACGTGAACGACCTTCTCCTGACCGACCAGAAGTTTAAGGATCAGTATTACAACTACACGACCGGAAAGATCGCCAACCTGTATGGGTTTGAAGTGTATGAGTATTCCGACAACCCGGTATATAAAGTTGCCGGTACAAAGGTGAAGTTCGGAACCGCTGCCGGAGCCAATGAATACCAGGCATCCGTCGCCTTCTATACCAAGCGTGTGTTCAAAGCATCGGGCAGCACAAAGATGTACTATTCGGAAGCGAAAACCGACCCGCTGAACCAGCGAAGCCTTGTGAACTTCCGCCACTACTTTATCGTGCTTCCGAAAAAGAAAGACGCAATGGCGGCTATCATGTCAGAATATGTAGCGGCAGTAGGAGGTTAATAAATGGCACCACGAGGAATCAGAAATAATAATCCCGGTAACATCCGTAACTCGGATGCTACCGATTGGAAAGGTGAAATCCCGGCCGGGGCAAAGAAGGACAATTCCTTCGAAGAGTTTAAGGATATGCCGCATGGCTACCGCGCCCTGATCAGGCTGTTGCAGAACTACCGCCGGAAACACGGCTGCCAGACAATCGCCGACTTTATCAGCCGTTGGGCACCACGAACCGAAAACAACACATCGGGCTACATCACCCGCGTATGCCGGGAAATGCAAGTGCCGACCACCTTCGTCCCCGATGTGGACGACAAAGGAACGATGTGTGCCTTGGCCGCGGCGATAAGCCAGGTTGAAAACGGCATCCCGGCGGTCATGGCCGATGTGGAAGCCGGCTGGGAATTGTTGAACGAATAAAACCTTGTGAAATCAGGATGGAAACTTCCGAAATCATTTCATTGCTGTTCGGTGTCTTGTCTGCACCGGTTGGATTATGGATTCAGAGTTTGCTGCTTCGTAAGAAATACAACGCTGAAATCGAATCACTTCGGGCACAGGTAGAGGCTTCCAAGACGGACACACGGGGCGACGAACTGGAGAACGTGAAAAACGGGATGTCCATCCTGATGGAACAGGTCGTCGAACCATTAAAGAAAGAAATCAATGCGATACGTAAAGAACTGGCACGGCTTCGCCGGGCTGTCGAAAAGGCGAACCGCTGCCCTTTTGCCGATCATGCTGATGCTTGCCCTGTGCTGTATGAATTGCGCAGGGCCGAAGATGTCGAGGGGCACGCACGCGAGCCCACCGGTGCCTGATCCGGTGGTAAGGGACCGCCTTGTTCCTGTCTATCTTTCGCCCGATTCGGCACTTCTGACCGCCCTGTTCGAGTGCGACAGTACAGGCCGGGTTCTTATGCGGCAGGTGGAGGAACTGAAAGGAAAGGTGATGGAAACCGATCTGTCTTTCAAAGACGGGAAGCTGGACTACAAGGCAAAAGTCGCCCCCGACACGGTCTATGTACCCGGAAAAGATTCCATCATCTATGTTCCCCAGCCAATAGAGGTGGCGGTGAACCGCCTTACGTGGTGGCAGGAAACGTGGATGCGGATCGGGAAAATATCAATTTCAATCCTGGCTCTTTGGTTGGGTTTGAAAAGTGTTAGAAAACTATTAAAACGCAATTAATATGAGTTTACCAAATGTAAATATAACGCTGGGTAACGGCAATATCGGGACTGTCACCCTTTCGGATGACGGTATCGCCGGGCTGATCCTGACCGGCAAGGCTGTTTCGTCCACATTGGAACTGAACAAGGTCTATGTGATTGCTTCTACCGGTGATCTGAAAAAATTGGGACTGACGGCGGAAAACAACCCGTTGGCCTATAAAGAGGTGCTGGGCTTTTATGAATCGGCCGGTGACGGCGCGGAACTGCATCTGCTGGTAGTTGACGCGGCAAAGACGCTGACCGAAATCTGTTCTATGGAAGCCGGGTCTCCATTGAAAACGCTGATTGATTCGGCGGCCGGGCGTATCCGCCTGGTGGGTATCAACCGAAATCCGGAAGATGAATACGAACCGACCGTTACAAGCGGTATTGACCAGGACGTGGTAACGGCTGTTACGGCGGCCCAGCAGGTAATTGATTCATACCTGAAACAGATTGCCCCGTTTGTGGTTCTCCTTCCGGCCCTTGCCTGGAACGGTACGACCGATAGCCTGTACCAGCCACGTGAAGGAAGCCAGGACAGCGTATCTGTCGTGATGGCCTCGGATGGTAAATACGGGGCAAGCGAATATTATTCGGCCGCTATCGGTAAGGTACTGGGGCGGTTGGCAACGTGCGCTGTCAACATCTCGCTGGCCCGTGTCCGTGACGGAAGCCTGGTGGCGGATGGCTATCTGACGAACGGAAAGAAGCCGGAGGAAAGTTACAGCCTTTGGAATGCCCTGCACGACGCGGGATATATTTTCTACCGTACTTATATCGGAAAGAACGGCTATTATCTGAATGACGACTCGACGGCGGTCGCCACGACCAACGATTACCACCGTCTGAGCCTTACACGCGTTATTCAGAAGGCACTGGTAATCTGTTACAAAACCTATATTGACGAAATACTGGACAGTGTGGCTGTCGATCCGGAAACCGGCAAGCTGCCGCAGCCGATGTGTAAGTATTACGAACAGTTGCTGGTCCGTGCCGTAAACACGAATATGGAAGGCGAAATCTCCGGATTCACTGCCTATATAGACCCTAACCAGGATTTGATTTCAACGAACGCGCTGAAAGTGCGGGCGAAGGTCGTACCTACCGCCCTACTCAAAGAAATCAATGTGGATCTGTCATTTGATAACCCTTTTAATAAAACAAGTGAGTAATGGCAAGTTTTAATTCAAAAGAATACGCATGGATTGATGTAAACGTGGTGTTGCTCGGCAAGTCTGTTGCCGGGTTGCGTGCCATTGAATACAAGTCCAAACGGGCAAAAGAAGCCCTGTACGCCACCGGCAAGAAGGCCCGTGGCATACAGATGGGCAGGAAGGAATACGAAGGAACAATTACCGTATTGCAGTCTGAACTGGTCGCCATGCAAGCGGCGGCAAAAGCCAAAGGGTACGACGATGTAACCGACTTAGAATTTGATATTATCGTCTCCTATATCTCGGAAAACGGTGTCGTACAAACCGACAAAGTTATCAACGCTTCCATTACGGAAGCCCCGAACAGCATTAAGGAAGGCGACCTGTATTCGGAACATGCCTTGCCCTTTATCGCCTGCGATGTGGAATATAACGTGGTATAACTAATATATATAGAGCTATGAACGAAAAAGAAAACAACAAGACAATTACTCCCGAACAAATCGAAGCCTGGAAAAAGAAATGGGGCGACGTATTCTGTGTTACCGTCGGCGACAAGGTTGCTTACTTGAAACGCCCCAGCCGCCAGGCACTCAGCGCGGCCGCCGTGGTTGGGAAAAACGACCCGATGAAGTACAACGAAATCCTGCTCGGCAACTGCTGGCTGGCTGGCGACGAGGAAATCAAGACGGACGACGCCCTGTTTCTTGGCGTATCCACAAAACTGGGTGAACTGGTGGAAGTGAAGGAAGCCGAGCTAAAAAAGTTATAAGCCGGACGAGTATCGCTGACAGGCCCGGCTGGTTGCTGCTTGCCGACAGCCTGATCCGGGCCTACCTGCATATCGACCCGGCAACGCTTGGCGATGAGGAATGGGGGTTGCAGGTCGTTTTGGCCGAATGGGTGAAATATGATTTTATTAAAAGCATGGGTGATTTATGGCAAACAAGATAGAATACATCTTTTCGCTCCGTGACCAGATCAGCGCGAAACTGGCAGGGATAACGGCCACCTCGGAGAAAACGAGGTCGGCCCTTTCCGGTGTGCAGGAGAAAGTCCGGTCGGCGGAAGACGTGTTCCAGGACACGGGAAAGACTATCGGTTCGCTGAAAGCCCGCATCGATGCCTTGCAAGCCGAGAAAGAATGGATTCCAGCCGACAACCTGCCGGCCATCAAGGAATACAACCGGGAAATCGCCCGGCTTACCGGGGAATTGGACCGGCTGGAAACGGCGGCCGGTGGCGGCAAGTTTCGCAAATGGGCATCGGAAGCCTTCGACGCGATACCGGGCGCAAGCCTCTTGAAAAATCCGCTGGTTACGGGAATGACCGCTGCTACCCTTGCCGGAAGTGCGGGTATGACCTTCGACGAAAACATGGCGAAGGTGAATATCACCGCCCAGATGGATGAAGCCGGGCTGGATGACCTGAAAAAACGTTTGAAACAGATTGCTGCCGACAACAAGACAGACGTGCAGGTCGTACCGGTCGGTTTCGAGGCGATCAACTCGCAGGTGAACGACGTTGAATTATCCCTTTCGATATTGGACGCCGCCCTGAAAGGCAGCAAGGCGGGATTTACCGACCTGGATACCGTATCGGCAGCGTTGGCCCAGACGCTTTCCATTGTGGGAAAGGAAAACACGACGGCGCAGGAAGTGCTGGATACCTTCTTCGCCGCGAAACGTGTCGGGGCGGGCGAGTTTGCCGACTTTGCCCGGTATATGCCGAACCTGATTGCCGGGGCAGACAACCTGGGTATCGCCTACAAAGAAGTGGCTGGTACGTTCGCCTACATGACCGGTAAGGGGCAGTCGGCCGAACGTGCCGCCACGCTGATGGAAAACGCCTTCTCGGTATTGGGACGGGTGGATGTGAGGAAGAAACTTTCCGCCGCTGGGGTGGATGTGTTCGACGACGCAGGCAAGATCCGGAGCATCGTCGATATATTCACCGACCTTCAAAACGTATTGGGCGGCCTGAACGACGAACAGAAGTCATCCCTTTTGGAACAGTTCGGACTGGTGGATAAGGAAGCTAAATCCGCTTTCTCCGTCCTGATGTCTGATACGGAAAAGCTCCGGGAATCCATGCACGACGTGGCGAACTCCACCGGGGAAACCTCCACCGCGCTCGGCTATTCCCGAAACGCCATGCAACAGGCGACCGAAGTGTGGAACCAGTTTAAGAATGTTGGTTTGCAAGTCGGCGAAATCATGTTGCCGGTGATCAGCGCGGGGCTGACCGTTGCCGGTGGCGTATTGGGCGGCGTTTCGGTCGTGATGGATACTGTTATCGGTTTCTTCTCCAGTTGGTACGCATTGATTCAGGAAGGCAATCCGATTATTATCGGGTTGACTACTACGCTCGGAATTCTGACGGCAGCGATGGCGTTGAACTATGCCTGGACCCAAAAGGCGGTTGTCATTGGCGGTATCAAAAAAGTGTTGGATATTGCGCAGACGGCCGTTACCGGTGGACTTACCGCTGCACAGTGGGCACTCAATGCGGCGTTTGCAGCTTCTCCGCTTGGATGGGTTGCCGTTGCTATCGGTGCGGTGATTGCAGCCGTTACCTATTGTTGGCAGAAGTTCGAGGGATTCCGTATGGGTATTCTCGGCACGTGGGAAGTCGTGAAGGAATTCGGGCGGACATTGCTCGACAGCATCGTAAAGCCGTTCAAGCAAGTACTGTCCGGTATCGGCGGTGTCTGTTCGGCAATTGTCAGTATGCTGAAAGGCAACTTCAAGGAGGCCGCAGGGCTTGCCAAAGAGGGATTTAAAGATATAGGGGAAGGCGTTTTGGGCGCCAATCCTATATCAGTGGCATATAATACCCTGCAAAAAGGCAACTATTCCGCAGCCTGGGAAAAGGGCAAGCAAGCGGGTAAGGATAGCTGGGCGGCTTCACAGGAAACAAACGATGCGGATGCTGCCAACCGATTGATGCCGGAAATTCCGAATCCTGTAACAACACCGGCTGCCGCTGCTCCGGACTTCGATGCCCTGATGAAGAAGTTGAGTGCCACCAAAGGGAAAGCGGGAACGAAGAAACCGGTTACGCTTCGCCTGGACGATGAGCCGGTTACGGCCAACCTTGGAGAGAGTGCCGAATACACGGCAGCTACCCGGAAGCTGGAACCGGTAATGATCCCGATGAAGGTGGCTGCACCGGTTGCGCAGGCGGTGCCGGCAGCCGGGACAGCCGGTGCCTTAAATAGTATCCCTGCGTCCGGAGCCCGGATTGATGACAGTACCCAGACGTATGATGCCGGGGAAACGAATTACCTTGCCGACATTATGCAGAACGTCCGGAGGATTGCCGCAGTAGTATCTGTGCCCCTTGTGCTGGCTTCCGCTCCGAATGTACAGGCGATGGATATACCGACCCCGAATATCTCAGATGCCTATAACGTGGAGAATATCCGGGAAACGAACAACACGTTCACCACCGACACCAGCCGGACGTACAACAGCAGTGGCCGGACGTACCAGATCGGCAAGGTATGCGACGAAGTGGTTATCCATGTGGCCAATACCGACCGGAAAGGAAGCGAAACGATACGTGCCGAAATATTGGGAATATTGGAAGAACTAAGCGAAGATTAAGATATGGCAACGAAATACACAGTAAAAGAAGTGGCACAGACCTTCAAGCGGGTCAGCCAGTTCAACTTGGGCGATATGCTGCTCAACGTGATCGGTTATAAGGGGCTGCCTTATCCGGGCGGCTTCATCCCCGACGCTCCGGGCAAATATAAGGCGGACGGCTACGAATACCCAGGCGAACAGGCTTCGGAAAAAACCAGTTCCGACTTCGGCTCCACGCTCCGAAAAAAGGATGCACAGGGACGCTGGTATTTTATGCCGATCGCGCTGGAACATAAAGGAACGGAATACGAGATCCCGAACGCCGTCATTTCCATCCGTGGAAAGAAAAGCATCGTGGAAACGGCGATGGTCGGCCGCAAGGGAACGGTCAAAGAACTGATCTCTGTCGATGATTACGAGATACGTATCGCCGGTGTCTGCCTGGACGTGGATTTTCCCGACCAGCAGATTAACGCCCTGAATGAATTGTACAACATCAACGAATCGGTTACGCTCAAATGCGCCCTGACCGATATTTTCCTTGACGAAGAAGACAAGGTCGTGATAAAAAGCATCGACTTTGCCGAAATGAAAGGCTGCGAGACAGCGCAGGTATTCACGATGGAACTGGTAACGGACCGGAGTTTTGAATTAATACTGGAATGATATGTTTGCACTATGTTGTGAAATAAAAATCGGTTCGATCTCCTTTAAGTCGGTACACGACGTGAAGGTGAAACGGAGCTTGTACGACCTGATGGCAACCGCCACGATCAAAGTCCCGGTAACGGCCGTGTTGAAACATGCCGGGGAACCGCCGACGCATATCGAAACCGCCCAGGCTATCAAAGTAGGCGACAAGGTAGAAATCAAGTTGGGGTACGACGGAAGCCTGAATACCGAGTTTATCGGTTATGTGAAGCGGCTGAACTACAAAGTCCCCTTGGAAATCGAATGTGAGGACGAATATTACAAGCTGCGTTTCTTGAACTGTGTTTTCTCAAAGAAGGAAACAACGCTCAAAGACTGTTTGAACACCATTTTAACGGGAATCCGGTTGGGCGATATTGTTGGTTTGACGCTAAAGAACTTCGTCGTCAACAACAAGCCCGGCAGTTGGGTGCTGGGCCTTCTGAAAAAGGAATACGGGCTGGTGGCGTGGTTTGACATAAACGGGAAACTCCATGTCGGCAAGGCGAACGATGTTAAGGGTGAAACGGTGAAATACGTCCTTCGGGAAAACGTGATCAGCGACGATGAACTGAAATACCAGTTGGCCGAGGACGTGAAACTGAAAGTAAAGGCCGTCTGCTATTACAAGGACGGCACGAAAATAGAAGGTGAACTGGGCGAGGACGGCGGCGAGACACGTACCTTTTACTATTACGACGTGAAAGACGCGGCAGAACTGAAAACGCTTGCCCGGGAAGAACTGAAACGGTACTCGTTCGACGGTTACCGGGGCAAGATAACAACCTTCCTGCTTCCCTACGCCCTTCCGGGAGGCGTTGCAAGCATCGAGGACAAAGTGTATAACGAGCGGAGCGGCGACTACTTTATCGAAAGCGTGGAAACGTCTTTCGGAACAGGCGGCGGTCGGCGTGTCGTTGAAATTGGGATTAAGGCATGAGCAAGGAAATGGAAGAATTACGCCGGAAGTTTCAACAGCGGTTCGGCGAGAGTGGCGACCAGGTATTCCAGGGAACCGTTACCGAAGTAAACGAGGATGAGTTTACCTGTACAGTAAAGCGCGATGATCAGGTGGATTATTTCGATGTGCGCCTTCGCGGTCTGGTGAACGCCGACCTGCAGGGCTTCGCCTTCATCCCCCGGTTGGATAGTACGGTGCTGGTCTGCCGGATCGGGAAAAGCAACGAACTGTTCGTGTGCCAATTCACCGAGATAGACAAGATGATATTTACCGATACCGATTTGGAAATAATCATCGACACCGAAAATATCGACCTCAAGAAAGGAGAAAAGATAACCGTCCATGTAGACGCGGAAAAGCTGGAGGTAACAAACGACAAGGTAAAGGCCCTGCATGAAGCGGACGCGCTCACCGTTACGGCGGACAGCACTACTGTCAAAGCATCCACCGGCGGTGTAACCATTACACGCAGCGGATCAGGATTGAAAAAGACACTGGACGATATGCTGACGGCGATACAGGCCCTTACGGTAACGACACCGCACGGCCCGTCAAGCACACCGATCAACTCGGCAAAGTTCGCATCCATACAGGCGGACTTGCCTAATTATCTGGAGGGCTGAAAATGAAAGACTATAAACAATTACCGGACGGTGATCTGGACCTTACAACCGGCGATCTGTTGGTAACGGAAAGTACTTACCAGCACCAACGCGATTTGCTGTACAGCGACAAAGGCCATATCCGGCAGAAGGCTGAAGCCGGTGTCGGGGCGGTAAATTACATGATGGATAACGATCCGGAAGGTCTGCTCCGTGCCACACGCAAGGAGTTTACGGCCGACGGCATGAAAGTAACAAAGGTGGCCTTTGCCACCTATTCAAATGATCTGAATGTGGAGGCTCGATATGAAAACGATTGAAGTAGAAAACGACCAGTTGTTGCTGGACATCGCCCTGCAACAATACGGCACGGCGGAAGCCATCGGCGAGATCGTTCGGAACAATCCGGATTTGAAAAACGACCCTTCGGCCGTGGTGGAATCCGGCCGGGAACTGGGAGCCTTCTATCCGGACATCAAGCTGGTTCCCGGTTCCACTGTACAGATCGACGACGAAAGCAGCCTGGTTAGAAAAACGATAGTCAAGAAAATAGACCGAAGTATCACCACCTATATGGAAGCACAATGGCAAGAACGATTGAACAAATAGAACAGAGCATTACGGAAAGGTTGAAGGTTTCTTTTTCCCTTTCCACCTCGGCGGCCTCGGAATGGCGGCTTTGGGTACACTGCGTGGCGTATGGCATTTACCTTTTTGAAATCGTACTGGACACGTTCAAGAGGGAAATGGACGAAGACGCGGAAAAGGAAGTGGCTGGGACCGTTACCTGGTATAACGACAAGTGTTATGAGTTCCAGATGGGGCACGAGCTGGTATTCGATACCGTAACCGGTCTGCTGGAATACCCGACGGTGGATGAATCCGCCCGCGTGATCAAGATCGCTTCGGTGAATGTGGCGGAAGACAACACGATCATGTTCCGTGTCGCCACCGAAGATGAAGCGGGTAAAATCGTGCCGCTCACGAGTAACCAGCTCCTGAACTTCAAGAACTACATCGACGCGATCAAGTTTGCCGGTACAAAATCCGAAGTTATCTCGACCGACGCCGACGAGGTGCGGTATGATATTAAAGTCTATTATAACCCCGCCAATCCGGTGGACAGTGTGCAGGAAGCGGTCCTTGCTTCGCTGGAAGAGTTCAAAACGGCACAGAAGTTTGGTGGCGTGATTTATTCGCACAAGATGTTGGAAGCGGTAACGGCCGTCACGGGTGTCGTGACGGCGAAAACGGTCGCCCTTTCCCGCAAGGGCACGGAGGACGAGGATTTTATCCCTATCGACACGATGGCGACCCTGCATGCCGGGTATTTCAACTATACGGAAGACAGTAAACTGGAAATGGTATCCATCAATGATATTTAGCGTATGAACATTATCCTGAACTTCAAAGAAATCGTCCGCGGGTACGTCGCCCCACACCGCAGACAGCCGAACCGCCTTCGGTGGCTTTGGGCGTTGGTAGATTTGGAAAGCGTTTGGGACGCCTTTGCCGCCTGGCGCGATTATTACCGGTACAAGGTACACGTAACAAGCCAGCATAAATCCCTTGAAGGACACCTGAACAAGACATTCGGCGGCGGTATCCTGATCAAGAGCTACGAGGATCAGTTCCTTGCCATCGGGTTGAACTCGGAACCGGCGCACTGGGTGCTGTTCGAGCCGATGCAAGAAATCGCCCTGGAAGGTGAAGGCGGACAGAGTTTCCAGGACGTGGATTTTATCGTCTATGTGCCGGAAGGTGTGGACCTGAACCTTGTCCGGGCGGAAATAGAGAGATACAAGATTGCAGATAGAACCTATAAAATAGTAACGAGGAAATGAAACGACATGTACAGGAACCGGGCGTAAGGAAGTGGTCGGGCAACGATTTGCTGGAGCTTCAGGGCGAAGGATTGACCATTGCCGACGGCTTCTTTTCGCAATATGGCAACTGCGTGATATGCGGCTGCCGGGTCAAGGCAAACAGCATCGCCGCTGGGCTGGTAAGTATCGGCGGCATGGTGCTTCCGCTCCAGGCGGTGGAAACGGTGGAAGTGTTCCCCGTGTATCTGGTGAAGGCGGAGGAACACGTCCAGCGCGAATACGCCGACGACGTGGTGCGCGACATCGCGGTGAAGTATTTCGCCAAAGTGGTACAGACGAAACCGGAAGACGGGGATTATATTGAAATTACGGAGACCGGCGCGGCCACCTTTTTCGACAAAATTAACGCGATATGGCTCACCAATATCTTAAAACAGTTGGGAGATTTGAAGAAAGCGGACAAAACCCTTTCGGAAGCCATCGAACTGTTGAAAAAGGCCGATACCGCAGCCGGAGAACGTATCACCGCTCTGGAAAAGAAAATGCCGTCCTACCTGGACCATATCCCGACGGTGGCGGATGACGGCTACGACATCGGCGTGGAAGTATGGACAGTGGACGAATACGGGAACAAGACGTTCTGGAAATGCCATGACAACACGGAAGGCAAAGCAGTATGGAAACGTACCGGCGAGGGTTCGGGCGGTGGCGGTTCCCACAGCGGGGCGGTTTATCTGACCGGGCAGACGAATTTTACAAAAGCAAGTGTAATCATTAAAGAAGGGTATTTGAAATGAGCAACGAATCAGGAACAGGCGTTTACGTCTATCAGCAAATCGTAAAGACAACGGCCGAGTGGGAAGCGGACAAGACAGTCCCGGTAGAAAACATCTGGCTGTTTGAACGCCGCGAGGACGGCAAGATTGTAACCAAACTATCCGACGGCAAGCACTGTTATTCCGACCTTCCGGCCTACGGCCTGTCGGCATGGCAGGCGGCGCAGATGGGCGGTTACAAGGGTACAGAGAAAGAGTTTTACGAATCACTCGGCACGTTCGATGAAAAGGTAAAGAAGGTGGAAAGCCTTGTGTCGTCCATGTCCGGCAAATACGCGGAAACCCCGACGTTGGAATCCACCCCGACCGAGGACACGTTGACCTATATTCCGGAGGACAGCGAAGAACCACGTGCCTTCGCCATCGGCCAACAGTGCCGCGTCTATGAGTCGGAAGAGGAAGATTATGTGTTTTACCAGCTTTACGACATCAAGGAAAGCAAAGCCGACTGGCGCATAGCCGGAAGCGGTGGCACGTCTGCCAACCAGGAAAAGGCGGTCATAACCCTGAACAGCAACCAGGGCACACCCGATACGGCATTGAATGGTAAAAAAGTAACGGTCAAATATTCCGACCAGACCCAGGTCTTGACGTGGCAGGGTACGGCGTTGGAAGCCAAGATACCGGTCAATATGAGTTACGAAGTGTCGGTGGAAGCCGCAACCGGTTATACCACCCCGCAAAAACAGAGCTTTGTTGCCGCCGGTGGAAATGAACGTCAGATCATATTTAGCTATTCATGTGAAAAAGTAACGGTAAATGTAAGAACCAACGACAGCGCAGATTGTTCCGGGCGTACCATTACGGTGAAAAAGACTTCCGGCGGGGATGTGCTGGGCACAGGCGAAGGATCGCAGGTCGTTGTGAAAGTACCGACCGGTACGGCCTACACGGTATCGGTGGACAACTTCGCCGGTTATCTGAAACCTTCCGACCAGTCGTTTACGGCTAATCAAGCCAGCCGGACCGTTTCTTTCGAATATGAAAAGATCGTGGACGCAGCCATCGTATTTGACAAGTCGAAAAGTGATTCACAAAATATCACTGGCGAAATAAATTCGGGTGTAATAAAGACAATCCTATCAAAGTTCCGCCGCTGCCTTTGCAAGAAAACCAAGGATGGTGAAGTAACGATCGCTTACCTACGTGACGATAACAGTAATTTCTATGAGACCGGCGAAACCGCCAAATTGGATGGGACTGAAGGTGATGTAATGGTGGATTTCCCGGAGTTCTATTATAAGTGGGAAAAAGTGGATAACAATAAATTCCGTTACCGTTTTGCCGAATACAACGTGGACGGAAGTTTCAAGCATGTGCCACGTTCTTTAGTCGGTGCTTATAAAGGTTATATGACTTCGAATAAACTATATAGCCGAAGCGGTGTAACTCCGACAACCAATAAATCAACCAATGATTTTGAAGGCTGCGCAACAGCCCGTGGAAAAGGCTATCAGCGCATAGATTTCCAACAGCATTGCGTAATCGCCTTTATGCTGTATGCGAAATATGGCAATCGTAATTTACAGGCCGTTTTGGGTGCAGGCGGTGCAACGTATAGCCCTGCTACCACAACAGGAAGCAGTAACGCCACCGGTATTGCCGATACAAAAAATGAAACTTCAAAATATGTTTGCGGCTTGGGCATTGAAGGTGTCTTTGGCGGTATATATGAATGGGTAAAAGGAGTTGAAATCAACAACCACGTATGGAAAATTACCGATCCTGACGGTTCTACCCGTAATGTAAACGCCGGAACAACCGATGGCTGGATAACGAATGTAGCGGCAGAAAACGGTCCGTTTTTCGATATGGTGCCGACCGCGGTCGGCGGCAGTGAAACAACGCATTATTCGGATCATTATTATGAGAGCACCGGCGGCCCCTTTGTTTTGGCGCGGTCCTATCACGGCTCGAGTACGTATGGCGGTGTGGCGTTTGCGTATGCGTATGACGATGCCTCGGTCACGTATTCGAGCTACGGTTCGCGTCTCGCTTTCAGGGGCGTTATCCGCGAAGCGGAGAGCGTAAATGCGTTTAAAGCACTTGCAGTGCTTTAATGTTAATACCGGCGTAAGCCGGTCGAAATTTTAAAATTTCGTGATATTTTCCCTATATTCCTTATGGAAATCAGGGAATCCCCAAAAAACGAAGTACATTTGTAACTATGAACGTAAAAATGTAAATGTAATGTTAAGATATAGGTAGAATTCCTCCGGCCTTTGTTTTGGCGCGGTCCTATCACGGCTCGAATACGAATGGCGGTGTGGCGTATGCGAATGCGAATAACGATGCCTCGAACACGAATTCGAACTACGGTTCGCGTCTCATATTCAGGAAAGAAAATATTTATATTACGGTTCTTGGCCGGGACGTGTTCCCTTATCCAACCCGTAGAGGAATGCACCTTGCCTCTTGGCAAAAAACAAATTGGGTTATATTGTGTGGTAGGTTAATTCTCGAAGCACATGGATTTCTGAAAGCGACAATAAAATGAAGCGATACGGTTATCTGATAGAAAAGATCGTGGAAGAAAGCAACCTGCTGGAGGCTTTCTCTATGGTTATGCGGGGCAAGAAGCGCAGCCGTACCGTGCGCTATTTCAAAAAGAACCGGGATAAGATACTGGCCGATCTTGCCGACGAAATCAAGTCGGGTAAGTATGCGCCGGAAGGGTTCCGGGAATTTGAAGTGGTGGAAAACGGTAAGGTGCGTGAAATCCAGTCCCTGCCGTTCAAGGATCGAATCGCCCTTCACGCGATAATGGCTGTTCTTTACAGGGAAGTTTTAGGCGGTATGATGATTCGTGACACGTATGCCAGCTTGCCGAAACGTGGTATCCACGATGGTTTATACAGGCTTCGAAAAGCATTAAAAGACCGTTCGAATACGCGGTACTGCCTGAAACTTGACCTGAAGAAGTTCTACCACTCCATCGACCAGGACATCCTGATAGAACTGCTCCGTCGGAAAATCAAGGATGAAACTCTGGTGCAGACCCTTATCCGTATTATCCGAAGTTATGGTCCCGGCCTGGCGATCGGCTACCATTCCAGCCAGTTGCTCGGTAACTTTTACCTTTGCCTGTTGGATCACTACATGAAAGCGGAACTGGGCGTGAAGTATTATTTCCGGTATTGCGATGATATTGTCGTTCTCGGCCCGGACAAAGCGTATCTGCATGATATTTTCGCTAAATTACGTTACCTGGTAAAAAACAAACTTCACCTGACCATCAAACAGAACTGGCAGATATTCCCGGTGGAAGCCCGCGGCATTGACTTTTTAGGCTATGTTACCCGGCATGATTATGTACTGGTACGGAAGCATATCAAGCAAAAGGTCGCCCGGCGGTTACACAAGGTCAAAAGTAAGAAGCGAAAATTTGTTGTTCTCGCCTCTTTTTGGGGTTGGGTGAAGCATTGCAACGGAAAACATTTATTTTTTAAACTCACGAATATGAAAAGTTTTAAAGATTTAGGCGTCACGTACAAACCGGCAGACGGAAAGAAACGGTTCGAAGGGAACCTAACCCCTTTGGGCAACTTGCAGAATTGCAAGGTTACAATTGTGGATTTTGAGACCGACATCAAAACGAAGCAGGGTGAAGGTCGCTATGTGGTCCAGTATGAACTGGACGGTCTGAAAGGCAAGTTCATAACTGCATCGGAAGAGATGAAAAACATTCTCGACCAGATTAAGGAAATGAGCGAACTGCCTTTTGAAACGGTAATCAAACGGGAAACATTCGGAGGCAATAAGACGAAGTATGTATTCTCGTGATGTGTTGATGATCTAACCTTTTTTCGGGGGAAAGGGTACAAAAGAAGGCCCCCGGCCATAGATTAAAGTATAGAGACGCCAATCTTATATACAATAACTTGCGTAGAAACGCACGACCGAGGGCCGTATGCCCTTGCCGCGTTTCTACGCTTTTTTATTATTACGCTGTTTCGCGCATTTGCGCTGTATATAAGATTGGCATTGCAAATATACTTTAATTTTTGGAGATTATGACAATATACGAGATACTTTCTTTCAATAAAGAACTATTACAGCGGCTATTCAACGCCGGAATCAAGACAAGTGACTGTTTATATGTCGATTTGTTTAATGACTATACCCGAATGCGGGCGGCAGGAGAAAAAACGACCTATATCGTCGCCGTCCTATCCGACAAATACGCTTTAAGTGAGCGGAAAGTGTACGGTATCATTCGTCATTTATCAAGCGACTGCATAGGTTGTGCAGTGCAAGATCAGGCGTAAATTCGCTCACCCGATTGTTTGGTTCTACCTTTGTCGCAAACCCATAAAACGAGACAAAGTATGAGCAAGTACACTTACAGGCCGCAATATGGCGTGATCGTCATTTGCACAGATGAAAAAGAGCAGAAGAAAATTTATGAGCGTCTTCTGAAAGAAGGTCTAACCCTTAAAGTGGTGAATGTATGAAAATAGAGGTACAACACCATTGCAGCGACTTCAACAGTTATCGGGCTGCACGGGTAAAAAGCCTTTTCAATGCAGAAAAAGGCTGTGATTGGGAAAAGACAGTAGAACTACCAATCGAGGACCGGGAATGGCAAATCGGATTGATTGTCGGACCATCCGGTAGTGGAAAAACCAGTATTGGGAATAAAATATTCAAACAACCTATTTATGATCTCTATTCTGACTGGGATAAGGATAAGCCGATTGTGGACTGTATTGCTCCTGATGGAGACTTCAACACAGTGACAGGTATGCTTTCAGCAGTTGGCCTTGGCGATGTTCCAGCATGGCTCCGACCGTTCCATGTGCTGAGCAACGGCGAGAAGTTCCGGGCAGGCCTTGCGCGTTTGGCGTGCGAGCGACCACAGCACGCCGTGGTAGACGAGTTTACATCGGTCATTGACCGACAGATAGCCAAAGTTGGGGCTGCGGCATTCTCGAAGACATGGAGACGCGGCAGCGGGCAGATCGTGCTTCTTTCCTGCCACTATGATATAATCGAATGGCTACAACCTGACTGGGTGTATGATACTGCGGAGGCACGGTTTTACGACCGTGACTGCCTTCGGCAACGTCCAAAACTCGAACTTCAAATTTATAAAGTCAGGGGAACTGTATTCCCAAGATTGTTTAAGCAGCATTATTATTTAGATCTTCCTATGCCGGTAGCGGCCGAGTATTTCGTAGGCTTTGTTGGTGGTGAACCCGTCTGTCATTTAGCAGTAACACCACTCTTTACGGCAAAGGCTTACCGATCCACCCGGCTGGTAGTACTTCCCGAATGGCAGGGAATAGGTGTTGGTACCAAATTTTTGGCGGCAGTTTGTGAATATCATCTTCAAGGGCATGGTAGATGTGGCAAACCTTATCCGGTGTTCTTTCACACTTCACACCCGCAACTATGTGGGGCGTTACGCCACTCTAAAAAGTGGATACAAACCGGAGCACATCTATATGGAGATAATAAAGGGCGCAGCGCGGCTTCGATGGCACGTTCAGCCCAAAGGTTAAATAAGTCTGATCGTGCGGCAACCGGTTATGGCGGTCATTTCAGGGCGGTTCAGGCATTCAAATATATAGGGAATGGTAATTAAAATATTGGGAAATTGCGAGTCAGTGGCATTCAAAGCAGCCGAAATGTTCGTTAAAACAAAAGGGCATACGCTTTGGTGTGATGGGTATCGGTGTGACCTTGCCATTGCGCCACTCCTTACGGTGAAAGTTTCCGATGAAGAACTGAAAGAGGCGAACTGGGGTACGTTGATATTCCACCCGTCCCCACTACCTTACGGGCGCGGGGCATCTTCTATCAAATGGGCATATAAACGAGGGGAGCCGATAACTGCTGCCACATGGTTTTGGGCAGATTCCGGCTATGATACCGGCGATATTTGCGAGCAGGAGATAGTAAAAATAGACTATGGTGTGCGGCCTCGCGTTTTTTATGAGCAAGAAATCATTCCGGCCATGCTTCGAACGTTAGGACGTTGCTTAGATAACATTGGAAAAGGTATTATTCGCCGCATCCCACAAATAGAAGCCTATTCGACATACGATAAAAGGCTATAACAACCCATCTTAACTACTTTGTAAAGGTACGAAAAAAGTACGGAATAAACAACTTTGGTAGACGCTTTTTTACCACAGCCGGCAATAAAAAGGCGGCATTCAAATAGGGTTAGAAGCCCATTTGAATGCCGTTTGATTTTGTTTCAAAAAGAGACGCTTCGTTTTGGAAAAAGGCCTCAGAACTGAAACGTTTCGTTTTGGAATGACGAACAGGCGGTTTTGCGGATTATAAATATTTATATTGAAGATATGTTTTATAAATACAAATATTATCTTCTTTCTTATTTTTTCATCCCCACTTATTGTCATATAAACAATTTCACAAAATTGTATTTTACAACAAGATAAATCGCATTTAAAAGAAACTTTTTTGTCACGACCAATAAAAAATGTATATTTGCAGCCATAAACTAAAACACCTAAAATCATTAAACAATAAAAATGAAATTAACATCTATCATTGCCTGCTCTATCCTTGGAGTAGCAACTATGGCTAATGCAGCCACAACTAAATCAAAAATCTACCAGAAAGGATGGATAGATTTCAACAAGAATAATAAAAAAGATATTTATGAAGATCCTAAACAACCTGTAGAAAAACGTGTTGACGATTTGATGCAGCAAATGACCCTCGAAGAAAAAGTTGGTCAGCTACTCAACGAATTCGGATGGCCTTTATATGAAAGGAATGGTAAGAATATTAAACTTACAGAGGATGCTCATAAGGTTGTTGTGGAACATGGCACAGGTAGCCTTTGGGGATTTATGCGTGCCGACCCTTGGACTCAAAAGACACTGAAAAGCGGACTTAATCCACAATACGCGATTGAAGCTAGCAATATGCTACAAAAATATTGCATTGAAAATACCAGATTAGGAATTCCAATGCTTTTAGCTGAAGAATGTCCTCATGGACATATGGCTATCGGAGCAACTGCTTTCCCAACAGGAATTGGTCAGGCTTCAACATGGAATCCGGATTTGATGCGACAACTGGGAGAAGCTCAAGCGAAAGAAGTGAGAAAACAAGGTGGACATATCGGATATGGTCCGGTTGTAGACCTGGCTCGCGACCCAAGATGGTCGAGAGTTGAAGAAGGCTTTGGGGAAGACACTTACCTTGCAGGAGAAATTGGCAAAGCTGTCGTTGAAGGTATGCAGAACAATCCTGATTATCCGGTAATTTCAACTGTAAAACATTTCACTGCATACGGATGGACCGAAGGCGGACATAACGGAGGTGCTGCCCACATCGGAGAAAATGAGTTGAGAGAAGTTATTCTCCCTCCATTCCGTAAAGTTGTAGAAGCTGGACTTTTGTCAATAATGACATCATACAACGAAATTGACGGTGTTCCTTGTACTGGCAACAAAGAACTTCTTACTGACATCTTGAAAAATGAATGGGGATTCAAGGGTTTTGTTGTTTCGGATTTGTTCTCTATCGATGGTATGACAGGACATGGAGTTGCAGCAAATCTTAAAGAAGCAGCAGAAATTGCATTCAACGCAGGTGTTGAATCAGACCTAGGCGGTCAGGCTTTCCGTCAACTTACCACACTTGTAAAAGAAGGTAAAATACAGGAGAGCAAACTGGATGATGCAGTAAGAAAGCTCCTGACTCTGAAATTCAATATGAATCTGTTTGATAATCCAATCTTGGATACAAAAAATTATCTGACAGAAAACGAAAGAAACGAACACAGAGCTTTGGCAAGAGAAGTTGCACGCCAGTCTGTTATTCTTCTTAAGAACGACAACAATGTTTTGCCGCTTAATAAGGAAATAAAATCTATTGCCGTTATCGGTCCGAATGCAAACACTCCTTATAATATGTTGGGTGATTACACTGCTCCACAGGCTGAAGGTTCGGTTATCACTGTTTTGGAAGGAGTTCGTAAAGCTGTTTCAGCAAACACCGAAGTAAACTACGCAAAAGGTTGTGCTATCCGCGATATGTCAAATGAAGGTTTTGCTGAAGCTGAAGCTGTTGCCAAGAAAAGTGATGCTATTGTACTGGTTCTTGGTGGTTCAAGTGCGAGAGATTTCTCTGCAGAATTCGAAGCGACAGGTGCTGCAAAAGCCAGCAAAAACGAACTGAGCGATATGGATAGCGGCGAAGGTAACGACCGCTGCACACTTGACCTTCTTGGAAGACAGAATGAGCTGTTGGAACTTATGAAATCAACTGGTAAACCTTTGGTTGTTGTTCTTATTAAAGGAAGACCTCTTGCAATCAATGAATGTGAGGAAAAAGCTGATGCTATACTTGATGCATGGTATCCGGGTGAAGAAGGAGGAAATGCAATCGCTGATGTTCTGTTTGGAGACTATAATCCTGCAGGAAGATTGGCTATTTCAGTTCCTAAGAATGTCGGTCAGCTTCCAGTATTCTACAACCCTAAGCGTGGCGCTAACCGACGTGATTATATCGAAGGTGATGCGAAACCTCTATATCCGTTTGGTTATGGTTTGAGTTATACAACTTTTGCTTATGATAAAATGGAAGTTATTCCTAGCGAAACAAATATCAAAGTTCGCATATCAGTAAAAAACACAGGAAAAGTTGATGGTGACGAAGTTGTACAGGTTTATGTAAAAGATGTTGTTGCATCACACAGCACTCCGGTGAAGCAACTTAAAGCCTTCAAACGTGTGAATATCAAAGCTGGCGAAACAAAAGACGTAGAACTATTCATTGATAAAAAAGAACTTGAAATATATCAGGGCGAAGGCAAATGGAAATTGGAACCTGGAGATTTTGTTATTATGGCAGGTAATTCTTCAGAATCTTTGCCTCTTAAAGAGACTATTACTCTTTAATTAGTAAAAGTTCCTCTTCGTTCTTGAAGTTTGCATTAAAATACAGAGATTTGACGCAGATATTCATTTATAAAGAAAAATTTGTAATTTTGGCAAACCTAAAAACAAACATGTATAAAATGAAACTATATAATTTTGATGAAATAATAGAACGAAGAGGAACTTCCTGCGTTAAATATGACGGTCTGCAGGAAAACTTCGGGAATAAAGACCTGATTCCTCTATGGGTTGCAGATATGGATTTTGCAACTCCTGATTTTATTGTTGACGCATTGAAAAAAAGATGCGAGCATCCGATATTCGGATATACATTGGCAAGTGACGAATATTATAATTGTATAATCGACTGGGTAAACTACAAACATAACTGGAAAATAAAGAAAGAATGGCTAAGCTATATTCCTGGTATTGTAAAAGGTATAGGATTTGTTGTCCAGTGCTTCACAAAACCTGGAGATAAAGTAATCATACAGCCACCAGTATATCATCCATTCCGTATTGTCCCTACTGAGATGAAGAGAGAAATCGTCTTCAATCCATTAAAAGAGGTAAACGGTACATATGAAATGGACTTCGACCAGTTAGAATCCATAATAGACGACAAATGTAAAGTCCTCATTTTGTCAAATCCTCACAATCCTGGAGGAATTGTTTGGGGAAAAGACACATTGATAAAGCTTGCGGAAATATGCAAAAGACACAATATTCTTGTTATTTCCGATGAAATCCATTCTGAGCTAGCCTTTCCTCAGGCAAAACATCATCCGTTTGCTTCAGTTTCGGAAGATGCTGCAAACTGCAGTATAACTTTCATGGCGCCAAGCAAAACTTTCAACATTGCTGGAATCGTAAGTTCCTATTCTATTGTCCCTAATGAAGAGATAAGAAAAAAATTCTACTCATACCTTGAGTCCGGAGAATTCAATGCCGGAACTATATTTGCATATGAAGCAACAATCGCAGCCTACACTTATGGTGCAGAATGGTTACAACAGTTGCGTATGTATATTATGGAAAACATCAGGGTTGTAGATGAATATCTGAAAGCTCATATGCCGAAAATAAAAGTATTCCAGCCTCAGGCATCTTTCTTGATTTGGTTGGATTGCCGCGATATGAATCTTTCTCAGGAAGAACTTAAAGATTTGTTCCAGAACAAGGCAGGTCTGGCATTGAACGACGGAAGCATCTTTGGTCCGGGCGGCGAAGGACATATGCGTCTGAACATTGGTTGTCCAAGAGCTACACTTGTTACTGCTTTGAAAGCTTTAGATAAAGCAGTGAACGGTAAATAATATAGAATACGGCTCGGCTGAATAATAACAAAACCTAAAACAAGTTTTTTATTTTGCTCTCCGCCAGCCTTTAGCTATATTTGTCGACACGAATATAGGATGCGGCTTGGCATAGCCAAATAGTAAAACGATGTTTTTCTATTTGGCTATGCTCTCGCCTTTCACTATATTTGTACGCAATGAAATAAGTCAAAAATTGACAGAGAAAATTTTATTAATTCCATAAACAACAATTTCATTATGAAAATTGCAGAAAACATGTACGTTGCAGTCACATATGATTTGAACGTAGGCGAAGGTGAAGAACGTGAATTGATGGAAAAGGCAACACGCGAAGTTCCTTTGAAATTCATATTCGGAACAGGAATGATGATTCCAGCTTTTGAATCAGCTCTTTCAGGATTGGAAGTTGGTTCAAAATTCGATTTCACTATCGCTCCGGCTGATGCGTACGGAGAATATGACGAAAATCATGTATTGGATTTGCCAAAGAATATCTTTGAAGTTGACGGCAAATTCGATTCAGAAATGATAAAAGAAGGAAACACTGTTCCTATGATGGATGCAGACGGAAACCGTTTGAACGGTTCTGTTCTTGAAGTTAAGGAAGATGTTGTTATTATGGACTTCAATCATCCGTTGGCAGGTGAGACTCTTCACTTCAGCGGAGAAGTAATTGATGTTCATGAAGCTACAGCTGAAGAAATTGCAGCTTTCGCAGCTCCGGCAGGCGGTTGTGGTTGCGGATGCGGTGATTGCGGCGGCGGTTGCGGAAGTGACAGCGAAGCTGGATGCGGTGGTGGTTGCAGTGGCTGCCATTAATAAGCATTTAGCACCAGATATTTGAGTAAAGTCCGCAAATGAACAGCATTGAACTTTTTCTGCTGTAATTTGTGGACTTTTCTTTTATTTCTCAATTCTTACATTTTAAATTCATTTATCGTGAACACATTTGGTAATATATTCAGATTGACTTCATTCGGAGAATCTCATGGACCTGGAATCGGCGGAGTTATCGATGGTTGTCCTGCAGGTATAACTCTTGATATGGATTTTATCCAAAAAGAGCTTAACAGAAGAAAACCCGGACAATCACGTATCACAACTCCACGAAAGGAAGACGATGAAGTGCAGTTCCTTTCCGGAATATATGAGGGTAAAACAACCGGAACTCCAATTGGTTTTATCGTATGGAACAAGAATCAGCATTCATCAGACTACGACAATATGAAACAAGTTTTCCGTCCGTCGCACGCTGATTTCGGTTATTATACTAAATATGGAATCCGCGACCCTCGAGGCGGAGGTCGCTCTTCTGCACGCGAAACCATTTCACGTTGCGTAGCTGGTGCGATTGCGAAACAAATACTTTCACAGCTTGGTATAGAGATAATTGCTTATACATCTCAGGTTGGTCCGATAAGTTTGAGCGGAACATATAAGGATTATGACCTTAACACTATCGAAGATAATCCTGTTCGCTGTCCCGACCAGGAAAAGGCTAAGGAAATGGAAGAGCTTATCGCTTCCGTAAAAGCCTCAGGCGATACAATCGGAGGAATTATCACTGGTGTTATAAAAGGTGTTCCTGCCGGTTTGGGCGAACCGGTATTCGGAAAACTTCACGCAGCACTTGGCAATGCCATGCTGAGTATAAATGCTGTAAAAGGATTTGAATATGGCGACGGATTCGATGCAGCTCTATACAGAGGTTCTGAAAGAAACGACTCTTTCTTCAACGATAACGGAAAGATTAGTACACGCACAAACAATTCCGGCGGTATTCAAGGTGGAATTTCCAACGGTCAGGATATTTATTTCCGTGTCGCTTTCAAATCCGTTGCTACATTGCTTATGGAACAGAACACTGTAGATACAGAAGGAAATGAAACCGTACTTAAGGCTCGCGGAAGACACGACCCTTGCGTTTTGCCAAGAGCTGTGCCTATCGTTGAATCTATGGCAGCAATGACCATACTGGATTATTATCTTATTAATAAATGTAAGCGTTTCGACTGTTTATGACAAAACTGATTTTCCCAATATTTCTATTATTTATTATAGGAATGATGTCTTGTAAATCTTCTAAAGGTTTAAAGTCTGAATCAAATAATAAAGTAGAGAATATAAATTCAATATCTGCAGCCTTACCGGTTGTATGCATATACAAGACAAAGAAAGATTACTCAAATCTTGTTCCTGTTATTATGGATAATAAAAAGGAAAGAATCGTATCTTATCCTCATCCTAACGACTTGAAATACGGTAATTCTTTGCGACTGCCTGTTCCTCTTAAACAAGGATATTGGCTGGACAACAAAGGTATCAACAAGAATGTTGCTTTTCTGAAATATACTTATGAAGAGTATAGCAAAATGAAAAAAGCTCCTTCTATTGAAGAGCTTAATGAAGCTATAATTGATAAAAATCCTTTGACCGATTTTCAGGTTTTAGGTAAGAAAAATGAATTTTCAGATGTTGTTTCTGAAGCTAATAATTGGATAGAGCAAAATACTCCCTCAATTATTACCATTAATAAATAACGGATATTTATTGTACTTTTACAAAAAGAGTGTGAGACAAAGATTATGAATATATCTGTGCCTCACACTCTTCTTTTTATAAACTCTCTACATTACAAACAGGGAAATATTCCTGTCTGATGTCTTTGACAACAGTTGAACCTTGCAGTTTTATATCTACGGAAACCGGAAGATCCACAGATGATTTACCAATATAACAACGATAATCACCTGGAAGAATATTCCATTTCTTGTTCTTATATATCGCAAACAAATCCATCGGCATTTCAAATGTAATTCTTTTCTTATCTCCCAATTTCAGAGAAACTCTCTGGAATCCTTTAAGCTGTATAGGTTTCATTTCCTGACCGGAAAGAGGAGATAAATATAATTGAACTATTTCATCACCGTCTATATCTCCTGTATTTTCCAATTCAAATGAAACAGACAAAGATTTATCAGATGTTTTAGCCTCAACCTTATTATTAACACCCGAATATTCAAATGTAGTATAAGAAAGACCAAAGCCAAATGGATATGCTATTCGGTTTGAATCATTCAGTCCATAGTTGTAGCAATAATTACCTTTTGCTTCTGTTGCAGGATAACTTACTGTCAATTTACCTGAAGGATTTACATTTCCTAACAGCAAATCAGCTACGGCATTTCCGCCTTCCTCTCCCGGATACCAGGCTTGGAACACAGCTGCGCATTTATCTGCCAAATCTCCCAAAACTTGAGGACGTCCGCCAAATACAACCAAAATAACAGGTTTGCCATAAGAAAGCAATTCTTCAACAAATCTTTCCTGATCTCCCGGCAAACGTATGCCTTTTCTTTCACGTCCTTCACCGCATAAAGTTGGATTCTCGCCGACTGCAGCTATTACAATATCACTGCTTGATGCCAATTGCATAGCTCTCTTGTAATTTGTCGGGTCGGCTGATTCCATAAGCATCATTTTCAAACGCTGGGTTCTCGGATCTCCACTCTTGTCAATTGTTGCCTCATTTGAATGACTCCAGTCACAACCTCTTTCATAATTCAATGTCACATCTGCCGGCAATTTTTCCTTCAATGCAGAATACAAAGAAACTATATCCGGATTTTTACCATCTATTTTTCCTCCAAACCAAAATGCCTGCATTGATTGATAAGAATAATCACCAAGCATACACCAGAATGTGTTAGCATTTGGTCCAACCAATGCTATTTTCTTATTGTTAGCCTTTAATGGAAGTATTCCGTCATTCTTAAGCATAACAACAGATTGGCAAGCTAATTCATATGCAGTTTGTCGCCATTCAGCTTTGTCAAGATTTCCAACTTCAGGTTTATTTCTGTTTTCAGCATCAAATAATCCGGCACGTACTTTTAATGTCAAAGCTCTTTTAACAGCAGCTTCAAAAGTTTTACGATCCACTTTTCCCTCTTTTATCAATTCCGGGATAAACGGATAACTTGAGCCATGTGAAAACTCAATGTCATTTCCTGCATTCAACGCATCAGCAGCTCTGCTTTTAAGCAAATCTTTTGTTGCATTAGCACAATCGTAAGTCACAGCTCCATAATCACTGACAACCAAACCGTCAAACTCCAAATATTCTCTTATTATATCTTGTATCAAATATTCGTTGGCAACTGTCTGAGTGCCATTATATGCATGATATCCAGTCATCACAACTTTACTGCCAGCTTTTCTCATTGCAACTTCGTGAGGTAAAAGAATTTCCTCCATCAGTTCTTTTTCCGGACTTTCAGAACCACCTCCATATCCTAAGAAATGCTTCGTACAAGCTGCAACTCCATTCTCAAGGCCTTTACGTTGTAAACCTTCAATAAAAGCCATAGTCATTCTGGCATTCAGAAAACCATCTTCTCCATAACTTTCTTCTATTCGGTTGAAATGCGGCGTACGAATTACATCGGCCATAGGAGAAAGAGCCAATGTGCTGCTCATCATACGCATAGCTTCAGCCGTCTGTTCAGTTTTCTGTGATGCCAATTCCGGATTCCAAGTACAGGCAACTCCAATTTGCTGAGGATAAACAGTTGCTTCCTTTGCGGCAAAACCGGATATTGCTTCTTCATGAAAGATAGCCGGAATTCCTGCTCTAGTCTCTGTCAACAGATAATTCTGTAAAGAGTCAACATATGCACGTAATTCTTCTTTCCCAAAATCAAGAGAACAGGCAAACTGACATATATGTCCTATTCCAAAAGGTATTTTTTTCCTACATGAATCAATAGAAAGTTTACCATCTTTTCCCAACAAGTCTGACGAACGGATGCCATAAAGCTGAGCAGCTCTTTCATCGTCATTCAGACTATTATATATACTGTCAACTATTTGTTGGGTTTTCTTGTCCGAAAAAGGTTTTACCGTAGTTGTTGTATTTACAGAATTACTGCATCCTGTAAGAAATAATAAGCCAGGGAAAAGAACACTGGCAATAAGAATCTTTTTCATGATAAGAGTAAATATAAATTAATAATGCACACACATATTACAAGAAGGAATTACTCAAGCAATCTGATTACTTCATATCCCATACGGCTGTTGTGGTAAGGACATCGCCACATGCTGCACTTTTGACCATCCTTAACCGGGATATTTTCCGGAGACACTGTGCCATACCACTCACCATATTCGCTGTCAATCATATAAGTCTTTATCCAATTCCATGTACGTATAGCAGAGTCGTAATAACGCTCATCGCCAGAAAGTTTCCATGCATTCAGACAGCCAACAACAGTTTCTGCCTGACACCACCATGATAATTCCCTGTGATATTCATTTCCTTTTCTTTCATAAGTCATTGCACCATCCGGAGTCAGTCCTTCTTTAAGCGCAGCATCTGTCATTTTCAAGACTTTTGGTGTTATGGTCTTTAGAAGAGACGAATTGCCCAAAACTTCTGCAGCTTCAGTCACCAGCCAAGCAGTTTCGATATCATGTCCGTAGGAATCAATATCTTCCATACTATTCCATTTCATATCAAAATACAATCCAAGGTGTCCGGTCTGCGGATTATACATCTTCTCCGTAACAATTCCTATAAGAGCTTCAAGTCTGGAAGCCAGTTCGGGATCTTTCCAAACTCTGTAGAGTGAAGTATAAGCTTCAAGAACATGAATATGAGTATTCATAGTTTTCGGTGCGATACCTTTTCCGTCATAACCATATCTTTCAGGTTTTTGCCAGTCGGAAGTGAAGGAGTCAATATATCCGTCATATTCCGGTTCTTTTGCATATTTTTCCAATGTTCTGTAAAGATAAATTGCCTCATCAAGGCTAAGCTGGTTTCCTGTAGCCCGGAAATGCTCCGACAAACCATATATGGCAAACGAAATACCATAAGTCTGTTTATCTGTATCAGCAGGTGTTCCGTCTGAATTCAGGCTCCAGAAAGCTCCACCTCTTTCTCTGTCTATGAAATTTGCCAACAAATATTTCTGAGCTCTGTCGGCTAATGCTTTATAAGATTCGTCGCCAAAAATTCTGTAAGCCGAAGAAAAAGTCCATAATATTCTGGCATTAAGCACAAGTCCCCTTTTTGCTTCAGCATATGGTGTTCCATCAAATGAAAGTTCGCCATAGAAACCATCTTTGTCATCCGGCGAATATTTACTCCAGAATTCCAATATATTTCCTTTTAAATCAGAGGTTATCTCCTCCTTTAATTCTGAAGGTTTAACTTTTGTCTTATCACTGCATGAAAATAATGCACAGGCAAGACATATTATCATTGAAATCAGTCGCATTCTAATTATATATTTATATGTTGTCAAATTAACTTTTTATCGACAATAAATAAGTAAAACATGTTTTGAACAATATATCCTAATCTTAAAACTAAGCCTTAGTTTATAAAAACTGAATCTTAATTTATAAAAACTAAGTCTTGATTTATAAAAACCAAGACTTAGTTTTAAGAATATATACTTAGCTCATAGATTATTTAAGTAATTGTTGCGCAGCAAGGACAAGGAACATATAGTGAGAAGAACCACCGCCAAGCACATATTCTGTTTGTTGCCACAAGAATGGGAATGTAAGCAATTCCGGGAAGTCCGGACGTATAAGAGCTGTTCCTGAAATTACACCGCCAGGAATATACGACCAGTCCGCACGGTTAAGTCCATATCCGACAGTTGCAGAAACTGCACCAACACCAGATGCAAATGAAGCAGTGTTGCTACCAGGATGACAGCCCAAAACAAAATTCAAAGCATTGAAAATATAATCAGACTTGAACAAATCCGGATAACTCTTATTCAAGAAATACTGGTTGAAACCAAAAGATTGTATTCCCCAACCTGCACCCCAGATATGCGGACGATATGGAATTCCATACGGAGTTTCAGCACCTTGCTCTTCTATCCTCTTGCTATATCCAGCCAATGCTTTTCTAATTGCTTTCGAGAATTTAGCATCAGCCATTGCTTTGTCCGCACGACCCAAGAACCAGGCAACTCTGTCGATATTCTCAACAATATAATCCTGTTTTGAAAGGAGATAAGATTTATATACATCTTCGCCGGTAGTCAGATAAAGTTCTACTGCAGCATGAATCTTGGCACTTGTTGATTTATTGTCTTCACGAGTTACTTTGAATAATTCCCGTGCAACGTCAAGAGACTGTACGCTCAATGTATCATTGAAGCCTTTCAACACACGCGACACCGCTGCCAAATGAGCTGCCGTAGTCAACTCCCTCGGTGGATTGTCTTCTGTGAAAACCCAACGGTCATCATCATTTCCTTTTACATTATCCGTCATACTACCTGCATCTCCCAAAAGGACATACTGACGCAAGTCATTACAGATAATACCTCTGTAGAGGCGGCCCAACGCACGGTATCCGCCAACAACTGAAAGCGCACCATGCTCAACCTGCTGAAGCAAATCCGATTTTCCATCCGGCTGATGTATTTCCGTCACAAGCTTATTCTGGTCAATAGATGTTGCATCATAATCAACGCCGAAAGCTTCGTGTGCCAAGGCAAGAATGTAAGATTCACCACTTTGAGATTCAACACGCAAGTCAAAATCGCCGGCATCATGCCAACCGCCACGATTCAGACCGGGAACAAAATCTCCCGGTTTATATTTTGTTCGGGTATTATCATCCTGACGATAACCGTCAATATGATTAAGAGCAGGAGCCATACGGGCATCGTCGAGATGACAGAAATCGTGCCATACTCTATATTTCTCATTTACACGCATATGGCACATCTGAACCGGAAGGAAATATTCCAATACCGGCTGCCATACTCCACGGTCATAAACATCTTTTGCAATGCGGAACAGTGTGGACTGTGAATCTCCATACTGTATCTGATACATGCCTTCATCCTTTATGCCCGTGAAATCACATTTAAGATAATTGTATCTCAAGAAATTTCCCCATCGTTCAGGTTTGATGTCTGCCACCTTTTCACGTCCATTCTTGCCTAATCTGAAAAGTTGAGCTGTCTTGATTTCCATATCTCTCTTATCCAGCTCTATTACGGCAACTTTCGACTGAGAAGGATGATATCCAACTTGAGAAGTCTGTATCACAGGACTGTAAACCCAATCTTTTTCCACATTAGGAGTTATCACCCAACTTACAGCAGCAGTTGTTGCTCCGACAGGAATATCACAATGAACCGCAAACCATCCGTTGTTATGATTCATTCTTCCGTCATAAAGTTTCAAATCAGATTTTTCTGATACAATAGTAAATCTGCTATATTCATCCTCCGGACAAACAGTGAAACTTTTACCTATGGCATAAGGTTCGGAAACAATATCATCAGCAATTATAGGATTATATCCGTCTTTTCTGGCAAGCTTGTTGAAATCAGCAATGTCGCCCGGAGTTTTTTTCATCTTATTGTTATCCCAAGCCTTATCTATATTTGAATCCCATTGCTGGGTTGGTCCGTTCGGCTGTCGCGGGAATATTCCGCTTTGTCCGTCCATAAGCCAGGATTTTCCAAACAAGGCGCCTGGGAACAATTCCATATTGAAACCAACCTTTCCGGCATATTCTGCAGGAATCGGACGGTCCAAATCAACTGTTACACGGACAGAGTTTCCTTCTCCTTTCACTCGAACCGTATAATTAAAATGCAAATCCGGATAAATCATAGGATTGAAACCAACCATATGACGGGAAGAATCCGGATAACTCATATAGCTGACTATTTCATTATTTTTCTCATCAACAGTTCTGTTGCGCTGCTTTGGCACTGGCTGCCATTGTCCCGGAGTATGCTCCAATCTGATATCTCCGTTTGTTGCAATTCGGTGTCCGTGCATAATGATACTTACTCCGCCCTGATGACCTTCTGGATAAATATCATCAAAAGCCATAACGTCCACACCATAATTCGAGAAATAGCCTTTTTCGCCTAGTTTGAAATCCTGGGCGTTAAGTATATTTCCAGACAAAACACATAATGCCGCTATTAGAATTTTTTTATTCATAACTATACATAGTAATTAGATTAGCCAAATAAACCAAACTAAAGTTTTCATACCAATTATATGAAAACTTTAGTTTTTATACAAATAGTCTATTATATAACATTAATAACCAGGATTCTGATCTTCCTGACTAATATCTTCATTAGTCAAGATTTCCTGAGTTGGAATTGGATATAACATTTTATTTGCATCAAAATTGAATTTTCTAGGTGTACAAGGTCTTCCTTCTGCATCATAATATGCACCACCATTCTGAGGATATTCACAATCCAAGAATTCTTGAGCCATATTGGATCTGCATAAATCATACCAGAACGAATACTCTGCAACAAACTCATGTCGTCTTTCTATTGTCAAAGCAACTTTCCATACATCAGACTTATAACCTTTTTTCTGCTTATATTCAGTGTAGAATGTTTTTGCATCCGGAACCTTCACTTCTTCTTTATTGAATTCAAACGGGAAGTTATCAATAGGAGTTTTTCCTACTTCCAAATTTCCCCATGCACGTTCACGAATCATAGAAATATACTTCCATCCTTCAGCAGACGACGGACCATCCACTTCGAAACAACACTCTGCATAATTCAGTAAAACTGATGCATATCTTAAATGAAACGCAGAAATTGGAGTATACACCGGATTACCGGCTTTACCTTTCCACAATTTTATAGAATAATTGTTCGGCATATTCTCCGAACCTACAAAATCACCTTCTCTACCAGAAGTCGCACCAATGACTTCGCCTGTATAAGGTTGTGTTTCACCTTTACATACAATTGAATATTGTTTTCTCTTATCTCCTTCTTCAAAAGAACGAGCAAACTCGTGGGAAATATATAAAGCCCCCCAGCCACCATATTCAGCAGCAGCTGTCAAATATGTTCCCCACCAAATGTTATCAGTTGTATTTCCTGCACTCCAACCAAGGTCTCCCCAATTGAAAAATGAAACTTCCCACACACTTTCCTTACACCAATAGTTATTATACTGATGAAGTTCACCATAACAAGGCATAAGTTCATACGGACCTTTATCTATTATCTCCTTAAATATTGATTTTGCAGTTTTGAAATCCTTCTTATACATATATGTCATCGCAGAATAAGCCATAGCCATACCTTTAGTTATACGGCCATAGTCATTATTTTCCGGATTCCATCCAAGATTAGCAGAAGCATATTCAAAGTCTTTTATAATAAAGTCATAGGTCTCATCTAAAGATTCTGCTCTAGGTTTAGACGGTGTATTTGAATAAGATTCTCCAGCATCAAGCATTGGAACTCGTCCATAATTTTGAGCAAGATAATAATACCAATATCCTCTGATTGCTCTTGCCTGAGCCTCAATTTTGTCTTTTCCTTTCTGGCCTTCCTTAAACAACGAAACATCCGCTTTCTGAAGCTGTTCTAAAAAAACATTTACACGACTTATTGCTCTATAGGCAAATTGCCAAGCAACCTCAAACATATCTTTATCTGCCAACCATGCATGACGAGCGAATTCATTATCCCAACCATCAGCCTGACAATCCAATGCTGGATAATTAGAAAATGCCAAATGAGGTTTTATGTTCCAGTTTGATTCAATATCATTTCCTCCTGATTTAATAGGTAAAAAAGAATCATAAAGACCATTTAAACCTTGGTTTACATATTCTTCAGAAGTTAATATAATATCTGGTTCCAGTATATCATATCTGTCAACATCCAAAAAACCTTCACCACAAGAACTTAGCCCAAATAAAGGAGCTGCCATCAATAAAAATTTATATATATTTTTCATAATCTGATTCATTAACTAATACAATTAAAATTGAACACTAACGCCAAATGAATATGTTCTTGGATACGGATATCGACCACCATCAAACCCTGTTTTAAGCACCTTTGAGTCACCTACTTCCGGATCACCATACTTATAACCTGTAATAGTAGCCAAATTCTCAATACTTCCATATATTCGTACACTTTCCATTTTCATCATATTACTAATATGCCTTGGCAAAGTATAACCAATCTGTAAGTTTGATATTCTAAGAAAATCTCCATTCTTAATAAACGCGTCAGAAACTCTTGTGTTATGATTGCTATCTCTTCTAGTCAGTCTCGGATAAATATCACTAGGATTATCTATAGACCATGCATTATTTACATAATCAACCAAACAGTTCTGATAACCGTCCGTCGGATGTTTTATTGAAGTAAGATTTGCATATGAATAGGACAATATATCCTGTCCTAATACACCATACATATACATACTCAAATCCCAGTTTTTATATGAAGTACTCAAATTCAAACCATAATTAAGAGTTGGATATCCATCTCCTAAAATAGTTTTATCCTCATCACTGATATAACCATCACCGTTTATATCCACATATTTATAGTCTCCAGGTTGAGTTTCTGATGTTTGATAAGCAGTTATTTCTCCATTAGTCATTTTACTTGCCTGTGCATTAAGCTGATCTATTTCATCTTGTGTTTGAAAAATTCCAGCAACTTTATGACCATAGAAAGAAGCTACCGGATAACCATTTCTTGTTATAGAATAATTGTTCCAATAATAACCGGAACTAACTCCATCTGAATAGAAAATGTCATCACCTACTTCTATTGCCTTATTTTTCAGAGTAGCAGCATTTAGAGTTGCTCCAAAAGTCCAATCTCCAAAATTCTTATTATAACCTACAGTTACTTCAAAACCTGAATTTCTGATATGACCAGCATTTGTATATATATTCTTATAACCTGTTGAAGGTCTCAGATTTCTGTATAAAAGCAAATCCTTTGCATCACGGATATAATAATCTAAAGTGATATTCAAATCATTATTCAATAATCCGATATCCAAACCTACATTTGTTTGCTCGTTAGTCTCCCATTTAAGATTTGTATCAATTTCTGCAGTCTTAGCCAATCCTGCAGCTGAAACATAGTTGCCGTTATTCAACCAATAATACATAATTCTATTAGGTGAAACTTGCTCAACAGACAAGTTTGTAGCAGAACCAGAATTTCCTGTTTGGCCCCATCCTAATCTTAACTTCAGATTACTGAATATATCCAGATCCTTAATAAATCCTTCTTCAGATACTCTCCATGCAAAAGAAGCAGAAGGGAAAGTACCAAAACGATTTCCTGCACCAAACTTAGAGGAACCATCTCTACGTACAGTTGCAGTAATCATATATCTATTCTTAAAAGAATAATTCAAACGTCCATACCAGGAAACAAAACGTACTGCAGTATTGAATCCTCCACCACCTGTTATAGTATTAGCATCTTTAGTCAATGCAATCTGTCTTATTGTAGAAGCAACCATATTCTGAGCAGAAGCTTTTACTTCAGAACTCTGGTAATCACTGACAGAATATCCAGCCATTACGTTCAAATGATGTTCTTTTAAATCCAAATTATATGTAAAATAAGATTCAAGTCCCATCGAATTTCCTTCATTAGAACTTAAGCTGAATGAATCGGGAGAATCTTTACCCAAGAATGTACGGTCATTATATGGAGAATAACTACTATAAGCACCACCATAATAATTATAACTACCAATAGTCTTAAATGTCAAACCTTTCACAATATCAATTTCAACATTTGCACTAGTCACAACTCTATTATACTTATTCAGATAATCAGCCTCCATTGCTGCTGCATAAGGGTTATCCTGTGATTTACTGATATCACCATTTCCTTCCTGCTTGAAATGTCCCCATGTTCCGTCAGGATACTGAACCGGAACATTTATAAGATTACCATTTGCATCTGTATCATCCATTGTTGGTATTGTTTTCGCATATTCAAACAGATTTCCACCTCCTGTTTTTTCCGCATGAACATAAGCAATAGACAGTCCTGTTCGTATAAAGTTCTTTATCTTATGATTAACATTAGCTCGAGCAGTAAGTCTCTTGAAATAAGAGTTAACAACTACACCTTCATTATTAAGATAACCGACAGACAAACGTGCTTGAGTCTTTTCTGAACCTCCAGATGCAGACAAATTATAATTCTGCTGCAGAGCTGTTCTAGCCATAACATCCTGCCAGTCTATACTATATAACTGGTTGGTAAATGCTGGATTTTCCCAAGCTTTATTTGTAAATACAGCATTATCATTTTGTTTTGACATACGAACAGCTTCAACAAATTGAGCTGCATTAGCAACATCGATCCTATTACTCATGTTCTGTATACCATAATGAGCAGTAAATTTCAAACTGGTCTGTTCTTTTAATCCTGTCTTTGTTGTAATCAAAATAACTCCATTAGCTCCTTGAGAACCATAAATTGCAGTTGCAGAAGCATCTTTAAGTATTTCTATTGATTCAATATCTGCAGGATTAAGGAAATCGACACTTGTTCCAACCTGTACTCCATCAACTACATACAAAGGATCAGAACTACCATTAACCGTGGCAACACCTCTGATACGAATAGAAACTCCCCCTTCAGGGTCTCCTGAAGTTCTCATTACAGAAACACCAGCTGCAGCACCTTGAAGTCCTTGTCCTAAATTCACTGGATTTCTTTTCAGCATATCTTCTGATTTGACCGAAGTTACAGATCCTGTAATATCGCTCTTTTTCATTGTACCATAACCTACAACAACAACCTCATCAAGGGCTTGGGTATCTTCTTTTAATATCACTGAAATGGATTTCTGATTTCCCACTTTTACATTTTTAGTTGTATAACCTATATAAGATACCTCCAATACAGCTCCTTCTGGAACCTCCAATGTAAATTTTCCATCCATATCTGTGATACTACCATTTGTAGTTCCTTTGACCATTACATTTGCTCCAATTACTGGTATACCAGAAGCATCCAAAACTGTTCCTATAACTGTTTTCTTCTGTTGTGAAATGGATTCTATATTAGTATTTACTCCTAAATTTGGTAAAGGTTCAACTTGATTATCTACATTTTCTGCATTCACATTAAAAACCATGCCTGCAAGCCAAAAAGAAGCTAAACGTATACGCATTGGAATTTTTTGGAATAGACTTGATGACATACCAAGTTCTAGTGGTGTTAAGACCTTATTCATTTCCTGTTAAATTTAAGTTAACTATAATTCAATAAAAACAAAAAAATATCTAAATCTATCCGAAAGGCATGGACAGACTTATCCCGAATAAAAATTTCTCATACTAATACACGATTTAAGTTACACACACAATTTTACAATAACACACATAAGAGTTTCACCTCTAAAACAAAAGATATTGCTATTTTACAACAATAATACACACACATTTTTTATTTCGACAATATCTCCGTCAGCAAAAAAACATCTTTTTTTTATAAAAAACAAATTTAATGCATGATTTTCTTTTCATAATGTATAACTATTGTAAGTTAGTATGTATATTAAATTATCTACTCCTTCCCCATATTCTCCTTCACATACTTCGACGGACTAACTCCAAATTCTTTTATGAATGCTGACCAGAAATAAGACTGGGAGCTGAAACCAACAGCTTCGGCTATTTCGTATATCTTCATTTCTCCACTAAGGAGTAATTCTGCTGATTTTTTCAGACGAGCCATCTTTATAAGATCGTTCGGTGTCAAATCAGATATTGAACGGACTTTTCTGTACAAAGTTGGTCGACTTATATTCATCATTTCGGCAAGCATATTAACATCAAGGTCCGGATTTCCCATATTATCATTAATGATGGTATTAAGTTTGTCGAGGAATTTTTCGTCCGTTTTGGAATAGGCAATAGATTTCATATTTGCAATCGGCGACTTGAAATAAAATTTCCTTATATTATCCCTGTTTGAGATAAGATTGGAAACCTGTGCCATAAGTAAAGGCATGGAAAATGGTTTGTCAATATAGGCATCAGCGCCATGTTCCAATCCTTCAAGATGGAACTGGGTTGTAGTTTTCGCTGTTAGAAGTATCACCGGAATATGCGTATATTCTTCATTCGACTTAATATAGTGCAATAATTCCAGTCCGTCCATAACAGGCATCATAACATCACTTATCACCAGTTGTACACTTTCTTTTCCTAATATTTCTGTTGCCACTTTACCATTTTCGGCAACATATACATTATATAATGTATTTACTTCTTCTGCAACGAATTTACGCATTTCACTATTGTCCTCAACTACCAGAACTGCAGGACGACCTTCCTCAAAACGCAATGACAAATCTGTTTCGTCAGATAAAGGAATATTTTCTTCTGTATGAATAGACTCGGGCAAATGTAAAGGAAGAACAAGACGAAACATTGTCAACCCTTCGTTTGCCGCAAAAGTTTCCAACGTCAAAGAACCGTTATGCATTTCTGCCAAAGAACGGGCAAACGGAAGACCTAGTCCTGTTCCTGTTTTTCCTTCGGTATTTACCTCAACTCTATAAAACGGTTCGAATATTTTTTCTCTTAATTCTGGAGGAACCGGCTTTCCGTCATTAATGAAATCAATAGAAAAACTGTCATATTCTTCATTCATCGAAACACGTATAACTATGCTATGCTGAGCATATTTTATTGCATTCAGAAGAAGATTACTGAAAATCTTGGTTACAGCTTCACGGTCAACATAGGCATAAAGCTCATCCATCGTACAATCTATATTCAGAAGAAGATTGTTTTCGGCAGCAGATTCTCTGAAGAATTTAACATTTTCCTTAAGTAGAGCTATCATATCCGTACGCACAAAACTCAACTTGTAGCCGTCGGTTTCAGTCTTTCGGAAATCCAGAAGCTGATTCACAAGAGACATAAGGCGGGTAACATTTCTGTTCATCAAACGAAGAGATTCAGATTCTTTTCCTTGAATTACATTCGACATGATAATCTTCTCCAACGGATTCTTAATCAACGTAAGCGGAGTACGTATCTCATGGGCAATATTGATAAAGAAATCTATCTTTGACTGATATAATTCCTTTTCTTTCTTATCTTCAAACAATTGCATATTATATGCCATCTCTTTCTTTGCCTTAGCTTTCCATCGGTATATAAAGGAGATTATCATAACGAATACAGTCATTACAAATAAAAATCTGGCAAATGTGGATTGCCACCATGCGGGAAGAATGACTATATTCAAAGATGTAACTTCATCGCTCCAATGATTTGAGAAATCTGTGGCTTTCACTTCAAAGACATAATCTCCTGGAGAAAGATTGGCAAAATATACAGTATTTCTTCCACCAATCTCAATCCAACTTTGGTTACTTCCACTCAATCTGTATGCATATTTAACAGAAGCCGGAGCTATAAAATCCAATGTGGAAAAATTAATACTGAATGTAGATTCTTCATGTCCTAATTCTATTTTATGCTCAGATGATTCAGAAGGAATATTTATGACTTTTTTCCCATTGTCAAGTTCCAATGTGTGGAGATGAACTTTTGCGTGGCGTACATCCATTCTCATATCTTCCGGCCTGAAATGTACAAAACCTTTTACTGAGCCAAAATAGAAATTCTCATCAGAATCCTTGAAGGCAGAATTTTCATTGAACTGTCTTGATATTAACCCATGGTTTTCGGTGAACGTAGTAATTTGTTCTGTTTTTGAATCAAATCTTACCAATCCATTTGCCGTACTTATCCAAAAGCACCTGTCATTATCACGCAATATACGGAACACAACATTACTAGGCATTCCGTCCTTTACCGTATAATGAATAGATTCACCTGTCTGGAAATCATATTTAATCACACCTTCGAGCGTCGCAAACCACATATTACCATCAGTATCTTCACAAATATCATTTACAAGGTTATGTCTCTGAGTGTTCAACTTATCGTATGGCAAATACATTCCTGCATTACTTATTGGGTCATAATAGAAACTGCGATTGAACATACCTGTCCATACTCGTCCCAACCGGTCTTCATAAATACATCTTACAGAATACTCAGGAAACTGATGCATAAATTTAAAGCAATCATTGAGATAGTCATACTTGAACACGCCATCGTCTGTTCCCACATATATATCTCCTTCCTGCAGAACTTTGATACAACGAACTGAGCTATTCTTAGTTCCCGCTGAATCTTTTAGTAAAGAATATCTCTTTATTACTTTACGGGTATTTATATCCATTCGGTCAATACCATGTATAACATGTCCTATCCACAAATCATTGTCAGAAACTGCCAGCCCACGAATGTTTGTATGAGCTATTCCTCCGTTTCCTCCAGGACGATAATTAGAGAATGCTCCAGTTTGTTTGTCCATACAGTTGATTCCGGCATCTTCCGTTCCCAACCATATATTTCCATATTTATCTTTGCAAATATCACGGACCACTTCGCCTTGCATAAGATTGAAACTATCACCAGGATAATGAATTCTGAAAGGTCGGAACGGTGAACAATAATTTACACCACTCTGATGGAAACAAATCCATATACCATTTTCTCTATCCCTGCAAAAAGCAGAAATATATTGACTGGACAAAGAATTAGGATCAAGAGGATCTTGCATTACTCTTTTATATTTTCCCGTATTCAAATAATATATTATCAAACCAGAATCTGTTCCTATCCACAATTCGTTTTCATCTATTTGAAGAAAGCAGTTTATCAGGAATGTTATATTATTTGAACTCTGTATATTCAAATCCTGTACTTTAAGAGAATCTGCATTCCATATTTTTATATCATCATGCTCATATGCTACAAAAATGCTGTTGTTATATGAAGAAGGATATAAATGTAGTATTTTCCTTGGTTCGGAATTCTCGAATAAAGAATAAGACTGAACTGTTCCATCTTCTTCAATAATAGACAGAGAACCGTTACTGTCGCCAACCCACAGTTTTCCATTTGCAGTCAGACATAATGAAGTATAAGAAAACTGTTCCGGATGTGAATATATTTTATATTGATCCAAGGACAAATCAAATCTAATAAGATTTCCTTCCATAAGAACCCAGAGGCGGTTGTCATTGTCAAAAAGGAAACGGTCAATTCTTTTATCCGCTGTTATTGGCAAAATGCTGAACATCTCTTTTTCTTGCTTGAAACAGAACAAGCCGGAAAATGTTCCTACCCACAGGTTTCCATCCTTATCACAGTTCAAACCAGTAATCCAGTTACTGCCTAATGTTCCCTGCATTTCGGGATCATGTCTATACACTTTGAAGTTATAACCATCGAAACAATTAAGTCCATCGCGTGTTCCAAGCCATATATAACCATTGTTATCCTGAACACAACTTGTGACCATATTATCACTCAATCCATTTTCAACCTGATAATGCCTGAAAATATAATTTATCTCTTCAGATGAGACGTATTGTGATGATACAAAAAATAAAATTATAACTGTAAATATGGTAAATATCATAATAAACAATTTAGGTTTAACGCCTTAAAAGTAATAAAAAACAAATCAACATTTAGATATTTTCTCATAAATATCATATTTTATCTCATGACAAATAGAAAATATAAAATTGATAATAAATATAAAAACAAAGAAACTATTTCTGTCTTTGCTATTGGACCTTGAATCTACATTTGCACAAAACCTTTATTATTTATAGCACTTAAAAACTAATTATTATGAATAGTACCAGTAAAACTACAAAAGCCAGCACAAAAGTACAGTTATGTACAATGATGTTCCTGCAATATATGCTTAGCGCAGTATGGTGGGTTCCTTTGGCAGCGTATTTATCACACACATTAAAACTTGAAGTTTATCAGATTTCATTAGTTCTAAGTTCAATGGCAATCGGTGCGATGGGTTCATCTTTTATTGGAGCTATTGCTGACAGATATTTCTCTGCCGAGAAAATACTTGCCGTACTTAATGTATTGACAGGATTATTTCTGTTGATAGCAGCACAGCAAGAAAGTTTTCCTTTATTGATGGTCAGTGTTGTATGCGCAATGTTATGTCATATGCCAACACAAAGCCTCACGAGTACAATTGCAATGCAGCATACTCCATCAGAGCAATTTCCTAGAATAAGGATGTTCGGTTCTGTTGGTTGGGTTTCTTCCGGTATATTTAGTATAGTTGCTTTACATATTATTAATATTCCAGCTTTCGACGATACTAACTTGCCTATGTATTGCGGAGCTGCTGTCAGCTTTATTGCAGCTTTATTTAACTTAAGACTTCCGAATACGCCACCGGCAATAAAATCTAAAACTATATCTTTTATGGATATAACAGGTTTGAGCGCATTTTCACTGATGAAGGATAAGAATTACCGTACTTTTATGATTCTTACTTTCCTGTCAATAATTCCTTTTACCTTATACCATGTCTATGGTTCTATGATTCTTGCGGACGAACATGTTCAGAATATAACAGTTACATTGAACTTCGGTCAATTAGCAGAAATGTTCTTCCTTGTAATAACTACTTCTATCCTTGTCAAAGCAGGAATCAAGAAAACATTGATTTTAGGATTGTTTGCTCTATGTATTCGTTATCTGGCATTTTTTGTAGGTGCTGAAACCGGAATGCAATGGTGTTATTATATAGGTATTATCGTTCACGGACTTATATTCGGATTGTTCTATGTAAGCGGACAAGTTTATACCGACAATATTGCTCCTAAAGAAATGAAAGCAAGAGCGCAAGGCCTTTTGTTCTTCCTTGTTTGGGGTGTTGGTTTCCTAATCGGAACTCTTTCAAACGGATGGTTGATTGACGTATTCCGTGACGGAGAAATGTGCGACTGGCCAGTATTATTTATCATATCAACAGTTTCTTCTTTCATACTACTGGTGATTTTCGCATTGTTCTTTAATCCACAAAAAGAGAACTAGTCGATAAGTTTTGCAAGACTACCAGCTTTTTTAGATTTAGCAAAGGTTACATATAGCATAAAAATAAATTAGCTCTGAAGGAACGACAATAAACGAATTGTTTCACTCCTTCAGAGCATTTATTTTGTCATAGTCAACTAAACTATTTTCACGACTGCTTTTTATAAGTCACAATCGCCGCAATATATAAACTTACAGCCATAGCAGAAAGCACTGCAAGGCGTGGAGTTATATCCAAAAGAGTGCTACCTTTCAAATATACCATTCTCATTATCTCAATAAAATATCTCAATGGATTGGCATAAGTAAGAGTCTGCGCCCAATCAGGCATACTGCTGATTGGAGTGAACAGTCCACTCATAAGAATAAACACCAGGATACAAAACCACATCACAAACATTGCCTGTTGCATTGTGGATGAATAATTTGATATAACCAAGCCCAATCCTGATATCACAAATACAAATATCATAACAGACAAGTATATGACTGATATGTTTCCTTCGGGTGTTATTCCATATACAAGCCATGCTAGTGTGATACATATAGTAAATACGACAAAACCAACCAGCCAGAACGGAAGGAGTTTTGACAATATAAAAGTAAAACGACTGACAGGGCTGACATTTATCTGCTCTATTGTTCCTATCTCTTTTTCCTTTACAAGATTAAGAGCTGGCAAAAATCCGCAAATCATGACAAGCAGCATAGCCATAAGAGCCGGAACCATAAAATGTTTATAATCCAAATTACTGTTGAACAAATATCGAACTGACAAATCCATCCGTGACGGATTTATCATCCGCTGCAAATAATAATTTCCCAAACCACCTTTTATTCCGTCAACAGCATTAACCTTTACCAAAAGAGAAGGTGATTTTCCGTTCTCTTTATCTTCTTCAAATCCTTCCGGTATTTCAAGGATAATATCAACTTTATCTTTGTCCATCAGCATTTGTGACTCAGAAGAATTACTGCATATATCAACAAGATTAAAGAATCTTGAAGCATCAATCTGACGTATAAGTCTGCCGGACTCCGGACTATTGTCGGCATCAGTCACTGCTATCCGTAAGTCTTCCACATCCAGTGTCGCTGCCCATGGCATTACGAACATAATCATACATGGAAAAAGTAATATCAAACGAGGGATAAAGCTGTTGCGCCTCATCTGCTTGAATTCTTTTGCTATTAGGTATATGAGAGACATATATTTTGAGTTTTTAAGTTTTTGAGTTTATTAGTTGAGAAGTCAACAAGGCTTCAGGGAACAAGAAATTTCTTCTTGACTTCTTAACTACTTAATTACTTGACTTCTTAACTACTTGACTTCTTATTTTTTAACTACCCGACTACCTGACTTTTGAATTTCCTGACTGTCACTATTATAAGGAACACTGCCATAAAGAATAAAATCAATATTTCCTTATACAAATAAATCACCGGTGCTCCTTCAATCATTATTCTTCTTACAATCTCAACAAACCATCGTGCGGGAATAATGCATGAGATGATTTGCAGTGGCAAAGGCATACTTTCTACCGGAAATATTATTCCGGAAAGAAGCAGTGTTGGAATCATCAGAACTACAGCTGAAACCAAAAGTGCCGTAAGCTGTGTATTTGTCACCGTGGAAATAAACAACCCTAAACTTAAGGATACGACAATAAACAACAATGAGACAAGAACAAGGGCCACAAAACTACCAGATATCGGAACACCCAAAACAAAAACAGAGAGTAACAATATTGTTGCCAAATTGACAAGAGACAATACAATATAAGGCACAGCTTTTGCCACAACCACAAACAACGGACTAACGGGCGAAACCAACAGAACTTCCATTGTTCCATATTCTTTCTCACGGACTACGGACACCGACGTCATCATAGCACATACTAACATCAATATTAAACCCATCACTCCGGGAACAAAATTATACGCACTTTTCATTTGCGGATTATAAAGCATCTTTGTCATAACATTTATGTTCTCATTTCCTGTGTTTGGCAAAACTGATGTTGCTTCTTTTTTTTCCGATATAATCTTTGCCAAAGCAAACAAAGCATAGTTTCCACGAGTGACGCCTTGATTCGGTTCCGTAGCGTCAGACAAAATCTGCAATTGGTCGGTACTGAAAGGTTTGTTTCCATAATCCGGAGAAAGGGCCAACGCTAGTTCTATCTTGTTGCGCCGAAACAACGTCTCCAGTTCTTCCTCCGAATTGACAATATAATCAACTGAAAAATATTCACTGGCATCAAGCTTGCCTACCAAATACCTCGTATCACTATTATTGGAAGGAGCAAACACAGCCGTGTGTATATTGCGTATTTCCGAAGAAATAGCAAAACCAAACAAAACAATCTGAACAATCGGCATCACTATCAGTATAAGCATAGTCCGTTTGTCCCGGATAATATGATAGAATTCTTTCCTTATGAAAGCTGTGAACTGATGCATCGTAATAATCTGTCTTAACTGTTTAACAAATATCATTCTTTAATTATCGCCTCACGTGCAAGTTTTCTAAACACTTCATCCATATTTGCTGCTCCGAATGTTTTCTTTAGATTTGCCGGTGTATCAAGAGCTTTTATTTCTCCGTCCACCATCATTGATATACGGTCGCAATATTCTGCCTCATCCATATAATGAGTCGTAACAAATATGGTTATTCCACTGTCAGCAGCTTTATATATCAGTTCCCAAAACTGTTTTCGACTCAACGGATCAACACCACCGGTCGGTTCGTCAAGGAATACGAGTCTTGGTTTATGCAATATGGCTACAGAAAAAGCCAGCCTTTGTTTCCATCCTAACGGAAGCTGCCCCACAAGAGTGTCAGCCTCATCCGCCAGAGAAATGCTCGAAAGTACTGATTCTGCCCGCTGCTTTATTTCTTTTCCCGGTATTCCATATATTCCAGCAAAAAGGCGGATATTCTCATAAACAGTCAAATCATCATAGAGAGAGAATTTCTGGCTCATATAGCCAATCTCACGCTTTATCATCTCGCTTTGAGTTGACACATCATATCCCATAACCTTTGCCGAACCGGCTGTTGGCAAACTCAATCCGCAAAGCATTCGCATTGCAGTTGTTTTTCCGGCTCCGTTGGCTCCCAGGAAACCGAATATTTCTCCTTTCCTTACCCGGAATGAAATACCTTTCACAGCCGTGAAATCTCCAAACTTCTTTACAAGTCTGTCCACTTCTATTATATAATCCTCATCATCTTTTTTATCAGAACGGAGCAAAGGCGGCGGACAAAGAATCTCACTGAATTGCTCAAGTATTATTTCCGGCTTGTCAATTCCCTTGATTTCGCCCTCATAAAGAAAAGCTATACGGTCACAGCGCAAAGCTTCGTCCATGAATGGAGTTGAAACGACAACTGTGACTCCTCGCTCCTTCAACCTACGGAGCATTTGCCAGAAATCCTGGCGGGAAACGGGATCAACTCCGGTTGTTGGTTCATCCAAAAACAGAATATGCGGCGAATGAATCAACGAACAGCAAAGAGCCAGTTTCTGCTTCATTCCACCGGACAAAGCTCCTGCCCTTCTGCCGCGGAATGGAAGAAGCTGTTCATATATTTCCTTTATCAGTTCATAATTTTCTTCGATGCTTGTTCCGTAAACCGAAGCATAGAATTTCAGATTTTCCTCTACACTCAAATCCTGATAAAGAGAAAAACGTCCGGGCATATATCCAACTTTACGACGTATGTCCATATAATTGCTTTTCAAGTCGGAGCTCAATATTTCCGCATTTCCGGAATCGGGAGCCATAACCGTTGACAAAATACGGAACAAGGTTGTTTTGCCCGCTCCGTCCGGTCCGATTACTCCGAACAATTCTCCTTCTTCAACCGAAAACGAAATATCATTCAAAGCTTTCAGCTTGCCGAATGTCTTACATATATTATATGTATTAATAGCCAAATTCATATTGATGCTGTTAAGCGTTCGTTTCCTTGTCAGTCTTTGATAAACTTCACTTCGCCAAACATTCCGAGTTTTATTGAGCCATCATTGTTCACTGCTATTTTTACAGCATATACAAGATTTGCCCGTTCATCGTCCGTAATAATATTCTTTGGAGTGAATTCTGCCTCGCCGGAAATCCAAATAACTTCGCCATCAAATTCTTTTCTGGTTTCATTTCCATAACTGGCATAAACTTTGGCTTTCGTTCCTATATTTACTTCTGCCAACTGTTCTGAAGTTATGTAAGCGCGGATAAACACATCATCCATATCGGCAATCTTGAACAGAGGTTTTCCCTGAACGGCATATTCACCTTCTTCGGCATATTTTGACAAAACAAGACCGCTGATTGGTGATTTAACATAAGACTTATCCAATAAATCCTCTATCTGAGCTCTTTGTATATCAAGAGATGAACTTTGTTCATTCAGACTGCTCTCTGTATTAGACAGTGACGACAATTGAGCCTCGAGTTGTTTGTTCAATATCTTTAGCTGTGAATTCCAGTCGTCGAGCTGTTTTGTTCCTGCAGCATTAGCCTCAACAAGTTTTGCAGCACGGTCACGTTCCTTCTCAGCTTTTGCAATCTGTTCGCGAGTAACGGCAATCTGTTTATTGATGTCCGGTCTCTGGCTTACAACAGATTTGGCATTTGCCATCAGCTGCAGTTTCTTGAGATAAAGTTGGGCTGTGTCGATAATTGCAACCTCATCTCCTTTTTCCAATTTATCACCTTCTTTAGCTTCGAATGAGATTATTCTGCCTCCAGTTTCTACTGAAACTGTCACTTCAGTTGATTCGAAAACTCCGGTAGCGTCATATTCTTTTTCGGAAGAACATGACACAAAACCTAATATTGATATAAATAATAGAAATGCTTTATTCATAATGATTATTTTATTATAGTGATTTCAAGTTTCGCAAGTTCTATTTTCAGATAACAAGTTGACAAGAAGACAAGTTAACAAGAATTTTAGATAATAAATTATAAAGTTACGGAGGTTTTGACCTTGTTAACTTGTCTCCAGATTCAAAGCCTCATAAATTCATAAATCCTCATCAGATATTCAATTTCGTGAATATCTTTTGCCTGTTTTGCCAGACTTTCGGCATTTATCTCCCTGATATGGTCAGTTGCAGAAATAGTTCCGTTGGAAAGTTTCGCTTCGGAAGCTTTTCGTATATTGCCTCTCAGTCTTATTATCTCATCATCTTCACGGAGCTGTTTTTCCAAAGCTTGCATCATTCCTTCTTTTTCACGTTTGCGAAAATCGTTGTTGACAACAAATGTTTCACGTTCTGCATTAATCGACTTTGCTTTTTCCGACAGCAGTTTACGGCTGTTCTTCAAAGTATAGAAACTGCTGATATTCCAGTTCAGCCGTGCTCCAACAATATAATATGGTCTGAACTTATCCTCAAGCATATTAAGTCCCGGATTTCCATAACCACCTTGTGCAAACAAACTGAAACGTGGCATATAAAGTGTTTTCAGTTTCTGCATTTCATTCTCAACTGTACGCATTCGGGCATCATACCACAAAAGCTCCGGACGCTGAAGGTCAACTTCTTCTGCCGAAACCAACATTTCGGGACGGACAAAGCTATCTTTTTCATCCATTTTCTTTCCGGTGAGAAGTGAGAGCATATCAATATATGAGGCGCGGCTCGACTGTAGAACTGCACGTTTCTGCCGGACTCCAAGAATTTCAACCTTGACAGCATCCACTTCCGACTGACCTACAATTCCATTATTCCTCAAAGCCTCGACGCATGAAAGACTGCTCCGCAGATTTTCCTCAAGCAAGCTATTCTGATTGAGCTGAGCATCAAGTAGCAATATCCCAAAGAAAATATTATTCACCCTATCTTCCAGTTCATGCATCGAAATGTCGAGCTTGCGCTTGTTTTCCTCTGCCACCAGACTTGCGTTTCTTTTGTTGTTGGCTTTCTCACCTCCATCCCAAATATTCTGCCGCAATTCAATCATAACACGATACTGGTCTTTGGGCTGTCCGTGAAAATCCAGATTTGGAATCTCAAAAGGCAAAGTTGTGGCATCACTCTGATATGACACGCTGCCGGACAATTGTAACTGCGGATAATTTCCGGATTTGATATTTGCCAAAGTGTATTGCTCCGACAAAGAAATAAGGTCATACTGCTTTGCCAGAGGATAATTTTCCCTTGCCAGCGAACAACATTGCTGCAATGTTATTTGCGACAAAAGATTCATATTCATAAATCCCAATAAAACAATTGTCAGAATGTATTTCATATGATTCAATATTTAATTGATTGACAACTTAAAAAGCCAACTTCTTTAGTTTTCACAAAAATAGACATATCAAATCTTAAAATCAGCTCTATTTTCACTATTATATGTTCTATTTGTACGATAAAACACATATTTCAAACATTAAAGGCATTATAATATTATCTTTACGGGAAATATCTCTATAATTATGAAAACAGAAAAGCTCCCAACACTGTCGATGAAGCAACTCTCCAGCCTGCACATAACATCCGAAAATGAATTTCGTTTTCTCAATCCGGATATTGGTATGGTTCGTTCCATAAAAGGTATAAGTGAGTTTTTCAACACAATAAGAATCCTGAAGCAACCATACCGGCTAACGGAAGGAAGAATAGCCAAAGTTCTTTCCGGACATGCTTCATTACGAATAAATCTGAAAGAAACAACATTCCACAAAGGAGATTTAATTGTAGCATCGGCAGGGACAGTTATGGAAATAATGGACATCTCTGACGATTTCGATATATGTATGCTTGCCTTTCACAACAGTTTTATGGACGGATGGCAAAAGGAAGATTTTATGCAGGACTATCTGCACAAAAGGCTGTTCGTTCAGTTGCATCTGAATGATAAAGACTCTGAACGCATGAGCGCCATAATGAATCTTCTTTGGGAAATAATCAGAGACAAACCTTTTGCCAAGGAAACTGTCAGGACTATGATTTCCCTGATTTTCCATCAGATTGAATCATTCTGCAACAATATGCCTTCGGAAACCAAAGCTTCGGGAAAACGTGAAGATGAAGTGTTCAATATTTTCCTCGAACTTGTCAACGACAATGCTATCAGCCAAAGATTCGTAGGTTTCTATGCCGAAAAATTATGCATGACATCCAGACATCTTTCTTTCCTTATAAAAAAGGCAAGCGGACGCACTGTGATGGATTGGATTAATGACGCGATAATGCAGGAAGCTAAAATAAAGCTGAAATATTCCAATCTGCCGGTATATCAGATTTCTGACGAACTGAATTTCCCGAACCCTTCGTTTTTCTCAAAGTTTTTCAAAAGGCAATGCGGAAAAAGTCCTGAAAAATACAGGAAAATTCATTGATTCACCTAGGTGGGTTAATCGGCTCACCTAGGTGAATTGATTGAACCACCTAGGTGGATTGATTGGCTCACCTAGGTGAGCCGTAAAAAAGAATTAATTAATATATAGTTTTTACCACATTCACACTAACATTTTTATACTATAACGTCTCCTTAATATACTATTTCCCTTACAAAAACATTATCTTAAAACTTTTGCAATAATCTTTTCACACCTCAACCCTCGATTATTATAATAATTTGTTACTTTTGCAATCAACCAATTTGTAAAATATGAAAGTTGCTATAATCAAATATAACGCAGGAAATATATTTTCGGTGGATTATGCCCTGAAAAGAATAGGAATTACACCTATTATTACTGCCGACAAGGAAACCATAATGAAAGCCGACAAGGTGATATTTCCCGGTCAAGGTGAAGCTGAAACTACAATGAAATATCTTAAGGAACATAACCTTGATAAATTGATAAAAGATTTAAAACAGCCACTTCTCGGTATATGTATTGGTATGCAGCTTATGTGTAGGCACTCCGAAGAAGGAAATACGGATTGCCTCAATATTTTTGATGCGGAAGTAAAAAAATTCATACCAGAAGTCCATGAAGACAAGGTTCCGCATATGGGTTGGAACACTATAACAAATACATCTAGTGGGCTTTTCAAAGGATTCGAAAAAGATGAATATGTATATTTTGTTCACAGCTACTATGTTCCGCTTAATAAGCACACAGCAGCTGAAACAAACTATATACTCCCTTACAGCTCTGCTTTGCATAAAGATAATTTTTATGCAACACAGTTCCACCCGGAAAAAAGCGGGAAAACAGGAGAAAGAATTCTGAAGAACTTTCTGGATTTGTAAATAATAAAAATTTATTGATAAATGATAGAGCTAATACCAGCTATAGATATAATTGAGGGGAAATGTGTGAGACTGACTCAAGGAGATTATAGCAAACAAAAGATATACAATGAAGACCCTCTTGAGGTCGCAAAAGAATTTGAAGGACACGGTTTGAAACGCCTGCATGTCGTTGACCTTGACGGTGCAAAAGCAGGCCATATTGTCAACTACAAGGTTCTGGAAAAAATAGCAACAAAAACAGAACTCACAATTGACTTCGGCGGCGGACTAAAACAAGACAAAGACCTGGAAATAGCCTTTGACTGCGGAGCATCAATGGTTACGGGAGGAAGTATCGCCGTGAAATCTCCGGAAGTATTCACTCAATGGATTGAACGCTTCGGTCCAGACAGAATAATCCTAGGAGCAGATGCCAAAGACGGAAAAATTGCTATTGAAGGCTGGGAAAAAGAAACTTCGCATGATCTTCTTGAATTCGTGACTTCATATTTCAAAAAAGGAATAAGAAAAGTTATTTGCACAGACATAAAGCGAGACGGAATGCTGCAAGGGCCAGCAACGGATTTGTATTCCGAAATGTTGCAGGAAATACCTGAGCTGTATCTTATTGCCAGCGGTGGCGTAAGCTCACTGGACGATATAGTCAAGCTAAATGAAGCAGGAGTTCCAGGTGTTATTTTCGGTAAAGCTATATATGAAGGACGAATCAGCCTGAAAGACCTGGAAAGCTTCGTTATTGGCAAATAGATTAGTTGACAAGGAAACAAGTTGACAAGAAGATTCTCTCTCTGAAGTCTCGTTGCCTTGTATCTGATAAAAAATTAAAGAAAAACATTATGCTTGCAAAAAGAATAGTACCTTGTTTGGATATCAAAGACGGAAAAACCGTAAAAGGAATAAACTTCGTAAATTTCCGTGATGCCGGAGATCCGGTTGAACTAGGAAAAGCATATAGCGATGCCGGAGCCGACGAGCTTGTTTATCTTGATATAACAGCATCGCACGAAGGACGAAAAACTTTTACCGAGCTTATAGGAAAGGTGGCGGCAAACATCAGTATCCCGTTCACCGTTGGCGGAGGCATAAATGAGTTGAAAGACGTTGCAAGACTGCTTGAAGCTGGAGCCGACAAGGTTTCGATCAACTCTGCCGCAATACGAAATCCGGAACTGATTAACGAGATAGCCAAGAATTTCGGTAATCAGGTATGCGTAGTAGCAATTGATGCCAATTACGAAAACGGAGAATGGATTTGTTATCTTAACGGAGGTAGAATACCGACATCCAAACGCCTTTTCGAATGGGCAAAAGAAGCTGAAGAACGTGGTGCCGGAGAAATTCTTTTCACCAGTATGACTCACGACGGTGTGAAAGAAGGCTATCCAAACGAAGCTTTGGCGCACCTTGCCGAAGAGTTACACATTCCGATCATTGCATCTGGTGGCGCAGGAAAAATGGAGCATTTCAGAGATGCTTTCATAAAAGGAAAAGCAGACGCGGCATTAGCAGCTAGTGTTTTTCATTTTGGAGAAATAAAAATAGATGAACTGAAAAAGTATCTGTTGAATGAAGGAGTAATCGTTAGAATATAAAAACAATAAAAAGATGAAATTGGATTTTGAAAAAATGGGAGGATTAATCCCAGCAATTATTCAGGACAACTACACTAACAAAGTGCTTATGCTTGGCTTCATGAACGAAGAAGCTTATAACAAAACTGTTGAAACACAAAAAGTGACATTCTTTAGCCGTTCAAAAAACAGACTATGGACAAAAGGTGAAACTAGCGGCAATTATCTGAATGTTGTAACTATCAACGCAGACTGTGACTACGACACTTTGCTTATTAAAGTAAATCCTACAGGTCCGGTTTGCCACACAGGCGCCGATACTTGCTTTGGTGAAAGAAACAAAGAAGACATTATGTTCTTGAAATATTTGCAGAATTTCATTGAACTTCGCCGCCAGGAAATGCCTGAAGGCTCATATACAACATCTTTGTTTACTAAAGGTGTGAACAGAATGGCTCAGAAAGTTGGTGAAGAAGCTGTTGAAACAGTTATCGAAGCAACAAACGGTACAGAAGAAGGTTTTATCTATGAAGCATCAGACTTGATGTATCACCTGATTGTGCTGTTGACGAGCAAAGGTCTTCGCATTGAGGATTTGGCAAGAGAACTTGAAAAAAGACATAAATAAAATGTGACTGGTTGACAAGGTTTCAGAGACAAGTTGACGAGGTAAAACAGCTATTACTTCGCAATTTATTATCAAAATACTCTTGTCAACTTGTTTTCCAGCAAACCAGTTAACTGAAAGTTGAGTCCAGCGAAACTTGAATTAAATTATTTAAACTACAAACAGTATGGAAGATAATACAGAACTGCTCTGCTTGAAAGATGTAGATATATGCAGAGAAGAAAATACTATTTTACATAAGACATGCTTCTCCCTTCATAACGGTGAGTTTGTCTATGTAATCGGAAAAGTAGGAACAGGTAAGAGTAGCTTGTTGAAGTCTTTATACTGCGAAATAGAGATTAAACAGGGAGAAGCCAGATTGCTGGATTTCGACCTTAGGAGAATCAAACGTAAAGATATTCCTTATCTGAGACGAAGATTGGGAATCGTGTTCCAGGATTTCCAGCTACTGACAGACCGTTCGGTATTTCATAATCTGGAATTTGTGCTTAAAGCAACAGGATGGAAAAAGAAATCTGAAATTGAAAACAGAATCAACGAAGTTCTTGCAAACGTTGGCATGGAAACAAAAGGTTATAAAATGCCTCACGAGCTCTCCGGCGGTGAGCAGCAGCGTATAGCCATTGCCCGTGCTTTGCTTAACAAACCCGCACTGATTCTGGCAGATGAGCCAACAGGAAATCTGGACCCGGAAACAAGTTCGCAGATTGTAAAACTTCTGCATGACATTTGTCAACAAGGAACGGCTGTTATAATGACAACACATAACTATAATATTGTTAAAAACTTTCCAGCAAGGATAGTTAAATGCGAGAATGGTTGTCTAAATGATATTGAAGATTGAATTTTATTCATATCTTTGCAGTCGGAATCGTTATGTTTAAAAACGAATAATTTAGAAACATGCAGGGAAATAAAATTGTCCTGCCTTTAATACATTAAGAACGAAAAATGAAAGTTTTAAAGTTTGGCGGTACTTCTGTGGGATCTGCACAGAGAATAAAAGATGTAGCAAAACTGATTACAGGCAGCCGTAACATCGTTGTTCTGTCTGCCATGTCGGGCACAACTAACTCTTTGGTTGAAATATCCGATTATCTTTACAAAAAGAATCCGGATGGTGCTAACGAAATCATCAATAATTTGGCACGAAAATACTATGGCCATATTGATGAACTATATACTTCAGAAGAATATAAGCAGAAGGCCAAAGAACTGGTTAACGCTCACTTTGACAAAATTCGTTCTTTCACCAAGGACTTGTTCACTTTGTTTGAGGAAAAAGTTGTTTTGGCTCAGGGCGAATTGATGTCAACAGGAATGATGAACCTTTATTTGCATGAACAAGGTGTCAATTCTGTTCTTCTTCCTGCTTTGGATTATATGCGTACAGACAAAAACGCAGAGCCGGATCCTGTTTATATCCGTGAGAAACTGACTAAGTTGCTGGAAGAAAACAAAGATGCTGAAATCTTCATTACACAAGGTTATATCTGCCGAAACGCATATGGCGAAATCGACAACTTGCAGCGTGGAGGTAGCGACTATTCTGCATCTTTGGTTGGTGCAGCTGTCAAAGCTGAGGAAATCCAGATTTGGACAGATATCGACGGAATGCATAACAATGACCCTCGCGTGGTTGAACATACTTCACCTGTAAGACATCTGCATTTTGAAGAAGCTGCAGAACTGGCTTATTTCGGTGCAAAAATTCTTCACCCAACTTGTATCTTGCCTGCTAAGATTAACAACATTCCTGTTCGTTTGCTTAACACAATGCAGCCAGATGCTCCTGGTACATTGATTTCAAACGAAACTGAAAAAGGTAAAATCAAAGCTGTAGCAGCAAAAGATAATATCACATCGATTAAAATCAAGAGCGGCCGTATGCTGTTGGCTACAGGCTTCTTGCGCAAAGTATTCGAAATTTTCGAAAACTACCAGACTCCAATCGATATGGTTACAACTTCTGAAGTTGGCGTTTCTGTTACAATCGACAATCGCAAACACTTGGACGAAATCGTTAACGACTTGAAGAAATACGGAACTGTTTCTGTAGATTCTGATATGGTTATCGTATGTGTTGTTGGTGATTTGGAATGGGACAATGTAGGTTTTGAAGCTCGTATTGTTCATGCATTGAAAGATGTTCCGGTACGTATGATTTCATACGGTGGTAGCAACTACAATGTTTCTCTACTTGTTAAAGCTGATGATAAGAAACGAGCATTGCAGGCTTTGAGTGAACATTTGTTCAACGAAAAATAAAATATAAGTAAACACAAACTGTTCAAATATTAAGGTAGTCAAGAATAATGACATTGTTTTATATATCATCATTTCTTGACTACCTTATTTATAGTTTGACAGTTTGAATACCAACCTAAAATTTTCTTCTCTATAACCCAAAAACAATAAACTTTATGCTGAAAGGTAAATTTCCTATAGATAAATTCAATAGTTTACAAACTCCTTTTTATTATTACGACATGGCTCTTTTACAAGAGACATTGGACGTTGTAAAAAGTGAATCCGGAAAATACGGTTATCATGTTCATTATGCTATTAAGGCTAATGCAAATCCCCAAATTTTATCTTTGATTGCAAAGAATGGTTTGGGAGCAGACTGCGTCAGCGGTGGTGAAGTTCAGGCTGCATTGGACGCTGGTTTCCCTGCAGACAAGATTGTTTTTGCAGGAGTTGGTAAAGCTGATTGGGAAATCAATCTTGGCTTGGACAACAATATTTTCTGTTTCAATGTAGAATCACTTGCCGAACTTCGAGTAATCAACGAATTGGCACAAGCAAAAAATAAAGTTGCATCTGTAGCATTGAGAATCAATCCGGAAGTAGACGCTCACACTCATGCCAAAATTACAACAGGTATGAAAGAAAACAAATTCGGTATCAACCTGAGTTTGCTTGGTGGTGTTATTGACGAACTGCAGAAAATGAGCAATGTGAAGCTTATAGGTATTCACAGCCATATCGGTTCGCAAATTACAGACATGTCCGCATTCCGTAATCTTGCTATCCGCATAAACGAAATACAGGAAGAATTGGAACAAAAAGGCATCTTCGTTGAAAATCTTAATTTCGGCGGTGGATTAGGTATAGATTATTATCATCCAAATCACCTTTCAATTCCTGCTTTCGACAATTATTTCGCTGTATTCAACAAATTATTGAAGCTTCGTCCGGGACAGCAGGTACATTTCGAACCGGGACGTTCAATCGTCGCTCAATGTGGAACACTAATTTCAAGAGTTCTGTATGTGAAAGAAGGCGAAGTAAAGAAATTTGCTATTCTTGACGCAGGTTTCACAGAGTTGATTCGTCCTGCTATGTACGATTCATATCATAGAATGGAAAATATCTCAAGTGATGACGCAACAGATATCTATGACGTTGTTGGTCCGATTTGCGAATCTTCAGATGTTTTCGGAAAAGATGTAGAACTTAATTCCGTGAAACGTGGAGATTTCATAGCTTTACGTTCTGCAGGAGCTTATGGCGAAGTTATGGCTTCGCAATATAACTGCAGAAAATTGCCTAAAGCTTATTTCTCTGATAAATTATAAGAAAAGTGACCGGAAGTGTGAACGCAACTTCCGGTTTACGAAAAACACAAAATGAAATGGGAGAAATATTTGTATCCTATCAGTCCGATTTTATATTGGCAGGAATTACAATAGTTTTATTCTTTATTCTGATGGCTTATCGCTACAGGTACATGAAACCGATAAGATACAAAGAGGCTCCTTTATTGGAGCCTCTTCCTAATAAAGAACCTATATCAGTAATTCTTTATGTTTCAAGCAGTGCTGAAATATTAGAAAAAGCGCTCACTGCTCTGTTGACTCAAAACTATGACAAATATGAAGTTATAGCCATAAACTATGGTAAGAATAATGACACAGAAGATGTACTGAAAAGGCTATCATTAAAATACAATCACCTTTATTATACATACATTCCTCAAGAAGCAAGATATCTGAGTAAACGTAAACTTGCTTTCACTATGGGAATAAAGGCTACACAATATGATAGAGTTCTATTTATAGAGCCGAATTGCCAACCAAGCACTGATGAATGGCTTAACGAAATATCAAAATATAAGAATGATGACTCAACCATTCTACTAGGCAGTGCAATTTATCCTTTCAGTAAAGGTTTGTCGCAAAAAATCATTGCTTACGAAATTATGACGGACAGCCTGTTATATCTTTCACAAGCTATGTCCGGTTCATTTATACGTGGATATGGTGAATATATTTCGTACAAGAAAGATTTGTTCATGGCAAAACAAGGGTATAAGAATCATTTGAACTTAAGATGTGGAGAAAATGATTTATTTATACACGAAAATGCTACTAGCAAAAACACAAACGTGTGCCTTTCCCAAAACAGTATGACAACATATATCGAACCTTTCAGCCGTAAGGAATGGATAAAAAAGCGTTTCGAAAAAAATACTATTCTTCATTATTACAAAGGTCTTGGTATGTTTAATGCTAATTTGGAATATCTGTTTTATACTCTTTTTATTTTATGCGTAATTGCCTGTATTGTAAAAGGAGTTATATCTCATAACTGGATATTGGCATTATTTGGCGCAGTTTCTTTTATTGAATTATACTCATTTAAATATATTCTGTATAAAAAAGCAGAAGCCATCCTTAATGTCACTGACATTGCAAAATGGCTTCCGATTCTTGATATAATAAGATTATATGATTTCATAAAAGACAAATTTATCCTAGTATTCAACAGAAAGAAAAGTTATACTTGCGTAATAAAAGATTAAGGATACTTGTCTATTCTATATGTTATTCAAATTTTATGCTCTTTGCTGGCTCTATTCTAGAAATCATGTATGATGGTCCGAGAAGCATCAGCATCGAAGCACAAAGTGTTCCGATATTCAGCAATATTAAGGATGTAACGTTCAAATCGATAGGTACAGCATCCAAATAATAAACCGATGGGTCGAGAGCTATAATATGTGTATATGATTGCAGCAGGCAAAGAGCTATTCCAATTACATTTCCCCATAACATTCCCTTTCCAACCAAAAAGAATGCGACATATAGAAATACTTTCCTGATACTGGCATTATTTTCTCCCAAAGCCTTCAATATTCCAATCATATTGGTACGTTCCAATATAATTATCAACAAGCCGGAAATCATGGTAAAACCAGCAACTGCCATCATCAACAAAAGGATTACAACCACATTCAAATCCAGAACGTCAAGCCAGCTGAATATCATAGGATTCAGTTCCTTTATTGAACGGACATATAAGGAATTACCATTTCTGTCAGTTGCTTCAGCCAAATCAAAATACAGATTTTCAGATATTTCATCGAGCTTATCATAGTCATTGACCAACAATTCTACCCCACTCACCTGATCATCGTCCCATCCATTCAAACGGCGTACCTGTTTGATATCGGCCATGACAAACAATTTGTCATAGTCCTGAAATCCAGTTTCATAAATTCCTTTTATCGTGAATTTTCTTGCACGTACATCTTCCTGAACAAAATAAGTGAGAAAAGTATCTCCAAGTTTCAGCCCCAGCAAATCACACAAATATTTCGAAACGACAACATCATTCGAACGTTTGTCTGCTGAAATCTGCAAAACTTCTCCTTCTTTAAGATTGGATTTGAAAAAGGACCAGTCATAATCGGAATCAACACCTTTAAGAATTATACCCTGAAAATCCTGCTCTGTTTTCAATATGCCTGGCTTTGTAGCAAAAACTTCCATATGTTTTATGCCTGGATAAGCAGACAGGACATTACGCAAAGAATCGCCAACAGCAATCGGTGTTGATTCATATGAGGAATTTGAGTCGAGGTTGGTTATCTGTACATGCGAACCAAAGCCTATCACTTTGTTTCTCACTTCTTTCTTGAAACCTATAACTATGGCTACAGAAAGAATCATAACTGCCAGACCTAACGATATGCCTAACATAGCAATTCTAACGGCAGGAGAAGTTGTCTTCCTGCCGCCATCCTTGCTGAAATGTATTTTTCTAGCTATGAATAATTCAAAATTCATAAATATCACAAAACTCTTCCGGGATATGCTTCCAATGCTTTCTGAAGAACGACAAGAGCTTTTGCCAAATCTTCTTTCTTTAGTACATATGCCATACGGACTTCATTCTTTCCAAGTCCAGGCGTTGTGTAAAAGCCTGATGCCGGAGCCATCATCACAGTCTGGCCTTCATATTCAAACTCACTCAAACACCATGCACAGAACTTATCTGCATCATCAACAGGAAGTTTTACCACAGTGTAGAATGCGCCCATTGGTATAGGAGAATAACAACCAGGTATTCTATTCAAACCATCAATAAGGAACTTTCTTCTCTCAACATATTCATTATAAACATCCAGCATATAATCATCTGGAGTGTCAAGTGAAGCCTCAGCTATTATCTGACCAATCAATGGAGGACTCAAACGAGCCTGACACCATTTCATGACATTATCTTTTACTGCCTGATTCTTTGTTATCAAAGCTCCGATACGTATTCCACATTCACTATATCTCTTTGAAACTGAATCCACAAGCACCACATTGTTTTCTATTCCCTTAAGATGGAAAGCAGAAATATATGGAGCGCCGGTGTAGCAGAATTCACGATAAACCTCATCAGAGAAAAGGAACAAATCATACTTCTTAACAATATCACGAATCTGGTTCATCTCTTTCTGAGTATAAAGATAACCTGTCGGATTGTTAGGATTACAGATTAGTATCGCTTTGGTGCGTGGAGTTATTAGTTCCTCGAATTTTTCAACAGAGGGAAGAGCAAAACCTTCTTCGATTGTTGAAGGTATGGTTTTGATTACCGCACCACAAGAAATAGCAAATGCCATATAGTTGGCATATGCTGGTTCCGGAACAATTATTTCATCACCAGGGTCAAGACAAGCCATAAATGAGAAAAATACAGCTTCCGAACCTCCGGTTGTAATTATTATATCATCAGCATCAACAATAATATTGAACTTAGCATAATATTTAACCAGCTTTTCTCTGAAACTTCTTATTCCCTCACTAGGTGAATATTCCAACACTTTTCTGTCAATATGTTGCAAAGCATCCATCGCGACATCTGGAGTTGGAAGGTCTGGCTGACCGATATTCAAATGATACACTTTAACTCCTTTTGCCTTGGCTTTGTTTGCCAACGGAACAAGCTTTCTGATAGGAGAAGCTGGCATTTCAACTCCTCGCTCTGATATATTGGGCATTATTCTTTCTTTTTATTATTTAATCGTACAAATATATGGATTTTATTTTGCTTAACATTATTATTATGATTGGATTTGTAAAAGTATTTATTGGAAAAAGAAGTTTCATAAACTCAACTTCCCTAAAGTTATGGTTAGTAAAAACGGGCAAGAGAGGAATAAAGGTATATAAAAAACAAAAAGCCGTACCTTCCAATAAGAAGACACGACTTACTTCTCAATTAAGAGAAAACAACTTTAATTAGTTGTTTTCTGCCAAGTAAACATCGTTTACAGAAGAAATACCCATCAAACGATTGTTGTTGTTTGTAATGTTTACCAACATAACATATTTGCGGTACTGATCGTTTGTCAAAACTTTCTTCATCAATTTCAAGTTGCCATAGATAGCTTCCTGCATTTTCTGTTCCTGTACGCTAGGAAGAGCACGCAAGCTTTCTTTCTGTTTTTCGATGAAATAAGTGTTGATAGCTTCTACTTCATCAATCTGAGCAGCTGTCAAATTCAAGTAAGATGACAATTGATACAAACTTGCAGAAAATGGTTCTTTAGCTGATCCATCATTCTTTGCAAATACATTAGCACTCATCAATACTGCTACAACAAATAAACCTAAACGTTTCATAATTCTAAAATCTTTTTTAAACCTAAACAATTAATTTGTTAACCTAAACAAAGGTGCCTTAAAGCATCTCTTCTATCTTTTTGCCGATACAAAGATATACACATGTTTTACAACATCGATATACAACAGGTTTAAAATATGTAAAATAGACTATTCTTTTGATTTATATCAAGGATTTCAACTTTCAAATTGTTTATTTAGTTTAGAATGCTTAAAACAAAATATCTACTATATCCTTATTTTAACATTAAATTGTCATTACAAAGTTATTACATTTCCCCAAAATCCCAGTGTTTTTACTGACAAAAAGCCAAATATCGAAAAATTGGACCGAACCAACTGAGTTGTAGGTTCGAACCCATGAAAAAATAGGGTCGGACCTACGTTTCCGTGGGTTCGGATATATTTTCGAGTCAAACAGACCTTCAACTAAACAAATAAAATATTAATCTCATATGGATAAATAATCTTATATTTACAACAACAATGCTATAATTACAGATTCAATTACAAAAACACAAAATATGTACAAAAAACTCTATCTAATTGCCGGACTATTATTAGCAAGCCTAGCTTGCCAGGCTTCTGTTGACACATTGTCGATAGATGCGCCACAAGTTCCTATTCTGATTGACAGGAATGACAATCCTTTGTTTGAAATGTATATTAATGCTGATAATGATGATACATTAGATAATATATGTATAGAATTAGGCAAAGAAACTAATCCAGATGAAATACAAAGCATAAAACTTTATTACTCCGGAGTTGAAGCTGTCTCAAAAAAAGGTAATAATTACAGACCTGTAAATTATTTATCCAGTCACAATCCTAAATTCACTAGAAAAGCAAATCCTTCTTATTCTATAAAAAAGGAAGAGGTCACAAATATTTCATCTGTAATGACACTGAATGCAAAACAAAAACTGATGAAAGGTAAAAACTTCTTTTGGATAAGTATTGAAATGAACAAAAATGCTTGCCTGACTAATAAGGTGAAAGTAAACATCACGTCTGCTACATCCAACGGCAAAACTTTGGTTCTTGTTGGAGACACCAATACGGAAAGACGTTTAGGAATAGGTGTTCGCCATGCTGGTGACGACGGAGTAGCAGCATTTAGAATACCAGGACTTGTAACCACAAATAAAGGAACATTGGTTGGAACATATGACGTCCGATACAACAGCAGTGTTGATTTGCAGGAAATGATTGATATTGGTATTAGCAGAAGTACAGATAAAGGACAGACTTGGGAACCTATGCGCATTGCTATGACAATGGGCGAAGAAGGAGGATTGCCTCATGCACAAAATGGAATTGGTGACCCATCAATATTGTTTGATACAAAAAACAACAAGCTTTTCGTAGTTGCAGCATGGACTCACGGTATGGGCAATGACAGAGCTTGGTGGAATTCTATGCCGGGCATGGAAAAGGAACAAACTGCCCAACTGATGATTTCACAAAGTGACGACGATGGTAAAACCTGGAGCAAACCTGTTAATATTACCAAACAGGTAAAAAAAGACTCTTGGTATTTTCTGCTTCAAGGTCCGGGAAGAGGAATTACAATGCACGATGAAACCTTGGTTTTCCCTATCCAGTTTATTGATTCCACAAGAATTCCTAATGCCGGAATAATGTATAGCCGTGATGGCGGGAAAAACTGGAATCTGCATAATCCAGCCAGAAGCAATACCACTGAAGCGCAAGTCGCAGAAATTGAACCCGGAGTTCTTATGCTTAATATGAGAGACAACAGAGGCGGAAGCCGTGCTGTTTCAATAACAAAAGATTTGGGAAAAACATGGACAGAACATCCTTCCAGTCGAAAACTTCTTCAAGAACCGGTTTGTATGGCCAGCTTGCTGAAAATCGAAGCTGACGAAAACTGTCTGAATAAGGAAATCCTTCTTTTCTCAAATCCTAATACAACAAAAGGAAGAAATCATATTACAATTAAGGCAAGTTTGGACAACGGAAAATCTTGGAATGAAAAATATCAAATAATGCTTGATGAAGATGAAGGTTGGGGATATTCATGCCTCACATTGATAGACAAAGAAACTATCGGTATCTTATATGAATCAAGTGTGGCACATATGACTTTCCAAGCCATTAAAATTAAAGACTTGATTACCGAATAAAAGGATTCATATATAAAAAGAATAAACCGGAAACATTAAAATTTACATTTAATGTTTCCGGTTTTATTTAGATATTTACCAAAGCAGCATTAATAGATTTGCAAAACTTTATCAAAACATATTTCCAGAATCTTTATCGCTTATTGAAGAAGTCAATATACTTCCGGAATAAGTATATTTAGAACTGTTATATGGTATTTCTTTGATAACTTCACCATCAAAAGTGTTGAACTTTATCTTCAATGTTACTGTTTCGCCTTTCGTATCAGGCAATGATGACAAATCAAATGACACCAAACCTTTGACTCCATATTTCTGTGAATCATTATATGCATTGTGGCGGAACTCCAGTTCATATGATGTTGAATCATTCAAGGAAGATGGAATCAGATTGACAAAATGTTTCTCTCCAGAGTCACCATAGTATGCGCCAAACATAATGTCCAAATAACCACCTCCGGTTTCTATAGCAATAAGTTCTACCGGGTCAGTTCCATAGATTTCATCATTCTCTTCACCCTTATTTGACGCTATAGCCTTTGTCAGAATCTCATCTATCCAATTGATTTTGATACCATGGCTAAAACCTTGTGTTGAATCCGAAAGCATTGTATAGTTTACCTGTACTCTTTGTTTTGAGTTAGGATTAAATCTATAATCATTTGTTGCAAACGGCCACAATGTTTCTCCATTATCTCTCACCAGATAATATGAACCTCCGCCAAGAGGTTTTGCAGTCATAACTTCGATTGCAAATTTATCCAATGAATATCCGTCATCATCCGAACATGACTGAAACAATAACATTCCTGTCATAATGGATAATATTCCACAAAATAATTTTAACATACTTCTCAACTTCATCCTTAATTATCAATTTATTCTTTTCTCAAACTTCTTTTAAACTAAAGACGCACATGCTACACTAAATGCTGCATAATAAAGAGTTAAAATTCATTTACAGGAAATTTCATTGAAAATTAGTTTTGCCGTTCTTTCTGAAGCTCCAGGATTTCCCAATATAGAAATCATTCTGTCGTAGTCAGACAACATTTTGCATCTGTAATTCTCATCAAACAAAAGAAGTTCAAGTTCAGCTCTAATCTTATTCTCTGTAAAATCTTCACCGAATAATTCTTTCACAACTTTTTGTTGCGACACCAGATTAACCAATGATATATATGGAATATGGAAAAAATGACGGAACACGAAACTGGAAATTTTTCCCAATGGAGTATAATAACATACTGCCTGCGGAACACGAAATAATGCAGTTTCCAACGTTGCTGTACCCGACGTTACCAAAGCTGAATAACTATGTTGCAATATTTCATAAGTTTTTCCGAACAAAACAGTAACATTTTGTCCTCCGATATATTCATTATAATATTCAGCCTCAATTCCCGGAGCTCCTGCCACAACCAACTGGTATTCTTCGTATCGGGATGCTATTTTAAGCATCATCGGCAAATTATCCTTTATTTCCTGACGGCGGCTTCCTGCCAAAATAGCCAATATTGGTTTACCGCTGAGTTTGTTTTCTCTGTCAAACTCTTCTTTTGTCTTATTATATGTATTCTTAAAAGAATATACAGAGTCAACAGATGGATTTCCAACATAGTCAACCTTGTAATTCAATTTGTCAAAAAAAACCGTTTCAAAAGGGAGAATACAATACATCTTGTCAACATATCGGCGAAAGCTTTTTATTCTGTATTGCTTCCAAGCCCAAATCTTAGGTGAGATATAATAATGAACAGGAATATTCAATTGCGTCTTGACAAACTCAGCTATTTTAAGATTGAAGCCAGGATAATCTATCAATATTACCACATCCGGAGAAAACAGAGCAATGTCTTCCTTGCATTTCTTCATATTATTCAAAATAGTGCGAGCATTTAGCAACACAGGAATAAAACCCATAAAAGCCATTTCTTTGTAATGCTTGACTAATGTTCCACCCTGCGCTTTCATCAAATCTCCACCAAAAAATCTGAACTCTGCGTTATTGTCGTATTTCTTAAGTTCATGCATAAGATTCGAAGCATGCAAGTCTCCGGAAGCTTCACCGGCAATCAGATAGTATTTCATATTTTCATTAGCTGAAGTCAGCTTCTAATTTATTCAAGAATGTATAATCAGTTACATCTATTTTGCATGGAACAAGAGATGCATAACCCTGATCCAACAAAAGCATATCATTGTTTTCTCTTTCATCGTCATTGCGGAACTCGCCAGTCAGCCAAAAAACAGGTTTTCCTTGAGCATCTTCCGAACGCTTGAATTCCTTTATCCATCTTCCGTCTGCCTGAACACAAACTTTCATTCCTTTCACCTTTTCCATAATTGGGACATTAAGGTTGAGATATGTTCCATGTGGCAAACCGTTCTTCAAAATATATTCTGCAACTTCTCTTCCTAATCTGCAGCATTCATTGAAGTCAGCATCGGCACTATGATCCAACGAAGAAACTCCAAGCGAAGGAATACCAAATATACAACCTTCGGCAGCGGCACCCATTGTTCCGGAATAGTTCACACATATTGCCATATTTCCTCCATGGTTGATTCCGGAAACCAGCAAATCAGGTTTACGGTCCAATATCTCATTAATCGCAAGTTTTACACAATCAACCGGAGTACCAGAACAACTATACACAGTAAGGTCTTCTTCTTTTTTTATCAGGCGGTATTTCAAAGGCAACAATGAAGTTATTGCACTTGACATTCCCGATCTTGGTCCGTCCGGTGCAAACACAACAATCTCACCTAAACCTTTGAGAGATTTTATCAATTCATTTATTCCTTTAGCCTGATAACCGTCATCATTGGTTACAAGTATCAATGGTTTGATTTTGTCTGTCATATTATATTGTTTTAATAATAGCCAATAATATATTTATGCTCAAAGATACTAAAAGTAGAATGTATAAAAAATAAGGTCACTTGATTTTTTATATAGAGATTCCTCCATATAAATAATAAAAACAAAATTCATTATTTTTACTTTCGTAAAAACTGTTTTTATTTCACAGTGCAACAAACTAGATAATCACATATTAATAATAAGGACTAAATACATATAATATATGAATTGGCAACAATTGTTATCCGGAAGAAGATTCGGTATGGAAGAATATCACGAAAGGAAACATGAGAGAACTGATTTCCAAAGAGACTACGACCGTCTTATATTCTCCTCTCCTTTTAGAAGAATGCAGAATAAAACTCAGGTTTTTCCTCTACCTGGAAGTATTTTTGTCCACAACCGACTTACTCATAGTCTTGAGGTTTCATGCGTAGGACGTTCTTTGGGGAACAATATTTCTAAAGCTCTAATCAAGAAATATCCAGAAGGTTCAATTAATTTTCCGGAAATTGGAGCAATAGTTTCAGCAGCTTGTCTTGCTCATGACATGGGAAATCCTCCTTTCGGACATTCTGGAGAAAGAGCTATCTCTGCATATTTTTCTGAAGGCAACGGGACTTCTCTGAAATCAACTATAGAAAGTGAAGGTGGTAGATGGGAAGATTTCATACATTTCGAAGGTAATGCCAATGCTTTCAGATTACTGACTCATCAGTTCATAGGAAGAAGAAAAGGTGGATTTGCTCTTACATACAGCACACTTGCCTCGATAATAAAATATCCTTATGCATCAACTGAAGCTGGTGGTAAAAACAAATTTGGATTCTTCCAGACTGAGGAAGATTCATATTTAAAGATTTCAGAAGAACTTGGTATATGCAAAAATCCGAATAATGATAGAAAATACTCAAGATATCCATTAGTATATCTTGTTGAAGCAGCTGATGATATTTGTTATCAGATAATGGATATTGAGGATGCATACAAACTGCATATATTAAGTAAGGAAGAAGCTATCGAATTATTGACTGGATTTTTCACCGGAGATAAACTCTTGCATATAAATAAAGTTATGAACATGGTTGATGACACCAATGAACAAATTGCATATCTAAGATCATGTATTATTGGTCTGCTGGTTAATGAATGTTCCAAAGTATTTATCGAACACGAAGAAGAATTGCTGAACGGAACATACAATACACCTCTTATTGATAATATAGAAACAACGGCAAAGACGGCATATAATAACTGCTCAAAGACTGCACAATCAAAAATCTACAAATCCAAGGAAGTTCTTGATGTAGAACTCGCCGGTTACAGAATTTTCAGTCACCTTATAGATTGCCTTACTGATGCAGTTATGCGACCAAACCATGCATACAGCAAACTTTTGCTCAAAAGGATTCCGGAACAATATAATGTAAATGCAAAAACTAATTATGGAAAAATTCAGTGTGTACTTGACTATATCTCCGGTATGACTGATGTATATGCATTGGACTTATATAGAAAAATCACCGGAATGAATCTGCCGGCTGTATAAATACTTCATTATATAATATCAGAAACACTGCAGTGTTCCAAATCAAACATTGCAGTGTTTCTAAAATTTCTTTGCAGTGTTTTTACAATAACTACACTAAGTTTATAAACAAAAAAAAGACCCGATTC
>CALCST010000015.1 GCA_937894065.1 uncultured Parabacteroides sp. | reverse complement strand
CTAAGATTGTAGATACTACTACGTTCTTACCAGCTGCGTTCTTAACTACTACTGAGCCGTTCTGAGCTACAACCTTAACTTCAGATGCTGCTACAGTTTCGTTAGATGTTGGAGCTTCAGTTTCTTCTACACGGAACTTGATAGCTTTATCTTTAGTAGTCCATGTTACTTTTTCACTGATGCTACCCAAATAGTTACCTTCGTCAACAGAATTATCTTTCTGACGAATATAGTAGTAACCATCACCATCTTCTGTCTCGATAATCTGCCATTTGAAGCGATTCAAACCACCCCATACATTCTGAGCATTATTAGATTTGTTTGCAACCAACTTAGAAACTTCACCCTTAACAGTCAATGCCAAAGTATCGCGAGTTTCATTGATGATACCAGTCTTGAACACAAGCTTGTTCATACCCTCACTCCACTGATACTTAGGATCGTAAGGTCTATTCATCTGATAACCAATAGAGTCAACAGCGTTGAACAAGAACAATCTTTCTCCATTTTCGTTACCTGTACCCTTAGAGATAAAGAATGAAGGAGCAATCTTGCTATCTTCAACTTTATACAAGTAGTAAGCAGAACCTTCGTTATCAACCATGATAGCATCCTTGTCTGCATTCATTGACAAGAAGTTTCCTACTTCACTCTGGATTGTAACATGACCAGCGTCTTCCCAAGATTTATAAGGAGCGTCTGTCAACAGATAAGTTCTAACATCAGTTGCAGCTTCTTCTACCTTATAAGTCTTATCGTACTCATATTTGTAATTAGGTTTATTCTTATCGTTTACAACAACAGCCACATCTTGAGACGCAATTTTAAATTCTCCGACATTACCATTTTCATCATTTGGAGTTATCGCATCCTTAGTCATAATTGCTACAGAGCCGTCCGCGTTTTCACGGATTACATATTCGCTCATATCTGAAGAAACCAAAGACGGAGCATTTGTCGTTCCATCAAATTTCCACCATTTTTTCTGTTCTTCTGCATCCTTAACATATCTCAATGTATACTTCTGAACACTGATTACATCACCGAACGGTTCAACAGCTTCCTTGCCATCTTTGTTGTAAACATAATCACGTTTAATATTGATGATACCATTCTGAACTTTTTCAAGTTTCCACTGAGCAGCATCATACAATTCGTCAGTCAAGTTTGCAACATTGCTAGCTTCCAAGTTATTATCGCCATCAACATAAGCATACAACTTGTTAGAAGTACTGTTAATATCACGGCTGAATGCCATTGTTACCATTGTTCCGTCTTCTACATTCCAGAAACCAGCGAATGGATCTACAGTTGATTTTTCCAATACGATATTAACATTGTTCAAATCAAAGTTCTTAACAGCTCCATTTTCTCTTACCAAAGAAACAGAATATGTACTATTGTTGATATTTGCTACTTGGAATGTTTTAGTAGAACCACTCTTTGTTGCTAAAGAATAGTTGTCACCTTCATTGAACAACTTAGCTGTAAATGAAGTTCCACTTTCACGGTTTGTGAATGTAACTTCATTTGTTTCTGTATCAATATCTGTGATTACGAACTGATAAGCAGGTGTTGCCAAAACATCCTTAGCCAATGCCTGACCCTTAGCAACGAATCCCCAGCTATTATCATTTGCTCCAACTGTCAGATATTTATTCAATTCAGTCTTATCGTTTGCACCACTTACAAACTTGATGTTATAAACAGCTGCAGCCTTATTTTCCAACAATGAAAGAGCTTTCACCAAACCTGATTCACCAAACTTGAATAAATAATTGTCAGCTTCACCTTTTTCTGTAGCCAAATAATAACCCTTGTTGTGTTCTATAACATTCAAAGCAAGTTTACCTTCTGTATGAATAGCATCATCACCAGTTGCATCATCGTCTGCTAAGAAGTAAGCCTTAGACAATTTGATTGAGTAAGGATATTTCTTTGTAGAGTTATTTTTAACAGTGAAGCAAGCGTTCCAAACAGAAACCTCGTCAGAACCTGAAGGTAACTGAGCTTTTACATCTCCCATATATTTGTAAAGTTCTTCACCTGTGATTTCCACCAGTTGGAAGCCTTTACCATTTGCACGATCACCAGCAGTTACTTCAACACATTCGTCAGAACTTACTGCAATGAAAGTACAAGCTTTCAAGTATTCATATTTTTCAGCGTTAGTTCCATCTGCTGGATAACCACCGTCAGGACGAGCTATTGTAAAGTAAGTACCTGCAGGGAATCCCCATTTGCCACCATCAACTTGGTCGTTCTTAACTACAACATCTGTCTTAATATCCAATGCAACCATACGCTGATTGAATATGTTTTCGATGTCTCTCTTTGAACCACCAACTACGCTATCCAAGTCGAATGAGAAACCTTTGCGATTGTAAAGTGCGTTCAAGTCTGTATCTTCTGTTTCAGAACCTTCTACTTCATAAAGATTTATTACAGATTCTTGAACATTTGCATCTTCCAAAGAAAGTGTATTATCAGCATTAAGTATAACCACTTTTGAGCCACCATTAGCAGCCAAATACAAAGCTTCTTTACCAGTATAGGCATCCCAACCATACCATGTAAACTCTTTATAAGCCTTTACCTCTTCTCCTGGCTTTGTAGTTGTTATAACATCTAAAGAAGTTTGGTCAACTGACAAATATGAATTTGTTCCTAGATTCTTAAAAGAATAAGTATAATCTACACCTGTTTCTTCAGATCCATTAACTTTTTCAACATTCCACAAATAACCTTTTGTATTATCACCTACTTCAATAGCTCCTTCATCAGAAATCTTTGTTACTTTCTGAGAAAAAGTTCCATCTTCATTAAGTTCAAACGCATAAGCAAACTTTCCTGCATTTGAAAATTCTTGTACAAAAAGATACTGTTTGCCAGCTTCAACTTTTTCAGTAGGCTTTTCAGCCAACTTCAAAGTTTCAGCAAATGCAGAACTTGTCAACAATGAGCCACCTAACATCAAACCCACTGTCAAAAGTGTAGAAACTTTCTTGTTCATAATTAATAATAATTTAATTGTTAATATTGAGTTATAAAATTCATTCAACAATTAATTTACGGAGAGAAAACATCAGGAAGGCAAAACAAAAAAAGTGCAGACCGTTTGTTTCATTATTCAAACAACGGTCTGCACTTTTCTTAAAGTGTCAGTATAAATAGTAGCATAAAAAAAGCGCTGACCGTCGTTTATTATCTATTATAAGGCATCGGCAAACGCCCTCGAAGCAATAATAAAACAACAGCCCGCGCTCTATACGGTATAGTTCTTTTCCTTATAAGCTACAACAAAGCCTTATATTCTTAAAAAGAAGAATACAGCAGAGCGCAAGCATTTATTGTCTATCATTCCGCTTCTTTAAAAATTTTGCCGATTTTTATAATAGGAACAATATCCGTAAATGCATTGCATTATTCTAATAAATAATCCCGTCGCGACAAAACGCTATTTGTCTAGGATTTGCTGCAAAGTTAAGTAGTAATTATTAATCTGCAAGAGAAACTAGGTATTTTTTTTCAACACATCGGGTTTATATGACAAAATATGGGTTTTTTCGGATAAAATACAAAGGTTCGTTAAATACAGAAGAGTATTTTCAACTCATAGTTCCATTCAATATAGATTGCAAATCCTATGAAACAGAAAAGTTATATTAAAAACATCACATAAACATCCCACATTCACCACAATAATTAATACCGGAAATCGCATTCAAAATATCGGCTCACCTAGGTGAATCGATTAACTCACCTAGGTGAGCCGATAAAAAAGATGCACACAAATCAAGATATGAAAGCGATTATAGGAACAAAACATTTAATATAATGTGAGTTCGCCGAATTAAAAATACTAACAGATTTGGTGAATGGATTATTACGGGGAAAAGGACATAACATTAAGGCTGAAAGCCTTTTTATAGTCCAGGGCGTGAGCCATGGGTCACAGACATATAATAAAACAAAGCTCTAAAGGAGCGACACAATGTTCTGTTATGGTTTCGTCGTTAATATAGAGTCGCTCTTTCAGAGCTTAGAACGGATGGGGGTTGCATTTACCCAGGGCTCACGCCCTGGGCTATACAAATCAGTCAAATGCCTGATTTGACAAGGCTTTCAGCCTTGATAGATAGTTTAGAATTCGTCGAACTCACGTTAATATAAAGAAACAAGGCCTCATGGAGAAGCATATAATTACTTCTCCATGAAGCCTAGTCAACTTGTATCTTGTCAACTTGTCTCTGCACTCACTTTATTCCCTCAAACAACTCATTCCTATCTTCTTTTTCCTGAGTTGCTTTTGCCTTAAAGCTATTGAATGTATAGCTCAGAGTAAGCATGATCTGCGGGTATTTCGGACGGATTTTGGTATAAATCTTCAGATCCGGAGTGTTTATATCATTAATATAACATGCAGAACGGAAAATATCCTTGAAGGCAAGAGTTGCCGTGAGACGACGGTTGAAGAGTTGCTGGCGGATGGCAAGATTAGCATACCAATAAGAATCGCTCCTTCCCTGTGTGGTTACGGACGGACCGACAAAACTGCCGTCGAGCTGCAGACGAGTGTATTTGCCAAGAGTAAAAAGGTTGTTCCACATTATGTCGTAGTTTGTGCTGGACTCATGTTTTCCTCCTGCCGAAAGTTCGTTCACGACTTTATAATGATATATGTTTCCGTTGAGCGTCGTGTTCCACCAGCGCGTCGGGTGAAGATTTATACCAAGTTCCAAGCCGGTTGAATAGTCACGACCGACATTTGCCATTGAATCCAAAGAAACAGCTCCTTCGAAAGGAACACGCAGACGCTCCACCTTATCTTTGCGGAAACGATGGAAAGCTGTTGCCGAAACAGAGTTTTCACCAAAAGACTTGCTGTAATTCATTTCGAATGAATGAATATATTCCGGACGGATATCAGGATTTCCAATAACAGCAGAGTAGAAATCATTATATGTAATATATGGTTCCATAAACCACAGTTGCGGGCGTGTGGTTCGATAGGAATAAGACAACAAGAGTTTCTGCTCACGCGGTAAAGTGTAGCCCAGATGCAATGACGGGAAAACTTCGAAGCGCTTGTTTATGCGGCTTGCGTCAGGAATGGACGAAAGCAGTTGTGTGTGCGTATGCTCACCACGCAAACCGAGCTGAGCGTCGAGCTTGCTGAATGTTCCGGAAATTATGGCATAAGTGGAATGAATTTCTTCACGGAAATAAAAAGTATTGTATGCTTCGGGCTGTTTGTCGAAAACTCCTGTAGAAGGATTCCACCATTCCATTTCAAAATCACCATCCTCGAGATAAGAATAATATTGGTATCCGGCTTCGAGCTTTGCCTTGTCCGACAGAGGAAGAATATAATCAGCATTAGCTCTCATGGTTTTGCGGTATTCAGCTTCGTAGTAACACATTCCGTCCTGTCTCCTACCCTGCATGTCCAGAAGTTCGTTGTAAGAATATTCCAAAGAATTTCCTCCATATTTATAATAGAACGAAGCGGAAATCTTGTGGCCTTTGTCATTGAAACGATGAGTGAGGGCAAGATTTCCCTGTCCGAAATCTTCAGAGTTCTCAAAATCATTATTATTGTTATATATAGCAGAGAAAACATTCTGCCCGTTCACGGTGTGAATTTCCTTGTAAAGCATATCACCGTTGTGAGTTCGTCCTCCGTGTCCGCCTTCGACATTAACCTCAAAAGATGTTTTAGGCAAATCAATGCTCCATCCGCCTTTCAGTGAATAATTGAAACGGTTTCCTTTCTGTGGTCCGGAAGCATCGAGAGAAAAGACTTTGCCATCGACAGAATTGTTGGACTGAAGCAATTCGTGATTACTGCGGCTAAGCTTGTCCGACCATTGTCCGCCGACGAACCAGCGAGATTTATTGTTCTGCTGATTAAGAAGGAAATCGCCACGACGTGTCAACCATGTGCTTCCGGAAAGATTAACCATTCCACTAAGACCTTTCAGGAAATGTTTCTTTGTTATGATATTAATTATACCGACTTCACCTTCGGTATCATGCTTTGCCGAAGGTGTTGTTATAATCTCTATATTTTCTATCTGAGCCGCAGGAACCTGTTCTAGGGCTTGAGTTCCGGAGAAAACACTTGGCTTGCCATCGACATATACAAGAAAACCGGAACTTCCGCGGAATGTTATATCGCCATTGGCATCGACACGAACTGAAGGTGTATTTTCCAAAACATCAACAGCCGAACCGCCGGCGCCCATAATATTCGATGAAGCCTCAACTACTTTCTTGTCGAGTTTATATACAAGCTGGCGTTTATCTGCAAGAACCTCAACTTCGGCAAGACCAACCTCTAGCGGACGGAGCTGCACAATGCCAAGATTGATACAGGAATTATCCTTGACTTCCAAAGATTTTACGGTAAAAATATCATATCCGACAAGGCGTACAATCAAAGAGTAATTTCCTTCTTCAACAGAAGAAAAGCTGAAATTGCCATTCTCGTCGGGAAGAGTTTGCATGAACAGTTTGCTGTCTCCGGATTTAAACAACAAGACATCTGCAAAATCAATAACAGAACCTGTATTTGCATCTGTTATACGGCCGGTAAGTGAAACACTGGACTGGCACCAACAGCATATGCTGTAGAGATTTAAGGCTAACAGCCATAAAAGTTTTTTCATTTTCCTATCTCTCTATTCATTTTCTAAGTACAAAGTTAATGAATCACGAGAGCTTGACAAATGAAAAAACCTTTTTAAATACATTTATAAGGAATATGAAAGAGTAAGCCATGCCACACGTGCATCACGATTTCTTATCTGAACCATATTCATCGCTTCAGTGTTGATAACTGTTGTTTCCTCCAAACTGTCGAATATATTATTCACAGAAAGAGTGGCGCGAAGATGACGGTTCAGGAAATATTGAGACAAACCGGCATTAACACTGTAATGACTTTTTATCTTGCCCTGAGCTGTAAGCTGGTCAGAAATATAGAATCCGTCAATCTGTAATTCTGTAGTTGGTGTTATCTTAAAATTGACGTTTCCTTTTGCATCCCAGCACCATAGAGATTTGGTTTCGCCAAAACCAACGTTTCTTCCGTCAATCTCATCACGATAAACATTTCCGGAAGCGCCAATTGTCATAAAGCGGAACGGACTCCAGTTTCCGGCAAGTTCAAAACCTAGAGTCTGTGTGTTGCCTATATTCTCCTTACGCCAGACTGTTTCTTCCTCGATTTGTGTGGCAACTTCCATTATACGATTGTTGCGATGGCGGAAATAAATGGCGGGAACAACACGGAAATCCGTCCCGTTAATCTGATAAGATAATTCCAAAGAATGTATGTTTTCATCTTTCAAATCAGGATTTCCCTGTAGAAGATGAGTCGCATCACTATAATCAATAAAGCTGTGCAATGATGAGCCATACGGACGAATCACTCTTTCCTGATAGCGGAGCATCAGTTCATTATTGTCATTGAATGAATATCCAATCTTTGCACTAGGGAAAAGATGAAATGAGTTGTTAATATTATCCTGAACCTTGAGCTTGCTGAACTCGCCCTGCAAAGCAGCCTCAACAGAAAGATTGTTCCACTCCTTTTCCACACCGAGATAAATAAGGTTAAGGAAACGGTCAGCATCATAGTTATATGTTTTCTGAGCATTTTCTATCCATGAGTCACCGTTCTTGTTGTTTGCTTGAGTGTCATAATTTTCCAGTTTAGCACGTCCGATATAGCCGAACTTCATGGAAAAGTCATCAGAAAAATGATTCTCATATCCGGCAGACCAATAAAAATTGTTTTTCTTCTGAAGGATGAAAAGATTATCTTCTGCTGCTATTTTTCCGTTTGCCTTGTTTTCGTTCTTATAGTCGTTATCTTCGTCGTAGGTAAAATTGTTGTAATTGAAAACGACGTTGAGCGATGCTTTATCCGAGAATGAATGCTTCCAACGAGCTTCGGCAGATGCTGCTTCCTGGCGTTGGTCGTTATAACGGTGACGGAGTATATCTTTCATTTTCTCTCCCGTAGGCGAAAACACAGAATTGTTTATTCCTCCGTAACGACTGTAATCCATAAGATAATACATACCGTAAACAGAAACAATATCATTTGACGACAAGTCATAACCGAAAAATAAATCTGCCAGGTGAATGTCCGGACGGGCATCAGCATTGTTGTTCATAACGGTTTTGTTTGCCGGAGTGATTGTTGTCTTGTCGAATTTACGGGAACGATATTCACGGCGATAGTTATATTTTGCAGATATATGGAACTTCCCTGGATGCAGATTGACTGCTGCACCTGCATTATATCTGTTGTGCAAACCACCACCGAGAGAAACTGTAAGCGGAGATTCTTCCTTATTATAATATGTAGAAGCAAAATTCAGAATACCGGCATCGCCGTCGGGAATCATATCAGCAGGAGTAAATGACGAAACAGCTATTCTGTTGAAAAACATTGCAGGAAGCTGAATGAGCATATCACCACTGTATTCTTCCATCAATCCGTATGGAATACCATTTATCAACATTGCCGGACGGTTGGAACCTCTGAACGTCACTCCTCCTTCAATATCTGTCACGACTGATGGAATCTGGCGGACAGCTTCGGAAGCTGTAACAGATGAAGAACTAATATTATCGGAAACTGTAAGAAGTTTTACAGGTCCATTGCTTAAACCAGAAAAACGCTTTCCTCGAATTTCAATATCCTGAACTGTTAGAGTTGTATCAGTAGGTGTCTGTGCCAAAAGGCTAGTTGAAGAAATGCAGAAAAATGAAGAAATTATCAATAAATCACGAATCATATTCCAATTTTTATAAACTGTTTTTTAAAAACATCATCAAACTTTCACATTTTGAGCAATAAAGAAAAATAAGGGCAAAAAAAAAAGTCTGTATGTATAGCATACAGACCATCCTTACTTTTCCAACTGAAAAATTATTCAGCAGGAGCAGCTTCAACTGCAGCAGAATCAGCAGGAGCAACTTCAGCAGCAGCAACAGCTGCAGAATCAACAGCTGCAGGAGCAGCTTCAGTTACTTGAGCTTCATTTTCAACAACTTCAGCATTGTTTGCCTGTTCTGACTTATTACCACAAGATGCCAAAGACATTGCTGCAGCAACAGCAGCAAAAACAACTAACTTTTTCATTTTCTACCTCTTTAAACCTAAATAATAAACCTTTTGTCTTAAAGACGCGGCAAAGATATACAATAATTTTTATATGTTGTACAACATAATCGAATTATTTTTTATTTTTCTAAATTATTTAAAAGATACAAATTCGAGGTAAAAGATAAAACAAGTAATATTTAGATTAATAGCTGCTGTCTGATATAAAAAAGGAACACGTCAACAAGGTTCGTAAAAACCTTATTGACGTGTCTGTCAATTACTATACAAATAACGCTTGATACTTTTCTTAGGAGTTTTCTCAAATTCCGTAGGATAAAGACGGATTTCAGCAATTGCTTCATAATAAGCAAGCTGTTTGTTCAGCTCCTTGCGGTTCTGATCCATCAATGCCGGTAAGTCGTCATGCGAAAGTTCCGCACTATCCACTGCATCATAATCCGGATAGACAAGAGCAATAAGTTTTCCGCCCTTCTCTATCACAACACTTTCCATAACAAAAGGCAGGTTATTCAACTTAGATTCTATTTCCTCAGGATATATATTCTGACCGTTTGAACTTAGAATCATTGTTTTACTGCGTCCGCGGATAAAAATATGATTATCACTGTCGATTGTTCCTAAATCACCGGTTTTGAGCCATCCATCTTCAGTGAAAACATTTTGAGTTGCCTCTTCATTCTTATAATATCCTTTCATAACGTTTTCACCATAAACCTGAATTTCTCCTACCTTATTATATGGATCATCAGAATCGATACGGACTTTCATTATTCCTTTCAGAATCTGTCCACATGAACCTGGAACATAATCTTTATGATTGTCATAACTGATAAGCGGACCACATTCAGTCATTCCATAGCCGATTGTGAACGGAAAATTGATTTTACACAAAAAATCTGTCACTTCCTGATTCATAGCTGCTCCACCTACAATAACTTCGCAGAACTTACCACCAAATGCGTCAATCAATTTGCGACGAATCTTAGAATAAATCTGACGATTAAGCAGAGGAACACGAAGAGCCAACTTCATGGAAGGTTTGCTAATCTGAGGAAGTATCATTTTCTTATATATTTTTTCCAGAATAAGAGGAACAGTAATAATCAGATTAGGCTTGACATCCTGAAATGCTTTAAGCAGTATCTTCGGCGTAGGAGCTTTGCCAAGCAAATATACATGTGCACCAACAGCCATAGGCACAAGGAAGTTGAAAGCACAGCTATAAGCATGAGCCAAAGGAAGGAAACAAAGTTCATTGTCGCCACGATACATCAAATCCAAAGTCATAGCGTATGTTACATTGCCGGCAAGATTATTACCGGTAAGCATCACACCTTTGCTGAAACCAGTTGTTCCTGAAGTGTAATTAAGCAAAACAACCTCATCATTTCCTTTATCAGCATATTTGATGCAATCCGCAGTAAATCCCTGAGGATATTTTTCTTTCATCTTGTTATCTAAAGCAGCTAGTATTTTCTTAACAGTATCTCCTTTTTCATAGATACAAGAAAAATCGGTAAGAGTGAAAGCTGCACGGATATGAGTCATCTTTTCTTCTTCCAAAAGTTCCCAATGACGGTCAGCGACAAACAACATTACAGAACCGGAATGATTTATAATATGATGTATGTCATTAGGATTGAAGTCCTGAAGAATAGGCACAATTATGGCTCCATAAGTCACTACAGCCATATATGCTATGCACCATCTTGCACAGTCCTTCCCTACCAATGCAATTTTATCGCCAGGGCGAACATGACTTTCTTCAAAAACTATATGAAGGCGCGCTATCTCAGTAGCTACATCTCCAAATGTAAAGGATTTTCCAGTATCATAATCTGTTACCGAAGGCAAATCCCAATTTGCACGAAAACTGTCTTCATAAAGTTTAATAAAGTTCTCCTTTATCATAAATTATTGTTATTAATATATTTAAGTGGCAAAGATAGGTATTTGGCGCCGGATAAACAAGTAGTGTACTAGTTATAAGGCTTTACTATACCATAAAGAATACTAATAAATTTAAGTTTCGCAAGTTGCTCAACTTAAAAGTTGGCAAGTCTTCAGAGACAAATTAACAAGGTTAACACAAAAAATCAAGCAACCTTATTTATTATACTTCCGACTTTTCGTACCTTTGTCTGATATAGACAAAAAGCTTATTGCATGATAGACAATTCAGTATTTGAAAATAAAATTGCAGCCTACTATACGTTAGGCTGCAAACTTAATTTTGCCGAGACATCAACTATAGGAAAAATGTTGGCAGAGCAAGGTGTAAGAAAAGCAAGAAGAGGTGAAAAAGCAGATATCTGCGTAGTGAACACATGCTCGGTAACTGAGCTTGCCGACAAGAAATGCCGCCAGGCAATCAGAAGGATAAGCAAGCAACATCCGGGTGCATTTATTGTTGTGACAGGATGCTATGCGCAACTGAAACCGGAAGAGGTTGCCCATATTGAAGGCGTTGACCTTGTGCTCGGAGCAAACCAGAAACTGGATATACTGAAATATATCGACAACTTGCAGAAAAAAGAGAACGGAGGAACCATTGTTACTTCTGCGACTAAAGATATACGCACATTTACTCCATCTTGTTCGGCAGACGACAGAACAAGACATTTCCTTAAAGTGCAGGACGGATGCGACTATTTCTGTTCATACTGCACAATCCCGTTTGCACGCGGAAGAAGCCGTAACGGAAGCATACAAAGCCTTGTGGAGCAAGCTAAGAATGTAGCGAAAGACGGAGGCAAGGAAATTGTTCTGACAGGTGTGAATATTGGAGACTTCGGTAAAACTACAGGAGAAACTTTCATTGACCTGATTAAAGCTCTCGACGAAGTGGAAGGTATTGAAAGATACAGAATTTCTTCAATAGAACCCAACCTGATAACAGACGAAGCTATTGATTTCGTGGCAAAAAGCAAAAGATTCGCGCCTCATTTCCATATTCCTCTGCAGAGCGGAAGTGACGATGTGCTGAAACTTATGCGCAGACGTTACGACACGGCTCTTTTCCGTCATAAAATAGAAAAGATTAAGGAAGTGATGCCTCACGCTTTTATTGGTGTTGACGTTATAGTGGGAACACGAGGAGAAACAGACGAATTCTTTGAAAATGCCCGCCAATTCATAGAAAGTCTGGATATTACCCAATTACATGTTTTCAGTTATTCGGAAAGACCGGGAACTCAGGCTCTGAAAATAGATTATATAGTTGACCCAAAGACAAAACATGCACGAAGCCAGGCTTTGCTTGACATTTCGGACAAGAAATTGCATTCTTTCTATGAGGCACATATTGGATGCGCAGCAAAAGTTCTTTTCGAGCATACGGAAAAAGGCGGTATGATGCATGGTTTCACTGAAAACTATATCAAAGTGGAAGCTCCATTCAAAAAGGAATGGGTCAATGAAACTGTAGATGTTATACTGTCCGGATGGAACGAAGACAAGACAGCTCTTTTGATAAAACAATCTGAACAATAAATTCTGCTTATTTATGTTCGAAAAGATTACTTACATATTGCTTTTAGGATGGGCAAAAGCTAATGCCTTGTTGCCTTTCAGAGTATTATATCTTATTTCGGACTTTCTGTATTTTCTGATATACAAAGTAATAAGATATAGGGTTAAAGTGGTGCGTAGAAACATGAAAGCCTCATTTCCTGAAAAAAACGATAAGGAATTGCTGGCTCTAGAAAAAGAGTTTTACCATCATTTCGCCGACTATATTATTGAAACAATAAAGCTGGCACATATTTCAGAAAAGGAAATCCAAAAAAGGGCTTATGTGAAGAATCCGGAACTTATAGACGACCTTATAGACAAAGGATATTCAACCTTTATTGCCTATATGGGACATTACGGGAATTGGGAATGGTACACAGGTTCGACATCAAGATTCAAGGATTGCCACATACATCAGATATACAGACCTCTCAGCAATAAGGCTGTTGATAAGCTGTTTGTATATCTCAGAACACGATTCGGCTCTTTCGGAATAAAGAAGAATGATGCTTTCAGAGATATTGTACGCCTTAAACAAAACAAGGTGCATACGCTAGTTATTTTCATTGCAGACCAGACACCAAGCAGGGGCAATCTGCAATATTGGACTTCGTTTCTCAACCAAGGCTCTTTTATGCTTACAGGAGCTGAAAGAATTGCCCGGAAACTTAATTTGCCGGTAATTTTCCTGGATGTTCAAAAAGTTAAAAGGGGATATTATTCACTGGAGATAAAGCTGATAACTGAAACTCCAAAGGAAACTCCGGAATATTGGCTGACGGAAGAATATACACGCATTATGGAAAAATGTATAATGCGAAATCCCGCATACTGGTTGTGGACTCACAAAAGATGGAAATATAACGAAAGCGATAAAAACTCCTGATGTTTTCAAAAAAACATTTGACATTTCAGAAAAAACACTGCAGTGTTTTTACAGAAACATCGCAGTGTTTTCCTCAAAATATTACTACACTTTTTTGACAGAAATTAAATAGCTCTCAGACAGACTAAAAATGAAAAAAATATCAGTCGTCATTTTGAATTGGAACGGAAAGGAACTGATGGAAAAGTTTCTTCCATCCGTAATTGAATATTCACCGGAAAACATTGCTGAAATAGTTGTTGCCGATAATGGTTCAACAGATGGTTCACTGGATATGCTGCGTAAAAAATTTCCTAGTGTCCGTTTGATTGAGTTCGACAAAAACTACGGATTTGCAGAAGGATATAACAAAGCTATCAACGAAATAGAAAGTCCGTATACAGTTTTGCTAAACAGCGATGTGGAAGTGACCGAAAGATGGCTCCAAGTTCCGCTGGAGATTTTGGAAACTAAATCAGATGTTGCAGCGATTCAGCCAAAGATTTTGGCATACAACAATAAAGACACTTTTGAATATGCCGGAGCTGCCGGAGGATTCATTGACAAATACGGTTACCCTTTCTGCCGTGGAAGAATATTTGACGTTGTGGAAAAAGACAATAAACAATATGACAAACCTCAATCTATTTTCTGGGCTTCGGGAGCATGTATGTTTATCAAAACTGATATATATAAGGATGCAGGCGGACTAGATGGTGAATTTTTCGCCCACCAGGAGGAAATTGACCTTTGCTGGAGACTGAAAAGCAGAGGATACCAAATAATCTGTGTTCCGGAATCAGTGGTTTATCATGTTGGCGGTGCAACATTAAACGTAGAAAGCCCAAGAAAGACATTCCTTAATTTCAGAAACAATCTGCTGATGCTATACAAAAATCTGCTTGCAGAAGATATGAAACATGTGATGCGTGTAAGATGTTTTCTGGATTATATAGCAGCACTGAAATTCCTGGTTAGCGGACATCCAGCAAATGCAAAAGCAGTGATTGACGCTAGAAAAGAATTCAAGAAAATATCAGATAATTTTTGGGAGAAAAGAAAAGAGAATTTGAGCAAAAGAACTATCAGACGACCTAAAGAATTACTTGGCAGCTCATTGTTATTGAATTTCTACCTGAAAGGGATTAAAACATTTGATAAGATTGAAGGGAAGTTTTGAACAGGTCTATTGACTTTCGATGATATAAACAAGGTTTTCCACAGGGTTATTAACAGAGTTATCAACAGGCAACCTGTTGATAACTCTGTTTTCTTTTATTCAAAAAGTCATTATTTGAATTTGCTCAACTCTTTCAAAAGCTGTTTCTGACCTGAAGCCTTGTCTCCATAAACACATGGTCCAGTGACACATCCGCCCTCGCAAGCCATAACTTCGACAAACTGGGCAGGAGCTTTACCTGTTTTAGCATATGCTCTTAACAATGCAACGTTTTTCTTGTTAAGATTAGATACTTGAATAGCATTAACTTTATCATCTTTGAGATAAACCTTGACAGCGTTTACAACACCACCTGCCTGAGCAAAGCCATGAGCCTCACGAGAAGAATTGAATGCAACAGAATATGGTTGTACTTTTTCCAGTTCTATATCAAGACCTGTAAAGATTGATGCTATTTCTTCGAATGTCAAAGTATAATCTACACAAGGGTCGTCCTTGACTTCTTTTCTCTTAGCAACACACGGGCCAACAAAAACGATCTTTGCATCAGGATATTTTTCCTTTACAATACGAGCTGTATAGTACATAGGCGAACCCGTTGTTGAAACATACTTCTGCAAATCAGGAATATGTTTCTTTACTAGCTGAGTATATGAAGGACAACAGCTTGTAGTCATGAAAGGCTGACCTTCAACAAGTTTTTCTTTCAATTCCTCAGCCTCGTGGCTTGTTGTCTGCATTGCACCTTGTGCAACCTCAACAACATCTGAAAAACCGATTTGTTTCAAGGCACCATACACGTGCTCTATTGTAGTTCCAAATTGAGCTAGAATTGAAGGAGCAACAATTGCAATAATTTGTTCCTTACGTTTGATTGCACACAGGATATCAAATACCTGAGATATTTCAAATATCGCGCCGAAAGGACAAGCATTGACACACTTACCACAATATATACATTTTGACTCGTCGATATGCTCAACTCCATATTCGTCCTTGCTGATAGCTTTCACCGGACAAACCTCTTCACAAGGAATAGGTATATATACAATTGCGTGATAAGGACAACTCTGGTGGCACTTTCCACAACTTATACATTTGTCATGATCTATTTCTGCCTGACCGTTTTTCTTGAAATTGATGGCATCTTTCGGACAGTTCATATAACAACTGCGTGCCACACATCCACGACAAAGGTTTGTAATCTCATAATTAACAGAAACACATGAAGAGCAAGCCTCATCAACAACGCACATGATATTTTCCTTTGTCAACTCATCGCGATGTAATGCCTTTCTCGCATATTCAGACAAAGGAGTCAATTCATCTTCCTCGTCGGACATATCAAATCCCAAAAGAGGCAATGTTTTATACTTCCATACAGCACGTTCCTTGTGAATACAGCAACGTCCTTTGGCTTTTTCTCTTCTCGGACTTAGTTCCAGCGGTAAGCGGTCTATTTTCTCTATAAGCAGACCTTCTTTCCATAGTTTTACAAGCTTCGCCAACAATCCATGACGAACAATCATAACATTATTAGTAAATGCCATAGCTACAGTATATAAAATAGATGATTTTTGCGTTTGAGTTTGCAAAGTTAGCTATTTTAAGTTAATGCTACTTATAATTTTCCTCTAAAATAACAGAAGCATACTTAATATCTCCTCCAAAAGGTGGATTTTGTTTTGAGAGCTTCACCACAATATGCTCTATATCAGTATATGAAACTTTCAAAGAATTCATGATACGGCCGGCAAGATGCTCTAACAAATTGGAAGGGACATTCATTTCTTTCTTTATTATGTCATATACTTCAGCATAATTAATTGTATCATTCAAGTCATCACTTTCAACTGCTTTTGAAAGCGGCGCTGTAATTTCAAGGTTTACAACAAATACGTTTCCGACTTTCCTTTCTTGAGGGAAAGCACCATGATATGCATAAAATGTCATATCCTTGAGTTCAATCTTCGTTATCATATTAATATACCCTTTTGTTTCTAAAAATATTATGTAAAAGTAAACAAACACGAAAATCCTTCCAAAAATTACCCTATCTTTGCGCATTAATGAACGAATATTATGGTTAATCTCAGACAAAAAGAAGAAAATCACAGCGGAGGATTACACAACGCCTTGGCTACCGGTACAAAAATAAATGGAAATGTTTTTGTGGAATCTGATTTCAGACTTGATGGATATGTTGAAGGAGATGTTACATGTAACGGAAAAATTGTAATCGGACAAAAAGGAGTTGTAAAGGGTAATATCATTTCCGTAAATGCCGAAATTCACGGAGAAATTATTGGGTCAGTAAAAATATCAGAGAAACTTATATTGAAATCAACCGGTTTAATTACCGGTGATATTGTCACTTCATTACTTGAAATTGAGCCTAATGCAAGATTCAATGGTAATTGTTCTATGACTGTAAAAGAATAATTTAAAAAATACATAATCATACAAAAAGGAAATGGGCTATTTTATATTTGCCCATTTCCTTTTTCAGTATATAAACATCAAAATGCAAACTCCTCACCTTCTTTTTGACTCCTGAATCATCTGGCGGATTCGTGAATTAAAATTATCGGCAGCTAAAAGAGATTCCAAAGTTATATGCATCCTGTAACACCAATAATGCAATGGTTCGGAAGGAACATTAATACGTTCTGCTTCTGCATCCTTACGTTTCAGCGAATCATCCATACCTAACCAGTCCTGAAGAGGAATGAGAGTAAACATTGATGGTGCAGCCAAATGATTAACCAATATTTGCTCCACTATAGCAGATGTACATTCAGCAGGAGCTTCACCCTGAAAATGCAATACATTATTAAAATATCTCTGAGTTTTTTCTCTGTCTTCTTTCCACCAACTTCTCAAAGGAGACATATCATGTGTTGATGTAGTACAAACAGACATATATGGCAGACTTGACAATTTTGAGAATTCCACATGAGAAGTCTTGGGCATTCTCTCTATTTCAAGGCTTAATATCTGCAGTTTGTTCATTACGTCAGGAACTGAATCCGGAATCATTCCCAAATCCTCACCACAAACAACCATGTTAGTTGATGAAACAAGAGGTGTTAGACGACGCAATGCCACTTCTTTCCAGAAGTCATTGTGACGATGATAGAAGAAGTGCCAATACAATTGGTCGAATGAATAACGGTCTGCATCAGAAAGTTCTTTATAAACATATGACTGATATGCAGAAATACGAGGATGAAATTTATCTGTTTCTTTCGGGTCCCTTAAGAAAAGAACTTCATTAGCGATATGGAATAAAGCCTCCTTAGTCATTCTTGACTCATCGTCATTCATTGAGCCAAAAAGCTTTTCAATCTTACGCTGAGTATTACAGAATGGTTTTAACACAAGATTATTTCCACATCCCGGCATAAGATATTTTCCTTCTATAATTTCAGCCTTATCACCAAGCAAGTCATACAAAGATTTATGGCTGATATGAGGCGTTGTAAATAATTCTTCATTCCAAGTCAAACCATATTGTTCTATTTCCTCAACGCTGAAAGGCATTGCAGGATTAAAATGTCCACATAATCCTTGAACATAGTCTTGAGGAATTTCCCAAATACGGAAAAATCCAAGAATATGGTCGATACGGAAACAGTCGAAATAATCCTCCAACTTATGGAAACGGTTTTTCCACCACACAAAATCATCTTTTTCCAACTCATCCCAATTATAAGTCGGGAACATCCAGTTCTGACCGTTAACAGAGAAATCATCTGGTGGAGCACCTGCCTGACCTGTCATATTGAAATATCTCGGTTCAGTCCAAGCTTCAATACTTGTTCTGTTAACTCCGATTGGCAAATCTCCTTTCAGAACTACGCCACGCTTGTGAGCTGATTCATATACTTTCTTCAGCTGATTATGCAATTTAAACTGGATGAAACAGAACAAAGCAATTTCGTTGTATGCTTTACCGGAACCGTCACACAGTTTTTCTATCTTATCCTTATCATATACAGAATATTCTCCCCAATCACGGAAATCAGAAGTCTTATACTTGTCACGGAGATAACTGTAGGCTGCATAAGGCTTAAGCCACTGATTATTTTCTTCAAGGAATTCCAGATATGAACTGTCAGATAAAATTTCAGATTTATGCAATTTGAAATACTCACGGATATATTCCATCTTGTATTTCATCACATTTTCATAATCTACAGTTTCCTTGGAATTCAATTCCTGCTGCTTAGCTCGGAAATATTCATTTCTTGATTTACTTTTCAAAGTGCCAAGTTCACGGATATCAAGATACATTGGATGCAGAGCATAAATGGAGATGGCGCTATAAGGATAGGAATCTGTCCATGAGTGCGACATTGTTGTGTCATTGATTGGTAACACCTGTATTACTCTTTGTCCTGTTTTAGCTACCCATTCAACGAATTTATCCAAATCCCCAAAATCTCCTACTCCAAAACTGCCTTCTGAACGGAGAGAAAAGACAGGAATAACAGTTCCAGCACAACGCCACAAAGGAAGATTATCCCGGAAATACAATCCGGAAACTATCATTGTTTCATTTTCCTCAACCGAAGTGACATTCAACACACGGTTTTCGTCTTTCTCCCAATAAAGCGGGAAATTCTTGTCGTTATCCCAAACAAGGAATTTATACTCCAAAGGGAAAGAGATTTCATTGGCATCCAAGTCGATACGCCACTCAGGAAAAGTTTCGCAACTCATCAGCAAAGCTTTGTCCGGTTCCCAATTTCCCAGACATGCCTGATTACCTGTTATTGCTATACTTTGGTTCCTTTCCACACGTGGAGCCGAAATCTTTATTCTCAGTTTTCTGTTGCTACGCACAACCCGTTCGTATTTATCACACGGATGAGCCAGCAAACTTTTTGTAAATGCGGATTTGAAGAATGCAGTATTCTGCGGACGAACCTGCCAATAATCATATAAGTTATAATTTTCCACTTTAGGTTCCGGAACAAGAATATGATTTTTATCCCATTCCTCAAAAACCTGTTTGTCATTGACGCTTAAAAAATAGCGATATTCAATGCGAGAAGGAACTTCTTTTAAGTCAAGAGAGAATTGCCAGTTTCCATCTCCTACGTAAAGCATATCCACAGCTTTGGAAGATTCCCATTCTCCCAATTCCGGTATTGAACCTACAATACACAGTTTCTGCCCCCAGACAGTGTGGAAGTTTATGTTAAAAGTGACTTTCATCGTATCAAATTTAGCTGTTTAAATTATTCATTAATTAGGTTAGTAAAATACCTAGCCTATAAACTAGACCAACTTACTGTATTGGTTTTTATGCATTACGAAGATATAAAAAAAAGAGAAGCTTTACAATTATATAAAGCTTCTCTTTCATATTTGAAATATTTTAAGTCAAATATTATCCGCAACGTGATGCGCCACAACTTGTACAAATCAGGCAACCTTCCTGATATATAAGAGTTTCGTTACCACAATTAGGGCATTTCTGTCCTTTTGCAGCTGTTCCGTTCGGAAGATATTTCTTCAAGGCTCTTTCAACGCCGTTTTTCCAAGTATTAATTGATTCATTGTCCAAATCCATTCCCTGAACAAGTTTTATTACCTGGTCGATAGGCATGCCATAACGTAACACTCCGGAAATAAGTTTAGCATAATTCCAGTATTCCGGATTAAATTTGCCATCCAAGCCTTCGATTGTCATCTTATAGCCTTTCTTGTTCTTGAACTGGAAATCGTAATGCTTCTTTCCGTCCTCGTCATAGCTCTTTATTATTGAACCTTTAGAAACATTCTTTGGAAGAATGATTCCTTCGTCGTCATCAGCAAGACCGGTGAAGATTTCGTACGGACGTCCGTTCAACAATCCAACGAATGCAATCCATTTTTCTTTCTTGTTCTGGAATTTTACTACATCTGCTTCCAATTCTCTAGGACGGACAGATACAATTACCGGACCTTCAGGAACTGCAGTTTCTTTCTTCTTATTCTTATCTGCTGCAATCAACACTCCAGAACGAGAACCGTCACGATAAACCGTACAGCCTTTACATCCACATTTCCAAGCCTCAACATATAGCTGATTTACCAAATCCTCAGAAACATCATTCGGCAAATTGATTGTCACACTGATTGAATGGTCAACCCATTTCTGGATTCTACCCTGCATACGGACTTTCTGCAACCAGTCAACATCATTTGATGTTGCTTTGTAATATGGAGACTTAGCAACCATATCGTCAACCTCTTCCGGTGTATATCTCTTAGCAGTAGGATAGCCATTAGCCTCCATCCATGTAACAAACTTATGATGGAAAACTATATATTCCTCAAATGCATCACCTGTTTCGTCAACAAAGTCAACACGAACGTCAACATCATTCGGATTTACTTTACGACGGCGTTTATATACAGGCAAGAATACCGGCTCAATACCAGAAGTTGTCTGTGTCATCAAACTTGTTGTTCCGGTCGGAGCAATTGTCAGACAGGCAATATTTCTTCGTCCGTAGCGAACCATTTCTTCATATAAAGAAGGATCAGCTTCGCGCAGACGGTTAATAAACGGATTGTTTACCTCACGTGCAGAATCATAAATTTCAAAAGCGCCACGTTCTTTTGCCATTTCAACTGACGAACGATATGCAGCCAAAGCCAAAGCTTTATGAACACTTTCTGCGAAATCGGTAGCTTCTTCTGTTCCGTAACGGTAACCCAAAGCAGCAAGCATATCACCTTCTGCAGTGATACCGACACCAGTTCGGCGTCCCATCAATGTCTTACGCTGAATCTTTTCCCACAAATAACGTTCAGACTGTTTGACTTCATCAGATTCCGGATCTGAATTAATCTTTGACAATATCAACTCAATCTTTTCAGATTCGAGGTCAATAATGTCATCCATAATACGCTGCGCAAGGGCAACATGTTTTCTAAACAAATCAAAGTCGAAATATGCCTCAGGAGTAAAAGGATTAACCACATATGAATATAGGTTAATAGCTAACAAGCGGCAACTGTCGTAAGGGCACAAAGGAATTTCACCACAAGGATTAGTTGACACTGTCTTGAATCCCAAGTCTGCATATGAATCAGGCACAGACTCTCTCAGAATTGTATCCCAGAACAATACGCCAGGTTCAGCAGATTTCCAGGCATTGTGTATAATCTTTTTCCAAAGAGAATTTGCATCAATTTGCTTAACGACTTTAGGGTCTGGTGAATCAATCGGATATTGCTGCTGATATTTTTCGCCATTAATAACAGCATTCATAAAGTTGTCATCAATTTTTACAGAAACATTAGCTCCAGTAACCTTACCTTCTGTCATCTTCGCATCAATAAAGGACTCTGAATCCGGATGCTTAATTGACACACTAAGCATCAATGCTCCACGACGACCATCTTGCGCAACTTCTCTTGTTGAGTTGGAATATCGTTCCATAAAAGGAACAAGTCCAGTTGAAGTCAGAGCTGAATTCTTAACCGGCGAACCTTTCGGACGGATATGAGACAAATCATGTCCTACTCCACCACGGCGCTTCATAAGCTGCACCTGTTCTTCGTCTATACGAATTATCGCTCCATAAGAATCGGCAGAACCGTCAATACCTATAACAAAACAGTTTGACAACGATGCAACCTGATAGTTATTTCCGATACCAGTCATTGGACTTCCCTGAGGAATGATATAACGGAAATGGTCGAACAAGTCAAACAATTCTTTCTCTGACAAAGAATTTGGATACTTACTTTCCACGCGAGCAATCTCACGCGCCAAACGCCAGTGCATATCACTCGGTGTCTTTTCATAAATATTGCCGAAAGCATCTTTCAAGGCATATTTGTTTACCCAGACTTTTGAAGCAAGCTCATCGCCCGAGAAATAATCCAATGTAGCCTTGTAAGCTTCGTCGAATGTATAAGTTTTCTGCTCCACGATATTTACTTTTTAATTGAGTTACAATTTTACATATTGTTTGCCTATTAAGCAAAATTATTTTGGAGAAAAACATATATCGTAAAACATATGATTTTCGCCTTTCAGTTATTAACATAGCATAAAAAAAGGCACTATGAGAAGTGCCTTCAAGTACGTATAGTTTAATTAGTTAGTTTTTCAACAAGTTCTCAATTTCCTCAACAGAAGAGCGGAATGTCTTGTCCGTTTCCATCTGGTCCTTAATTGTCTTGCAGGCATGAAGAACTGTGGCATGGTCTTTTTTACCGACAATCTTTCCGATATGTGACAACGAACAGTCTGTATATTTCTTAGACAGGAACATCGTTATCTGGCGAGCCTGCACAATCTCCCTCTTACGGGACTTTGAATGAATAAGCGACTGATCCAAATCGAAATACTTGCATACAACTTCCTGTATTGACTGCACAGAAATCTGTTTCTTTTCCAAACGGACAGCCATACTTACAACACGCTTAGTCAGCGGCAAGTCTATCTCTTTGTTGTTGACAACTGAATTTGCCATCAACGAAACCAGAATTCCCTCCAAGTCACGAACATTCTCAGTAACATTATCGGCAATAAAGTTAAATACGTCTTCCGACATCTTTATGCCATCATGATTTATCTTGTTCTTAAGAATTTTCTTACGCAAATCCAAATCCGGACGGTTCAACTCAGCAGTCAATCCCCATTTCAGACGAGTAATCAAACGTTCCTCCATTCCCTGCAAATCAACAGGCGGTTTATCTGAAGTAAGAATAAGCTGCTTGTTGAGCATATGAAGATGATTGAATATATGGAAGAATGTATTCTGAGTTTTGTCCTTTCCAATCAATTCCTGTATATCATCAAGAATCAACACATCAACTCCCTGATAGAAATAAAGGAAATCATTCACTGTGTTACGGCGCACAGCATCCGTAAATTGTATGCTGAAAAGATGAGCCGACACATAAAGCACTTTCTTGTCCGGCTGTTCTTCCTGAATTCTGTTTCCAATTGCGTGACACAAGTGAGTCTTACCAACTCCCGAAGCTCCGAATATAAACATCGGGTTGAAAGCTGTTTTACCCGGATTGCGGGCAATTGCCTCACTAGCCGAACGCACAAGTTTGTTGCTGACACCTTCGAAATAGTTGTCAAAACTATATTTAGGATTTAGATAAGAATTCCAATCCTGCGGAGCCTTTGAATCGAACAAACCCGGCACATTCACCTGCTGATTCTGCAGTCTGCGTGGTTTAGGTGTTGACGACGGATAAGTAACCATACTTTCATCATCCTTCGTATCGCCATAAGTAGCCATACGATATGTCAGTCTGGTTCCCTCACCAACAACACGCGACAACACCGGCTGGAGCACATGCAGATAGTGTTCGTCCAAGTATTCGCCAAAGAACTGGCTAGGCACATTTATTTTAAAGACATTGTTTTCGTAAGAATAAGGTACTATAGGCTTGAACCATGTATTATACACAGCTTCAGGCACTATATCCTTTATCACCTCAAGGCACTTATTCCACAAAATCTGACAATCTGTCTGCATATTTTATATCTCCAAACTATAACTTTTACTTTCGATTAGGACTACAAAGTTTACAAATAAAATCTGAAAAAAAAAACCAGATTTTATTTGGAAATTTGTTTTATAAAAAATACGTATTGAACTTCAATTGTTTAGTATTTCAATTCTCTGAAAATATATTCAAACTTTTTTTTCGAGCATTAAAATACTGAGAAATGAACATAACGTTTCGGATTCTCGCGCAAGTCAAGCAACAGCTTTGATGCGTTTTCTGTTGTGCTGTTCAAATTGTCGTACAACGCACGGTCGTTAAGTAAAAGTCCTATGCTATTATCCTTTGAATTAAGCTTTTCTGTTGTCAGCTTCAAGTTGTCGAGTGTAGAATTGATACTATTGACAGTCGTAGCCAAATCAAGGCTTTTAAGTTCAGAGCTTACTGTTGAGAAATTACCTGTGATAACTTTCAAATCTGAAACTATAGCAGGCACATCATTTGCAAGCATTTTATTGAGATGACGAGTTGACACCTCAAGATTTCCTGTTGTTTTCTGGATATTGTCCAAAGATTGAGTAAGTGCCGGATGATTAATCAATGTCTGTATGCCTCCAAGAATTGAATCAAGTTTCGGAAGAAGAGCTTCTACCGACGGAAGAATATTTTCCTGAATTGACTGCATCATCTCTTCGCTCATGCGACCTTCAATCTGATCGCCCGGCGAAAGGTAATCTTCAACATATTTATTCAAATGGATATGCAACTCTGCACCGCCAAGGAAACTGTTAACGATAGTAATGTAGCTGCCTTTGTTGATTTTCATTTTGTCTTCAAGGCTTACGTCAACTTTTATCTTTCCTTTGTTGTCGTAGTCATAAACAATATCACGCACAAGACCGACTTTGAAACCGTCAATAAACACCGGGCTTGAAATTGTTACTCCTTTTACATTAGTGAACATTACCTCGTAGTGGTTGGATGGCTTGAAAAGATTTATTCCCTTCAAATAATTGATACCGAAATAAAGCAATGCCAAACTGATAATAGAGACCAAACCTATTTTTGCCTCTTTCGTAAATGTCTTCATTTTTAATATTTTATTTCTTTAATTTTCAATAATCCACACGCTGACCGTCTTTGAAAGCTACGACAAACGCGTCTTTAAAATCTTTTAGTATCCGACGGCGAATTCGCATTATTTCCTTGAAACTGGTAGATTCACCGTAAGTATATTTATACAGACCTTTCTCCTTGAAATATTCCACATTCTTATAACCTTTGAAATATCTGGAGCCAGATGATAGTTTTTTGTCAGAAGTAAGAATCTGCACTTTAAAAACAATTTTTCCCTTTTCAGGTTTAACTTCTTCAGGAATTTTTTCTGAAACAGTTTCACTTGTTTTGTTATCAGACTCACTGACAGCAACAGCTGTTGAAACAGGAAGACCGGATTTCTTTCTGTCGAAAGCGTTCTTGTAACGGTCAAAAGCTTCTGAAATTGCCGATGCCAATTTTGTTTGTCCTTCAGCAGAACGCATGAACTGCTCTTCGGAAGGATTTGATATAAAACCTAATTCTATAAGCACGCTGGGCATACTTGTTTTACGCAACACGAGGAATCCAGCCTGACGAACACCTCGGTCTGCACGGTTGGCAGCCGTAAAGCAATCCTGCACCTCGGAAGCAAATTGAATACTTTGCTCCAAATGCTTGTTTTGCATAAACTCGAATATGATATACGACTCTGAAGAGTTTGGATCGAAACCCTCATATTTTGCCTTATAATCATCTTCAAGCAGGATAGCTGAGTTCTCGCGCATCGCAACTTCAAGGTTCTCGTCCGTACGTGCCAAACCTAAAGCATAAGTCTCCGTTCCACGTACATTACTACCGCGTTTAACAGAATTTGTGTGAATTGAAATAAACAAATCCGCCTTGTTTCGATTTGCGATGTTCGCTCTTTCGTCAAGTTCAATGAATTTGTCTGTCGAGCGGGTGTATATCACTCTTACTTCGGGATGATTCTGCTCAATCATATCTCCGAGCTTCAAAGCGACCTTAAGGTTTATTTCCTTTTCGTTGATTTTTGCCCCTCTTGCACCGGGGTCTTTACCTCCGTGTCCTGCATCTATCACTACGGTGAACTTGTCTGACTGAGCCATCAGATTAACACAGACACCTAGCAGCAGGCAGAGCCATATAATATATTGTTTTACCTTACGTTTCACAGCTACGCGTTACTTGCAATTTCGGGTGACAAAGGTAATACTTTTTCATCTATAGTCTAGAACTTTTCAACTTCTTTCTATGTTTTCAACCTATTTTTTCAAGATTATAACCAAAAGGATAAATTGCCAGGCAAGATGCTATAGAGTGGAACTTTTTTTTCATAGGCATGAAAAAGTTTTTTCACAATATATGAAATTTTATTTCCATATAATATGAAAAAACTTTTCCAAGAGTCAAAAATTGTCTAAAAATGTAATCTTTTGGGAATCAACGATATTTACTCCACAGGTCTTTTTCTATTATTTCCTGCGTCATATCTGCCATCTGCTGCAGACCTTTATGCGTAGATTCAACACCGTCAGTAGATACAGGTTCATGGATTACCATTTCCAGTGGGTGACGATGCAAATTAAGCGAACCGATTGGCAGAACGTCAAACGGACCGTTGATTGTTATTGGAATTATAGGTAAATGCTGATCCACAGCCATCTGATAAGCTCCTTTTTTGAATCTTATCATTTTACCATCGTATGTTCTTGAGCCTTCAGGGAATATTGCAATCGATGCACCGGACTGAAGTATACGCTCTGCTTCCTTGACTGTGCGCGCAGCAGCTTTAGCTGATGAACCGTCAACAAAGACAAATCCTGCAGCGCGACATGCTGCACCAACAAACGGAATCTTACCAATACCGGCTTTCATCACCCATTTGATAGGAACGCCAAGAAAACCGTATATCAGGAAAATATCAAATGCACCTTGATGGTTTGCCACAAATACGTATGATTTTCCCGGTGTTATATTCTCCCTTCCACGAATCTTTACCGGACAAAGAGCCAGATAGCAAGTAAGCCTGGACCATATCATTCCCGGATAATATGAGAAGAAACGCTCTCCACCGAGCAGACATCCGATAATAACTGTAACAGCAGTAATAATAGTCAGTACCAGAAACAGTGGCACAAATATAAGCCACGTATAAACCACATAAAACAAACGTTTCATAATGCAAATATTTACTTTGGCAAAGATAGTGAAAGGGTAAAAGAGAAAAAGATATTTTACAAAGTTTAGCTGCCAAAATTATAAATTCAGGGCTCCAGATTTATATTTATCACTAAAAATTCCGACTTGCATTCATTTTTATAGTAAAATATTTTTGCAATCGGGTTATTATTGTTTTATTTGCAGTAGAAAAGAAAAAGAATTATAAAAAACATCTATAACCATGAGCGAGTTAATTAAAAATTTAGGAGTTATCGTACTTCTTATCGGCGTTGTTGTCTTGGCTGTTCCTGCATTTACAGGTGGTATGTCTAACACTATCCTTCTTTCAGGTCTTGGCTTGATTATCTTGGGATATTTGGGACATATCGTAATCAACAAGCGTTTTGAATAAAAAGTATTGTGAATTTTATCACATTCTTGAAAAGGAAATAAAAAAACCCGGATTCGCATCTCTGCAAGTCCGGGATTTTTATTATCTAATCTGGCCAAGCCAGTCTTTAATTGCTGCAACGAGCAAATCATTATACTCAGGTTGCTGTGCCGAAATGCGGAAATAGGCATCAGTAAGTCCGCGGAAATTAGAAGCGTCACGGATTAGCAGCCCATACTTCTCAACTAAGAATTTCTTCAAATCCGATGATTTTCCTTTTTTCAACCTCACAAGGAAAAATGTAGTAGTCGAAGGCATTACCTCAATATCCTCTATTTCGGAAAGTTTACGCATCAAAATATCAGTATCTCTTTTCCATGAATCCAAAGGCATTTCAAAAAGTCCGGGATTTGACAATACATATTTGCCTGCCTCGATAGCAATGCTATTCACCGACCAAGGAATGATAAAATGGCTGACTTTATCTATTATTTCTTCCGAAGCTACAATATATCCGATTCTCAATCCAGGTATCTTATGGACTTTTGATATCGAACGGACAAGAATAAGGTTCTTATGTCTGTTGATATCAGATGGAGCAATCATTTCGGCTCTTACAAATTCCGAATAAGCCTGGTCGAGAACGAAAAGTGTTTCTGGATTGGATTCTATCAATCTCTCTATTGAAGTTTTATTCCACAAACGCCCGTCCGGATTGTTGGGATTACAAATCCAGCAAAGTTTCTGATTATGCAAATCAAGAGATTCCAAGGGTTTGGAATTCTCTACATATGTAATGTTATGTTCGTATAATTTACAAGCATCTTCATATTCGGCAAAAGAAGGTATAATAATAGTGGAATTCTCACCCTTCCACGTTTGTGCCAACATATAGAATGCAGTTATGGAACCATTAGTTACTAATATATTACTACTATTTACTCCATAAACATCAGCAAGCATATGTTTCAATGAAGCAGCATCCGGTTCCGGATAACGCGAAAGACTTGTAAAAACAGAAAACAAGTGTTCCTTAAGCGAATCCAAATTTGCTCCATACCAAACATTTGAACTGAAATTTGCCGTTATTTCCTTTCCGGAAATAAAATAATCATCACCGTGTCCGAACAACATAATATATTTATTTCAACAAAAACGGAGACAAAGTTACATTTCTTTTCCGGTTTTGCGGTCCATAGATTTATATATTATATCCTGAATGCGGGTTCGGATATCAAGACTGCTCAACTTTGAATTTGCTCTTGTCGGATTAATTCTGTTTGAAAGGAATATATAAATCATATTGTTTGTCGGATCAACCCAAAAGCATGTCCCGGAAAAACCTGTATGTCCATAAACAGACAATGGCGTCAATGCTCCACAAGGAGAAGAACCAGCAGAAGCCGACGGTTTGTCGAAACCTAAACCGCGACGACAAGTTGGACTTTTCGACATTGTGAAAAGTTTACATGTCTCAGAAGACAGATATCTTTCTCCACCATACTCACCTAAATTAAGATACAATTGAAGAACTTTTGCCAAATCTTCTGCGTTGGAGAAAAGACCTGCATTTCCGGAAACTCCACCCTGAAAAGCGGCAGCTTCGTCGTGTACATATCCTTGAATCAGCTGGCGACGGATAAATCCGTCATATTCTGTAGGAACTACATCAGATTTACCCATTTTCTCCAACGGGTTGTATGTGGTATGATATGCTCCAAGACGGGAATAGAAATTCTCGTCCAAGAATTTATCCATTGGCTGAGAAAATAATCGTTCAACCATAATTTTCAACAATATAAAGTTTACACATCCGTAACGGTAAGAACCGGGCTTAGTAAGACGTGAATCTTTTATTTTCATAATTATAGTATCCTGAAAAGTTGAATTAAGATAAAAATCATCGGCAACTTTCAAATCATATCCTTTCTTGGGAACAGAAGAGACAAGTTGCGGTAAAAAAGTAAAATCATTGCGAACATAAGTTTTTGAATCGAACTTGACTGAATGAGTTTGCGTTTTACGATTACTATACAAACTTCCTTTATAACTATCCTTATCTATTGCCGATAGATAGAAATTAATAGTTGAAGGCAAGCCGGACTGATGATATAGCAATTGCTTCACCGTTATGTTTTTCTTATTAGAAGAATCTAGTTCCGAAACAAACTGAGATATTTTATTATTCAAATTGAACTTGTTTTCATCATAAGCTTTCATAACGGCAAGAAGTGTTCCTGCTGCTTTTGAAGCTGAAGCCAAGTCATAAACAGAAAAATTATTTACTGACCTGTGATTCTTATAGTCATATCTTCCAAATGATTTGTTATATATTACCATTCCATCTTTTGCTACCAAAACCTGGCATCCGGGATAAGCTTTAGCTTTCAGTCCTTCATTGACAACACTGTCTATCAATGAAAGTCTTTTAGGATTTACACCAACTTCCTCCGGTTCATGGAAACCAAGACGCGTTTTCTCTGTAAAAAGGCCAGAACCCGAATAATAAAGTCCGGGAATGGAAACTGAGAGTTTACCTTTTGCTGCTATTCCGCCAAATAAAAGCTGCGCTGCATATTTCTGAGCCAAAGGAGTAGCTTCGTAAGCCATTACAAAAGACTTTGCTTTCGTAATAGAACTTTTATAGTTCTTAGAGAAATAAGGTATAGTAAAGAAAGTATATATCAGTTCTTTCTCCGCAGCTAACTTACGTAAAGCTGCATTCTCCGGAATACGGACAGTATGAACTCCGCAAATAATCACGTCATAATCATTCAATTCATTATATATACGCTGAACTGTTGTAGCCGGTGTACTTCTAAGAATGCTGAAATGTTTTACTTTAGCATATGAATCTATGGTTGTATGAAACTCACAATCTACAGATTCTCCGATTGTAAGAACAGCAATCTTCTTTTTATTAAGATTTTTCAAAGGTATAATTTCATCCTCATTTTTAAGCAAAGTTATTGCCTCTGCATTCAATCGAGATGCTAACCACTCTGCATGAGGAGAGTTAAGACGAGCAGAAAGATTCTTTATTTCAATAGGTTTATAATTATTAAGTCCTGCTATATATTTATATTCCAAAATCTTCCTACATTTTTCTTCAAGCATTTCAGAAGAAATCAGACCTGAAGAAACAGCTTCCTTAACAGCCTTAAAATCTGAAAAAGGATTTGCTGGAGCAAGCAGAACATCATTTCCAGCCAAAAGAGCCTGAACACAAGGATTATCTTTATTATTTGATGATGCACCTTTCATTGCAAGAGCATCCGTAAAACATAACCCTTTAAAACCAATCTCATTCTTAAGCAAATCTGTAATAACTTTTGCTGATAAAGATGCTGGTTTTTTAGAATTATCCAAAGAGGGAACAAACAAATGTCCGGTCATCATTCCGGCAAAACCTTCATAAACATATTTCTTGAAAGGGTACAACTCAATACTATCTAATCGTTCACGTGAATGACGAACAGCAGGTAAAGTCTTATGAGAGTCATCAGAAGTATCACCATGACCAGGAAAATGCTTTGCGACCGAGATAATTCCGGTTTTTTCTAATCCTTTAGCATAAGCTATACCTTTATCAGCGACTTGTTCTGGTGTTTCAGCAAATGAGCGCAAACCAATTACAGGATTATCAACATTACTATTAACATCCAAGTCCGGTGCAAAATTGATATGTATTCCCATTTCCCTACATTGACGTCCAACTTCCTCACCATATGCTTCAAGCAAATTCATGTCTTCAATTGCACCAAGCATCATATTTTTGGGGAAACGAGTTGTTCCACTAAGTCGCATCGACAATCCCCATTCACCATCAAGAGATACCATCAATGGTATTCGTGAAGATTTCTGCATCATGTTTGTTAATTTTGCCTGGGATGAAGTACTTCCTTTATGAAACAACACTCCTCCGATATTCATTTCTTCAACATAACGAAGAAGCAAACGCTGATTCTGTGCCGAAGTTGACAAGTCTGCTATAACCATAAATAGCTGTCCAATTTTTTCATCTTCAGACAATGATGAGTAAACTGAATCAACCCATTGCTTCATTTCCTTATGATTAGCTTTCCTGTACAAATCAGGATAAGACTGGGAAAATACATCAAAAAATGAAACTAATAAAAGACAGATAATATATATGTATGCTCTCATATTTATATAAATTATTCTTCAAATTTAGTGAAAGAAAAGTATAGCTACAAATTGTAGATTAATATACAAATCTTTTTCAACTGGTTTATTTGATTATAAAATAAATGTTCGTAAATTTGCACTCGCTTTGCGTAATCTCTGTTGAGACAAGCAGCTCAATATATTACGTTATTATAAAACAATTTAAAGCCAATAAAAATGGATTTGATTAAAATTGCAGAAGAAGCATTTGCTACAAAAAAAGAGCATCCTTCTTTCAAGAGTGGTGACACTATCACAGTAGCTTACCGTATCAAAGAAGGTAACAAAGAACGTGTACAGCAGTACAGAGGTGTTGTTATCCGCATTTCAGGTCACGGTGACAAAAAACGTTTTACTGTACGTAAGATGTCTGAAAACATCGGTGTTGAACGTATTTTCCCAATTGAATCTCCGTTCATCGAAAGCATCACAGTAAACAAAGTTGGTAAAGTACGTCGTGCTAAATTGTATTACTTGCGTGCTCTTACTGGTAAGAAAGCTAGAATCAAAGAAAAGAGAGTTTAATCTCAAGATTCTATTGCCATACAAAAAGCCGTCCGAAAATTCGGATGGCTTTTTGTTTATAGTCTTATTCGTAACAATACTGAATGAAAGCTATAAATATATAGATAAATCAATAAACAAAAAAAGCGTAGATAAAAATCTACGCTTTATATTATAATCCCTTGACAGGAAATTATTATTCAGCTGACTGTTCTTCAACAGCTGGAGCTTCTGCTGCTGGAGCTTCTGCTGCAGTTGATTTCTTACGAGAACGGCGAGTCTTAGTTGCTTTCTTAGCTGAATTATCTTTTGCCATGTTTTCATTGTAATCAACCAATTCAATGAAGCACATAGCAGCATTGTCACCCAAACGATTACCAGTCTTGATAATACGAGTGTAACCACCTGGACGATCAGCAATCTTCTGAGAGATTTCTTTGAATAATTCAGTTACAGCATATTTATCCTGCAAATAGCTGAATACAACACGTCTTGAAGTAGTTGTATCTTCCTTTGACTTAGTGATAAGTGGTTCTACAAACTTACGAAGTGCTTTAGCTTTAGCTGTCGTAGTAAAGATTCTCTTATGTTTGATTAGAGAACAAGCCATATTCGAAAGCATCGCGTCACGGTGAGTGTTTGTACGACCCAAATGATTTATTTTTTTGTTATGTCTCATCGCTATACTTACTCTTTATCTAATTTATATTTTGTGATATCCATACCGAATGAAAGGTTCAAACTTTCAAGTAGTTCATCAAGTTCAGTGAGCGACTTCTTACCGAAGTTCCGGAATTTCAACAAATCATTTTTGTTGAACTTAACCAGTTCACCCAACGTTTCAACATCAGCGGCCTTCAAGCAATTCAAAGCACGAACAGAAAGATCCATATCTGCCAACTTGCTCTTCAACAATTGACGCATATGAAGTACTTCTTCATCGAATTCTTCATTGCCATCAGTATCTACTGTCTCAATTGCAATCTTTTCATCTGAGAACAACATGAAATGATGTATCAGAATCTTAGCAGCCTCTTTCAACGCTTCTTTCGGATGAATAGAACCATCAGTGGCTATTTCAAGAACCAATTTTTCGTAGTCCGTCTTCTGTTCAACACGGAAGTTTTCGATTGCATATTTAACATTGCGAATCGGTGTATAAATAGAATCGATTGCAATAGTGTGGATATCGTCATCCGGCTTTCTATTTTCATCAGCTGGAACATATCCACGACCTTTATTAATTGTCAACTCAATCTGGAAACTTGCATTCGGATCCAAATGACAAATAGTTAAATCAGGATTCAAAACTTCAAAACCTGACAACTGTTTACCTATTTCACCGGCGTTGAACACTTCCGAACCCGAAACAGTAATACTTACTTTTTCATTCTCAACATCATCAACAATATGCTTGAAACGAACCTGTTTCAAGTTCAAGATAATGTTAGTTACATCTTCCAAAACACCAGGCACTGTATCAAATTCATGATCAACACCCTCGATTTTAATTGATGTAATAGCATAACCTTCTAGTGATGACAAGAGAATTCGGCGCAGAGCATTACCAATAGTAATACCATAGCCTGGCTCCAACGGACGGAACTCAAACTTTCCGAAGAAGTTGTCCGCTTCCAACATTAATACTTTATCGGGTTTTTGAAATGCTAATATCGCCATGGAATCAATTATTATTTAGAATACAATTCTACGATCAACTGCTCTTTAATATTTTCAGGGATGTCAGCTCTTTCCGGTAAGTGCAGTAGTTTACCGCTCATTGAAGTCTGATCCCATTCAATCCAAGGATATTTGCTGTGATTGAAACCAGCCAAAGCATCAGCAATAACTTCCAAAGATTTAGATTTTTCACGAACACCGATGATCTGACCAGCTTTAACAGCATAAGAAGGAATATTTACAACCTTACCATCTACTGTAATATGACGGTGTGAAACCAACTGACGAGCAGCAGCTCTAGTTGGAGCAATACCCAAACGGTATACTACATTGTCCAAACGACCTTCTAACAACTGCAAAAGAACTTCACCGGTAATACCTTTTGAACGAGAAGCTTTTTCAAACAAGTTTCTAAACTGTTTTTCCAATACACCATAAGTATATTTAGCTTTCTGCTTCTCACGAAGCTGGATACCGTATTCTGAAGTTTTTCTTTTTCTGGCATTACCGTGCTGTCCAGGAGGATAATTCTTTTTAGAAAGAACTTTATCAGCACCGAAAATAGCCTCACCAAATTTACGGGCAATTCTTGTTTTTGGTCCAGTATATCTTGCCATTTTTTTATTATTTTAAATGTTCTGTATGAATCTGGAACCGTGCAGCCGCGATTACAGAGAGGATAAGGTCAATATGCAATCTATTCACAATTCCGGATTCAAATTCAAGAAATAAGTTAATTATACTCTTCTCTTTTTAGGAGGACGACAACCATTGTGTGGTAATGGAGTAACATCAATGATTTCTGTTACCTCGATTCCAGCGCCATGAATTGTTCTGATAGCTGATTCACGACCGTTACCTGGTCCTTTTACATAAACTTTTACTTTACGCAAACCAAGATCATAAGCTACCTTAGCACAATCCTGAGCTGCCATCTGAGCTGCATAAGGAGTGTTCTTCTTAGAGCTTCTGAAACCCATCTTACCTGCAGAAGACCAACTAATTACCTGACCTTCGCTATTGGCAAGAGATACGATAATGTTATTAAAAGAAGAATGAATGTGAGCCTGACCGTAAGCGTCAACTTTTACGTTTCTCTTCTTCGCTGCGACTGTTTTTTTTGCCATATCTCAACTCTTATTATTTAGTAGCTTTTTTCTTATTTGCAACAGTTTTCTTCTTACCCTTACGAGTACGAGAGTTGTTCTTAGTTTTCTGTCCTCTCAAAGGCAAACCGATACGGTGACGAACACCTCTGTAGCAACCAATATCCATTAGACGTTTGATGTTCAACTGAACCTCAGAACGCAAATCACCTTCAACCTTATATTCAGCGCCAATGATTTCACGAACTTTAGCAGCTTGTTCATCTGTCCAATCCTTAACCTTGATATCGCGATCAATTCCTGCTTTCGCTAAAATAGTGTTAGCTGCACTACGACCAATACCATAAATGTAAGTCAAAGCAACTTCACCTCTTTTATTTTGTGGCAAGTCAACACCAACTATTCTTATAGCCATATTTCTTAACTCAATTATTTTGCAAAAATAATAAATTATCCTTGACGTTGTTTATACTTAGGATTTTTCTTGTTAATTACGTACAAACGACCCTTTCTTCTAACGATTTTGCATTCAGGGGTACGTTTTTTCAAAGATGCTCTTACTTTCATATCTTAATTTTTTTATTTATATCTAAAAGCAATTCTACCTTTTGACAAATCATAAGGGGACATTTCAACTCTCACTTTATCTCCAGGAAGAATCTTAATATAATGCATTCTCATTTTTCCAGAGATATGTGCTGTAATTTCATGTCCATTCTCCAATTCTACACGAAACATTGCATTAGACAATGCCTCTACGATTACTCCATCTTGTTCTATTGCCGCTTGTTTAGCCATATAAAATTTAAATTGCGTTATTACCAAGAACTTCTTCCAAAAACTTAAAAGAAGATAAAATTTCTGGTCCTTCCGGACGAATTGCAATACAATGCTCAAAGTGCGCTGATGGCTTTCTATCTTTTGTTCGAACAGTCCATCCATCACGCTCGAAGACTACATTCTTACTACCCATATTAATCATAGGCTCAATACAGATACACATACCAGAACGCAACAAAGCGCCACATCCACGTCTTCCGTAGTTTGGAACTTCTGGTTCTTCATGCATTTTTCTGCCAATTCCATGTCCGACCAATTCGCGAACAACCGAATAATTTTTAGACTCACAATAAGTCTGAATAGCAGAACTGATATCACCTATTCTTTTACCTTCCAAAGCATGTTCAATGCCAATATAAAGAGATTCTTTTGTAGTTTGCAAAAGTTTTCTAACCGCAGGATCAACTTCACCAACACAGAATGTATAAGCTGAATCACCAACAAAACCATTCAAATTGGTTCCACAATCCACAGATATTATATCTCCTTCTTTTAGAATTGTCTTTGCTGAAGGTATTCCATGAACAACATTCTCATTAACTGACGCACAAATTGAATTTGGAAATCCGCCATAACCTAAAAAAGCAGGTTCAGCTCCATGATCTCTGATAAATTCTTCTGCAATTTTGTCGAGTTCTAAAGTTGAAATTCCTGGCTTAATATGTTTAGCAAGCTCTCCGAGAGTCATACCAACCAATTGGTTAGCAGCTCGCATCAACTCTATCTCTTCATCTGTTTTTAAAAAGATCATTCTTTTATATTAATAAGCAGCAACGCCTGAACGTCCTTTAATTCTACCTGACTTCAACAAACCGTCATAATGACGCATTAACAAATGACTCTCAACCTGCTGTAATGTGTCTAACACTACACCAACGAGAATCAACAAAGATGTTCCACCAAAGAACTGAGAGAACTCCATACTCACTCCTGCTAACCTTGCAAAAGCTGGCATAATTGCCACAATTGCCAAGAAAATTGCACCAGGAAGAGTAATTCTATCCATTATGGTATCCAAATAGTCCTTGGTATGCTTACCTGGCTTAACCCCCGGAATGAATCCATTATTTCTTTTCAAGTCATCAGACATCTGAGTCGGATTGATTGTAATAGCTGTATAGAAATAAGTAAACAGGATAATTAGAACTGCAAAAACAAAGTTATACCAAAAACCGGTGTTATCCATAAATGCTGCCCAAAAACCTGTTTGATCACCCGTATTAGAAAAACCAACAATTGAAATTGGAATAAACATTATAGCTTGAGCGAAAATTATAGGCATCACATTCGCTGCATTAACTTTTAGAGGAATGTACTGTCTTGCTCCACCATACTGCTTATTACCGATAATTCTCTTAGCATATTGCACTGGAACTTTTCGAACTCCCTGCACTAGAAGTATCGCACCAGCAATAACCAATAGAAGAACCACCATTTCAGCTAAGAACATTACCAAACCTCCAGTTTTTTCACTAGTTCTAGAAATAAATTCCTGGAATAGAGAATGAGGAAGACGTGCAATAATACCAACTAAGATTATGAAGGAAATACCATTTCCTACACCCTTATCGGTAATTCTTTCACCGAGCCAAAGGATAAACATACTTCCAGCAGCCAAAATAATCGTAGAAGAAATTGTAAATAAAATACTTGATGGAAGCGCTGCACCAACGGCTTTTAACTGAACACTTAAATTCACCAAATAGGTTGGACCTTGGAAAAGCAAGATTGCTACAGTTAAATAACGAGTCCATTGATTAATTTTTCTACGACCACTCTCTCCTTCCCTTTGCATCTTCTGAAAAGATGGTACTGCTATAGCTAATAATTGCATAACAATAGAAGCAGAAATGTATGGCATAATCCCTAATGCAAAGATAGACGCATTGGAAAATGCGCCCCCTGAAAACATATCGAGGAGGGCCAACAAACCACCTCTTGTCTGCTCTTGTAAAGCTGTTAAAGCTTTAGGATCAATACCTGGAAGAACGACATATGTACCAAAACGGTAAATTATCACTAACAATAGAGTAGTGAGGATCCGATTTCTCAGATCCTCAATCTTCCAGATATTCTTTATTGTTTCAATTGCTCTCATATCTTAGAGTTTAACGACTGTTCCACCAACAGCCTGGATAGCAGCTTCAGCAGATTTAGAGAAAGCATGAGCTTCAACATCTAATTTAACTGTTAGGCTACCATTTCCAAGAATCTTAACCAACTGTGAAGCTGAGATGAAACCTGCTTCTACCAATTCATTAACTCCAATCTTTGTCAAATTCTGAGCTTCAGCAAGCTGCTGCAAAGTTGAAATGTTAATAGCTTTATACTCTACACGGTTAATATTCTTGAAACCAAACTTAGGCAAACGTCTCTGGATAGGCATCTGACCACCTTCGAAACCAATCTTGTTCTTATAACCAGATCTAGATTTCGCACCTTTGTGACCTCTTGTAGAAGTGCCACCTAGGCCAGAACCCGGACCACGACCGATTCTTTTACGAGTCTTAATTGAACCCTCAGCCGGTTTTAAATTTGATAAGTTCATATCGTACAATTTAATGTTTCTACTTTAATATTACTTTTCAACAGAAACCAAGTGTTTAACTTTTTCAACCATACCCAAGATTGCTGGGCTAGCTTCATGTTCAACTACCTGATTCATTTTTTTCAAACCTAGCGCATCCAAAGTTCTTTTCTGATCTTTAGGGCACTTAATTCTACTTTTTACCTGCTTTACTTTAATAGTTGCCATAAATAAAATCCTCCCTAAATTAACCTCTAAATACTTTTTCTACAGATACGCCACGATTCTGAGCTACAGTAAACGGACTTCTCAACTCATTCAAAGCAGCTATAGTAGCTTTTACCAAGTTATGAGGGTTTGAAGATCCTTTAGACTTAGCCAAAACGTCAGTAATACCTACACTTTCCAAAACAGCACGCATAGCACCACCGGCTTTAACACCAGTACCGTGAGATGCAGGTTTGATCAAAACCTTAGCACCACCAAACTTAGCTAGCTGTTCGTGAGGAATTGTACCTTTATGAACCGGAACACGAATCAAATTCTTCTTTGCAGCTTCTACACCTTTAGCGATAGCTGTTGTAACTTCACCTGCTTTACCTAAGCCCCAACCGATGATACCATCTTCGTTACCTACTACTACAATAGCAGCAAAACTAAATGTACGACCACCTTTAGTAACTTTAGTTACGCGGTTGATTGCAACCAATCTGTCCTTCAACTCTAAGTCGTTGGTTGATTTTACTCTATTATTTACTCCTGCCATCTTCATTAAAATTTAAGGCCGCCGTTACGTGCAGCATCTGCCAATTCTTTAATTCTTCCGTGATACAAGTAACCGTTACGGTCAAAAACTACAGACTGAACGCCAGCTTCCTGAGCATTTTTTGCGATCAATTCACCAACCTTAGCTGCAATTTCTTTTTTAGGAGCTTTCACTTCCATTTTCAAAGAAGAAGCTGAAGCCAAAGTCTTACCTGTAGTATCATCAATTACCTGTGCATAGATCTGCTTATTGCTTCTAAACACAGTCAGGCGAGGACGTTCAGCAGTACCTGAAACTTTACCTCTAACACCTGCTTTTATTTTTAATCGTCTTTCTTGCTTCGTTGTCATGATAATTTCAGTTTACGTAGATTACTTACCTGCTGATTTACCAGACTTTCTGCGAATTTCTTCACCCACAAACTTAATACCTTTACCTTTATAAGGTTCTGGCATACGGAATGAACGAATCTTTGCACAAATCTGACCAATTAACTGCTTGTCAGCAGATTCAAGGATAATAAGAGGGTTCTTATTTCTCTCTGATTTTGTTTCAACCTTAACTTCTTTAGGCAACTGCATGTAAATATTATGAGTATAACCCAAAGAAAGATCAAGCAACTGACCTGTATTAGAAACACGGTAACCGACACCTACAAGTTCAAGTTCCTTTTTGTAACCTTCAGAAACACCTACAACCATATTGTGAATCAAAGCACGATACAATCCGTGCAATGCACGATGATTCTTTTCGTCAGAAGGTCTAGTTAAAGTGATAACACCATTTTCTAAAGTTACTTTGATATCAGGATTTACAACCTGTTCAAGTTCGCCTTTAGGACCTTTAACTGCTACTACATTATCCTTGATAGTAACTGTTACACCAGCTGGAACATGGATTGGTAATTTACCTATTCTTGACATTCTTAATTCCTCCTAACATTAATAAACATAACACAATACTTCGCCACCAATTTTCAAATCGCGAGCTTCCTTGTCAGTCATTACACCTTTAGAAGTTGAAAGAACGGCAATACCCAAACCATTCAATACTCTCGGCATGTCTTTGTAGCCAGTGTACTTACGCAAACCTGGAGTAGAAACTCTCTCAAGTTTCTTGATTGCATTAACTTTATTTACCAAGTCATACTTCAAGGCAATCTTGATTGTACCTTGAGGACCATCTTCTACAAACTTGAAATTAAGAATGTAGCCCTTGTCGAAAAGGATCTTTGTGATCTCTTTCTTTAAATTTGACGCTGGCACTTCAACGACTCTGTGCTTAGCTTTGATCGCATTACGCAATCTTGTCAAATAATCTGCAATAGGATCTGTCATAAAAATAATTAATTAAATTGATCCGGACACTCCGGACAATATTTAAACTAAAAAAATATCTCTTACCAACTTGCTTTCTTAACACCCGGAATTAAACCTTGAGATGCCATTTCACGCAACTGAATACGAGAAATACCGAACTGGCGGATATAACCTTTCGGACGTCCTGTGATTTTGCAACGATTGTGCAAACGAACAGGAGAAGCATTTTTAGGCAAAGACTGCAAAGCTTCATAATCACCAGCAGCTTTCAATTCTGCTCTTTTAGCTGCATATTTTGCAACTAGCTTTGCTCTTTTAACCTCACGGGCCTTCATTGATTCCTTAGCCATAACTACTTAGTCTTTTTTTGCGTTTTTAAAAGGCAAACCAAATTCTCTCAACAAAGCGTAACCTTCTTCGTCAGTTTTTGCTGAGGTTACAAAGGTAATATTCATTCCCAATATTTTTGTAATATTGTCGATATTAATTTCTGGGAAAATGATTTGTTCCTGGATACCTAATGTATAATTTCCGCGTCCATCCAATTTTCCTTCAATACCTTTGAAGTCACGGATACGAGGCAATGCGATGCGAACTAGTCTTTCCAAGAATTCATACATCTGCTCACGACGTAGAGTTACCATAACACCAATAGGCATCTTTTTACGCAACTTGAAGTTTGAGATATCCTTCTTAGAAACTGTAGCAACAGCTTTCTGGCCTGTAATTGCAGTCAATTCACTGATAGCAACATCAATGATTTTTTTATCTGCAACAGCCATACCAAGTCCCTGATTGATTACAATCTTTTTCAAAACAGGAACCTGCATGACAGACTTGTATCCAAACTCCTTAGTTAAAGCAGGAACAATTCTATCCTGATATTCTTTCTTAAGACTGGCTGTATTGCTCATTACTTAATTTCCTCCCCTGATTTTTTTGAATAACGCACTAAAGCACCTGCTTCATTAAGTTTACGACCAATGCGTGTCGGTTTACCTGACTTAGGATCGATAACATTCAGGTTTGAAATATGAATAGGAGCTTCTTTTTTCTCGATTCCTCCCTGAGGATTCTTTGCATTAGGCTTAGTATGCTTTGATACTATATTAATACCTTCAACAACGGCACGGTTTTCTTTTACAAGAACCTGCAAAACACGACCTGTTTTACCTTTGTCTTCGCCAGTATTAACAAAAACTATATCGCCTTTTTTGATATGTAATTTGCTCATTACTCTTTAATTTTACGAAATATTAAAGTACTTCTGGTGCAAGAGAAACAATTTTCATGTTTGTTGCACGAAGTTCTCTGGCAACCGGACCGAAAATACGGCTACCACGAATATCACCGCTCGCATTCAACAACACACATGCATTATCATCAAAACGGATGTAAGAACCATCCGGACGGCGGATTTCTTTCTTTGTGCGAACTATAACAGCTTTAGAAACGGCACCCTTCTTTACATCACTTGATGGGATAACGCTCTTAATAGCTACTACGATAATATCACCTACTGTAGCATAACGCTTTCTAGTACCACCCAAAACGCGGATACACAAAGCTTCTTTTGCACCGCTATTATCAGCTACTACTAATCTTGATTCTTGTTGTATCATGTTACTTAGCCCTTTCGATTATTTGAACTAATCTCCATCTTTTTGTTTTGCTCAAAGGACGAGTTTCCATAATTCTTACGGTATCGCCAATGTTGCATTCATTCTTTTCGTCGTGAGCATGATATTTCTTCGTCTTATTAACGAACTTACCATAAATGGGATGTTTTTCTTTCCATTTAATAGCAACTGTGATAGTTTTTTCCATCTTGTTGCTAGTAACCACGCCCGTTCTTTCTTTTCTTAAATTTCTAGTTTCCATCAGGCTCAATTATTTGTTGTTAAGTTCTCTCTGGCGCAATTCAGTTTTCATGCGCGCAATCATCCTGCGTTGTTGTTTAATCTGAGCAGGATTTTCACTCGGAGTAATGCTGTGGTTAATCAACTTAGCTTCGTAAGCAGCAACCTCTGCATTTACTCTTTCAAGCAACTCGCTTGTGCTTAATTCTCTAATTTCTGCAATCTTCATAACCAATTACGCATTTTGATTTTGCATATCATAATCACGTCTCACAACAAACTTTGTTGTTACAGGAAGCTTCTGAGCTGCTAAACGCAAAGCTTCTTTAGCAACATCGAAAGGAACACCTTCGATTTCGAAAATAAGACGACCTGGAGTAACAGGAGCAACAAATCCTTCTGGATTACCTTTACCTTTACCCATACGCACTTCAGCAGGCTTCTTAGTGATTGGTTTGTCTGGGAAAATACGAACCCAAACCTGACCCTGACGCTGCATGTAACGTGTTACTGCAATACGGGCAGCTTCGATCTGACGACCGGTAATCCATTTATTTTCTAATGACTTTATTCCAAAAGATCCGAAGGCAAGCTGATTACCGCGCTGAGCTTCACCCTTCATACGGCCTTTCTGCTGTCTTCTGAACTTGGTTTTCTTAGGTTGTAACATCTCTACTTTAATTCTAACGTTTAACGATTAGCTTTTTTTCTCTTGAAGTTTTTATCTCTGTTGCCACCGGCTTCATTTCTACGGCCAGATTCTTTTGCAGCAGTGAATGAAGGAGCAAGATCACGCTTACCATATACTTCACCACGGCAGATCCAAACCTTAACACCCAGCAAACCAACCTTTGTCAACGCTTCAGCCAAAGCATAATCGATATCTGCTCTGAATGTGTGCAACGGAGTTCTACCTTCCTTATACATTTCTGAACGAGCCATTTCTGCTCCATTCAAACGACCAGAAACTTGAATTTTGATACCTTCTGCACCCATTCTCATAGTAGATGCTATAGCCATTTTGATAGCACGACGGTATGCAATTTTACCTTCAAGCTGACGAGCAATATTGTTTGCAACAATTACAGCGTCCAATTCAGGTCTTTTAACTTCAAAGATATTGATCTGAACATCCTTATCAGTGATCTTCTTCAACTCTTCTTTCAACTTGTCAACTTCCTGACCACCTTTACCGATGATGATACCTGGACGAGATGTACAAACTGTGATTGTTATCAACTTCAACGTACGTTCGATAACGATACGAGATACACTTGCTTTTGCAAGACGGGCATTAAGATACTTACGGATTTTGCTATCTTCTAACAAAGTATCTCCGTAATTTTTGCCGCCATACCAATTGGAATCCCAACCACGGATGATTCCTAAACGATTACTAACCGGATTAACTTTTTGTCCCATCTACAAATTAATTTTGAGTATCTTTTTTACTAAGTGTATCTACAAACAGAGTTACATGGTTCGAACGTTTGCGAATTCTGTAACCTCTTCCCTGAGGAGCAGGACGCATTCTCTTCAAAGTTGTTGCACAATCAACACTGATTGAAGAAATATACAACTCACCTGCTTCTGCTTTACGTTCATTTTTCTGCTCCCAATTGGCAATTGCTGAACGAAGCAACTTTTCTACTCTTGCTGCAGCTTCTTTATTAGAAAACTTCAAAACACCAAGTGCACGGAATACTTCCATTCCACGAACCATGTCTACTACCAAACGCATTTTGCGAGGAGAAGTAGGTACGTTGCGCAATTTTGCGAAGTACATGGTCTTTTGGGCTTCTTTTCTTGCTTCAGCTGATATTCTTTTTCTAGCACCCATTTTTTAGATTCTTTTTTTTCAGTTGTTAGATTCCTGCTTACCGATTATTTTTTCTTGTTACCGGCATGGCCACGGAATGTACGAGTTGGAGAGAATTCTCCTAACTTATGACCAACCATATTTTCGGTTACAAAAACAGGAATAAATTTATTTCCATTATGAACTGCAATAGTATGGCCTACAAAATCAGGCGAAATCATTGAAGCTCTTGCCCATGTCTTAACTACAGCTTTCTTGCCTGATTCATTCATTGCAAGAACTTTCTTTTCAAGCTTTACATTAATATACGGGCCTTTTTTTAATGAACGACTCATAGTTTACTCAATTAATCAGATTATTTCTTTCTTCTTTCAATAATATATTTTGAAGAATGTTTCTTCGGAGCTCTTGTCTTCAAGCCCTTAGCATACAAGCCATTGCGTGATCTTGGATGACCTCCTGAAGCACGTCCTTCACCACCACCCATTGGGTGATCAACTGGGTTCATTACAACACCACGGTTGTGTGGACGACGACCTAACCATCTAGAACGACCGGCTTTACCTGATTTTTCAAGACCATGGTCTGAGTTACCTACTGCACCGATTGTAGCTTTACAAGCGGCAAGAATCTTTCTAGTTTCACCAGAAGGCATCTTAATGATTGCATAAGCACCTTCTTTTGAAGTCAGCTGAGCAAAAGCACCTGCAGAACGTACTAATTTAGCACCCTGTCCAGGACGAAGCTCAATATTGTGAATAATTGTACCTACAGGTATATTTGCCATTGGCAAAGTATTACCTACCTCAGGAGCTGCATCGCTACCTGAAACCACTGTCTGGCCAACTTCCAATCCATTAGGAGCGATGATATAACTTTTAGCTCCGTCAGCGTAATACAACAGTGCAATACGTGATGTACGGTTTGGATCGTACTCGATTGATTTAACTGTTGCAGGAATGCCATCTTTGTTTCTCTTGAAATCGATAAATCTGTACTTCTGTTTGTGACCGCCACCGATGTAACGCATTGTCATTTTACCAGTGTTGTTACGACCACCTGTACTTTTCTTACCTACTACAAGAGACTTCTCTGGTGTACTTGCAGTGATTTTATCAAATGCACCAATAACTTTGTGTCTCTGCCCCGGTGTTGTGGGCTTTAATTTACGTATTCCCATTTCTTTTTTTAGATATTACTAAAGAAATCAATTGTTTCTCCTTCTTTCAACGTTACGATTGCTTTCTTGAAAGCTGCCTGCTTACCATTGATGATACCAGACTTAGTATAACGGCTTTTTTTCTTACCAGAGTAGTTGATGGTATTCACATCAACTACTGTAACGTTATACATGCTTTCTACTGCTTTTTTGATCTCCAATTTGTTGGCATTAGGAGAAACGCGAAAACCAAAACGATTAGCGAACTTTTCTGTAATCGCTGTCTGCTTCTCAGTTACTATAGGCTTAATGATAATTCCCATTTCTTTACTCCTTATGCGTTAAACAGTTTTTCAATAGCTGCAACAGAACTTTCAGTCAAAACAACATTAGCTGCATCAAGCACGTTATAAGTGTTAAGATCTGATACTGTTACAATATTTGCCTTGTTCAAATTGCGAGCAGACAAATATACACAATTATTCTTCTCTGGTAAAACCATAAGCAGCTTTTTGTCAGCAACTTTTAGGTTTTTAGCAATTGTTATAAATTCTTTAGTTTTAGGAGCTTCCATAGTGAAGTCTTCAACTACAACAATTGCATTATTCTGTGCTTTGTAAGACAAAGCTGACTTACGAGCCAAGCTCTTTACTTTCTTGTTCAATTTGAACTCATAAGTACGTGGACGAGGACCGAAAACACGGCCACCACCTACCAAAAGAGGAGAATTGATATCACCACGGCGTGCACCACCACCACCTTTCTGGCGGATTAATTTACGTGTACTACCTGATACTTCACTTCTTTCTTTTGACTTATGTGTTCCCTGACGCTGATTAGCCAAAAACTGCTTAACGTCCAAGTAGATCGCATGATCATTCGGTTCAATGCCGAAGATAGCATCGTTCAAAGTTACCTTTCTTCCGGTATCTTCACCTTTAATATTTAATACGCTCAGTTCCATTACTTTTGAATTAATAAGATTGAACCTTTTGCTCCTGGAACAGAACCCTTCAACAAAAGAAGATTATGTTCCGGCATTACCTTGATCACCTGCAAGTTCTGGATAGTTACACGTTCGTTACCCATGTGTCCACCCATGCGCATGCCCTTGAATACCTTTGCAGGGTAAGAACAAGCACCGATAGAACCCGGCTTACGAG
>CALCST010000014.1 GCA_937894065.1 uncultured Parabacteroides sp. | reverse complement strand
TTGGCACAAGCTCCGGGAATGGGACTTAATGCTTTCTTTGCTTTTACTTTGGTGCAAGGTATGGGATACAGTTGGCAGACTGCGTTGACTGTTGTTTTGGTTGAGGGTATAATTTTTGTGCTGCTTACGATATTTAATATCCGAGACAAAATAGTTGATTGCATTCCGGTTAATCTGCGATATGCTATTTCTGTCGGAATAGGTATGTTCATTGCCTTTGTCGGGTTAAAGAATATAGGTGTTATTGTGCATAATGACGCTACTTTGGTTGCGTTGGGCGCTTTCACTCCGGCTGCACTCATAGGGATTTTTGGTATTCTCCTTAGTGGTGTACTTTGCTATCGTAAAGTAAAGGGTGCTTTGTTTATCGGTATCATTATTACAACATTGGTCGGTATTCCTTTTGGAGTGACAAGTTTGCCTGAAGGATTTTCTCTGGTTTCCAGTCCACAGTCAATGGCTCCTACTTTCTTCCAGTTTGATTTCTCTTCTCTGTTGGATTTTGATTTGATTGTGGTAACAGTAATCATGGTGTTTATGGATTTGTTCAATACTATTGGCACATTGGTTGGTGCTGCTAATCAGGCAGGAATGGTTACAAAGGAAGGAAATATTCCTCATATGAAGGAGGCGCTATTGTCTGATGCTGTCGGAACATGTATTGGTGCGGTTTGTGGAACATCAACTGTAACAACATTTGTGGAAAGTTCGGCAGGAATTGCTGAAGGTGGTCGTTCCGGAGTAACTTCGTTGGTAACAGGTCTTTTGTTCCTTTTGGCTTTGTTTTTCTCTCCATTGTTTCTTGTTATTCCAAGTGCAGCAACAGCCGGAGCATTATTCATTGTCGGGGTATTTATGATGAATGGTCTGAAAGATATAAATATTGATGATATGACAGAAGCTTTGCCGGCATTTGTGACGATTATCTCAATGGTTCTGACTTATTCAATAGCAGAAGGCATAGTTTTAGGCTTGTTGTCATATTGCATTATGAAGATTTTTACAGGCCGTTTCAAAGATGTGCATCCTGCTTTATATGTTTTGGCAGTTTTGTTTGTGCTGAAATATATTTGGGGGTGATGGATGATATGAGTTGGAGAAGTTAAGTAGATAAGGAGTCAAGTAGTTAAGTAGTTAAGTAGTTAAGTAGTTAAGTAGGGACTTTACTATATTCTTGTTAACTTGTTAACTCGTCCCCTTGTCCTCTTGTCAACTCGTCCCCTTGTTCCCTCGTCAACTAAATCTTTTTCTGTATGAGAATATTTTTTCCATTCCGATTGTTTTTCTTTGGCTTGTTAGCTTCTATTATGCTTGCAGGTTGCGATTCTGTGCCCCAGCGTTCCTACGTTATTGGCATATCGCAGTGTATGACAAATGATGAATGGAGGGAAACAATGATACAGGAAGTGATGATTGAGGCTGCAAACTACGATTCTTTGAAAATAGAAGTGCGTGACGCTCATAGCAACAGTGAGGAGCAGATTCGTCAGATACGGGAGCTTATAAGTCGAGGTGTAGATATTCTTGTAGTTTCACCTTTCGAATCTGAACCTCTTTCCGGTGTTGTTGATGAGGCTTATCGGGCAGGAATACCGACAATAATTACGGACCGCCGTGTAAATACCAACAACTATACTACATTTATTGGAGCGGATAATCGGAAAATTGGAGAATTAGCCGGACGCTTTGCTGTGTCAAATCTGCCGGAAGATGGAAGAGTCCTTGAAATTTGGGGATTGCCCGGTTCTTCTCCAGCTATGGAGCGCCATTGGGGATTTGTTTCATCTTTATCCGGAAGGCGTGATATCGTGTGTGATTCCGTAAATGGTAATTGGTTGTATGAAGATGCAAAGAAGGCTTTGTCTGAGTATTCTTCGTGGAATAATGTTGATATAGTTTATGCTCACAATGATATGATGGCAATTGCAGCCCGTGAAGTGATGCAGGAAAAGAAAATTTCACGCCCTGTGATTGTGATGGGAGTGGATGCCGTTACAAACACCGGACTTAAGGCACTGGAGAAAGGATTGATTGATGTATCGTTTCTTTATCCAACGGGTGGAGAGCAGGTAATAAGAACTGCAATGCAAATTTTGCGTGGAGACTCTGTCCCTAAGGAAATACCTCTTTACACTACAACTATAGATAAGGATGCTGCTCAGACAATGTTGCTTCAGAATCATCAGAGAAAGAATTATCAGGAACGAATAATGGAGCAGCGTGAGAAAAATAACCAGTTGCTCAGTAAATATGAATTCCTGCAGAACTCATTGGGGCTTATCTCTCTTTTGACAGTTTTTTCTGCAATATCACTTATTTATGTCTATCTTATGAACAATAGGATGACGCGCATTAATCGTGAACTTCTGGCAAAAAATGAAAAAGAAGAGGAGCAGAACAGAAAGCTTATATCACTTAATGCGGAAATAAAGGAGGTGACAGCTCAGAAGTTGCGTCTTTTCACAGATGTTTCACATGAGGTCCGTACACCTTTAACCCTTATTTTGTCTCCATTGGAGCAGTTACAGTCCAAAACAGAAGGAACGTCTTATGAAAAAGATATAAAGTTGGTATATCGGAACGCGTCACGTTTGTTGAGAGTTATCAATCAGGTTCTGGATTTTCAGCGTTTGGAAAGCGGGGCGGATGAGAAATGGCATTTTGTTCCGGTGGACCTTGTTGTTTTCCTTCAGGATATAAAAGGATATTTCGATGGAATGGCTTCTATCCGTCATATCACTTACAATTATGTTTGTCCGGATGGGAAATGTGAAGCATTTATTGACCGTGACAAGATGGAGAAAGTCATTGTCAATTTATTGTCGAATGCTTTCAAGTTTACTCCGGAATATGGCAGTATAACACTAAGCCTTTTTGCCGGTGATGAGTTTACAATTACAGTTGAAGATACAGGTAAAGGAATTGAGCCTGAACGCCTGGATTCGATATTCGAGCGTTTCCATACCGGAGATAGCAGGAGTGGAAGTGGAATCGGACTTTATCTTGTGAAGGAATATGTAGGCAGACATTGCGGACATATAAACGTAGAAAGTGAACCGGGAGTTAAAACTCGCTTTACTATAACCCTGCTGAAGGGAAATACCCATCTTAATCAGGATGAAATAGAGATTAACAGCGCTTCGCAACAGGCTGCTGAAGTTTTGTCTCTTGACTCTGATGAGGCAAACCGTATATTATCTGCTGTTTATGAAGAACAAATCCTTATTGTTGACGATGAGGATGAGGTTCGGGAATTTCTTGCAAAGGAATTGTCGGCAAATTTTAAAGTTCTTACGGCTTCAAATGGAGAAGAAGCTCTTTCTGTTTTGTCGTCCGAGAATGTATCATTAGTGCTGAGCGACGTTATGATGCCTGGCATAAATGGTTTTGAGCTTTGCCGACGCATAAAAAGAGAAGAGGCTACGGCTCATATTCCTGTCCTTTTGCTTACTGCCTTGACAGATATAAAACAGCAGATTCATGGAATATCGGAAGGAGCAGACGGTTATATACAGAAACCTTTCCATATTAATTATCTTAAAGTTCGTATTGCTTCGCTTATTGAGGAAAGGAAAAAATGGAAAAGGAATTTTGAAGAGCTGGTTAAGTCTCAGACGGAAGAAGATAATCGTCCGGATGATGTGCTTACGGCAGATGAATTGTTCTTGCGTCAGTATATGCAGAAATTAGAAGCCTTTTACTCAGATTCAGATTTCGGAGTGGAGAAACTGAGTGACGAACTTGCTTTGTCCCGCGGCCATCTTTACCGCAGAGTTAAGGAACTGACCGGACTTTCCCCTGTAGAATCATTAAGGAATTATCGTTTGGAAAAAGCAATGAATATGTTGCGCCAGAACAAATATACCATTAGTGAAATAGCATATAATTGTGGTTTCTCTTCTCCTGCTTATTTTACAAAATGTTTCAGAGTTGTGTATGGAAAGACACCGACGGAATTGTTGAATTGAAAGTTGAAAATTGAAAATTAAATATGTCTGTTCCTGTATTTCAATAATTTCTTTAGTTGCTTAACGCCTTAATATCAGTCGCTTATTAGTGATGATACAAATGTTATACACTTTGTTTCATTTGTTATAGCCATTTAAAGCTATAGCTGATACATTTGTGCCAATTAAATCTTATATCATTGATTATGGCACGAATTTCAGATTATGGACTTATAGGTCTGTTTGCACTTTGTCTAACTGCATCTTGTACTTCGTCGGATAAATCTGCTTATAAAGTAGACTGGTTGTCCGATGACAAAGCCGTTATTTCCATAGATAACCCTACGAGATATATATTATTACCGGTTGAGGAAAGTGCCGGTGAAACTAAAGTATGCTTGCTTGGAGAAGAAACAGGCGAGGTTGATATGGATATTCGTTTGGCACGGAATAAGGTTGATTATTTTGTGCCTTTCGAACTTCCCCAAGGCGAAGGAGTGACATTACGTATAAGTAATATTGATAAAGAATGTATAGCTTGGAATGAAATAAGCCTTAGCGATACATTTAATATTGACAATATTGAACCTTATCGCCCTGTTTATCATTTTACACCTTCATATGGTTGGATGAACGACCCGAACGGAATGGTTTATAAAGATGGCGAATATCATTTGTTTTATCAGTATAATCCTTATGGCTCAATGTGGGGAAATATGCATTGGGGACATACTGTAAGCCGTGACCTGGTGAATTGGGAAGAACAACCGGTAGCTTTGGAAAGAGATACAATGGGACACATCTTTTCCGGAAGTTCTGTTGTAGATAAAAATAATACTGCAGGATTTGGAGAAGGAGCCATTGTTGCCTTCTATACTTCGGCAAGCGACAAGAACGGACAAATACAATGCCTTGCCTATAGCAAAGATAATGGACGAACTTTCACTAAATATGAACAGAATCCTATTCTTACTCCTTTCGATGGCTTGCGTGATTTCCGTGATCCGAAAGTATTCTGGTATGAACCACAGCAGAAATGGGTGATGGTGGTTTCTGCAGACAAGGAGATGCGTTTTTACTCTTCTACTGATTTGAAAGACTGGACTTATATGAGCAGTTTTGGTGAAGGTTATGGAATACAGCCTAATCAGTTTGAGTGTCCTGATTTCTTTGAATTGCCTGTTGATGCTAATCCCGACAAGAAAAAATGGGTGTTGATTGTAAATATAAATCCCGGATGTTTGTTTGGAGGCTCAGCAACAGAATATTTCGTAGGAGATTTTGATGGAACAAAGTTTACATGTGATACTCCAAAAGAACATACAAAGTGGATGGACTGGGGAAAAGATCATTATGCGACTGTCACATTCTCAAATACTGGCGACCGTGTGATTGCAATGCCGTGGATGTCGAACTGGCAATATGCAAATGTTGTTCCAACAAAGCAGTTCCGCAGTGCACAAGGTTTACCTCGAGAATTGAGCCTTTATACAGAAGGCGGTCATATTTATATGGCTTCTACTCCTGTTGATGAATTATCTGTATTAAGGAATGGAGCCTCAAACAAATTGGGAACATTCAAGGTCGAAGGCAAATATGATGCAGGCGAGTTGATTGCAGATAATAAAGGAACATATGAATTGAATCTTTCCATCAATCCAATGAATGCAAAGAAAGCCGGATTTACTTTGAAGAATTCCAAAGGTGAAAATGTGAAAATATATCTAGACCTTGCAGATAAGAAACTCGTTATGGACAGAGTGAACAGTGGCTTGGTGGATTTTGGAGAAAAGAGTGCTCCGCATGCAAAGGAAAATCATGACAACAGAAAGACTAATGCAATCAATTATGTAAATGATTTTGCTTTGGCAACATGGGGAAAACTTCCTGCTGACAAGAAATATGATTTCAGAATATTTGTTGATAAATGCTCTGTTGAGATATTCCTTAATGGAGGAAAGGTTGTTATGACAAATCTTGTTTTCCCAACAGAACCATATAATCAATGGGAATTTTTTGGTGAAGGCGGAACATTTGAAGTTGAATCTGCTGAGGTTTATGGCTTGGGTATTTAATATAAGAAAACAATAAATCAATATAAAAATGGAAAATAATAAACCTGTAATAGTTGGTATTGGCGAATTGCTATGGGACGTTTTGCCAACAGGAAAAAGAGCCGGTGGTGCTCCAGTTAACTTTGTTTATCATGCAACTCAGCTTGGTGCTGAAGGTTATGCAATAAGTGCTGTCGGTAATGACCTTGCCGGAACAGAAATACTTCAGGAACTGGATAAAAACGGAATAGGTCATTGTATAGCGACAGTAGATTATCCTACAGGTACAGTTCTAGTGGAACTTAACAATGGCATTCCAACATATAATATTGTTGAAGGTGTTGCCTGGGATCATATTCCTTTGACTGAGGAAGCTATAAATATAGTAAAGAAAGCAGATGCTATTTGTTTCGGAACTTTGGCACAGCGCAGCTCTGAATCAAGAAAGACTCTTAATACATTGCTTTCATATGTTCCGGAATCAGCATTACGTTTCTTTGATATAAATATACGTCAGAAATATTATTCAGAAGAGTTGATTAAAGAATTGCTTCAGCAGGCTAATGTGTTTAAATTGAACGATGAAGAATTGGAAATGTTCCGTCCGATGTTCAATTTGGAAGGAGACGAAGACACATGTTGCCGCCGCATCATGGAAGAATATAATTTGAAATATCTTGTGCTTACAGCCGGAAGCCGTTACAGCACTATCTATTCAGCTGATGAGAAATCAACAATCAATACTCCAAAAGTAGTGGTTGCCGATACAGTTGGTGCAGGAGATTCTTTCTCCGGAGCCTTTGTTTATTCAATACTTAGTGGAAAATCATTGAAAGAAGCTCATCAGTGTGCAGTTGATACAGCAGCGTTTGTATGTACGAAGGAAGGAGCTTGGCCGGAGTATTAAACTCAAAAACTTATAAACTCAAATCATATGAACAATAAATCAATCCTAATATTAGCCCCGGTAATGCTGGCATTCTTTTCCATGGGATTCGTGGATTTGGTTGGTATTGCCACAAATTATGTAAAGGCAGACTTGGCTTTGTCTGATACTATGGCAAACCTGTTTCCCTCGATGGTCTTTTTCTGGTTTTTAGTATTCTCTGTTCCTACAGGAATGCTTATGAACCGCATTGGTCAGCGCAAAACAGTTTTGCTTAGTTTGCTGGTTACAGCGTTGGCTCTATTGTTGCCCTTGCTTAACTATTCCTTTACTTCAATGCTTGTTTCTTTTTCATTATTAGGAATAGGAAATACATTGATGCAGGTTTCGCTTAATCCTTTGTTGTCAAATATTGTTAGCGGTGAACGCCTGGCAAGCTCATTGACATTAGGACAATTTGTGAAAGCAATATCTTCTTTCCTTGCTCCAATTATAGCAGGATGGGCTGCCGTTTCATTTGGAGACTGGAAAATACTTTTCCTTATTTTCCTTGTAATAGGAATTTTTGCGTTTATCTTTCTTGGAATAACTAAAATAGAAGAGGATACTTCAAAGAATGGTGAAAGCTCAACTTTTGCAGAATGCTTTTCTTTGTTGTCTGAAAAAGTTATTTTGTTGTGTTTCCTTGGTATAGTTTGCCATGTGGGTATTGATGTAGGTATTAATACTACAGCACCAAAACTTCTGATGGAACGTTTGGATATGACGTTGACAGGTGCCGGCTACGCTACAAGCTTGTATTTCTTGTTCCGTACAATAGGATGTTTTTCCGGAGCCTTTTTGCTTGCCCGTTATGAAATGAAACATGTGTTCACTGCAAGTGTGCTTATGATGGTAGCGGCCATAATTGGTTTGTTTGCGTTCCATTCTCTTATGGCACATTATGTTTGTATCGCGTTGATAGGCTTGGGTAATTCCAATATATTTTCTATGATGTTTTCCCGTGCTTTATTACACTTACCGGGACGAAAGAATGAGGTTTCAGGACTAATGATTATGGGGTTGTTCGGTGGAACAGTTTTCCCCTTGTTAATGGGAGTTGTTTCTGATTGGTGCCAGTCACAGGTTGGTGCTATTGCAGTTTTGGCAGTTGGTGTTATTTATTTGTTTGCCCTGATTCCGTCAATTCGGAATTATAAAAATTGATTTAGGCTCTTTTTAGGAATAGACCTGAGCTGTTCCGGAAGGATATTACAATCCCTTCTGTTTATAATCTTTCCGGAAGTTACCTCCGTTTTCGGAATAATCCGGACTCGGAGGTTGTTTAATTATATATCTGTAGCCTTGTCAACTTGTCCCCTTGTTACCTATTTAACGTGAGTTCGACGAATTCTGAACTACCTATTTACCAAGGCTGAAAGCCTTGTCAAATCAGGCATTTGACTGATTTGTATAGCCCAGGGCGTGAGCCCTGGGTAAATGCAACCACCATACGTTCTAAGCTCTGAAAGAGCGACTTTCTATTGACGATGAAACTATAACAGAACATTGTGTCGCTCCTTCAGAGCTTTGTTTTATTATGTGTCTGTGACCCAGGGCTCATGCCCTGGACTATAAAAAGGCTTTCAGCCTTAATATTATGTCTTTTCCCCCGGAATAATACATTCTCCAAATCTATTAGCATTTTTAATTCGTCGAACTCACGTTATTTATCTTAATGTTGGACTTGCCTTCAATAAAATATGACAAAACTGTTTATACTCATCATATTTTTATGTAAGTTTGCGCAAGAATAAGAGTAAATTATATACCTTAAAAATATAAACTAATTATCATGGCATTAAAATTTATAACAGCTGAAGAAGCTGCAGCTTATGTTCATCATAATGATAACGTAGGTTTTAGTGGCTTTACTCCTGCCGGATGTCCAAAAGTAGTTCCGGGAGCAATTGCAAAGAAAGCAGAGGAAGAACATGCAAAGGGTAATCCTTTCCAGATTGGTATGTTTACAGGTGCTTCAACAGGTGATAAGTTGGATGGAGCTCTTGCTCGTGCAAATGCAATCAAATTCCGTACTCCATATCAGTCAAATAAAGATTTGCGTGCATCTTTGAACGCTCACCAGGTACAGTATTATGATATGCACCTTTCTGAGTTGGCTCAGGATTTGCGTTATGGTTTCTTGGGTAAGATTGATGTTGCAATCGTTGAGGCTGCTGATGTTACAGAAGATGGCGAAATTGTTCCAACATGTGGTGTTGGTATTCTGCCTACAATCTGTCGTATGGCTGACCGTATCATCATTGAATTGAACGATCGTCATCCTAAGGAAATCCGTGGTATGCACGATATTTATGAACCAGCAGATCCTCCTTATCGTAAGGAAATTCCGGTTTATCAGGCTTCTGACCGTATCGGTTTGCCATATGTAAAAGTTGACCCGGCTAAGATTGTTGGTGTTGTTAAGACTAGCGAACCAAATGAAGGTAAACCATTTGCTCCACTGGATGACGTAACTTTGGCTATCGGTAAGAATGTTGCAGACTTCCTTGTAAACGAAATCCGTGAAGGCCGTCTTCCTAAAGAATTCGTTCCACTTCAGAGTGGTGTAGGAAATGTTGCTAATGCCGTTTTGGGTTGCATGGGCGAAAACGAAGAAATTCCTGCATTCAATGTTTATACTGAAGTTATTCAGGATGCTGTTATCGGTTTGATGAAAGAAGGTCGTGTTAAATTTGCCAGCGGTTGCTCTTTGTCAGTAAGTAATGAAGTTATCCGCGACATTTATGCTAACCTTGACTTCTTCAAGGATAAGATTCTGTTGCGTCCTCAGGAAATTTCTAATAACCCTGAAGTTGCTCGTCGTCTTGGTCTTATCGCTATCAATACAGCTTTGGAAGCTGATATCTTCGGTAATATCAACTCAACTCACGTTACTGGTACTAAGATGATGAACGGTATCGGTGGTTCTGGTGACTTCACTCGTTCTGCAATGTTGTCAATCTTTACAACTCCTTCAACTGCTAAGGATGGTAAGATTAGTGCATTCGTTCCAATGGTTTCTCACCTTGACCACAGCGAACACTCAGTTAAGATTATCATCACTGAATATGGTGTTGCTGACTTGCGTGGTAAATCACCTATCGAACGTGCTCGTTGCATTATCGACAATTGTGTTCATCCTGATTATCGTCCATTGTTGAATGAATATCTTGAAATGGGCATCAAAGGTCACACTCCTCAGAACTTGAAGTGCTGTTTCGCATTCCACGAAGAATTCATGAAGAGTGGTGATATGCATAATGTTAAATGGGAAGAATATAACAAGTAATTGATTTGAAGTTGACAAGGCTTCAGGGATAAGTTGACAAGGACGTTTGGGATTGAATAAATTCGAAATTATCTTCTGTTTCCTCGTCAACTAGTTTCCTCGTCAACTACAATTAATAATATTTTAAAGGCTGTGCCGGGCGGTTCGCTCCGTACAGCCTTTTATTTATCTGAAAACTCTTGTCAACTAGTATCTTATTTTATAATACATATAATAATGCATAATCTATATTCCCTGATTTTATTTTTATCCTTTTTCGGAATTTCGTTTGCTAATGCGCAGAATGATACTTCCCGTGTGTCTGTTGTAGAATATATAACCAAACATCAGCCGAGAAATAAGGCTTTTATGCTTGACTTAGAATTACATGGTGGTTTTTATAATGATTTTGAGTCAGGAAAGATAACAGAATCCTCTTTCCGCTTTCAGGATATCAAACTGGACATATCCGGAGAAATCAATGACAAACTTTATTATCAGTACCGCCAGCGTTTGAATGGAGATTACAGTAATTCTGCACTTGAGAATTTGTCAGAATCTATAGAATATGCATATATCGGTTATAATATTTCCGACCGTTTTACATTGACTGCCGGAAAACAGGATATTCTTTACGGAAGTTATGAATATGATATGAATCCTATACATATATATCGATATAGCGATATGAACGAGTATCTGCTATGCTATATGATGGGATTGACTTTAGGATACAGTATAACTGATAATCAGGAACTGAATATTCAGGTAACGAATAGCCGAAACGGAGATATGGAATATGAATTTGGTCTTTTGCCCGAAGGTATTGAAAAACCTGTAGTTCCATTGTTCTATACATTAAGCTGGAACGGATCTTTCTTTGACGAAATGTTTGGAATGTATTATTCTGCTTCTTCATCTTCTCAGGCAAAAGGAAGAAATATGTATGTATTTGCTGCAGGCCATTGTCTGGATACTGAGAAGATTCATGCTTATGTAGATGTTATGTACACACGAGGGGGAATAGATCCTTTCGGCCTTGTTACAGAGCTTAATGTTGCAGGAATGAATGAAGATGAAGAGATAGAAACAATGTTGAATTGCGATTATTTTTCAGTAATAGCAGAATTGCAATATCGCTTCAACCCAAAATGGAAAGTTTTTGCCAAAGGAACATATGAAACGGCTGGTGTCTATAAATCTTATAACGATATTGAGAAAGGAAAATACCGCACCAACATTGGCTGGCAGGCTGGAGTTGAGTTTTTCCCAATGGCAGATGACAATATGCGTCTTTTCCTTATGGGATTAGGCAATAACTATCAACTCACTCAGCGTGCCTTGAATATTGGTGCGGCATTGGATAATACAGCTTGTCTGTCGTTAGGTATTATATACAGATTGCCTGTTTATTGAGATTATTCAGGTTACGAGTTGACAAGAAGACAAGTTGACAAGATTTTTTATCATTTAATCTTGTCAACTTTATTTGACTTATTCAAATTTCCAGACAACTTCGTCTCCTTTGTTTAGTGACACTTCAATCATTCCGTCAACAACAGGAAGAGAGAATGCCTTTTTATTCTTCTTGATACTTATATCTTTTGAATTTTTCGGTAATTTAATACGGAATTTATTGTCTGTTTTTGCCTTCAAAGAGATTTCATTTATTGCTCCGTTGCTCCATGAAGCAGACACTTCACCGCCGCCACGTACAGTCATACCAGAGAAACTTCCGCTTTTCCACATATCCGGTATAGCTGGTAAAACGTGAATATAGCCGTCATGACTTTGAATAAGCATTTCTGCAATACCTGCACAACCGCCAAAGTTGCCGTCAATCTGGAAAGGTGGATGACCGCAGAAAAGATTAGGGAATGTTCCGCCTCCATTTCCGTCCCAACAAGGTTTTAGCAAATCTCCAATAAGTTTATATGCGTGATTTCCATCCAGAAGTCTTGCCCAGAAATTAATTTTCCAAGCCATTGACCAGCCAGTGCTTTCGTCTCCACGCACCTCAAGAGTCTTTTTAGCTGCTTCTGCAAGTTCCGGAGTTTTAGTTATGGAAATTTCATTTCCCGGATGTAGTCCGTAAAGGTGCGAAACATGGCGGTGTGTCGGTTCCACTTCCTCATATTCCTGCATCCATTCCATAATTCTTCCGTCTTTACCTATTGTCGTTGGCTTTATTCTCTTCAGCTTGTCTTTCAGTATATTGGCAAATTCCGCATCTTCTCCCAGTATTTCTGATGCCTCAATTGTATTTGTGAATAATTCGCGTATAATTTGATTATCCATAGTTGAACCAGCACAAATACTTACAGTTTTACCGTTTGCCATTTTGAACGCATTTTCTGGCGAAGTAGTTGGTGCCGTCACAAGATATTTTGTTTGCGGATCAGGAACCAGCATATCAACAAAAAATCTTGCCGCTTCTTTCATTGTCGGATATACACTGCGAAGATATTCCTTATCCATTGTATATAAATAATGCATATACAGATGTTCGCAAAGCCAAGCAGCAGAAGTATTTGTCGCTCCCCATGACGGATGTTCTCCAGGAGCAGTAAATCCCCATACATTACCCAGAATATGCATCACCCAACCATTGGCATTATAGAAAGCCTTAGCTGTTTTCTGTCCGTTCGGAACCTGCTGCTTTGTCCATTCAATCAATGGCATATGCAGTTCTGAAAGATTTGTAACCTCAGCCGGCCATAGATTCATTTGTAGATTGATATTCAGATGATAATCACCATTCCAAGGCGTATCTATAGTGTTACACCACAAACCTTGCAGGTTAGGAGGGAGAAGTCCTTCTCTGGTTGAAGAAATAAGAAGATACCTTCCGAACTGGAAGTACAGAGCAGAAAGACTAGGATCGTTTTTATCTGTAGCAAAAGCTTTCAGACGCTGGTCTATCGGCATATTCTCTTTCCCAGAATAACCAAGATTAAGCTTACAACGATTGAACAAGCTGCTGTATTTTTCAATATGTTCTTTCTTCAGTTGTTTATATTCCGTATTTGAAACTTCATTCAGTAGAGTTAAGGCTTTCTCTTCACAGTTTTCACCGAAATAGTCTGTAGCCATACTTACCAGAATTATTGCTTCCGAAGCATCTTTGACCGTTATTTTGTTGTCTTTTGTTTCAACATTACCGCCTTTAGGAAGGACAACCTTTACAGCAGATGCAAATTTCATACCTTTATTTGCTGTTGTGTCAACGCCATCAGGAAGTTGTCCGGAAAGCCACAGGCAATCATCTTTTATTTCAGAAAACGCATTTTCCGGTCTGTTCATTTCAGCTGTGAAATTAATGGACTTATCCGTATTTGCTGAAAGATATATCACACCTACATCTTTTCCGAAAGAAGTGAAAGCTTCACGTATATATCCTGTATTGCCTCGTTTGAAAGTAGTTGTAGTTACAGCATTCTCCAATGAAAGTTCACGGCGATAATCTTTCACTTCTTCTGTTGAGGCATAATTATAGTTAATCAGAAGATTTCCGAATATCTGATAACTACCGTAAGGAACATTCGCACCATGTCCTTCACCACTACCTTTTCCTTTACAAATGAAAGTGTTATACATCAGCTCCTGCGCCTGGTCATTTTTCCCTTCAAACAGAAGTTTTCTGATAGCTGAAAGGTAATAGTAAGCTTGCGGATTGTCAGCATCTTGTCTGCTGCCGGACCATAGAGAAATCTCATTCATCACTATGTTTTCCTTGTCAATACCGCCATCTGGCATCAGTCCAATTCTACCATTTCCAAGAGGAAATGATTCTTCCCATATCGATGCCGGTCTGTCAAAGAAATAAGTCATGTTGTTCCCTTCATTTATTATATTATTGTTGCATCCGGCAAGCAACAGGATAAGTAGAAGGGTTGATAATGATTTTAGGTTGAACATTTTTTGAGTTTGTAAGTTTTTGAGTTTATAAGTTTGTTAGTTGACGAGGAAATGAGTTGGCAAGAGCCTGTTTCAATTGGTTTAAAAACTTTGCATTTCACAGAGTCTCTTGTAATATCCGTTCAACGCGAGCAATTCTTCATGTTTTCCACGTTCCACAATTTCGCCTTCGTGCATCACACAAATCTCATCTGCATTCTTGATTGTTGACAGGCGGTGAGCAATTACTATTGTCGTACGGTTACGCATCAGATTTTCCAATGCTTCCTGCACAAGTCTTTCAGATTCTGTATCCAATGCAGATGTAGCCTCGTCAAGAATAAGAATAGGCGGATTCTTTAATATTGCACGGGCAATACTAATTCTCTGACGCTGACCTCCTGAAAGTTTTCCTCCTCGGTCGCCGATATTTGTCTGATAGCCGTTCTCTGTTGCCATGATAAAATCATGAGCATTGGCAATACGTGCAGCTTCTTCCACCTGTTCCTGTGTTGCACCTTCCACACCAAATGAAATATTGTTGAAGAATGTGTCGTTGAAAAGAATAGCTTCCTGATTTACGTTTCCCATCAATGCACGCAAATCGTATAGTTTTGTATCTCTTACGTCTGTACCGTCAATGGTTATTTTCCCTTTTGTCACGTCATAGAATCGAGGAAGCAAGTCAACAAGAGTACTCTTTCCGGAACCGGACTGACCTACAAGAGCAACTGTTTTTCCTTTAGGAATAACAAGATTTATACCTTTCAGCACATAGTCATTCTGATATTTGAACCATACATCTTCATATTTGATAGCCTTGTTCAACGCTACTGGCTTAGGATTTCCTGGGTCATTTATATCTGTCTGAGCCATAAGAATTTTGTCGATACGAGTCATTGAGGCAAGACCTTTCTGAATAGCATAAGCAGCTTTACTCAAATCTTTTGCCGGATTTATGATACTATAGAAGATAACAAGATAATATATAAATGTAGAAGCGTCAATCGGACTTTCTTCACTCAGGATAAGTGAACCTCCATACCACAGAACAATAGCAATAGTTGCTGTTCCCAAAAATTCACTCATCGGATGAGCCATTTGCTGACGGCGATAAACCTTTGTTGTTGTGCGTCGGAATTGCTCATTGCTTTTCTCAAAACGCTCCTGTATTTTCTTTTCTGCATTGAAAGCCTTGATAATACGCAAACCACCCAGTGTCTCTTCTATCTGGCTCATCAGTCCGCCCCATTGCTGCTGACCTTCAAGCGACTGGCGTTTCAGTTTCTTTCCGACTTGTCCCATCAGATAACCAGCAAACGGAAGCAGAATAAATACGAACAGAGTGAGCTGCCAACTGATGGCAATCATTCCTGCAAGGTAAATCAATATAAGGATAGGATTCTTGAACAGCATGTCAAGCGAGCTCATTACCGAAGCCTCAATTTCATTGACATCGCCCGAAACCCTTGCCAGAATATCTCCTTTACGCTCTTCAGAAAAGAAACCTAATGGCAATTGCGTGATTTTTCTGTTTATCTGGTTTCTGATATCACGAACAACACCGGTGCGGATTGGAATCATAGTGTAGAACGCAAGATACATCGTTGCAACTTTCAGAAATGTTGATACCACAAGGAAAGCTCCTAGTACAATCAACGCCGTTGAACCTCCGTATGTGTTTATCAAATCCCCAACATACCAGAAGAAATTGTTTTTCAGAGCTTCGGCAAAATGCTTCCATGATTCCCAGCTTCCGGGATTCAGATTCCATTCCATAAAGCTGTATTCCGCCTTGTCAATTCTGAAAAGAATATTCAGAATCGGAATTATGAGTGCGAATGAAAACAGATTAAGTATTGCCGACAGAAAGTTAAAAATCACGTTCAACACCATATATTTCTTATATGGCGGAACAAATCGTTTAATGATAAGGAGAAAATCTTTCATATTATTTTAACACAGAGACACGGAGACACAGAGTTTTCATTTCTTAATTTATATACTCTTGTGTCTCCGTGTTTTTTTAAAATGCAAGTTTAGGGAATAAATCTGTGAGTTGCAAATTTTTTTCAAATTGGCTGCAAATTCACTTCCAGTCAACCAGCGACGATTTGAAATAGTTCCATTCCATGTTTTCCCATAACAATGAATGAGAAGACAATCTGGATTTGTATTCTTCCCAGTTTGTGTTTTCAGCTGCCGACCATCCTTTTTCTGCAACACCGGCAAGGCGAGGCATCAGCAGGAATTGCAAGTCGCTGAAGTTTGTCACAGTTTCACACCAAATAGCACCTTCAACTCCGGCTATGTTTTTCTCAGTGTTCAGCTTATCGTTGAATTTGTCTGGATTCCAGTCATACATCTCTGCAATGGTTTGTTTCGGATATCCTTGTAAACCAAGTCTTTTCTGTTCTTCGCTCTGTGTGCTGTCGGCACTTACTTCTTTATAAGGGAAATCCAGATAAACATACGAACTAGGAGACAAAATTATGCGTGCATTCTTTTCCAATCCCAAATCCATGTCTTTTGCGTTTTTCATGAATGCTTCTTTCATCATTTTCTGAATTTCCTCAGGCATAGTGGATTTCTTTTTCTTCGTTGAATCACCCGAACCTAACGACATATTCTTGTAATGCACCCAATATTGCATTACATCGCCTTCCTCAAGATTAGTTCGTGCAGATTCCTGCCATCCAACCACTTTTTTCCCATTTTCTTTTACTATTTTGCGTGTTGCATCAACAAAACGAACATATTTGTCGTCAGACAGTCCCCAGGTTTCGTCTCCTCCGATATGTATATAATTTCCCGGAGTCATCGCAGAAATCTCTTTCACAACATCGCTCACCAGTTGCATAGCTTTCGGATCGTCAACATCCAGAGCACCGATTGCCTGACCGCTCATATTCAATTTGAATTTCATTTTTGCAGCATTCTTCAATTCCGGGTATGCGGCAAAAATTGCTTTAGTATGACCAGGCAAGTCTATTTCCGGAACAACAGTGATAAATCTCTCTGCAGCATAGTTCACAATCTCCCGATAATCATCTTGAGTGAAAAATCCCACAGGTTTTCCGTTGTTTTCAATATTACCTCCAATTTCAGTTAGTTTCGGATGGCTTTTAATCTCTATTCTCCATCCTTCATTATCTGTAAGGTGCAGATGCAGAACATTCATTTTATATAATGCGAGCATATCGATTACTTCTTTCACTTCGTCCGCAGTGAAGAAACAACGGCTCACGTCGAGAGACAAACCTCGCCAGGCAAATCTAGGATTGTCTGCAATATCGAGTGCTGGAAGATAAACAGTGCTACCAGTTTCAAGTGAATTTCCTGCCACAAGTTGGAGCAGGGAAGTTGCGCCTCGGAAAATTCCTTCCGCAGCCATCGCTTCAATTGTTATATTGTTCTTATCAATATTCAGTGTATAACGCTCATCGGCAGGATTTCCATCGTCAGCACTCACGCCGAAAGCTGCAGGCATTGATGCCAGCTCCGAATTTGCAGGATTAATATTCAGGAATATACCGTTTTTGCATTCTTTTTGAGCCTTGTCTGCAGCAGTTATTTTCAGTCCGCTTTGTTTGCTTATATATTCGGCAAATTTCTCGGCTATACTTTTCAATGATTCATCGGAATATGCAATCACACAATTGTTTTTCAGAGAAAATGCATTTTCTCCAATGTTTGATTGTGACGGAGCCGGAATAATATTAAAATGTCTCGGACCAGTTTCTGTTTCAGAACATGAGCTGAACAAAGTGATGCCGCATATAGCAGCTAGTGAACAGATAAAGGAAATACTTTTCATATAATAATAGATTAATTTAAGTTTCGCAAGTTACGAAGATGTGGCGAAACTTAGGATTAAATTCAGAAAATTTACAATTTGTGTAAGCCCTTCATCCTATGTTCTGCAACAATAATTATGTTTGTGAAAATTATGTATTGATGTTTATGTGTTGTATATAACACAAATTGAACAAACATGTAGGCGGCATACAATATTGCAATTAAGGCTGAAAGCCTTCTTATAGCCCAGGGTGTGAGCCCTGGGTTACAAATGCAAAATATAAAATGAGCCCTGAAGGGGCGGTACAATGCGATTGAGGTTTCGCCCCTTCAGGGCTTTGTTGGGAGGGGTGGTGTCGTTGTTAACCCAGGGCTCACACCCTGGGCTATCAAATCCGCCTAGGCGGATTTGTGTAAGGCCTTCAG
>CALCST010000013.1 GCA_937894065.1 uncultured Parabacteroides sp. | reverse complement strand
GTTATTCGGGATTTGTAATCCCGTTCCAATAATGTGGATTGCAAATCCACCAAAAGCAGCCAACGGATTGCAAATCCGTTGGAACAGAGGAGCTCTGAAAGAGCGACACCAGTTTAGCCCAGGGCGTGAGCCCTGGGTCACTAACCGCCATCCAAAAACAAGCTCTGAAGGAGCGATGCAATTGGATTTTGGTGTCGCACTTTCAGCGCTCTGTCTCTTGACCTTATGCCAGACCCAGGGCTCACACCCTGGGCTATAAGAAGGCTTTCTGCCTTGACAAATTGCTAACTAACAAACTAATATTTTAAAAATATGGCTACTATGATAAAGGGATTATCATTTTTCCCATTAAACACCAACTTTTTTGAAAATGAAAAGATAGAGATAATCAATGCAAAATACGGTTTGGAAGCATCAGCTGTTATGATAAAACTGTTATGCAAAATCTATAATAACAGCTTTTATATAAAATGGGATGAAACAATCTGTAAAGTTTTCACAAAGCAATGCGGAACAAGATTTAACAGCAGCAAAGTGTGGAAAATAATTGATGAAATGATAAACTTAACATTCTTTGACAAATCGAGCTTTGAAAAGCATGGAATATTGACATCGAAAAAAATACAAGAAATATTCTTTGAAGCTATCTCACGCCGTAAACGCTTTGATTGTAAGAATGTTGAATATCTTTTAATACCACTGCCGGATAAGCTAAATGTCAACAAGATGTCAACATCAGCGCAATGTGAAGAGCGTTTGAATGAAGAAAAATGTAACATTTCAGACAATTCAAGCACTTCAAATGTCGACATTTTTGAACAAAAGAAAAGAGAAGAAAAGAAAAGAGAAGAAAGAAAAAGAGAAGAAAAGAAAATTTTAAATGAGAGAGAGAGTGCGCGCGCGCACGAGGAAAATTCTTCTGATAATTCTTCAAATAATGAAAATCCGGTAAGCGAAGTGTCTATGCAACCAATTGACAAGATTAATGCCATTGAAGCAAAGATGTACGGAAAGAGCAAGTATGAGAACTGGCGCCAGGAAATGCTGAAAGATAATGACTGGTTGAGTCACGTATGCCGTAGCAGCGGAAAAGGCACACGTGCAATGGACAAACTGGAGCTTGTGATGAATATGTTTGAATCTCACATCATATCTGTCGGCGAAGAGCATACGCTGGAGAAAATCAACGACTACAAACGGCGTTTCATTTACTGGTGGCGAAGCGAGAAATTTGCACCATACGAATCACTGGTTAACCGTTCGTCTGAGAATATCGGGAAATCCGGCAGTAGAGGTAAACTCGAATATAACGAGGAAACTTTGGCTGAAATCAGAAGATTAAACCGTGAAGTTTTAAGAGAGAGACAAGAAGAGGAAAGAAGAAAACGTGAAAGAGAACAGAATTATGCTATACGATGAACTTAGGGCTGCCATGCAGGATAGCCGGAAAATAAAGGATTTAGATAATTTAGATATAGTAGATGTGTTGTCAGATCAAATAACAAAGCTTATTAGTATGGCAGCCAGTAAATTATCAGCAGGAAAGGATGTAACAAATATATCATGGTCAATAGTAGAAGATTTACAGAATAATTATTCGGACATGACTCTTGAAGAGCTTAAATTATGCCTCAATCGTGGCGTAAAAGGCTATTACGGCGAATATTATAGCCTGGATATTCAGGCAATAGCCACATGGATTCGCAAGCACTACAAGCACGAACTCCGTCTGAGCATAAAGAAAGAGCTTAAGGAAGAGGAAATGCAAAAGGCAAATGAGGAAAGAAACATTTCAATGAGCCAAAGTGATATTGATATGCAATACGTCCGCGAAGCCTTCCGCCGTTACAAAAACGGAGAAAATCTGGAAATGCTCCGCCCGCCATATATCTACAAGACTTTGCAGGAACGTGGAATTATCAATCACACCCGCGAGCAAAAGCTGGAAGCTATGGAACGTTTCAAGGATTTCAAACCGACAGGTGATCTTAAAATCCCGGAACATGCTTGCCAGTATATCATAAAATCCCAGGCTATGGCATGGCTGCTGATGCAGGAGTTTGATAAGTGGGGGGAAATGAGGGCGTGATAATGAGGTTGGATAATATGGGAGATTTGATGGCTGTTTATTGGGCTTGCCGAAACATTCTGTTATCTTTGTAAATAATACAATGAAACTTTTTATATGCAAATACCACAATCTCCCATATTATCAACAAAATATCTGAATCGGGTGTTCGACAAAACAGTTGCGACATATAAATATTACTGGTTTCTCAGCATACTTGATTTGTTTGTAAAACATGGTAAAACAAGGATGAATGTATGGGAAATTATGGTTTCGATGGTTGCGAATGCTTGGTATCCGGTGATTTACTTTCGCCTTTCTTTCGGAAAGTCAGAATCCTTATATGAGACAATTTGGGCTTTGCAAAAAGAATATGACATTCCTGTCAATATCAGTGTACGAGATTTGACGGATTTGTTGAATAACCTTATTCAAAGAAATGATGTTCGTAAGCAATTGAATTTTCTGCAAATGAATGTTCCTTTTCGTTTTTTGCGCCCTTGGATTGATACATCAGATGACCGCCAGACGGTTATTCGCTCTCAATCGTTTGAGAATGGTTGTTTGTATAAACTGGAGAGGCAGAACGGAACGCTGTGGGTTGAACTTAATTCAATATGGTTGGATTATTTAAGGGAGAATTATGATATACTGAGTGCGTTTGCTTATTGGGGTTTAACGGGATTTTTGCAAGTAAGAAATCCAAATGTTCCGAATATACCTGGAAAATTGGTGAAGAAAGAAGAGCGTAACTCTTTATCAGCGCAACATAAGTTTTGGAATACGGCTATGAACCACGGGCTTGATGTCAGATGCTTATATACCGGAAACAAATTGAAAGAGCGCTCATACGATTTGGATCATTTCATTCCGTGGAGTTTTGTCTCTCATGATTTGCTATGGAATCTGATGCCTGCTGATCCGAGTATAAACAGCTCGAAAAGCAACCGACTGCCTGATTTGGAATTATATTTGCCAAAACTGGCTGTTATGCATCAGGCAGCTTTGCAAATAAATTTGGAAACAGGTAAACAGGATAAATTGTTGGAAGATTATCTTTCTCTCGGACATACGCCGCAGGAAATAGTTTCAATGGACCGGGAACATTTGTTGGATTGCTTCTTTCAGACGTTCACACCTATGCATCAGATTGCTTTGAATATGGGATTTGAAATTTGGAAATATTAGAATTATGCATATTGAAAAAACAAACCATCCTTATCTAACAGCTATAAAACGCAAAGATTTGTCAGTGCCAGTCCGCTACCTTTTGCAACAAGGCTTATTGAAAGGTCGTATCCTTGACTTCGGTTGTGGATTTGGTTATGATACTGACGAGTTGAAACGACGAGGGTATGATATTACCGGATATGATTATTATTACCGTCCGGAATATCCCGAAGGCAAGTTCGACACCATATTTTGTGTTTATGTGCTTAACGTGCTGGAACCATACGCACAGGCAGAAGTTCTGATGAATGTTTCAAACCTTCTTTCACCCAAAGGAACAGCATATTTTGCTGTCAGGCGTGACATAAAAGAAGAGGGATTCAGACTTCATGCAATTTATCGTGAATATACTTACCAATGTAATGTCCGTTTGCCTTTTGTCAGCTTAGAATGTAACTCAAGTTATGAGCTTTACCAATACAACCATTTCAACAAACTTCCACGCAAAGAAGGCGTAAGCTGTCCTTTCTGCCGTTTGTCCCGAAAAGTTGAAATAATATGCGAAACTGCCACATGCGTTGCGTTTTATGATGGTTATCCTGTTTCGCCCGGTCACGCTTTGATAATTCCCAAGCGTCATGTTGCCTCATATTTTGATTTGACAAATCATGAACGTGAAGCAATGAATGTAATGCTTCAATATGTGAAACAAAAGCTGGACGAACGGTTTCATCCTGACGGATATAACATTGGTATCAATGTCAATGAAGCTGCCGGTCAGTCCGTATTTCATGTCCATATGCATTTGATTCCTCGCTATAAAGGTGATGTGGAGAATCCGAAAGGCGGGGTGCGGGGGGTGATTCCGGGGAGGCAGAAGTATATTATAAAAGATGATAATCATAGTGTTGAGAATGATGAGAAATCTTACAATTTAGAAGAAATAAGAAAAGAGCATGGAAATGCATACATTCCGTGGAATGATGAATCAGATAAATTACTTTGTCGTATGTTTGATGAAGGTATTACAATTAGCTTATTGTCGGAATTTTTCAAACGTAGCAAAGGTGCTATTAAAAGTAGATTAAGGAAACTGGGTAAGATAGAAGATTTTTAAATCGTTATTAATATAAAATCTGAAGAAACTAAAATAGTATAATTGTTATTTATATTTTGAGATAAAATGAGTATGAGAATTAAAAGTAGAGCAATAGACATTGATGTCCCCAAAGAAACTCCATTTATCAATGATAAATTAGAAAGGGAAAAAGTTGCAACTATACTTACTGATATTGTTTCTTTTTATGGTCAAAGTGGTTGTGTGATGGCTTTGAACGGTGATTGGGGGTCGGGTAAGACAACATTTGTAAGAATGTGGAGACAATCATTGAATAATGGTGGTTTTAAAACGCTATATTTTAATGCTTGGAATTCAGATTATACAGATGATCCATTATTTTCATTGGTTTCAGAGCTTAAAGAGTTATCACCTTGCAGTAATAAGATAAATACGATAGCAGGAAAAGCAGGGCGTATAATGGGAAGTGTTATTTTATCAGTATCTAAAGGTTTGGTAAAGAAAACATTTTGTGTAGATTGTGATGAATTGAATGCTGCTTTAGATACTACAGAAGAAATAGGAAAAGAATATCTTAAAAAATTTGCAGAGCAGAAAACAACAATAGAAGAATTTAAGAGTGATGTTGAAAAGTTTGTAGCTGATAATGCTAAAAATAAACCTGTTGTATTCTTTGTGGACGAATTAGATAGATGCAACCCGCATTATGCTGTTGCCGTATTGGAACGTATAAAACATTTATTTGATATTCCAAATGTTATTTTCGTATTAGCAATAAATAAAAAAGAACTTTGTAATGCAATACAAGGATATTATGGCTCAATAAATATTAATTCTGAAGAATATCTCCGTAGATTTATAGATATTGAATATACTCTTACTAACACTAATATGAGAGTATATTGTGATCATCTTTATAAAGAATATGGATTTGAAGAATTTTTTGAGAGTGAAAATCGTAAAAAATATTTTGGTAACGATAAGGAAGTAGATTCATTTATGAAAATGGCTGTTGCTATAAGTGAATTAACACAAACAAACCTTCGTCAATTGGAAAGAATTTTTGCATATGCACGTTTAGCATTGATGCAATTTGAGATAAATAATAACATTATCCCTGGTATTTATTTTTTACTTTGTTTTTGGAAAGTTATGAAACCAGAGTTTTATGATAAAATCAGAAATAAGGAAATTTCAAACCAAGAGCTTTTATCGGAGATAGAAATAATGTTTCCTAAGGACTTATTGATTACGAATAATTCTAAGATTAAAAATAGAGGAATGTATTTTACTATAGCTTGTTTAATTTATTATTATGATGCAACAAGTTCAGATATATATGATATTCAAAATAGAACTCTTGATTTTAAAAAGAATCAGGAAACAGGTAAGAATGAGTATATAATTAAATCTGATATTCTTAACAAGGAATTATTGGATGAAGCATTAAACTGGTATTATGAAGGACACCATAATATATATGGTATTTATGAATTAAATTTTTTGTTAGACAGAATTGATTTACTTGGGAGATTTGTTATGAATTAATTTGAATAATATTCATGAGGTTATTCCTATAAAACACAAAATTAAAGAACTTCGTTTAAAATAAATGTTTATCTTTCGGAACATAAGTTGTTTGCACAACGGATTTCTTTATAGTTTTTCATGTTTTAAATTATGAAAAACAAGAGGAATTAAAGTTGTTATAATTAGAGATAAAAGGATGTTGTCTATCTCATATTTATGTAAAATAATCAATAATTTTGAGTTAAGATAATTATATGGAATTTCAGAAGCAAAGTTTAATAGATTTTTTAAATATATCACTACAAACAATAGTTGGTCAAGGTTGTGGAGAACAAACAATTGCAGTAAATAACCTTCCAAAATTTTATTGTGGGCTAGAGGTTAATGCGAGTGTTGGTAAAGGTAGAGCTACATCAATTCCTTGGATATCATTTACTGGTTATAACCAAAAGACCTCAAATGGTATATATCCTGTGTTACTTTTTTATCGTAATCATAATCTCCTCATAGTAGCATATGGAATAAGTGCAGAAAATAAACCAACTGAATCATGGAATTTATATGGATTAAAAACTTTGAACCAATATTTTGCAGAAAATAAACTTAACCAAACATCCAATGATAAGAAATATAATGCATCATTTGTGCATTCAGTTTTTCCTATTCATGTTATAGACAATAAACTTGATGAATCTAGTTTAAATGTTGATGATGTTTTTAAATCTTTGAATGATTTGTGTGAAGAATATAAAAGGCTCTTTGAGAAGAAGATAGGAACAGTAATCGATACTCTTATTTCTCTCTATAAACAGGATCTACCTATTTTTTGGAAGGATGAAAAGTATAAGTGGGAAGCTGTTCAGAGGTTTCAAGAAAAATGGAATATCGAAGCTAAGGACTTCGCTTCCATGATCAAGGAAGCAATAGCAAAACAAGGTAATCTACTAAATTCAAATAATTATTTCCCAGGAGGCATGATTCAAAATTTTGCTGTTGTAGACCAAGAAAGGACACGAGAAATGTTTCGAATGCTATTTGATGAGAGTAAAGATCTAGCACAGCGTATTAAGTATTTCATGGATGAGTCTGAATCTATTCGTGAAATGCATGATTATGAGTGGAAGAATCATTATCAGGATCTTAGAGCTGTTAGTGTTTATCTTATGTTTCGTTATCCAGAGAAATATTATATTTATAAATATACTGAACTTAAAAAGACAGTAGATATTCTTGGTGATGAATTCTCATTTAAGGGGAAAAATGATGACGGATCATTCTATGCTTATTGTGTGGAATACCTAAACGGTTTGTGTAAAAAACTTTTAGCAGACGATGAACTTCAAGTAATAATTAATGAAAGACTTAATAAAGACGAGGCTTGTTATAAAGATGCTGCAAGACATATTACTACAACTGATTTCTTTTTCTATGTAGGAAAAAGACTTGATGTAAAGCGCTTGAATTCAAATGTGACAAATACCAAAAATGATAGTGAAAAAGATTCAACTGTTGACACTTTTAATCTAACTCCTAATATTTGGGTGTATTCGCCAGGTGAAGGTGCACGTAAATGGCATGAATGTTTGGATGAAAACGTAATGCTGCTAGGCTGGGATGAGATGGGAGACTTTCGTGATTATGAAACACGACAAGATGTAGTGGAACATTTGCGTGAGGTTTATGGAAACGAAGATAATACATATACTAATGCCAGTCTTGCAATTTGGCAATTTTGTCGAGAAATGCGTCCTGGAGACATTGTTTATGTAAAACGTGGTAAGACATTGATTGTTGGAAGAGGTGTAGTAAAGGGTGGATATGTTTACAATGGGGAACGGTATGAATATAGAAATAGCCGTTCTGTAGAATGGACACATTCAGGTGAATGGGAATATTCCAAGATGTTGCCAGTTAAAACTTTAACCCGCATAAATGACTATGAGGAAATGATAGAACGCTTGGAAAATTTATTTAATCCACAGGAAAAACTAGAACAAATTCCGTTTAAGATGGATATTCTTATAAACAGCATTAATCAAACAGGGCTCTTCTATGAATATAAATTCATTCAGCGTTATGTTTGTTCATTGATGACAAAGCCTTTTGTTATATTAAGCGGATTGGCAGGTTCTGGTAAAACACAGTTAGCGTTGGCTTTTGCTAGAGTTATGAGTGAGAATATTGATCAACAACTTTGTATTGTGCCAGTGGGTGCTGATTGGACAAATCGCGAACCACTTTTGGGCTATCCTAATACTTTAAAACACGGAGAATATATGTTACCGGAAAGTGGGGCTCTACAAATTATGATGCGAGCTTTAAGAAATCCACAAAAACCTTATTTCTTAGTGCTGGACGAGATGAATCTAAGTTATGTGGAACGATATTTTGCTGATTTCTTATCTGCATTGGAGAGCCATCAGGAGATCCCTCTTTGGGAGAAACCTGAAGAATGTGACTCAGAGATTCCTGCAAAGATAGCTTTGCCCAAAAATCTCTTTATTATTGGAACAATTAATGTGGATGAAACAACTTACATGTTCTCTCCTAAGGTTCTTGACCGTGCAAATGTTATAGAATTTAAAATTTCGGATGATGAGATGAATAGATTCTTAAAGATGGATATGAATGTAAATATAGAGATAGCTAACGGATTGTGTGCAAATATGGGACAGGATTTTGTTGAGAAATCATCAGTAAAGAATCTAGAAAATAGTGAGTTAGCTCAGGAAACACTTATTAGTTTCTTTAAAGTACTAAAGAAAGTAAATGCTGAATTTGGTTATCGCTCGGCAATTGAGATTTATCGTTTTATATCTAATGCTAAAGTATGTGCTGAAGGTATGACTGAAGATGAGATACTTGATGCAGCCATCGTGCAGAAACTGTTGCCTAAGCTTCATGGTAGCCGTAAAAAATTGGAGCCTGTATTGAAAGCTCTATGGGGATTGTATATGCAAAATACTCATGCGACAGAGGCTATTATACGTGAAAATGTGCAATTTGCCAAGTTCCCAGAATCTGCTGATAAGATTCAGCGTATGATGCAGACTGCTCTAGAAAATGGATTTACAAGTTTTGCTGAAGCATAAAGATGCAAGTAGAAAAATTAGAAATACCAATATCAGGCAACTTTGGAGATATCAAGTTGTGTATTTATCCGGCTTCAAATAATGCTGTATTGTTTGAGGAGGAGGATGCTGTGGATTATGGAGAATCTAGATGGCAGTTACAAGAGGGATGCACGTATGAGTATGAGATTTTAGCAGATAATGGACATTTGTATCAATTCTCACAAGAGAATGATATTATACATTTTTCTCATTCTCCACGGCATTTGAATTCAGGCATGTTGAAGACGGGTATTTATGTAGGATCTCTTTCGCTTGCGATCAGAGATATAGAACTAGACTGTGAGGTTACTAATATCAGTTTAGAAATCAAGTCTGTGAAAGCTGAATATCGTACTGACTATCGAAAAATGTTAGAGGACATCACAGCATATTATACGGACTTAGTATTAATGCAGGGAAGTCCAGTAACACAAAAATTGGAAATTGATAATAATACTTCACCGCAAACACTCTATCAGCGTTATGCTTTTGTTCGAAGCATTGTAGAAAGTTTGGCTTTTCAAGAAGCCATACATAAAATTATTACTAATCCTGTACGTAAATGGGAAGAAACAACGGTTGAACGTAACATTAGTAATGTAAAACGTTTAAGTCGAAGAAATATACATGAAATAATAACTTCTAGAGATCGTATACCTGTTCATAACGGTTATGAATTAGGATTGCCATTAGGGTTGAATTCCGTACCTCGTACTATGACAGTTACTTATAAACGTGATACTTTAGACAACCAAGAGAATAGGTTCGTGAAGTTTGTACTTCGTTCTTTTAGTTCTTTCTGTTCTGAGCTTCGTAGTAAGAAAAATGCTAATGACCGTTTGAAAGCAGAAATTGACAAGACTATGGATGTGTTGAATGGACATTTGAACAACTTCTTTTTCAAGCAAATCTCTATGCCCTCTCAGTTAAATCTGAATAGTCCTGTGCTCCAACGCAAGGAAGGCTATAGAGAATTACTTCAAGCATGGCTGATGTTTGATCTTGCAGCTAAACTATCTTGGAAAGGCGGTGACAATGTTTATGAAGCAGGTAAGAGAAATGTGGCAGTTCTGTATGAATATTGGGTTTTCTTTAAACTATTGGAGGTTATAAGTCGTGTATTTGATATTAACCCAGTTAGTATAAATAAACTTGTTAAGACGGATGCAGACCAAATAAACCTAGAAATTCAGCAGGGAAAGATGATAATGATTGACGGATTGTATAATGCCGGAAATCGTAAATTTAATGTTCGGTTCTACTATAACCGTACATTTGCACATACATGTGAGAGTAAGGAACTATATAAGTCTGGCTCGTGGACAATGAATATGAGACCAGATTATACTTTGTCTATATGGCCGGGAGAAATAAATATGGATCAAGCTGAGCGTGAGGATTTGATAGTTCATATTCATTTTGATGCAAAGTATAGAGTTAATAAGGTAGATCTTGGATTGGATGACTCAACAAATGAAGAACAAATGTCGAAGGCTCTTCTTAATGAAAAGAATGAACAGGAAGAAGGTATATACAAACGTGCAGACCTTTTGAAAATGCATGCATATAAGGATGCCATTCGTCGTACGAGTGGAGCTTATATCTTATATCCTGGTACTGTTCAGCGTAGATTGAAAGGCTTCCATGAAATTATACCTGGATTAGGAGCATTCTGCTTAACTCCTTCTAATTGTGATGAAGAACTTATCACATTACAGGTGTTCTTATTGAAAATTGTGGAACATATGCTTGATAGAACAAGTCAACGTGAGAGAATATCTTATTATATAAACAATGTATATAATACTCCTTCGAAATTTGTTAATGAACAGTTGCCCGAACCAATAGGAGAGAATCGTGATTTTCTTCCTGATGAAACTTGGGTAGTGTTAGGGTATGTGAAGAACGAGAAACATTTGGAATGGATTCGTAAGACAGGACTTTATAACTTTCGTACAGGAACACAAAATGGTTCTATACGATTGAACCGAAATTTTGTTTCTAGTCGTTATATTCTCTTGCATTCTAAAGGTAAAAGTATAGAGTTCATAAGACTTGCAGATGAAGGACCACGAGTTTTCAAGCGTTCTGATTTACTTCGAATGGGATATCCACCTTCTACTAATGAAGAAAATAAAAAGAATGACATTTATATTGTATATCGATTAGAACCCAAACAAACAGAACCAGAATGGGCACAATACAAGTGGAACATAAGTGAAGTATCTAATGCGAAAGGAAATCAAATTTCCTTACCTAAAGCTGTAAGGCTTTCTGAGTTGATATTGAATGCAAGGAGTGGTCAAATTGTAAACTTTCAAGAGTCACAAATTTAATAATTAAACACATGGTATATTTTTCTGATATTTTTAATGTTGATGAATCTATTTTAGAAGAATATGGAGCAATGAATATTTCATTAATTAATGATTTGCCACTTTTTATTGATCCATTTCTTTTATATGCTAGTATAAAAGAAACATAAAAACTTCACGAGGATATACTTGACAATCATAAAATAAAAAAGATAATAATTGAATATATGAATCCAACCACAGAAGAACATAATGTAGTTGGATTCATATATTAGTTTTAATTCGAAATATTCGGCAAGTTTGAGAATATTGTTTTATAACATGACGCTTACTTCCCGATGCAACATCGAAGCATGTTTAATTATCAGCGTTTTAGCTTTTTAATCGGTAC
>CALCST010000012.1 GCA_937894065.1 uncultured Parabacteroides sp. | reverse complement strand
ATCTGAAGCCTTGTTAACTTTTAAGTTGAGCAACTTGCGAAACTTAAATTATTTACTTTTCAATTCTTATGCGGGCATCGACAGCAAACAAACCTCTTTCTGTTGCAAGAAGCGGATTTATGTCCATTTCCTTGATTTCCGTAGCAAAACGAAGCAATGTTGACAAACGAACAATAATATCTGCATATTGCTGTTCATCGATTCCTTTCTGTCCACGTGTTCCTTTAATAATTGGATAACCGCGAAGAGAGTGAATCATTGAATATGTTTCTTCGTATGACAGAGGAGCAAGACCTGAAGTCACATCCTTAAGCACTTCCACGAATATTCCGCCAAGACCACATACGACAACATGACCGAAACGATTCTCATATTTAGCGCCAAGGAAAAGTTCCTGACCTTTTAACATCGGCTGAACAAGAATGCCTGTCACGCCCGGAAGTTTCATCATTCTGTCATATTCAAGTGCAAGATGTTCTTCTGAACGTATATTCAATGCAACTCCGCCAATGTCGCTCTTGTGGACAGGACCAACAACTTTAGCAACAACCGGGAAACCTACTGATTTTGCAAAATTGATAATCTCTTCTTTATTATCTGAAGAGAATTCCTCAACCAAAGGAATATTTGCAGCCTTAAGAAGCTCACGAGTATCCGAAGGATTCAAATATCCGCTTTCAGGCAAACGGTCAATGATTCGACGAACTTCAGGAACGTCAACACCATAAAGCTGAATATCCGTACTTGCAGGTTTAGGAGTGTTGATTACTCGTGCCAATGCTGTACCAAGCGTAACTTCGTCAGAGAAATTCACATGTCCTTTCTTAACAAAACTCTGAACTTCCGGACTTGCTGTTACAATTGACGGGAGTACTGGGAAAATAGGCTTCTTGCATTCTTCCATTTTCTTGTGAAGAACTTCATATGCATCATAAAGCTTAACCAAACCCGGGCTACCGAAGATAACCATCATAAGGTCGATATTGTCGAATCTGTTTTCGCAATAGTCAATTGCTGTGGCAAGATGCTCCGGAGTTCCTGTTCCGATGATATCGATAGGATTTCCGACTGCTGCACCAGGATAAAGTTTGCTCTTAAGTTCTTCAGCAATCGGTCCGTTCAAATCCGGCACATTCAGTCTTCCTTTTGACAAAGCATCGGCAAGCATAACAGCCGGACCGCCGGCGTGAGTTACAATCGCACAGTTCTTGCCTTTCACTTCCTTAAGTGTGAATATACTTGCAACAGTGGTAAGTTCCTCACGGCTGAAACATCTTACGATTCCGGCTTTACGGAACAATGCCTCAACCGCAGAATCAGCATTTGCGATAGCGCCAGTGTGTGATGAAGCAGCACGCTTTCCGGAGTCTGTACTTCCGGCTTTGATAGCAGCAATCTTACAACCTTTGCGAATAAGAGAAGAAGCATGGAACAAAAGTTTGTCAGGATTCTTGATTTGTTCCAAATAAAGCATCTTTATCTTTGAATCCATTACCGGGTCAAAGTTCTTATCCATATATTCCAATATATCCTCAACTCCATTCTGAGTGCAATTACCTACAGACCATACTGAAGAGAAGCGCAATCCTTTTGTAAGAGCTGATTCGATAATAAACAATGCAGTTCCGCCGGAGCTGGAAATGAAATCAACTCCTTCCGGATGAAATTCAGGTATAGGCAAAGTGAAGACACCGTGAAAGTTCATGTTCATCAGACCGATACAGTTCGGACCAATCAGAGAAGCTCCTGCTTCATTGATAATCTGAAGCATTCTGGCTTCAAGAGCTGCGCCTTCTTTTGTTTCTTCACCAAAACCGGCAGAAACAACAATGAAAGCTTTCACTCCTTTTTCCTTTGCCAAAACCTCTACAGCATCAGGACAAGCCGGTCCGGGAATAGACAGAATTGCCATCTCCGTTTCCGGAATATCTTTAACTGAAGGATATGATTTCAGACCTTGAACGTCTGTTTCCTTCTTGTTTACCACATAAAGTTCACCTTTATATTTCCCGTCCAATAAATTACGGACCAAGCGACCGCCCGGTTTGTGAACATTGTTGGAGCCACCGACAACAACAATACTTTGAGGATTGACTAACTCACGGTTTATCATAACATTTTGTTTTGATTTAACGACTATAACCTTAGCAAATATATGTAATTAGATTGACAAATGCTCAATTCAGGCGTCATATTTAACATTTAGTAAAAAATCCACATAAAACATATATTACTAGGTATTATATATTATAATTTATGTTTCGCTAGCTCAGCTTTCAGATAACGAGTTGAAAAGAAAACAAGTTGACAAGAGTCATTATATATAAAATAAGAAGTAAAAGATGTTTGACCTTGTAAATTTGTCTCCGAAGCCTTGTTAACTTTTTAGTTGAGCAACTTGCTAAACTTTAATTTTGCAATATACAAAAAAAACTCCGCTATATTGTCCGACAAACAATATAACGGAGTTTTATTATAAAGATAAATTTATATATCAATCAAACATTTCGTCAATACCACCAACTGTAGTTTCACGCTCATCATTTACAACTTCTTTTTCCGAGCTGCAAGGATTAGCATATTGTTCAGGGATTTCCCAAACATCGTCTTCACTATATCCTAAAGATTTATCCTTATATACTTTCTGCATATAAAGGGCATATATAGGAAGAGCAGATGCAGCTCCTTGTCCCCATTCCATTCTGTCGAAATGAATTGAACGTTCTTCTCCACCAACCCAGCAACCAGACACAAGAGTTGGAGTGAATCCCATAAACCAAGCATCAGAGTTGTTCTGTGTTGTACCTGTCTTACCTCCCATTTCGGCTTTTATACCGTAACGTCCTCTGACACGTCCACCGGTTCCGCCATCAATAACGCTCTTAAGCATATGCAACATTTTATAAGAAGCGTCTTCCGGCAACACTTCATTCATCTTAGGAGTGAAGTTTGCAATCGTATTTCCATACGAGTCTTCGATACGTGTAACATAAAGCGGAGCAACTCGTATTCCTTTATTTGAGAATGTGGTATAAGCACTAACCATTTCACCGACTGAAACATCCGGAGTTCCAAGACAAACAGAAATTACCGGGTCAATTTCACCTTTCAATCCGAATGAATGAAGCAGGCGAACAAATGTATAAGGAGAAAGTTTACTCATCAAATATGCTGTTACCCAGTTGTCAGAGTTCTGCAATCCCCACTGGATTGTAACCATCTCGCCAATGCGTTTCTTATTGGAGTTACGTGGAATCCAAAGTTTTCCGTTTTCGTCAGTCAATTGCTGCTGCACATGCAACATTTCATCACAAGGACTGATGCCTTCAATCATTGCCAACGAATAAAGATAAGGTTTGATTGTTGAACCAATCTGACGACGGCCACCATTTACCATATCATACTGGAAGCTGTTATAATCAATTCCTCCTACGTAAGCCTTGACGTGTCCGGTTCTCGGGTCCATTGACATGAAGGCACTACGCAAAAACGATTTGTGATAACGGATTGAATCCCACGGCGACATAATTGTGTCAATCGGTCCGTCCCAGCTGAACACTCGCATATCAATAGGTTCCTTGAATACTTTAGTCATTTCGCTTTCACTCATACCGGCTTTCTTCATAGCACGGTAGCGGTCTGTCTGATGCATTGCGCGCATAATGATTGTATCCGCCTGTCCTTTGGTAATATCCTTGGAGAAAGGAGCATTGTTCTTACCTCTCTTTTCCTTGAAGAAAACAGGTTGAAGAGTTTTACCTACGTGTTCACGAACTGATTCTTCAGCATATTGCTGCATTCTGGAATCAATTGTTGTATAAATCTTAAGACCGTCTGTGTAGATATTATAGTTTTCGCCGTTAGCTTTCTTGTTTTTGTTACACCAGCCATACATAGGGTCGTTCTCCCATGCTGTTGAGTCTTCCTTGAATTTCTGCTCCTGCCATGAAGCGTAATTCTTTCTGTTCGGTTTCTTTGCTGTCAATGTCAATCGCAGATATTCACGGAAATATGGAGCCAATCCGTCTTTATGGTCAAGTCTTGTAAAATGAAGAACCAAAGGAAGTTTCTTCAACGAATCGCATTCTGCCGCTGAAATATATCCTGCTTTAGCCATCAAATCCAAAACTGTGTTTCGGCGTCCGCGAGTTCTTTCGTTGCGTCTAACCGGATTGAAATATGAAGGATTCTTACACATTCCTATCAAAGTTGCAGCTTCTTCTATTTTCAGAGTTTTAGGAGTCTTTCCAAAATATACTCTAGCTGCAGACTGAATACCTACGGCATTATAAAGGAAGTCGAACTTGTTCAGATACATATTGATAATCTCTTCCTTTGTGTAATAACGCTCCAACTGAACAGCAATAACCCATTCAATAGGTTTCTGGAACAGACGCTCCATCATATTGTCGGCACTTGGCGAGAAGAGCTGTTTTGCCAACTGCTGTGTAATGGTACTTCCGCCACCACCACTCTTCTGCATAAGTATTCCGCGCTTAACCACTGCACGCAAAAGTCCTTGCATATCTATACCGCTATGAGATGCGAAACGGACATCTTCTGTTGCGATAAGTGCATTAACAAGATATGGTGACAAATCTTTGTAGTTAACATATATACGGTTATCCTGACTATGGGCGTAACTACCCAAAGTTTTTCCATCCGAAGATATTATCTGAGAAGCATATTTATCAATTGGATTTTCCAATTGCTCCACCGGTGGCATATAACCGATAGAACCGTTTGCTATGGATGAGAACAGGAAAAATACAACAGCCACTCCAATGAAGAATAAGGCCCAACAAGTAATTATTATACCTTTAGTAATCTTTGATGCCATAATTTTTTATTCACTACGTACTAGTTGGCAAAGGTACTGAATTAGTTGGAATTTATGACATATATATATCAACTTTTATAGTTAACAAGGCTTCAGAGACAAGTTGACAAGTAGATAATCTGACTGAAAGTTAACTTAACGAAGATTGAATATTTAATACTTCAGTTTTTAATGCTAATGATACCAACTGTTTCATATATTGTGAAAAACTTTTTCCATATATTATGAAAATATTTTTTCATATATTGTGAAACTTTTGTTCCATATATTATGAAAAAAGTTTTCCAAGCTCTGAAAATTTCGTGGAAATACAATTATTTAATTTACAACAAATTAATACAAACAATTAAATTCTATAAATCCACGAAATGTAGAACTGGGGAAAGTTGAGTTAAATAATTAATATAAGGCGTTTTTATGTTGAAAAACTAACTTTTTCACAGTCCGTTTAATAAAGGAATATTATAACTTTGCATAAAGTGAAGTTGTTATTCATACTATAATATTGGGGATAGATTTTCCATGAAATAATATGATAACAGAATAACTTAAACAAACACGAAAAAAATTATAATCTGAGTATCATGGAAAACGACAGTAAACAATTTAACCCATCTCCTTTTTTCGGAGTATTCTTATTCGCCGGAATTATTATTGGACTTGCTATCCGCAACAATTTTGATATAAAATCTTTAGCTATAACATATGGATTGCTGGGCGGAGCTATTATGGGTGTTTTATTTGAGGGTTACAGATTTTACAAATTTTGGTGCGCCAAAAACAAAAACAAATAAAAAACAGTTTCTTAAATAAAGCTTGTATCAGGCTTTTTGCAGGAAACATAATATTTGCAGATATAAAAATAACGTATTTATGAGCGGTATTCCAAATCTAAAAGAGTTGGTTCTGAGAGACACGCCTTTTGCCAATCTTATGAACAAGCGTATCTACAACGTACTATTGATTGCGACAAAATACGATGCTTTCATGCTTGAAGACGACGGGCGAGTTGACGAACAGATATTCAATGAATATACATCATTAAGTTTGCGCTATCCTCCACGATTCACACAGGTGACTACAGAAGAAGAAGCTTTGGCAGAGCTTAAGGACAGGAACTTCGAACTTATAATATGTATGCCGAATATGGACCACAGGGACATATTTTCAGCTGCAAAAGAAATAAAGGTTCACTACCCAAACATACCGATAGTAGTTCTTACTCCTTTTTCCAAAGAAGTTTCAAAGAGGGTTGCCAATGAGGACCTGAGTGCCATTGACTATGTGTTCAGCTGGCTAGGAAACACAGACTTGCTACTTGCCATAATCAAACTTATCGAGGACAAGATGAATGCTCCGGAAGATGTGGCAAGCGTAGGAGTTCAAATCATACTTCTTGTTGAAGACTCTATAAGATTTTATTCATCTGCTTTGCCGCACCTCTACAAGTTTGTCCTTGAGCAAAGCCAGGAATTCTCGAAAGAGGCGCTCAACGACCACCAGCGCACATTAAGAATGCGAGGAAGACCAAAAATTAAACTTGCCAGAAACTATGAGGAAGCAATAAGAATATTTGAACAATACAAGAACAATATATTAGGAATAATTTCCGATATGAGTTTTATGCGCGAAGGAGCAAAAGATCCTTTTGCCGGATATAAATTCGGACAATATGTGCGTAAAACCGGATTAATTATACCTTTCATACTCGAATCTTCTGAAGCCAGCAACGTGGTTTATGCCAAAGAGCTAAGCGCATCTTTTATCGACAAGAACTCAAAAAGCTATCCGCAAGATTTGCGAAAGAAAATAATGCAGCGCTTTGGTTTTGGTGATTTTGTCATTCTTAATCCTCACACAAAAGAAGAAATCATGAGGATAAAAGACCTGAAAGACCTTCAGGTGAAAATTTTCCAAATACCGGACGATTCACTGGTCTATCACTTAAGCCGAAATCATTTCTCACGTTTCTTCTATTCAAGAGCGATGTTTCCGCCTGCAGAAGTGTTGAAACATGTAGATGTTTCTGATTATAAAAACATGGACGAGGCGAGAAGATTGATTTTCGACCTTATTGTGCAATACAGAAGAATGAAGAATGCCGGAGTTGTTGCCATATACCAGAAGGAAAGATTTGACGAATACAGCAACTTTGCACGTATTGGCGACGGTTCTCTTGGAGGAAAAGGGCGTGGTCTGGCATTTATCGGAGCGATGATAAAACGATATCCAAAGTTGGATCATGAGAATTTCCAGGTAAATATTCCAAAGACGGTTGTTATCTGTACGGATATATTCGATGAATTTATGGAAACAAACGAATTATATCCGATAGCATTAAGCGATGTTGACGATGCAACAATTCTGAAATATTTCCTTCATGCTAGCTTACCTAAAAGGCTTATTGAGGATTTGATGGCATTCTTTGATGTTGTGAAAAGTCCGATAGCGGTCAGGTCGTCCAGCTTGCTTGAGGATTCGCATTATCAGCCATTCGCCGGAATATATTCTACATATATGGTTCCTAAGATTGAGGACAAATATGAGATGCTCCGAACTGTCAGCAATGCCATAAAGGCTGTCTATGCTTCTGTTTTCTATCGTGACAGCAAAGCATACATGACTGCAACATCAAATATTATTGACCAGGAAAAGATGGCCGTTGTGTTGCAGGAAGTAATAGGAACACGATATAACAATCATTTCTATCCTACCATTTCCGGTGTTGCACGCTCTCTGAATTTCTATCCTATTGGCAATGAAAAAGCAGAGGACGGAATTGCAAATATCGCTTTAGGTTTGGGTAAATACATCGTTGACGGAGGTGTGACATTAAGATTCTCACCAAGACATCCGCACAATATTCTTCAGATGAGCACTATGGATTTTGCATTGAGAGAAACTCAGACAAGATTCTATGCTCTGGACTTGGATAATATGGCTGAAGACTTTGACACTGACGATGCATTTAACCTCGTAAAATTAAACCTAAAGAACGCAGAGGCTGACGGTTCGCTAAGATATATAGTTTCCACATATGACCCGTATGACCAGATTATCCGCGACGGTTTTTATCCGGGCGGAAGAAAAATCATATCATTCGTCAATATCCTGCAGCACGATGTCTTTCCTTTGGCTCAGACATTAGATCAGATATTGCATATCGGACAAGATGAAATGGGTCGTCCTATAGAAATTGAGTTTGCAGTAAACATGGATATAAATGACCCTAAAAAGGCAACATTCTATCTTCTGCAAATAAGACCTATTGTGGACAATAAAGAAGTTATGGAAGAAGATCTTTCATTGGTAAAGAATGAAGATACGATTCTTTCATCAACTAGCGTATTGGGTCATGGCATCGTAAATGATGTAAAAGATATTATATATGTAAAGAGCGAAGCATTCAATTCTGCCAACAATCAACTCATAGCTTATGAGATTGAGAAGTTGAACAGAGCATTTACCGAACGTTCGGAAAGTTATATCCTTGTTGGTCCGGGCAGATGGGGAAGCAGCGATCATTGGCTTGGTATTCCCGTAAAATGGCCCCATATCAGTAATGCGCGGGTAATAGTTGAATGTGGCTTGGAAAACTACAGAATCGATCCTAGCCAGGGAACTCATTTCTTCCAGAATCTGACATCTTTCGGCGTAGGTTATTTTACAATAAATCCATTCAAAGGCGACGGATGGTTCGATGAAGAATATCTCAACAATATTCCGGCAGTCGAGGAAACTCAATATCTGCGCCACGTAAGACTAGAAAAGCCTATGATTATAAAAATGGACGGTAAAAGAAGCTTGGGCGTCGTAATGAAACCTGATCAGAATAACTGAAAAGACGGATTATTTTTATATCAGGAATAATATTTAGGTCCGGACTCGAATAGTTTTGGAGTCCGGACCTAACTTTTATATTAAAGAATATACTTTTCTCTCTATTTTATTCAAAATATACAAACCTGTTTATCAGATAATTAATAAAATCAAGAAAAATTTTATCAAAAAAAGTCTCAGAAATATTTGCAGATTAAAAAAAAGTCTATACCTTTGCACCCGTAATCGAAACAACAACGGTTACAACGCAAAAACAAAATGGTGCCATAGCTCAGTTGGTAGAGCAAAGGACTGAAAATCCTTGTGTCCCCGGTTCGATTCCTGGTGGCACCACTTTCAAAAGCGCGGGATGTAGCACAGTTGGCTAGCGCGCCACGTTCGGGACGTGGAGGTCGGAAGTTCGAGTCTTCTCATCCCGACACAATAAGAGTTAAATACTTATTTGAGTAAGTATTTAACTCTTATTTTTTATACAAAATCCAATAGCCTTCACAAGGCTTATAATAGGTTTTCTGAAACAATTAATATTCCTACTTTATTTTGCCTTTAAACCAGGCATATATTTACAATAAAGGCTGCTATATTCAAGAGAAATATAGCAGCCTTTCGCTAATAATATAATGTAATCTCTATTATCTGCGTTTGTTGCGTTCACGCTCTTCCTGCTGACGTCTCAAAGTTTCCTGCTGGATTTTCTGAGCTTCTTCCAAACGCTTCAAGAATCCTGATTTCTTAACAGGACGACGTTTGTTTGCTTCAAGTTTAGCCAACAGTTTTTCTTCATCAACAGTGTAGCGGAAGAATAATGTCTGCGCAATAGTAACCAAAGTAGAAATGAAATAATAATATGTCAAACCAGATGCATAACTATTGAAAATAAACAAGAACATCAACGGCATCATATACATTACCGCTTTCATTCCCGGCATCTGCTGCTGACCAGTATTGGTCATTTCCATATTATATTTTGTATAAACAATATTAGTTACAGTCATCAACAAACAGAACAAACTGATGTGATTGCCAAAAAATGTAGAAATCAAAGGAATTTGAGCATCCCAGCTGACAATAGCATCATATGTTGACAAGTCGTTTGCCCAAAGGAAGCTTTCATGTCTCAATTCAATAGCAGAAGGGAAAAACATGAAAAGTGCAATCAAAATAGGCATCTGCAACAACATTGGAATACATCCGCTCATAGGACTTGCACCAGCACTGCTGTAAAGCTCCATAATCGCACGCTGCTTATCCATTGCCTGATCAGGATTAGGATACTTAGCATTGATTTCCTCAACCTGAGGACGAAGAACTTTCATCTTAGCAGATGACATATATGATTTATATGTCAATGGCAACAATATAACCTTAACGATAATAGTCAATAAGAAAATTATCAATCCATAACTTGAGATAAAGCTTCCCAAGAAGTTAAACAGAGGAATTATGAAATACTGGTTAACCCAACGGAAAATACCCCAACCAAGAGGAACAAGCTTTTCCAAATGAGGTTTTTCATCGCCAGACAAGTTATCATTGTAATCTTTCAACAAAGCAAACTTGTTAGGAACAAAGAAAAACTGAAAATCCGTAGATTCAGCACCTTTCAAATCAAAAGGAACAACAGCCTTTGATGAGAAATGCTTCATATATTCTCCTTCCTTATACATATGAGAATCTAAAGATACATTCTCCATACCCTGTTTTGACAACAGCACTGTTGAGAAAAACATATCTTTATATCCAATCCATTGCAACTTTTCTTCTGGTTTCTTACTGTCGTTGCTTGTTTCACTTAAGTAATCAGGATCATCACTTACAGGCTTAAAGTGCAAACCAACATAACGGTCTTCAAACTTTCTGCCCTTTTCCTGCTGACGGATATCCTGCTCCCACATCAAAGACAAGGCATTTGTTGAAGGAGATAGTTTTCCGTTCAAGCCATTTCCTTTGATAGAGAAATCCAAAACATAGTCATTTTCTCTCAAAGAATAAACAAAGTCCAGAGAACTTCCGTTACCTGCATCAAGACGCATAGTCACAGAGTTAGCATCACCTTTCACCGGTGTAAAGTAAAAGTCGCCAGTGTTAATAAGACGATTTGACGCAGTAGCAAAAGAAAAGTCCATCTTAGCCTCTTCTCCATCGAACAATACCAAAGGCTGACCATCATATCTGTCATATTCTTTCAATCTGGCTGAAGCAACAGTACCACCTTTTGTTGACAACTTGATTTCAACCAAATCATTTTCAAGAGTAACAAATTCTTCCGTGCCAGTCAATGATTTTGCAAAATCACCAAAATCATTCTGTAAACGGGTCATTCGAACTGAATCAGGCAAAGAAGCCAATTCATCAGCAGGCGAAGCTTCAACCTTATCCTTAAGCTCCTGCTCTATTTTCTGCTGCACCAAAGCAATTGAATCCTGATAGCGACGCTGAGCTTCCAATTGTTCGGCAGTTGGTCGGTTAAACCAACTGTAGCCGAACAACACAACTCCTATCAGAACAAATCCAATAATTGTATTTTTATCCATCTATTCTTTTGTCTTAGTTTTTCTTATTATCAATTGCAGCTTTCACAAAGCTCAAGAACAATGGATTCGGATTCAACACTGTACTATTATATTCAGGGTGATACTGAACGCCAACAAACCATTTCAAAGCAGGGATTTCCACAACTTCAACCAAGTTTGTTTCTGGGTTCTCACCTGTACACATCATACCTGCAGCTTCAAACTGTGAGCGATATTCGCTGTTGAATTCGAAGCGGTGACGATGACGTTCCTGAATATGTTCTTTTCCATAAGCTTCTGCAGCTTTAGAACCTTTACGCAACACACAGTCATAAGCGCCCAAACGCATAGAACCACCCATATTGGTGATATTCTTCTGCTCTTCCATAAGGTCAATAACTTTGTGAGTTGTATTTGGTTCCATTTCTGTAGAGTTTGCATCTTTGAAACCTAACACATTGCGGGCAAATTCAATAACCATACACTGCATACCCAAACAAATACCCAAGCAAGGAATATCATTTTCACGAGCATACTTTAATGCAGCGAATTTACCCTCGATACCACGCTGACCAAATCCTGGAGCAATCAGGATTCCATCCATATCTTTAAGCTGCTCAGCTGCATTTTCATCATTCAGCTTTTCAGAATGGAACAAATGCAAATCCAACTTATGATGGTTGTAAATTGCAGCCTGAAGCAAAGACTCATCAATTGATTTATATGCATCCTGAAGTTCAACATACTTACCAACAAGTCCAATCTTCACAGACTCTGTAGCAGAAGATTTAAGTGCCAAGAATTCTTTCCAAGGTTTAAGTTCCGGTGTAGGACCTACTTCCAAACCTGTTTTTCTCAAGACAATCTCATCCATCTTCTGTCTCTGCAACACAAGAGGAACTTCATAAATTGTAGGAACGTCGATAGACTGGATAACAGCATCTTCTTCAACATTACAGAACAATGCTACCTTACGAAGCAAATTGTTATTCAGTTCATGCTCTGTACGCAAAACCAAGATATCAGGCTGAATACCTAATTCCTGTAACTGCTTTACTGAATGCTGAGTCGGTTTTGTCTTGTATTCTTTAGCAGCAGCAATATAAGGAACATAAGTCAAATGTACACAAATACAATTCTTACCTAATTCCCATTTCAGCTGACGCATACTTTCGATAAACGGAAGAGACTCTATATCACCAACTGTTCCTCCAATTTCAGTAATAACGAAATCAAACTTATACTTTGAACCAAGCAATTTTACATTTCTCTTGATTTCATCTGTGATGTGAGGCACAACCTGAACAGTTTTGCCCAAATAGTCACCCTTGCGCTCTTTATTAATTACGCTCTGATAAATACGACCAGTCGTAATGTTGTTTGCGCGTGTTGTAGGCACATTCAAAAAACGTTCATAATGACCTAAGTCCAAGTCTGCTTCATGTCCGTCAACAGTAACATAGCATTCTCCGTGTTCATACGGATTCAATGTACCCGGGTCAATATTAATGTATGGGTCAAACTTCTGGATTGTTACTTTATAACCTCTTGCCTGAAGCAATTTACCCAATGAGGCTGAAATAATTCCTTTACCTAATGAAGAAACTACGCCTCCCGTAACAAAAATGTACTTTGTATCTGCCACGATAGTAATATTTTAGTTTTCCAAAAAATCGGATTTATGCATTTTAAAGCGCAAATTTAGTGAATTTTCCGCACAGACAAAAAAGGTTTTTACTTTAAAAACAAATTTAAACAGACTCAAAATTTAAAGCTCAACAATTGGATTGTTATATAATTAATGTATTATACTAATAATTGATTAAATCTAAGATTTAACACTCTACAGTTTTAACTGATTATCAGATAATATGAACAAATTGAAAATATATTTTGTTTATGTTTAAAACTGGGCATATAGAATTATATATAGTTTTTTTAGTAATTTTGCATTGTGTTAGATTTGGTCACACGAAATGATGTTAAGATGAAAAAGTTATTTTCAGTTATTCTTCTTTTAAGCTTAAGTTTGTGTAATATACACATCTTTGCACAAGACACTACAGTCTTTAGCACTTCATCTTTTTCTATACAAATTAATGATGAAGAAGAACAGCAAGACACTACTATTTCCAACGGCTCTGTTGATTTGGAAAACATTCCTGACTTGCGTACTAAATTCAATTCTCTAAACAGCCAGTATTCCGTTCCACAAGCTCTAGGGAAAAAACTTGAGGAAATAAAGAATGCAGACAAGCTAGAAATGTCTGAAGAGGCTCTGTATTGGATAAACAAAATGTACGACAGAAGTAATGAATTTGATTCATTTACTACGTTTGCCGATACAATAATTATAAATCCTCTATTCATGCCGATTACATTTGAGGGAAATTTCCTGCCTAAGGATCTTTCATTCTTCAGCATGGATTCTGTAATTCCAAAATATAATGTAAAACCTCTATATCAACCAGAAACTATATTCGCTGATTATACAAGAATAAGAAACAACCAGATTGCTACACATGAATATGTTGAACAGAATCATCCTGAATACTTCAGATATTCTTATAATATATTACCCAAAGATGCTGTCAAAACTAATGTCATAAAAAAACATATTTCAGGAGAAAATCTTATTGTAGTTAACAACGACGCTGACTTCAGCGATGTAACTGCTCCAACAAAATTTATTCCTGAAAGACGTTATTGGACATCTAGCTTCCAAAGTGATATCCAGTTTGCACAGAACTATATTTCTCCAAACTGGCATAAAGGTGGTACCAGCAACTTCAACTTGAACAACCGTGAATATTTTATTTACAACTATAATAAAGATAAAGTCCAGTTTACGAACGAACTTGAAATTAAAAACACAATTACAACAGCTCCGAACGACACACTTAGAAGCTACAAAGTGAGTGACGATGTTTTCCGTCTTCACAGCAACTTAGGTTTCAGAGCATTCAGCAAATGGTTCTATACTATCGATATGGAATTCAAGACTCAGTTGTTTAGCAGTTTCGGAGAAAATACTGAAACAAAACTAGCTGGTTTACTTTCTCCTTATAGTATAAACGTCGGTCTCGGTATGAAATATGATTTGGCAAAAACATTCCCAAATCCTAAGAAGAAGTTGACTATGTCTATAAACATAGCTCCTATTTCATATACATTCCGACAGACCATTGACAAAGATATTGATTTGAGCCGTCATTTCACTGCAGATAAAGTTACAGGAGAATATCCAACTAAGTTAAGCCAGGTCGGTTCCACAATCAATGCAACAATGACATTCCAGATTTCCAGAAATGTCAACTGGTATTCCCGTTTCTATTACAACACGAACTACCAGAGAATTGAAGGTGAATTCGAAAACCGTCTGTCAATGGCTATCAGCAGATTCTTCTCAACCATCATCACACTTAACCTAAGATATGATGATGGTGTTGCCAAGAATCCTGAATTCGACCGATATTTACAGATTAACGAACAGTTAAGTTTTGGTTTCAGTTATAAGTGGTAAGAACCTTTACTTCACTTCTACCATTGCCGGAGCGGATTACTTGTATTTGTACAGGAATCCGCTCTGTCATTTCACGGACATGTGATATCACGCCTATCTTCCTTCCCTGAGTACGCAGATTCTCCAACGCATCCATTGCAACCGACAATGTTTCGGCATCAAGCGAACCGAATCCTTCATCGATAAACAAACTCTCAACTTTCATTCTGTTGGATGATAAAGAAGACAATCCCAACGCCAATGCCAATGAAACAAGGAAAGACTCTCCACCGGACAAAGAATGCACGGAGCGAATCTCGTCAAACATTTCCTTGTCGATAACCTGAAGGGCCAGTGTGTCCGGTATTCTCTCCAACCGGTATCTTCGTGAAAGATTCCTCAACTGCACGTTGGCATAATTAAGCAAAATATCCAAAGTATAACTTTGGGCGATACGCCGGAATTTTGCCCCATCAGCCGAACCTGCCAAATCATTCAGTTTAGCCCATCGGTCATAATCCAACTGAGCCTTCTCTATATCATTCTTCATACCGGCAATACGTAAAAGATTTTCCTGATTCTTTCTCAGCCGGAATTCTTTTTCGCCTTTCAACTGTCTCAACGCAGCAAGTTCTTCAGTAAACGGAACTGAATCGGAATTAACGGCAAATTCCTCATTCCATTTCTCCAAAGCTTTTTTGTTTTCCTCTATTTTCCTTTCAGCTTCAATTATCAGCACACCAAGCTGCTTGAGAACACCTTCTGCGCTGCTGGCCTGTTTCTGCAAATTAGTATTCTCCTCTTTCAATGCCGTTATGAAATTCCGGCGTTCTTTTATTCTGTCGTTATATTCTTTTTCAACATTATCTGCCGGTTTTCCGCCCAAAATGCTGTTTCGTTCGTTCTTACGGTTTTCATATTCCAAAGATTTCTCCTTTGAATATGCAGCTGCAGATTTCTCCTGTTCACGCAATTCCGGAAGCAAACCGGCCTCGATAGCTTTTATTTCAGCCTTTAGTTTGTCAAGCGCCTGTTCAGTTTTAGTTATCTCATCAGTTTTGTTTTTCCAATCATTCACGAATGATTCCAATGTTTTCTGAAATCCGGAAGCGTTGCGCAACCACGAGTCCCGCCATTCCTTATGACCAAACAAAACATCAGCTTTAAGCAACTGCTCTTCCTGTTTTGCCTTTTCCTCTGATATACGCAAATTCAATGAAACAATACTTTCTTCTAGAGATTTTATCTCCTGAGTATTTACATTTATCTTATTATCATACTCAAGTATGTTTTTCTGCAAATCGGTATATTTCTTCCTCAAATCTGCAGCATTTTTCTCAACAATTCGATATTCGCTCTTGCGTTTTTCCAAAGCAGAAATTGATTCGGTCATTCCGGCAATTGCAGATGCCAGTTCAAGCATTTTAACAGCCTGGGCGGGCAAAGCGTACGGATGCTCCAGACTTCCGCACACCGGACAAGGTTTTCCCTCCGTCAAATTCTCCCGTAATTTTTTTATATCACCTGTAGTTGCAAAAGAAGCCTGTTCAACAAGCAATTTCTCTCGGGCAGCCATCTTTTCCTTGATTTCACGGTCTAATTCGTCCGGATTATTTTTCTGCAAAATATCTTCAAGTTCTGATATACGTTTTTCAACAGCCACACAGCTTTGCTGCTCTTTCTCCTTCTTTTCAAGATTTACAGCAACAAGTTTGCGCGCCTCAATTTCCGCCTTTTGTTTCTGATTTATTTCAGCGGACAATTTAGCACAAGTGTCGGACAAAGCTTTTGCCGATTCCAAATGCACAACCAACAAAGGATATTGCTCGGCAATATTTTGCTTGGATTTATATTTTTCTTTCCATTCATATAATTCACCCAGCAGGCGAGATTTCTCAGTTTCCGTTTTCTTCTGCAACAAAAGATGAGCTTCTCCTTTTTTCAGTTTCTCCGAACAATCACCCAATCTTTTATCTGCCTCTTTTTTAGCCTCTACAACTGATTTGAGCTGAGCGTCAAGTTCACGGGCTTTTAAAATCTGAGGGCGAACTGTTTCAAAATCCTTTTCCAGATTCTCCACTTCTGCAGAAGCTGACTTTACATTTGTATCTAAGGCAATAAGCTTTTCCCTGGACAAACGCAATTGCTCTTCCGTCTTGGATTTCGAATCTATCAATTCTTTATGCTGAACATTCAGCCTCGCTTCCTCTTCTTTTAGAGAATTCAAATCCTTTTCAGCCTTTTCCATTTCTGAAATACGTCCGGCACATTTCTGAAGCTCAGCATTTATTTCATTTATCTGCTCATCTTCCAATATTTCTATACCTTGAATCTGGGCCTGAACCTTTGCCAGTCTTTCTTCTGCCCGCACATATCCGGCATAAATAGTCTTTGATATACGGGAATATATTTCTGTTCCGGTCAGTTTCTCAAGTAATTCAGCCTTGCTGCTCTGCTCAGCTTTAAGGAATGTAGCAAAATCATTCTGGGCTAGAAGAACGGAGCGAGTAAACTGTTCAAACGTAAGTCCGGAGAGTTCCACCACGCGCTTCAGCAATTCAGTGAATGTTCCTTTCTCTTCTTCATTGCGCGTACAATTATATAATGTATAAGAAACTTTCTGCAACGGTCCGTCCGCTTTCCCTCGTGCACGACTAATAGACCAACGTGCTCTGTATCTCTCACCATTCAGGGCAATAAATTCAACTTCTGCAAAACCGGAAGCCGTTCCACGACGCAGAATAAGTCGCGGATCGTTCTGCGAAACAGTTTTGTCTGACACATCTCTGAGCGAAACACCTCTTTCCTTAGCTTTCTCTACTCGCGGAGTGTTTGCATATAAAGCAAGACAAACAGCATCCAGCAATGTCGATTTTCCCGAACCTGTCGGTCCTGATATTGAATATAATCCTGCCGAGCGAAGTGGCTCTTCTGTAAAATCCAAACAAAACTCCCCTTCAAGCGAAGCTAGATTCTTTCCTCTAATTATTTCTATTTTCATATCTCCACTTCTTTCATTACATCGTTGAACAATGCTGTCAATTCTTCAGACAATTCATTACCGTATTTGGAATAATAAGTACGGCGAAGCAAATCCAAAGGATTCATTTTCTGCAAATCGGCAAAAGTCTGAGGATTATCTTCTCCCTCTTTTTTATCAACATCGGGATATGTTACGGAAACTGTTGCCAGACGCACAGCTTTGTGCGACAATATTTCCTCAACTCTATAACGGAACGATGGGTCGGGCTCAGTGAACAGAACACGAACCTCAAGGAAAGGATATTCGGAACTATTATCACCTTCGGCAATCTCGGGCAACAATGACAATTTCTCTATCACATCCTTAGCCGGCATATGAACAGAAGGAACACGAAGGAGAGAAACTTTCCGAGGTATTTCCAATGATTCCACCGCAACACATTTTCCTCCATCCAAAGTTACAGACATCACCCTGTGATGATAATTCTGTTCGGCAAACGACATTGGCAAAGGACTTCCTGCATAACGCACGCTATCTTTCCCACCCACTTTCTGAGATTTATGAATATGGCCTAAAGCCGTATATGCCACCGCATCCGTGAAGACTGTCGAAGAAACTGCATCTAATCCTCCAACCATTGTCCGCTCGCTCAAATCGTCGGCAGACAATTCCGAGCCGGAAACATACAAATGCCCCATTGCTACCAATGCCTCATCTTCAGCCTTGCGCTCCAAAGCATATTCTATCAAATGCTTGTACATACGGCCTATTCCGGCAGCATAAGCATCTCCTTCAACAACTTCTCCCTCATCAGCACGAGGATAATCACCCTGACGGAGATATGGAACAGTAAGACACAAGGCTTCTCTCTTCCCTTCCTTATTATATAATGGTTGGATAAGCGATTCAAAATCTATTTCTCCTTCCTCATTGCGAGGGACAATTCCAGTCACAGAAATATTCATTTCCTCAAGAAGAGGAACAGGCGCCTCCAAGCGAGCCGAGGAATCATGATTACCGGCAATTATCACAATCTGCAAACCATCTACACGACGATGAGCCTCACTCAGAAAATTATAAAAACGGCGTTGTGATGCAGCCGAAGGATTTGCCACATCAAATATATCACCGGCAATAAGCAGAACATCAGCTTTCTCATTATCAAGCACGTCGAGCAGCCATTCCAGGAAAGCTTCATGCTCAGCCTCACGGTCATAACCGAAGAATTGTTGCCCCAAATGCCAGTCAGAAGTATGAATTAGTTTTATCATGTCTTGTTGTCTTTACTTACAAAGTTAATCATTATAAAAGCAATTAAGAAAAAAGGTGAAGTATTATAAACTTAAAGCGATAAGATATTTTCTTAAAACTAAGACTTAGTTTTTATAATCTTAGATTTAGTTTTTATAAACTAAGATTTGATTTTTAAAAACTAAGGTTTAGATTTGAGAAGATATAGGGAAGTTATAGTTTGTATAGCTGTAATCTTTAAAGAAAAAATGTTCAAAGAGATGTTGAGAATTGGGGAATTATGCGCTGTTATCGGATTTACCAAAGATATGATTGAAAGCCTCTTGACAAAAAAAGAAGCCTACAATATAGTAGAAAAATTGATTCCGAAGAACACAGACGTAAGTTTGATATCAAAAATGATGTTTTCAGAATTAAGAAAAATCCGGTCAATGATAACAAATTAGTACAGACAATAAACGGGCAGTCAATAGGCGAATGGTTCAAGGAACAATGGGAAAAGTTAAGACTATGTTTGCGACAGCTAGAGGAGAAACCAAGAAAAAGTAGAGGATTCAGAATATAAGTGAAAAAGTACAGACCTTATTTATTATAGTCTATACTTTTTATAATTTTGCGAAGAGAATCAGTATTAATTTGGCTGAGACCGTAGGTATCGCAATCAATTTGAGGTTGATTAGGAAGACTAATAAGAATTTCCCTTCTGCCTAAACGATTGATACCATGAATTAAATAACTGATTATAACCTAATAAATAAATGCAATGAAATTATTAAGTATTTTAGTTCTGTTTTTTTGTTTGAATTCAACTATTAATGCACAAAAGCAAAAAGACATGGTAACAATAACAGGAAAAGTTTCTGACTATAACGGAAATCCTATTGGTAATTGTTCTGTTATGTTCCAAAATTCAAATTTTGATGTTCTCTTTGAAACGAAAACTGACGAGAAAGGCAAATATCAAATAAATATACAAAAAGGCAAATATAGTAACATAGGTGCTATAGATATGGATACTTATCCTCATACAATGAAAGCGGGAACAAATAGTGAAGATCTGAGATTGGAGTTTTGGGGCTGGAATTTTTTTGCAGACAGAGATACAACCTTAAATATACAATATAACCGAATGGAAGCATACGGAGTGCACGCTTTTCAAATCCCCGGAGGTGTACCAACCTACCAGATTTATGTCCGTCCTATGAGCTTAACAAGATTTCTTACAAATAAAGGCATACAAGACGCTCAACATAAAGAGGATTTGTCAAATATTTCTCAAAAGTCATCTACTGATGCTGCCAAATGTGATAACCTAGCTCCAACAATTGATAAGGTAGGCATAAAAGTATGGATTGATGGAGAAGACGTGGATGTTTTGATGAAGCAGCAAATAAAAGAATATTATGAAGAAACTGAATACGGAATAGCTTACTATATAACAGTAAGTGAGCCTAAAAAAACGACAACACTGCCATATAAAATATTTAAGATAGAATTAACAGACCTGGAAAATGGAGATAGAGGAGAGGCAATATATTATCTTGAGAATACAAGTTATATAGAACATAAAATACAAGATTAAACGGCTACGTAAATAGAACTGTGTCAATTCTTTAATTGTTATCTGATTAAGTTCAGTATTTTATAGTAGATATTTGATTATCAGATATTTACAAAAATAATGTTTCCGAAAGTTGCTGGAACTATGATCTGACAGACAGCATGGTCTTCGGTACTTCTGCCCTTATACAATATGAATTTGAAATTTATCAATAAGTTTCAGCCAAAATGCAGATAGAAATATAGTTTTCGATATAAATTAATATTGACACTTTCTTATTTATAGGTTTCAATCTGTAACTTTTTAAAGTACCAGATTGAGTTTTGCAACACCCACCAGTTTATTTACTGATATAATATCTATCGGTGAATAAAATTAATACTCCTTTATACCGTATTTCGTGCCGTAAATTTGCAGAGCATCTTTAACAGCCTTCTCTCCGAATATTTTTATCATATCTTCCAAGTCGTATTTCATCGCTTCTTCGTTAAGAGGAGTGAGACACATAACGCGAGACTCCATATCACTGTAGTCAGGTAATCTTAGGAACATACCTTTCGTAGATTGGCCACACAGATGCCACACCGTTACCGGCTGGCGGAACGAGGTCGCTTCACAGAACATATATGCCATATCCTTGACATTTGATACGTCCCAGCGATCGAGTGGCTGATTAAAACTTCTTGCCTCGTTGAACATACAGAACATATTCTGCACGTTCGAAACATTCCAATCGTTCAGTGGTTGATTGAAGCTTGACGCTTTGCTAAACATCTCACGCATATCCTGCACATTTGAGACATCCCAATCGTTCAACGGCTGGTTAAAACTCTTTGCTTCGCAGAACATCTCACGCATGTTTTGTACGTTTGATACGTTCCAATCGTTCAGAGGTTGATTAAATGCCGATGCCCGTACGAACATCTCTCTCATATTTGTAACGGCTGAGACATTCCATGCACCGACAGATTGGTTGAAGCTCTTTGCCATATCGAACATGTGGCACATATCAGTAACGCTTGAAACATCCCATGAGTTTAAATCTTGATTGAAGGAGAAGGCACGGTAGAACATGTACTTCATACTGCGGACTTTTGAGACATTCCAACCATCGAGCGGCTGGTTGAAATTCTCTGCGCAGGAGAACATATTGCTCATGTCTGTTACACTGATCACGTTCCATTTCCGTAAAGGCTGGTTAAAACGTTCAGCTTCGTTGAACATAAAACTCATATCCGCAACAGATGATACGTTCCAGGCTTCAAGCGGCTTGTTAAATCTGTGCGCTCCTTCGAACATGTGGGACATATCACGCACGTTGGAGACATCCCATCCACTTATGTCATGGTTGAAGTAGATTGCTCCGGCAAACATGTGCCTCATCGTTACGACGTTTGATGTATTCCACGTCTCAATACCGGCAAAGTTACTTCGTTTAGACTTTCTAAAAAGGCCTTCCATGTCAGTTATCAGAGAAGTGTCAATATTGGCGAGCGGCATTTTTGCGCCCAAGTCCAAAAGCTCTATAAGCTCACGTTTTGAGCGAGGCTTATGCTTTTCATCTCCCACGCCGTCACTGGCAGAGACTTGCAGCTCCGGATACGCCGTTTCAAGCTCATGCTTATATTCCGCTGTATGCTCGCTGCCGTAACGTGAAAGTTCCGTACATACTTCCGCAGGTGAGAGTTTGTCCAGCTTTTCTTTCAGCCTTGCGCGGCAGTTCTTCCTAGTTGTAAGATGGAAACAGAGTGTCAACGTCTTCACGTCGGTGAAGAGCGGAGTATAAAGGAACATATTGTTTACATCACAAAACCGTGGTATCAGCCACATATCTAGCGGCTGATTGAAGCTGCGCGCGTTTTTAAACATTCGTTCGGCGTCTTCAACACGGCTCACGTTCCAGCGGTCGAGCGGTTGATTGAAGCTTTTCGCTCCGTCGAACATGCGTAACATATACCGCACGTTCGAGACGTCCCAGTCGTTCAAAGGCTGGTTGAAGCGTACTGCTCCCTCAAACATACCTTCCATTCTAAAGACTTTCGACGTATTCCACGAGGCGATATTCTGATTGAACTTGGTACAACCGGCGAATATCCAAGCCATTTCACGGACTTCTGACGTATTCCATTTATCAAGTGGCTGGTTAAATTTCTCAGCTTCACAGAACATACACGAAATTTTCTGAACCTTTGAGACGTCCCAATCATTAAGCGGCTGATTAAATTTGACGCAGCCGCCAAACATCGACTCCATATTCGTTACGGACGAAACATCCCAAACCTCTAACGGCTGATTAAAGTCGCTGCAGCCACAAAATATGCATTCCATGTTTGTTACTGATGAAACATTCCAATTCCCTATGGGATGGTTGAAATGCTTCACCCTGTGAAACAAGCGTTCCATAGTAGTGACGTTCGATGTGTCCCACGTTTCTAGCCCGTCGAAGTTTGTGCGTTTTGAATCACAGAACAGCCAACTCATATCAGTTATAAGAGAAGTATCGATGTCACCGAGACAAATGCCATCATCTTTCACCAATTCCCTTAGTTCCTTACGACTGCAAGGTTTGTATTTTTTAATCATAATTACTCCCCATTATTTTGTAAATACTCCTTAAGACCATATTTCGCTCCGTAAAGCCGCAGTGCTTCATGAACCGCCTCCTCTCCCAATATTTCTATCATCTCCTGAAGTTCATATTCCCGGTAGTTCCCGTCAAGCACGGCTAGGCACATGACACGCGACTCCATATAGCGGTAGTCGGGCAAATCAAGAAAGATACCCCTCGTAGACTGGCCGCACAGTTTCCATGCCGTTATCGGCTGACGGAACGAGGTCGCACCGTAGAACATACAAGTCATATCTTTGACTTTCGATACGTTCCAGCGGTCGAGAGGCTGGTTGAAACTTAACGCATCGTCGAACATCTGCACCATACTCTCGACGTTAGAGACATTCCAATTATTCAGAGACTGGTTGAAACTCGACGCTTTACAAAACATCTTACTCATGTTCCGCACGTTTGATACGTTCCAATAGTTCAACGGCTGATTAAATTTTTCCGCTCCTTCGAACATCTGCGTCATATTCTCAACGTTTGAAACATTCCATTTGCTAATTGGTTGATTAAAACTCAATGCGTTGAAAAACATTTTGCTCATGTTCCGCACATTCGACACATCCCAATCGTTCAACGGCTGATTAAATTTTTCCGCTCCTTCGAACATCTGTTTCATATTCGTAACGGCCGAAACATTCCACGAACCGACAGGCTTGTTGAAACTAGATGCACCGTAAAACATGAGAGACATATCACGCACATTTGAAACGTCCCAATTATTCAGTGTCTGATTAAAGCTCGACGCGTTGTAAAACATCTCAAGCATATCCTGCACGTTCGATACATTCCAATCGTTCAACGGCTTATTGAATTTTGATGCTCCGCCAAACATACGACACATATTCTGTACGTTAGAAACATTCCAATTATTCAAAGGCTGATTAAATTTTTCCGCGTAATAAAACATCTCAAACATGTTCTGCACGTTCGATACGTTCCAATCGTTCAATGGCTTGTTGAATTTAGATGACCAAGCAAACATGCGAGACATATTACGCACATTAGAGACATCCCAATTGTTCAGCGGCTGATTAAATTTTCTAGTCCAGGCAAACATCTCGCACATGTTCTGCACATTTGAGACGTTCCAATCATTCAACGGCTTATTAAATCTTCTTGCCCCATCAAACATGTGGGACATATCTCGCACGTTAGAGACATCCCAACCGCTTATGTCATGGTCGAAGTATTCCGCACCAGCAAACATATTCTTCATCGTTACAACATTTGACGTATCCCACGTCTCAATACCAGTAAAGTCTCTGCTCTTAGAGTATTGAAAGAGACCTTCCATATCGGTTATGCATGACGTATCAATATTATCAAGAGGCATTTGAATCCCCATATCCAATAGCTCAATAAGCTCTTTTTTTGAGCGAGGCTTATGTTTTCCCGTTCCCGTGACAGTACAGACTGGCTCTTTCAGTTCCGGATATGCCTTTTCAAGTTCACGCATATATTTCGCCGTGTTTTTATCGCTGTAACCTGACAATTCGGCATACACCTGCCTAACGTCTAATCTTCCTAAAACTTCCTTCAAATATTCACGATATCTCATTTTGTTGGTATGGGCAAAGTTGAGCGTCAAAATTTTGACATCGGCGAAACATGGAGCATCCAGGAACATATCGTTGACATCGCAATCTCTCGATATCTGCCACATATAGAGAGGCTGGCTGAAGCTCGTCGCATTCTTGAACATCATTTCTGCTGTTTCGACGCGGCTCACATCCCATTTGTCAAGCGGTTGGTTGAAACTTGACGCTCCTTGAAACATGCGCCTCATAAATTTTACATTGCCAGTCTTCCACGAGTTAAGAGGTTGGTTGAAGTTTTTCGCACGGTCGAACATTCCATCCATATATGTGACATCCGACGTATCCCAAGAGTCGATGTTCTGGTTAAACTCGTAACATTCAGAGAATGCATATGCCATTTCTTGTATTCCCGAAGTATCCCATTTGTCTAGTGGCTGGTTAAAACTTTTCGCACCGCAAAAAATGCATGTAATGGTATAAACCTTTGATACATTCCAATCATTAAGTGGCTGATTGAAATTCTTTGCGAAATACAGCATAGCTTTCATGTTACATACATTCGAAACATTCCAGCGCCCAAGCGGCTGGTTGAAGCTGTACGCCCAAGCGAACATGGAATCCATATAGTGAACGTTCGAGACATCCCAAAACTCAATCGGCTGATCGAAGGCTGGAGCTTCACAAAACATGTACGACATATCCTCCACCTTTGAAACGTCCCAGTTTCCTATTGGATGGTTGAAATATTTCGCCCTGTAAAACATGCCTTTCATCGTAGTAACATTCGAGGTATCCCACGTTTCAAGTCCATCAAAGCTTTTACGTTTTGAGTCTTTAAAAAGCTCTGTCATATCCGTAATCAGAGAAGTATCAATATCATCGAGACGAACGTTCTTATCATTAACTAACTCTTTAAGTTCCTTTAGAGAACTGGGGGTATATATTTTAGCCATAATTAATTCTTATAATTTATAAATACCAATTGAACGGAGCACCATAGGTTAACAAAGAAGCGCCCCAATAAAAGATTTCTAAAGAAAAAAAAGAAAGCCGAATTAATCAAATGAAAAAATTGAATTTTGAGTTTCTTTAACTCTAAATATCACACAATTCACAAACAAATCGTTACTATTTTTTCCAATAATTAATAGGTAACGATTTAGTAACGAAACAATGTCTTTTTCGGTATTTATGAAGTCTTGGAAAGTGATTTTCAGAAAATAAAAAAAAGCTACAAATCAATGATTTGTAGCTTTCAGTTTATTTGTTAATATTATACCTTGCGGAGAGAGAGGGATTCGAACCCCCGGAACCTCGCAGTTCAACGGTTTTCAAGACCGCCGCAATCGACCACTCTGCCATCTCTCCAAAATTTCTCACCTTGTTAACCAATCGTTCTCTCTCGATTGCGGTGCAAAGGTAGGTATTATTTTTGAATATGCAATAGTTTTGAAGAAAAAATTTTCATTTAAGGGCAATTTTTTTCTAATCAGAAAAATATTAGTATATTTGAATAACTAAAAAACAAAAGACAATCAATTAATTATTCAGACAATGAGAAAAGTTAGAAACCTATTACTATTTGCTATTTCTTTTTTGACTTTAAGCTGTAGCATGTCTGCTAAAACAGATGACTCAGGAAAGGAAAATACAACAGTAAACAGCGAAAAGGCAGGTGAAGTCATAGTTTTAAACAAAGCCGACTTTCTTAACAAGGTTTTCAATTATGAAAAGAGTCCAAACCAGTGGGTTTACGAAGGAGATAAACCTTGCATTATTGATTTCTATGCAGACTGGTGTGGACCTTGCAAGGCTGTGGCTCCCATTCTTAAAGAATTGGCTGCACAATATAAGGACGATATCGTTATATATAAAATAAATGTTGATAACGAACAGGAACTTGCTGCTGTTTTCGGTGTAAGAAGTATCCCGACCATTTTATTTGTTCCTAAAGAAGGAAAGCCTATGGTTTCGCAAGGAGCTCTTCCTAAAGATGAATTTATCAAGCAAATCAACGAGTTTTTACTTGATAAAAAATAATATAATTCAAGTTTCGCAAGCTCAACTTGCAGGTAACAAGTTGACAAGAAAACAAGTCAACAAGGTTTTTAGATGATAAATGTAAAGTTTCAGTTGTTTTGACCTTGTCAACTTGTATCTGAAGCCTTGTTAACTTTTAAGTTGAGCAACTTGCGAAACTTAAATAATATAATTTCAAAGACCTACTAAAAAATGCGCTTTATCAATAAAGAAAATGCAATTTCTTTAATGAACAGTTTTGGAACGAGAAAACATCCTTTTATTTTTATTATCGACTATCTGCAAGAAAACATAATTGTTGAAGAAGCTGATTCGACCGACAGTTCTTCAATATTATACGACTTCAACGGATTCTCCAACTTCAAAACAAAATACACGTCTTCAAATAATCCTCAAATTGAGATTTTTCCTCAGAGCATTAAGGATTATGAGAAATCTTTCAACATCGTTAAAGATAATATCAATAAAGGTAATTCTTACCTTGTGAATCTCACCTGCTCCACTCCTATCAATATAAACTTACAATTAGAGGAGTTGTTCTTCAGAGCGAAAGCTTTATACAAGCTTATGCTTAGAGACAAGTTCATTGTTTTCTCTCCTGAAATATTTATCAGGATAAAAGACGGATATGTATATTCTTATCCGATGAAAGGGACTATTGACGCTTCGCTCCCCAATGCTGAATCCATAATAATGAATGACCCGAAGGAAGCTGCCGAGCATGCCACTATAGTTGATTTAATCAGAAATGATTTAAGCATAATCGCTTCTGATGTTTCTGTTCCAAAATACAGATATATTGACAGAATACAGACAAATAAAGGTGTTCTTCTTCAGGTAAGTTCTGAAGTGCGGGGTAAATTGCAGGATAATTGGCAGAACAATATTGGTTCAATCCTGTTTTCTCTACTTCCCGCTGGATCAATTTCCGGTGCGCCTAAAAAGAAAACACAAGAGATAATTTCTGAAGCTGAAACATACAACAGAGGTTTTTATACAGGGATTATGGGATATTTCGATGGAGAAAACCTCGATAGCTCCGTTATGATTCGTTTCATAGAGAAAGACGGAGACAAATTCTTCTTCAAAAGCGGTGGTGGAATTACATCACGAAGCGAATTAAACAGTGAATACAATGAAATGATACAGAAAATATATGTGCCGATTTATTGAAACTATAAGAATAGAGAATGGTGCCGTAAAAAATCTCAAATTCCATGAAAAGAGAATGCACAGCACTATGAAGTATTTCTATCCGGAATGCACTGTTCCAGATTTATCTTCTATAATTGAATTTCCTGAGAAATATAAAGATCGCACAAGATGCAGGATTCTTTATGGCAAGAACATCGAAAAAGTGGAATATTTTCCATACAAAATCAGAAAAGTAGAATATTTGCAAATTGTTGAATGCAATAGCATTGACTACGGCTACAAGTATGAAGACAGAAATAATCTGAACAGACTTTATGACTTGCGCGGTGAATGTGATGATGTATTAATTATTAGAAACGGTCATATTACGGATACTTCAATTGCCAACATTGCCTTGTTGAATTATTACGGGAAATGGGAAACTCCAACTACTCCTTTATTGAAAGGAACTATGCGCTCTTATTTGCTAGAAAGCGGAATTATTAAAGAAAATGAAATAGAATTCTCCTCAATACATTCTTACAGTAAAATCTGCCTTTTCAACGCTATGATTCCTTTCGGTGAAGTTGTACTTTCTACTGAGGCAATTTCGGCATCTTCAATACGAAGCGAATAAGGGAAACAAAAATACGTCCGTAACGCTCCAACTTTATATCGCCTACACCGCGAATCATTCCAAACTCGGCAAGAGTCACAGGTTTATGGGCAACCATTTCATACAAAGAATCGTCCGAGAAAATATGGTATGCCAGCTTATGCTCTCGTTCTGCCAATTGCTTACGCAGTTGCATAAGAGCATCCAATAGTGACTCATCAACTGGAACAGATTGTTTTGGACGAATTGGCGTGGCTTTATATCCTGAAGATGACTGACTTGACTCAACTACACGCTCGCGATAACGTGCCAACTGAGCTGTATCTTTGCCGAAAAGCACGTTTCTGCCACTTTCTGTAGATTTCAGCGTATAATTGGACATAGGATTAATCTCGATATAGCCCAGCTGTATCATCTGATAGATATATTCTTTCCACACCTTGAAAGGCAAATCTCGTCCGGCACCGTATGTTTTCAGCATATTGTAGCCTTTGGATATAATCTCGGCGCGGGACGAGCCTCTAAGAATATCTATAAGCATATTCATACCAACCTGCTCGCCTGTACGAATCATTCCGCTCAAAGCTTTCTGCACAAGAATACTGCCATCGAAACGAACCGGAGGATTCTTACATACATCACAATTTCCACAATCTTCCTTCGATTCCTCACCGAAATAGCTCAACAACACACGACGACGGCAAACATCTGCTTCACAATAGCGGCGCATCCATTCCAACTTATCGGAATTTATTTCTTTTTGTCCGCTTTCCTCAACGAACTGGCGTAGCAAAATCAAATCACCGACGGAATAGAACAACAAAGTATCTGCCGGTGCACCATCACGACCGGCACGGCCAATTTCCTGATAATAATTTTCGATGCTTCCGGGCATATTATAATGTATCACCCAGCGGACATTACTCTTGTCTATTCCCATACCGAAAGCTACAGTTGCACAGATAACATTCACCCTGTCGGAAATGAAATCATTCTGTGCCTGCTCTCGGACATCATGCGGAAGTCCGGCATGATAAGGAATTGCATCAATATTATACATCGAAAGCTCATCTGAAAGCATCTCCGTGTCACTACGTTTCTGGCAATACACAATTCCGCTTTGTTTCGGATGACGGCGGATAAAACGGACTATTGCCTGGATTTTCTCTTTCTTGTTCAATCCTTTTTCAACGGTAAGAGAAAGATTCGGACGGTCGAACGAGGAAATGAAAATTCCCGGCTCATGCAGATTCAGCTGCTTTATTATATCTGTGCGTGTCACCTTATCTGCTGTTGCAGTCAGAGCAACAACCGGAACATTCGGGAAACGCTCTTTCAATATGGCAAGCTGAGTATATTCCGGACGGAAATCATGTCCCCAATGCGAAACACAATGCGCCTCATCAATGGCAATAAGCGAAACATTCAGGCTCGGAAGGAACCAGTCTGCCTCAGCCTTCACTCTCTCAGGCGAAATATAAATAAGCTTCAGTCTGCCTTGGCGTGCCAATTGCTTCACACGCTGCTGTTCTGCCTCTGGCATCATACTATTAAGTGAAGCTGCCGGAATACCGTTATTTACCAAACCTTCCACCTGATCTTTCATCAATGCTATAAGAGGAGACACAACAATAGTCACACCCGGAAGATATATTGCCGGAAGCTGGAAGCAAATAGACTTTCCACCGCCGGTCGGCATCAGCACCAGCGCGTCTTTTTTCTCTAAAATATGTTTTATTATGTCTGCCTGCAAAGGGCGAAAAGATGTATATCCGAAGAATTGTTTGAGTAAAGACAGTAATCTGTTCATTTCCGTTAGCCGGTTAGTTTTTTGTTCAGCAGGCAAAAGTAGTGATAAATTTTGAAAATAGCCCTGAAAGGACATAACGATAAGAGTTTTGTCCTTCCAGGGCTTTCTATATTCTGTAAATTACAGGTTCGTTATTTTTCCGAATTACGGATATAATTCACAATCCAAGCACCAACTTCCTTGGTTCCATATTTTTCTCCACCTTCAACCTGAATTTCAGGAGTGCGGACACAAGCATCAAGAGAAGCATCTACGGCACGGCGAATCAAAGCACCTTCTTCCTTGCAGTCGAAATATTCGAACAACATAGCTACAGAAAGAATCTGAGCCAATGGATTTGCAATATTCAAACCTTTAGCCTGTGGCCATGAACCGTGAATAGGTTCAAACACCGGAGTACTTTCGCCTGTTGAAGCAGAAGGAAGCAAGCCCATAGAACCGCTGATACAAGAACCTTCGTCTGTCAATATATCACCAAATGTATTTTCAGTTACCATAACATCAAAGAATGTCGGTTCCTGAATCATTCTCATTGCAGCATTATCAACAAACATATAATCTGTCTGTACTTCCGGATATTGAGGAGCCATTCCCTGAGCAATCTGTCTCCAAAGGCGAGATGAAGCAAGAACATTTGCCTTGTCAACAACTGTAAGATGTTTGCGGCGCTTCATCGCATATTCAAAACCTACACGAAGAATTCTCTCGATTTCAGGACGAGTATAATAGTTTGTATCATATGCTTTATCGTTGTCCTGATATTTTTCTCCGAAATACATTCCTCCGGTAAGTTCGCGGATACAAAGGAAATCTGCGCCTTCAACCAACTCAGCACGCAACGGAGATTTGTGAAGAAGACATTTGAATGTCTGTACCGGACGGATATTGGCAAACAAACCTAATTTCTTGCGCATAGCAAGCAATCCCTGTTCCGGACGAACCTTCGCTGTCGGATCATTGTCATATTTCGGATCACCAACAGAAGAGAACAAAACGGCATCTGCATTTTTACAGATTTCATAAGTTTCATCTGGGAAAGGATTTCCTACCGCATCGATTGCTGCTGCTCCGCAAAGAGCATAATCATATTTTACTTCATGTCCGAATTTTTCACATACGGCTGTCATCACATCGACGCCTTGAACTGATATTTCCGGACCGATTCCGTCACCGGCCAGGACTGCTATTTTAAATTGCATGGTATATTTTTAGTTTTTAAGTTTATTAGTTTTTGAGTTTATTAGTTGATGAGGCAAAAGGAATCAGATATTACTTATCAGATTACAAGCTTGCCTAATCCAAATGTTTTACAATTTTAAATATCGCATATATTATTCCCGCGATTAAAGCTGCGGCAACTACATGTATAAGAAGATTTCCATCTCTTAGCTCCATCCAAGGACCAAACCTTGCAACCAAGCATATAAGAGCAAGAGATATTATGAATAATAATATGTATATCTTCATATAAAGATGATTTATGATTCGCAAGTAAGATAAAGAAGGAACAAGTTGACAAGGAAACAAGGCTACAGAAAGCAAGTAACATCTACTTAACTTTTAACCTCTTAGCTCCTCAGCTCTTTCTCCTCACTGCTCAATCTTATTCAACATCTTCACCGTTGCCTTAATTGCCGCTTCAGTCTGGTCGGCATCCAAACCTCTGGTCTTGAAGTCAACTCCGGCATAGTTCCATGATATTACTGTCTGGACGAAAGCATCTGTACGTCCGCCGGGAGGAATTGACACAGAATAGTTCGTAAGCATTGGGAACGGACGACCAAGGTCAGAATATATTTTTCTCAATGCACGTACGAAAGCATCATACTGTCCGTCGCCGGTTGCAGATTCCTGATAAGATTCACCATAGAACTCCAGTTTCACCGTTGCAACAGGTTTTAATCCCTGAGTAAGAGAAAGCGAATAATTCAGAATCTTTATTTTCGAAGATTCCTGCATATTGTCGTGATGCAGAACATCGGCAATGATATATGGCAAATCCTCCTGAGTAACGACTTCCTTCTTGTCGCCCAACTCAATGATACGCTCTGTCACTTTACGCATTGAAGCCTCGTCGAGGTCGATACCAAGAGATTCGAGATTCTTACGTATATTAGCTTTACCGGAAGTCTTACCCAAAGCATACTCACGCACTCTGCCGAAGCGTTCCGGCAAAAGGGCATTGCAATAAAGATTGTTCTTGCTGTCACCATCAGCATGAACTCCGGCACATTGAGTGAAAACATATTCTCCAACAATTGGTTTGTTTCCCGGAATATGTATTCCTGAATATGTTTCTACGATATGACTGACACGTGTTATTTTTTCTTCGCGCAACGATGTTTCTCCTTTGAGCTGATCCTTTATCACTGCAAGAACACTTCCTAATGGAGCATTACCTGCTCTTTCGCCCAATCCGTTAACGGTTGTATGTATACCTTTCACTCCTGCCTTAACAGCTGAATAGACATTAGCCACAGCAAGGTCATAATCGTTATGTGCATGGAAATCGAAATGAATATCCGGATATTTATCAACCATCATCTTACAGTAATTATAAGTATCTTCAGGATTCAGAATACCCAAAGTGTCCGGAAGCATAAATCTCTCCACGGGCATATCCTTGAGTGAGTCCATAAAGTTAAATACATACTCAGGTGATGCCTGAATTCCGTTCGACCAATCCTCGAGATAGAGATTCACCTTCATATTGCGTGAAACGGCATCAGAAATGTTTCTTTCAATGTCGGCAATATGCTCAGCTGGTGTTTTACGCAACTGCTCAGTCACATGCTTATATGAACCTTTACACAAAAGATTCATCACCTTGCAACCGGCAGACTCAATCCATTCTACGGAAACACCGCCATCAACGAAACCCAACACTTCAAGCCTGTCCAGGAAACCGGCACGCTCTGCCCAATGAGCAATTTTCCGGACAGCCTCAAACTCACCATCCGAAACACGTGCCGAAGCTATCTCAAGCCTGTCAACATTCATCTCGCTCAACAACACCTGGGCAATACCAAGCTTTTCGTGTGCCGCAAATGATACACCCGAAGTCTGCTCGCCATCGCGAAGTGTCGTATCCATTATCTCTATCATAAGCAATATATTTTTTATGATTGCCTTTTTTCGTATTCTTCTATTTTGTCCTTATTTGAAACAAGAAAATCTATGTCATCCAAACCGTTCATCAGACAATGCTTCTTATAAGCATTGATTTCGAATTTCTCGCTCTTTCCTGTAGCTGTATTTGTTATTGTTTGCTCAGGAAGATTAACCACAACTTCTGTTTTAGGATTAGCAGCAATTGTATCGAACAATTCCTGAAGGAAAGATTCGCTAACCACAACAGGCAGCACAAAGTTATTCAATTCATTGTTTTTGTGAATGTCGGCGAAAAAGCTTGACACAACTACACGGAAACCATAACCAGCAATTGCCCATGCAGCATGTTCACGGCTCGAGCCACAACCGAAATTCTTTCCGGCAACAAGAATCTGTCCGCTATATTTCGGATTGTTCAGGACGAATGATTCATTAAGGCTGCCGTCGGCATTGTAGCGCCAGTCACGGAAAAGGTTATCACCAAAACCTTCCTTGTCTGTAGCCTTCAGGAAGCGTGCCGGTATTATCTGGTCAGTGTCCACATTTTCCAAAGGAAGAGGAACACATGTACTTGTCAATATATCGAATTTTTGTTTCATTTTGTCTTTAAATTATTTACTCTAGTTTCACAAACTAAACTTTAAGAGAATATGTTGACTAGTTTACAAGAATTCTCTCGGATCTGTAATAACACCAGTCACAGCTGCAGCAGCTGCCGTAAGCGGACTTGCCAACAATGTGCGTGCGCCCGGACCCTGACGGCCTTCAAAGTTACGATTACTTGTTGACACTGAATATTTTCCTGCAGGAATCTTATCGTCATTCATAGCCAGACAAGCAGAACATCCCGGCTGACGGATTTCGAAACCAGCTTCTTCAAGAACTTTATCCAAGCCTTCTTCACGAATCTGTGCATCAACCATCCATGAACCCGGAACCAACCATGCAATGATTTTGTCAGCTTTGCGGCGTCCTTTCACTATCGAAGCAAAAGCTCTGAAGTCCTCAATACGTCCGTTTGTACAAGCACCAAGGAAAACATAATCAACAGGCTTTCCCAAAAGTTTCTCGCCTGCGCTGAATCCCATATACTGAAGAGATTTATCGAACGAACCTTTTTCTACCTCGTTCATTCCTTCTGTTGTAGGAATTGTATCCGAAACTGCCATTCCCATACCCGGATTTGTTCCGTATGTAATCATCGGCTGAATATCTGCAGCATCGAAACGAACTTCGTGGTCGAACACTGCATCATCGTCACTCTTCAATGTTTTCCAATAAGCAAGAGCCTTTTCCCATTCTTCTCCTTTAGGAGCATATTCTCTGCCTTTGATATATTCAAATGTAGTTTCATCAGGAGCAACCATACCTCCGCGCGCACCCATTTCAATTGAAAGGTTACACAATGTCAATCGTCCTTCCATTGTAAGGTTGCGGATAGCTTCGCCGGCATATTCAATGAAATATCCGGTTGCGCCGCTGGTTGTAATTTTCGACATTATATACAGAGCTACATCTTTAGCAGTCACACCTTTGCCCAGTTTTCCGTCAACTGTGATTCTCATTGTTTTTGGTCTTGACTGCAGGATACACTGCGAAGCCATAACCATCTCAACTTCACTTGTTCCGATACCGAAAGCAACAGCACCCATAGCTCCGTGAGTTGAAGTGTGAGAGTCGCCGCACACAATTGTCATTCCCGGCAAAGTAAGACCACGTTCCGGACCAACCACATGGATAATACCATTACGCTTGTCCATCATACCAAAATGAGTCAAACCGAAATCAGCAGCGTTTTTAGCCAAAGTATCAACCTGAGTGCGTGAAACCGGATCTTCAATCGGCTTGTCCTGGTCGTGAGTCGGAGTGTTGTGGTCCGGCATACAATAAATCTTTTCCGGGCGGAAACACTTCAAACCACGTTCACGCAGTCCGGCAAAAGCTTGCGGACTGGTCACTTCGTGGCAATACAAACGGTCTATATATAATTGAGTAGGACCTTCCTCCACCTTCTGAACAATGTGGGCGTCCCAAATCTTATCGAATAATGTATTTGACATTTTACTTTACATTTTTAAGTTTTGCATGATATGAAAGATTGACAAGGAAACAAGTTAGCAATATATAACAGGAAATAAACATTTCCTACTTAAACCTTACCTCTGAAGCCTTGTATTCTTATTTCACAAATTTATTGATTGCGTCAATATAAGCCTCAACAGAAGCAGCTATAATATCTGTGTTTGCACCGAAACCATAATAAATATGATTGTCATATTCAACCTGCATATGAACCTTGCCCACATCATCGCTACCTTTGCTGATTGCCTGGATTGTGAATTCCTTAAGCACCATCTGACGGTGAATGATTTGTTTAAGAGCCTTAATTGCAGCATCAACCGGACCATTACCCGTTGCAGCAGCTTCAAACTTCTCACCTGCAATATTCAAACCTACGCTTGCTACAGAACGTACACCTACACCACTTGTAACCTGCAAATATTCAAGTTTGATATGATGATTCTGTGAGCGGTCAGCACCTGCAAGAACAAGGATATCATCATCATTGATTTCCTTTTTCTTGTCGGCAAGTTTAAGGAAGTCTTCATAAATCTTGTCAAGACGTTCCTGGTCAACTTCCAATCCCAGAACATGCATGCGATGTTTCAATGCCGCACGTCCGCTACGTGCTGTAAGAACAATTGCATTATCATCGATACCAACTTCTTTCGGGTCGATAATCTCATAAGTCTGAACATTCTTCAGCACACCGTCCTGATGAATTCCTGAAGAATGAGCAAAAGCATTACGTCCCACAATAGCCTTGTTAGGCTGCACCGGCATATTCATCAGGCTTGACACCATCCGGCTTGTGCTGTAAATCTTAGTAGTATTTATATTCGTAATGATATTTCTTTCCTTGTGGCTCTTGAAAATCATGGCAACCTCTTCAAGCGAAGTGTTTCCGGCACGTTCACCTATACCGTTAATAGTCACTTCCACCTGACGTGCACCATTCAGAACACCCTGAACTGTGTTGGCAGTTGCCATACCCAAGTCGTTGTGGCAATGAGTTGACAGGATTGCATTATGAATACCGTCAACATGTTCCATCAAATACTTAATCTTTGCTCCATATTCATCAGGAAGACAATACCCTGTTGTATCAGGGATGTTCACAACTGTTGCTCCGGCTTTGATTACCGCCTCAACCACACGTGCCAAATATTCATTTTCAGTTCGTCCGGCATCCTCGCAGTAGAATTCAACATCCTCAACATATTTCTTGGCATATTTTGTAGCCGCAACAGCACGCTCGATAATTTCTTCGCGTGTAGAATTGAATTTATAACGAATATGAGGATCAGAAGTACCTATTCCAGTATGGATTCTGCCACGCTTTGCATATTTCAAAGCCTCTGCAGCAGCATCGATATCTTTTTCAACAGCACGAGTCAAAGCACAAATCGTAGGCCAAGTTACAGCCTTCGAAATCTCAACCACACTTTTAAAGTCTCCAGGACTTGATACCGGGAATCCAGCTTCAATAACATCCACACCAAGAGCTTCCAATGCTCGCGCAACCTGTATTTTCTCAACAGTGTTCAACTGACAACCCGGAACTTGTTCACCATCTCTAAGAGTTGTATCGAAAATAAATAATCTGTCTGACATAGTAGTATATGTTTTTTATCTCTTTATTACAAAATAAAAAGCCTTTCACCGCAGGAAGCGAGAAAGGCTTTATTATAACTTTATCCAAACACTTATATGCACAAACTCACTTCCTATCCTGTTGCCAGAGTAGAATAATACCCAATGTATTCAATAGATTATGCAATCGTGTCTGTTTCATATTTCCATTTTTTAAACCACTGCAAAGATACAGCCTTTTTTAAAACATCAAAACAAATCCGTAAGTTTTTTTCGCATTTTTGAAATAAAATATAAGAAATACCACTATATATTCTATATTTTAAAAACACAAACATACAATTAATAAATACATAACTCCAATCTAAAACATTTCCTTATAGAGAAAAACACGTTTTTCCTTCGGAAGAAAGCCCCAATTACTTACGGAAGGAAATCCATTTACATTCGGAAGTAATTTGTTTTTCTTCCGAAAGAAAATCCCGTTACATACGGAAGAAAATCCAAACATGCATAAAAACAAAAAACCGGCCAAGAACATATATGCCTCAACCGGTTATAATAATGATATAAAAACAAAATATTACTCTGCGTTATTCTTAAGCCATTCCAATCTCCTCATATCCGGAAGATGCTTAACTTTAAAATGCTCGAAAGTTACCTCAAATCCGTCGCCGTCCGGACAAGCAGCCATAACACCTATCTGAACAGGAGTATTATCTTTCATCCAGGCATTACGCATCATAACATATTCCTTATCATCAAACGAATAGAAAATCTCGATTGCATCCAAACGTCTTACTGCTTTTATCCATATATAAGGAATTGATTCGTCGAGAGTAATCACGCTCCAATCAGATGTTTTATGAGTAACAACAGTACTCAAATTATATTTACCATCAACAAATTCAATTCCTGCCTTGATATAATTCTCATGGTCAATACGAATCATCAGTCCTGCCTGATCAAAACGGGATTTGTATTTTCCAGTGATTTTCACTTTAGCTTCAAACTCTCCTCCATAATTTGCATAATAGAAAGGTGCGTCATCAACAGTGAAACCATAATGAGAAATACGCCAATAGTCACTTTGCGGAGTTACAAACATTGACAGAGTTTTATCTTTAATTTCCCATTTTTCAGGTTCATTGAACCACTGCATTTTCTCTAATGTTTGAGAAAAAGATAACTGAGATACAAACAAGAGCATCAAGCCCACAAATAATTTTTTTGTCATTTCCACAACAGTTTTATATTAAACATTATTTTAGTTTTCAAACCGAAATTACCGGAAGTTACATTATATAATATATAACATCAGGAAGTTTATAACCCGAGAATATCATATATTCCAATAAACCCTGAGATTATAACTATAAAAATATCTCTTTTTCTTATTAAAAATATCACATGATAGGCATCTCAAAACCGATTCACCTAGGTGAGCCAATTGATTCACCTAGGTGAGTTAATCAATCCACCTAGGTGAGCTGATTGAACCACCTAGGTGAGCCGATATTTTGATTGACATCTTTTCTATATTTTCCTTATAACCTTACAAGGATTTCCAACAGCCAGCGAATTTGTTGGAATATCTTTAGTAACAACACTTCCGGCCCCAATAACACAATTATCGCCTATTGTAACTCCGGGCAATACACACACCTGAGCTCCAATCCATACATTATTTCCTATAGTAATCGGATAGGCATATTCCAACCCGTCATTTCTCTGCTTAACATCAAAAGGATGTCCTGCGGTGTAGAATCCACAATTTGGCGCAACAAAAACATTATCACCAAAACGGACTTTTGCACCGTCAAGTATCACACAATTGACATTGGCATAGAAATTTTCACCAATTTCTATATTATAGCCATAATCACAATAAAAAGGCTGTTCAATCAAAAACTTATCTCCTGTTTTTCCAAACAAATGTTTTATTATTTCTTCTCTTTTTTCCAGTTCTGACGGATGGAGCTGATTATATTCATAACAAATATCCTTACAAACTTGTCGTTCAGCCAATAGCTCTTTATCATTATTGGCATCATAAAGTAAACCTCTATGACACTTTTCTTTTTCAGTTTCCATTCTTGATTACGTTTTTCATTACTTTTGCAAATGTAGATTGTTAAAACAATAAGCACAATAATTATAAATAACCAATTTGCATGGATATAGCGGACAAATTGAATGATGAGCTATCTCAACAAAGTTTTTCTTCTTTTGAGAAAGTTATATATAACAAAGAACTGGATAAATATAAAACAATAGCAAAAGGTTATTCGGAAATAGAAAATTCCATTTCCGTATTGAGCGACATGCAATCAAACAAAAGCTATATATATCACGGTAATTTTTCAAGCACATTAGGATTAAAGAGTATTCCCGGTGAAGGAAACAGAATCGATTCTATTTGGGAAAAAGAAATACTAGATCTTATTTTCCCCGAAGATTTATACAATAAATATCTGCAAGAGTTAAGATTCTTCCATTTCATAAGACACCTTCCTAAAAGAAAGCGTCCCGATTATTATCTTATAAATAAATTAAGGATGAGAGATAAAAACGGGAATTTCATACCTGTTGTACATAGGATATTTTATGTTTCATCTCCGGTTGACAACAGTTTATGGCTAGCTCTGTGTTTATATTACCCTCTAATATCAGACATTCCATATAATAGTATTTTGGTTAATTCAGCAACGGGAGATATAACAGAAATGGGGAAAAGAAAATGCCCGAAAATTTTATCTGAAAGGGAAATACAAATATTGAAACTTATAGATAAAGGTTTGATGAGCAAAAATATTGCTGAATATTTATCTATAAGCATAAACACCGTGAGCAGACACCGACAAGAAATCTTAGGCAAACTAAAAGTAAAAAACTCTATTGAAGCGTGCAGAGTTGCAAAAGACCTTGGTATAATATGTTAACTATGATATTTTCAGTTTTTTATAACAACGGAATATACCAATCCTTTTTTTGAACTTTTTTTATTGTTTTTTTCTTTTATAAAAATGTATAGCGTATATTTGCTAAGTAAACATTAAATCATCAACAAATCTTTACCATGAAACGTAGAATTTTAACATGCGCGTTAGCATTTACAGGCTTAACAGCTTTTGCTCAGCAAAATGAATGGTTGGATCCTAATGTCAACCAAATCAATCGTGCTCCTATGCATACCAGTTACTTTGCTTATGAAGGGTATGAAGAAGCATTGAAAGGAGATAAAGTAAACTCTGAAAATTATCTCACTTTGAACGGAAACTGGAAATTCAACTGGGTTGAACATGCAGACCAGAGACCTACAGACTTTTTCAAAACCGACTTCAACGACAAAGGTTGGGGCGATATGAAAGTTCCAGGTATCTGGGAACTTAACGGATATGGCGACCCTATTTATGTAAACGTAGGTTACGCTTGGAGAAGCCAATTCAAGAACAATCCTCCACAAGTACCGACAGTGAACAACCATGTTGGTTCTTACAGACGTGAGATTACTATTCCAGCAGACTGGAAAGGGAAAGAAATTATTGCTCATTTCGGTTCTGTTACTTCCAATATGTATTTATGGGTGAACGGTAAATTTGTTGGATATAGCGAAGACAGCAAACTTGAAGCTGAGTTCAATCTGACTAAATATCTTAAACCTGGCAAAAACCTGATTGCTTTCCAAGTGTTCCGCTGGTGTGATGGAACATATCTGGAAGACCAGGATTTCCTTCGCCTTTCCGGTGTAGGTAGAGATTGTTATTTATATACAAGAAATACGACACACATTCAAGATATCAGAGTTACTCCAGACTTGGATGCGCAATATAAAGACGGTACACTTGCTATTGACCTTCAGATGAAAGGTTCTGGAACTGTAAACCTAAAGCTTCTTGACAAATCAGGAAAAGAAGTTGCTACAACTGAAGTTAAAGGTTCTGGAAAACAAAAAGCTACTATAAGTGTAAGTAATCCTCAAAAGTGGAGTGCAGAATCTCCATATTTATATAAATTGGTTGCAACACTTACAAATGGTGACAAGACTTTGGAATCTATCCCGGTCAATGTTGGTTTCCGAAAGATAGAACTTAAGAACGGACAGATTCTTGTTAATGGCCAAGCTGTATTGTTCAAAGGAGCCAACAGACATGAAATGGACCCTGACAAAGGATACGTCATTTCCAAGGAACGTATGATTCAAGATATCAAACGAATGAAAGAGTTTAATATCAATGCTGTACGTACTTGTCACTATCCAGACAATAACCTTTGGTATGACCTTTGCGACAAATATGGTATTTATGTTGTTGCTGAAGCTAATATCGAATCTCACGGTATGGGATATGACGAAGAGACTTTGGCTAAAAATCCGGCATATGCAAAAGCTCACATGGAAAGAAACCAGCGTAATGTTCAGAGAGGTTTCAACCATCCATCAATTATTTTCTGGTCTTTGGGTAATGAAGCCGGATTCGGTCCAAACTTTGAAGAATGCTACAAATGGATTAAGAATGAAGATAAATCACGTGCTGTTCAATATGAGCAGGCTCGTATGAACGAATTCACGGATATCTTCTGTCCTATGTATTATGACTACAAACGTAGTGAAGAATATTGCCAGACACACAAGGACAAGCCTCTTATCCAATGTGAATACGCTCACGCAATGGGTAACTCACAAGGTGGATTCAAAGAATATTGGGATTTAATCCGCAAGTATCCTAATTATCAAGGAGGTTTTATTTGGGATTTCGTTGATCAGTCATTGAGATGGAAAGATAAGAATGGTGTCGAAATATATGCATATGGTGGAGATTTCAACCGTTATGATGCATCTGACAACAACTTCATGGACAATGGTCTGATTAATCCGGACAGAAATCCGAATCCACACATGTATGAAGTGGGACACTATTATCAGTCTATTTGGGTTAAACCTGTTGACTTGCAAAAAGGTGTAATCAGCATATATAACGAAAACTTCTTTACTGATTTGAGCAATTACTATGCTGAATGGAGTTTGCTTGCTAACGGTGAAGAAGTACAGAAAGGCATCATTAATGATTTGAATGTTAAACCTCAACAAACTGTTGAGCAGAAACTTGGTTATTCTCTTGACGAAAATTGCGAATGCGCTTGCAAGTGCAAGAATGCTGAAATATTGTTGAATGTTTCATTCAAACTTAAGAAAGCTGCCAACCTTTTACCAGCAGGTTATACAGTTGCTAAAAATCAATTGGCAGTTCGCCCATACAAGGCTCCGGAATTGAAATTGGCTAATGAAGGAACAACAAACTATCAGAATCCAGCTCCGACAATCAAAGACAATGACCATTTCTATCTAATAGTTGAAGGAGAGAATTTTGAAATTGATTTTGACAGAAAGAATGGATTCATGAGTTTATATAATGTAAACGGTCAGTCAATAATGGAAGATGAAACTCATCTTACTCCTAACTTCTGGAGAGCTCCGACAGACAATGACATGGGGGCTGGTTTGCAAAAGAAATACATTGTATGGAAGAATCCAGAAATGAAGCTTAATGATTTGAAGGCTACAACTGAAAACGGTATGGTTAAAGTTAATGCTACTTATGACATGCCATCTGTTTCAGGTAAATTGGAATTGACATACATTATAAATAATGAAGGTGCTGTTCAGGTAACACAAGCTCTCAAAGCTGACAAGTCTGCAAATGTTTCAGATATGTTCAGATTTGGTATGCAAATGAAACTGAATAAATCATTGGCTCATATCCAGTATTACGGACGTGGTCCTATTGAAAATTATTCAGACAGAAACAATGCAACTGATTTGGGCAAATACAAACAAACTGTTGACGAGCAGTTCTATTCTTACATTCGTCCACAGGAAAATGGAAGTAAGACAGACATCCGTTGGTGGAACCAGACTAATGCCGGAGGAAACGGTATTCAGCTTGTAGCAGATGCTCCGTTCACAGCTTCAGCATTGCAGTATTCTATTGAATCATTGGATGAAGGTTTGGAAAAAGACCAAAGACATTCACCTCAGGTTCCAAAAGTAAATTATATCAATTTGACAATTGACAAAGTTCAGATGGGACTGGGATGTGTTAACAGTTGGGGACAGTTACCTTTACCAGAATACAGAATTCCATATGGTGATTATACATTTAGTTTCATAATAAAACCTATTCAGAACAAACTGTAATTGGTTAAAAAAGTTAAATTATAACTACTTTTAGAAAATCGGGGATAAAATCTTTTTTCCTTTATTTGGAAATTAGTATTTTTATTCCCGATTTTTGCTAACATGAAATACCATAAAAATTACATTTGTGCATGACTACAAATAACAACTTTGAAAACATAAAGAAAAAAAACAACTTTTTTTCTTCTAAAAAATTCATACTCGGCATAGGTATTGTGCTTGGTGCTGGTGTAATGATAGGAGCATATAAGACATCTGTATATTTCTCAAGTGATGAATCTTGTATGATGTGCCACGTACACCCGCATGTATATGACAGCTGGAAATTATCAAAGCATGTCAATAATGGTAGTGGAGTATTGACGCATTGCGTTGACTGCCATCTTCCGCCTCAGAGCCAGACTTGGGATCATTATTCTGCGAAATTAAAACTTGGTCTTACTGATGCTTGGTCTTATCTGACAAAGGACAGTGCAGACTTTAACTGGGAACAAAAATCTGAGCTGGAACATGCCATAAAATATATTCCTAACGAATCTTGTAAAGAATGTCATCAGAATCTGTTCCCAGAAGGAATAACAAATGATGGAATCACAGCCCATCTATATTATGATGAGAATGAAAAGAAATTAGATTTGCAATGTATAAGCTGTCACCTTGACGCCGGACATTACAATCCTAATTATAATCATTCAAAAATGAGTGGTATTCCGGGATTGGAAGCTGCTGCTGCAGTTGACACAAGTAAATTCTTCAAAGAAGCAACAACTGTAACTTCATTCGAAGACTATACAGAACAAATTCCAGGAACAGCGGTTTCTTTCAATATGAAAGCTATTCCTGGCGGAACATTTAAAATGGGTAGCCCTGAAAGTGAAGATTTCCATAAGGATGATGAAAGCCCTGTTCGTACAGTTACTGTTGACCAGTTCTTCATGGCAGAGCTGGAAGTTACTTGGGATCAGTATTGGGCATTCTATGGAAATACAATGAGTGAAGGTAGAACTCCGCCTGAAACTGTTTATGCAAACAACAGTGATCCTAATGTTGATGCTATTTCAGGACCTACTCCTCCATTCGGATTCCCGGATCAAGGTTGGGGCGGCGGAAACAGACCAGCTATTACTATGACTCATTATGCTGCAGAAACATTCTGTCAATGGTTGTCTAAAAAGACTGGTAAGAAATATAGACTCCCAACAGAAGCTGAATGGGAATATGCAGCCAGAGGCGGCAGCGAAACTCCATACTTCTTCAGTGGTGATCCTTCTGATTTCTCAGACCAAGGTTTCTGGAGAAAATTCTTTGCAGCTAAAACTGACAGCATAAGTTCATATGTAATTTATGCTAAAAACAGCCAGAATAAGACACAGGATCCGGAAACTGTAAAAGCAAATCCATTCGGTCTGAAAAATATGCTGGGTAACGTATTGGAATATTGCGCTGATAAATACGACCCTGAAGCATATAAGAAGAGTGGCGACAATGTGACAAATCCATTGGTAACAGAAGGTACAGAATGGGTAGTCAGAGGAGGTAACTATACATCTGATGCAGCAGATGTAAGATGTGCATCTCGAGGATGTACTCAGCATGATTTGTGGCTTAAGACAGATCCTCAGCAGCCAAAAAGTATTTGGTGGTATTCAGACATCAAAGGAATTGGCTTCCGAGTAGTTTGTGAATACAATAACAAATAAACAATACAGAAAGCTTTAATATTTATATCATGAAAAAAGAAAACGGAATTAGTAGAAGATCATTTCTGAAAAGTTCAGTAATGGCAGGAGCTCTTGGAGCTATGGGTACAGGTACAGCAAGTGTATTAACATCTTGCGGTGGCGGATCTGCAGAAGGTAGTAGTGCTAACAAACCTTTGAAAGAACCAGGTAGTTATTATGCTCCAGAATTGCCTGATTTGGCAAGCGACGGACAGGAACTTAAGGCTGGTGTAATCGGTTGTGGTGGCCGTGGTTCAGGTGCTGCTTTCAACTTCCTTAATGCTGCAAATGGTGTAACAATTACAGCGCTTGCTGACACATTCCAGGAAAGAGTTGATGCTTTGGCTGACAAATTGAAGAAAGAAAAAAATATAGATATTCCTGCTGACAAACGTTTTGTTGGTTTGGAAGCTTACAAACAGTTAATTGACAGTGGTGTTGATGTTGTTATCATTGCAACTCCTCCTGTTTTCCGTCCTATACATTTCCAGTATGCAACTGAAAAAGGTAAACATTCATTCTTGGAAAAACCTATCTGTGTAGACCCAGCAGGTTATCGTACAATCATGGCTACAGCTAAACAGGCAGAAGCTAAAGGTTTGTCTGTTGTTACTGGTACTCAGCGTCACCACCAGCGTAGCTACATCGAATCATACAAGAAAATTATGGAAGGTATGATCGGTGAAATCACTGGCGGTATCGTTTATTGGAACCAGAGTATGTTGTGGTATCGCGAACGTCAGCAGGGCTGGAGCGACTGCGAATGGATGATTAAAGACTGGGTTAACTGGAAATGGTTGTCTGGTGACCATATCGTAGAACAGCACGTTCACAATATCGACGTATTTACATGGTTCAGTGGTTTGAAACCTGTGAAAGCTGTTGGTTTCGGTTCTCGTCAGCGTCGTCTTACTGGAGACCAGTATGATAACTTCAGCGTAGACTTCACTATGGAAAATGGTATTCATTTGCATAGTATGTGCCGTCAGATTGATGGTTGCGCAAACAACGTAAGCGAATTTATCCAGGGTACTAAAGGTTCATGGAACAGTGCTACAATGGAAATCAAAGATTTGGCTGGTAATGTTGTTTGGAAATATGATCATGATGCTGAGAAAGCTAAATACAAACAAGTTGACCCATATACATTGGAACATGTAAACTGGATTAACTGCATCCGTAGCAAGAAACCTATCCAGCAGGCAACTGAAACAGCTGTAGCAAATATGGCTGCTATCATGGGACGTGAATCTGCTTACACTGGTAGCGAAACAACTTGGGATGCAATGACAGCTTCTCCACTTGATTATACTCCAAAAGATTTGAATTTGGGTAAAATGGATATGAGCTCATTCACTGTTCCTGTTCCAGGTAAACCTATCGATAAAAAATAAGTAAATCTTATAACATAATAAAGAGTTTTTATCCCCATACATATATTTTGAGGATAAAAACTCTTTAAATTTAATAACTCTATCACTATGGAACTCAATAGAAGAAATTTCCTAAAAACAGCTATTTCAGGTGCTGCTCTAGCTACTGGCGGTTCTGTTTTTGCATCATGCAATAACAAACAAGAACAAGCAGCGCAAAATAATAATACTCAAACAAAATTTGAAGGAATACCATATTCTTCTTCGGCTGCATTGAATCTATCATTGCAAGAAGGTGTTGCTCCGGGTGAAAGCTTGAATGAAAAGCTTGACTTCATGGAAAAGCTGGGAATTGTAGGTATAGAACCTGGTGGAGGAAATCTCGCTCAGCGTGTTGATGAATTCAAAAAAGCATTGAATGGAAGAAATATTAAACTGAGTGCTATCTGCGCTGGATTCAAAGGATTTATTATTTCAACAGATCCAAAAATCAGAAAACAGTGCATGGATACAATGAAAGAAATCATTGCTGCTGCTGGTGAGCTGGGTTCTGTGGGAGTAATTATCGTTCCTGCATTCAATGGACAGAAACCTGTAATGCCACACGATCAGGCTACACGAGACTTCTTGTGCGAACAATTCAATGAAATGGGTAATTACGCAGCAGAACATGGTACATCTGTAATATTTGAACCACTTAACAGAAAAGAATGTTTCTATCTTCGTCAAGTAGCAGATGCAGCTTCATTGTGTAGAGATATCAACAATCCTGGTGTTAGATGTATGGGTGACTTCTGGCACATGACTTGGGAAGAAACATCAGATATGGGTGCATTCATCTCTGCAGGTAAATATTTGCAGCATGTGCATGTTGCCAGCAGAAAGAGAAGAAGTATGCCTGGTGAAGATGGCGACGCTGATAACTACATTGACGGTTTCAAAGGTTTAAAAGCTATCGGATATAATAAATATGTAAGCTTTGAATGTGGCTGTCAGGGTTCAGATCGTGCTGCAGCAATTACAACTGCAGTTGATTTGTTACGCAAACAATGGGAAGAAGCATAATATACAATATATGGCACTAATATACCCAAATATACAAATGAGTGAGGTGGTTGAAGAACACCCCTCACTTATTCCAGTATTAAACAGACTGGGAATTCGTCTTGGATTAGGCGATAAATCAGTCTATGAAATTTGTAATGATTATAATATTGATACGGATTTCTTTCTTGCCGTAATCAACACTTTCCTAAATGAAGAGTATTTCCCAGAAAGCAAACTCAGAAGTTTTCATACATCTCAGATTATTGACTATCTGAACAAGACAAATCATTATTACATAAAATACCAAATTCCAAATATTGAACGTCATTTGGATTCTTTTATCCATATGAGTAAACCTGATAATCCGACAATATCTATTATCGGACGTTTCTTTTCTTCATTCAAAGAAGAACTTATTGCCAGAATACAGGATGATGAAGAAAGATGGTTTCCATATTGCATTGAATTATCAGGCAAAATCAGACAAAGCGGACATATTGATTCTGAAAAAGGATTTTATCTTCAGTCTGAAGAAGCTAATGACGATTCAATTGAAGCTTTGCTTGCCGATTTAAAAAGCATTATGATAAAGCATATATCTGGAGATTATGATGAGAACTTATGTTATGCTGTAATATTTGCAATCAACAGTCTTGAAAAAGATGTAAAACAGCACAACAGGATAAGATATCGTATCCTTTCTCCAATTGTATCTGCAATGGAGAATTTATGTAAATAATTTGTTTATATGACTAAAAACAAACAAATAGCAATAATCATACCTGATTGTTTCCAAAGAATAGGACTACAGAGTATATTAAACGATTTTTTCCCTCACTTTTTTATTGAGCAATTCGAATCTTTTCATAAATTCTCCAAGACCACAGACTCTTTTGATTTTTATTTCACCAATAGCGAAATATTTTCATCAAACATTGACTATTTTTTGTTGAAAAGGAATAAAACATTTGTTATCTGTTCAAATAATGAACATACATCAAATTGTAATATTATACCTACAAATTCCAATATAGAATCTATTATTGATATTTTACAGCCAATATTAGCATCAAGTTTTAATAATAACTCAGATTCTGAAAATAGTAAATTCCTATCAAATAGAGAAACAGATGTTTTACAGCAAATAGTAAAAGGATATACAAATAAAGAAATTGCAGATAACTTAAATATAAGTCTGAATACGGTTCTTTCTCACCGAAAAAACATAACCAGTAAATTAGGAATAAAAACCGTATCCGGACTTACATTCTATTCTATAATAAACGGGATTGTATCAAGTGATGATATAGAATTATAAAACAAGAAAGAGAATACTGCAGGAAAAATATTACTCTTTAATAAATATATCATGCATTATTTTTTCTGATACACCTAAATTTGATTCAACCAATTTTAAAGAAGCTTTCCCTGAAGACAACAAAAATTCTTCATCTGATATAAATCTATTCATTAACTTTTCGAATTCTGAAGATTCAGATATAGAGAAACCGCCTCCAACAGCTATCAAATCTTTAGCTTCCTTGAACTTACCATACTTTTTCCCAAATACAACAGGAATTCCATATACAGCAGCTTCCAGCGTATTATGAATACCGGCACCAAAACCTCCGCCAATGTATGCGATTTCTCCATATCGGTATATTGATGACAATAAACCGAAACAATCAATTATCACACAATCATATTCCGACAAGTTTTTACCTTTCGCTTCCGACAAGCGGATATAAGGTCTTTTCAGAAGAGATTCTATCATTTCAAGATGGGAAGTATGTATCTCATGAGGTGCAATAATCAGTTTGATATCAGGACAGTCATTAAAATATGGAATAAATATATTTTCATCTTGTGGCCATGAACTGCCTGCTATCAATGTTTTTATTTTATTGCCCTTGTTATCGTAAACAAAACCGTCAATCTCCGGGATATTTTTGGCAGATTGGCATATATCCCAAACCCTGTCATATCTTGTATCTCCGGTTACTGTCACATTTGTTACAGATACACTTTCCAACAATTTTACAGATTCTCTATCCTGAACATATAAATGATTGAAACAGCGTAAAACATTTCTGTAAAACATTCCATACCATTTAAAGAAAATCTGCTCAGGACGGAATATGGCAGAAATAATATATGTCGGAATATTTCTTTGTTTTAATGTATTCAAATAATTTGCCCAAAATTCATATTTGATGAATATAGCCATTGACGGTTGTGCTAAATCCATAAATTTCCTGACATTATTCGGAGTGTCAAAAGGCAAATAACAAATTACATCAGCCAAGTTATAGTTCTTTCTTACTTCATATCCGGAAGGAGAAAAAAATGTAAGCAATATTTTATACTCCGGCTTTTGTGCCTTTATCTTCTCGATTATCGGACGTCCTTGTTCAAATTCTCCTAAAGAAGCAGCATGAAACCATATATATTTTTCTCCGGGATTAATCTTCCTACTTAATATATCAAAGGTCTGAGATTGACCTTCACACATCAAAGCAGCTTTCTTATTAAACAAGGATGCAAAACGTACTAACAAAGAATAAACATATATAAAGAAAGAATACATACAACTTGTATTATTTGTTTCTAAAAAAAGAGAGACAAGAGACGATAAGGCAAACAAAAAACCTCAACGTCTCCATGTCTCTACGTTTATTTTATTTATAATTGCCAACTCATGTACATACCAATTGCACACTTGTCAACATATATATAATTATCCAAGTACCTGGATAGCTCTCTGGATTCTCTTGATTGACTCTTCCTTACCAAGAGCTTCTGTGATATCAAAGATATGAGGACCTTTACCTTCACCAACCAAAGCCAGACGAGTAGCATTCATAATGTTTCCAAGATGATAGCCTTTGCTTTCAATCCATGCTTTCACTTCATTCTCTGTGCTTTCAATATCAAATGGTTCGTGAGCACGCAAAACTTCTATCAACTCTGTCAATTGAGCAGCACTGTCTTCTTTCCAACGTTTTTTGCGTGTCTTCTCATCATATTCTGTAGGAGCAACAAAGAAGAATGCACATACATCCCAAAGGTCTTTGATGAAGCTTACTCTGTCTTTCATCATACCAACAACTTTAACAACATATGCTTTGTCTGCTTCTATTCCATGCTCTTTCAGAATTGGCATGAACAAATCTGCGATTTCTTCATTGCTCTTCTTCTGAATATACTGGTGGTTGAACCATTTACCCTTTTCATAGTCAAACTTAGCGCCGCTCTTGCTGCAATGTGTAAGATTGAAAGATTTGATAAGCTCATCCATACTCATTACTTCCTGGTCATTTCCAGGATTCCAGCCAAGCAATGCAAGGAAGTTTACAACTGCCTCAGGTAAATAACCGCTCTCACGGTATCCTGATGAAACATCGCCAGTCTTAGGGTCATGCCATTCCAATGGGAACACAGGGAATCCCAAACGGTCACCATCACGTTTACTTAACTTACCATTTCCTTCCGGTTTAAGCAGCAAAGACAAATGTGCAAATTTCGGCATTGTTTCAGCCCATCCGAAATAACGGTAAAGCAAAACATGAAGAGGAGCACTTGGCAACCATTCTTCACCACGGATAACATGTGTCACTTCCATCAAATGGTCGTCAACAATGTTTGCCAAATGATATGTAGGTAGCTGGTCTGCTGATTTATAAAGAACCTTGTCATCCAATATTGATGAGTTGATAACAACCTCACCACGTATCATGTCATTAACAACAACATTTTCATTCGGTTCAATCTTTACACGAACAACATACTGATGACCAGACTCAATCAAAGCTTTAGTTTCTGACTCAGATAAAGTCAATGAGTTACGCATCTGCAAACGTGTAGATGCATCATATTGGAAATTTGCTATTTCTTTTCTTTTCTCTTCCAACTCTGCTGGTGTATCAAATGCAATATAAGCATGACCATCAGCCAAAAGCTGGTCAACATATTTCTTGTAAATCTCACGGCGTTCACTCTGACGATAAGGACCGTAATTTCCTCCGAAACCTACACCTTCGTCAAATTTAATACCCAACCAAGTCAACGCTTCAATGATATAATCTTCTGCACCAGGAACAAATCGCTGAGAGTCTGTATCTTCAATACGAAGAATCAAATCACCGCCATTTTGTTTGGCAAATAAATAATTGTATAAGGCTGTACGAACACCTCCGATATGCAAAGCACCTGTAGGGCTCGGAGCAAAACGAACTCTAACCTTTCTTTCTGTCATAATTATTATTATTTATTATTTTTTTAACGCGACAAAATTACTTCTTTTTTCCTTATCAACTGTGATAAATCCTTTCTTTTTGAAACTCAACATGAAATTTATACAAATGTTTTATTATAAACAGTGTTTAATACATCTGTTTTCTTTGTTAAAAAAACAAAGTAATATAATTAACTATCCATTTTTTTAATAATATTGCAACTTTCACTTATAAATCCTAAACTAATTAGGATGGTTTTTAAATTAATCAACTAAAAATTATCAATTATGAGGAAACTTTTTTCATTTTTCCTATTGCTATTATGCACTTCGCCAACATGGGCCAAACAATTAACACAAGAACAGGCTTTAGATGTTGCTCAAAACTTTTTCGATAAAGAAGGAGGGCTGAAATCAAGTACTGACATTAAATTAGTAGCTGTTTCTAGCGAACTGACGGAGAACAATTCTCTTCGTAGTTCAGATGAAGCCTTTTACGTTTTCAATAACAATAACAACTCTTTCGTAATAGTTTCAGCTGACGACAGAATGAAGCCAATTCTTGGTTATTCACTCAATTCTCCTTTTCATACAGAAAACATTCCTTCAAATATCCAAAATTTTCTTTCTGCTTATTATCTGTATTACAATAATCTTGATAACTCAACAAATATTTTAAGTTCAACAAAATCTTCATCTTCTAGTTCATTTGCAACTGAAGTATCACCTTTGTTGGGCGAGATAAACTGGGACCAGTCAAGTCCATACAACAATATGTGTCCGGTAATAGACGGAAAAACTTCCGTAACAGGATGCGTAGCAACAGCTATGGCAATGATTTTAAAATACCATGAATACCCAACAAAAGGTACTGGCTCTCATTCATACACAACAGAATCAGGAACAAAATACAGTTTAGATTTCCAATCAATAACTTTCGACTGGAAGAATATGCTTCCACAATACAGTAAAGTAGAATACAACGAAACTCAAGCAAAAGCTGTAGCGGAACTCATGTATGCTTGCGGTGTTGGCGTAGAGATGGATTATTCACCTTTGGAGTCAGGAGCTTATTCAAGTAATGTTCCAAAAGCTTTGATTAATTTTTTCGGCTACAACAAAAACCTTGGATATGTTTCAAGAAATTACTTCAATACATCTGAATGGATGGAAATGTTGAAAACAGAACTTAACAGTAAAAGACCTGTTTTTTACAGCGGTTCATCTTCAGAAGTAGGCCATGCATTTGTTATTGATGGATATGACAAAGATGACATGGTCCATGTAAACTGGGGATGGGATGGTTATAATAATGGATATTTTAATATATCTTCATTAGATCCTACATCAACAGGTATAGGTGGTGGTAGCGGAAACGGAGGCGGTTTCACCAACTATCAAAGTATGGTTATCGGTATTCAGCCGGAAACTGTAAGTGATTTCTATTTCTCTTTCTTCGCTCTTGAGGAAATGGAAATAGATAAGAAGTCTGTTGCAAAAAATGAATCATTCAATATCACTCTTACCAATCTCTTCAACCTTACTTCTGTTTTCAACAAAGGTTTCATTTCTGTTATCTTGGAAAATCAAGCAAGAGAAAAACATGTACTATATGAAGAATCTATTGATGAAGCAATAGAAACCAACTATGGCTTTAGCAAAATAGATTTCACTGACATTAAAATACCTTCTGAAGCAGAAGATGGTAACTATAAACTATATATAGCGACAAAAGATGTCCGAGAAAAAGACTACAGCAAGGTAAGAGGAAATGTCGGTAGCGTCATTGAATATAATGTTTCAGTAAAAAATGATGTTTGTACGCTAACTCCATTCTCAGGTAATCTTGACTTAAAAAATATACATGGAGAATTAGAAGCAACAACAAGCCTTTACTCTGGCATGACCGGTAAATTCAAATTGAGTCTTTCCAACAGCGACAATGATTCTGAATATTACGGTATGGGAGGAATATTATTGCTTAGCAACGATGCAACACCTCAACTATTATCTGTACTTACACAGACTCAATTCTTGATTCCTGCTAACACAGAAAATCAGGAAATAAATCTTAACGCAAAAATGGAAATGGATTTCCGTAAATCCGACAGTAAGGTAGATATTCCTACTGGAAACTATTATATTGCTCCATTTGTTTCATACAGAAATACACTTTGCCTGATTGGCGAACTTATCCCTGTAGTTATAAAAGAAGGTAAAATTTGTGACAATATAAAACTCTCTAATTTATCTCTCGAAAAGTCAATTGTAGGAGTAAATGAAGATTTGACAATTAATGCTGACATAACTCTTGATGGAGAAGGAAACATTTTCAACGAAAATATTTATGCAGCAGTTTTCTCAGAATCTGAAAGTTCTTCACAAAACATACATAAAACTGAAGTATTTATTGAAAAAGAGAATCAGCCATATAAATTCACTATGACTTTAAATCCTATGGTTGAAACTGGAAAATATTTTGTTGCTCTCTTTAGAATAATTGATAATAAATACACCCAGATTTCTAACGGACTTCCATTCACTGTTTCAGAAAATCCTACAGGCTTGGAAACTATCGCAACCAATACAGACGGAATCAAGATAGTCAGTGTTAACAGTAATTCTGTAAATATAATTCTTCCGGAACAGACTGAATCAATTGATATATACAATATATCAGGAAACAGAATTTACAATAAAAATCTGACTTCAGAGAATATGTCTGCCAACCAGACTTTGGAAACCGGTTATATAAATGACGGTATTTATATCATTAGTGTCAGAACAAAAGATGGAAAAACAGTGACTACTAAATTTATCAAGAGATAACATCTTGGTAGCCCCATAAAAAAGAAACGAGTTGACAAGGAAATTGAATAAATATCAAGCCTTGTCAACTCGTCTATTTTTTAACTTTTCATTCTGTTTTAACTTTCCAACGAATTCCAGCCCTGTGCTCTCAACTCAACTTCTCCACCGTCACGTCCAACCAGATAATTACCAAGTTCAGGTTTTGTAACATGGCCGATAACTTTCACACCATTCATTTCTGACACCTTCTCATGGTCTGTCAATGGAACAGTAAACAGCAGTTCATAATCTTCACCACCATTAAGCGCGGCAGTAACAAGATTCATATTAAACTGCTCAGCCATCACCGCTGTCTGATAATCTATAGGAATTCTGTCTTCATAAATTCTGCATCCCACATTGCTTTCCTTAGATATGTGAAGAAGTTCCGAAGAAAGACCGTCCGACACGTCCATCATCGCCGTTGGCTGAACTCCGGAATTACGCAACATTTCAATTATATCCTTGCGGGCTTCCGGTTTCAACTGGCGTTCCAGCAAATATTCTTTTCCTGAAAAATCAGGAGTGAAATCTTTTTCTCCGTTGAAAACTTTCTTTTCGCGTTCCAGCAATTGCAATCCCATATATGCTGCGCCAAAATCACCGGACACACATATCAAATCCGTATCGCGTGCTCCATTACGGTAAACCACTTTACCCTTTTCACCTTCACCAATACAAGTAATACTGATGCTCAGTCCTGTCAACGACGCAGAAGTGTCACCGCCAACAAGATCCACACCATAAACATCACATGCAAGGCGGATTCCGCTGTAAAGTTCTTCCATATCCTCAATAGAGAATCTCTTGGAAATACCTATTGAAACTGTTATCTGTTTTGGCTGTCCGTTCATCGCATATATGTCTGAGAAATTCACTACAGCCGATTTATATCCAAGATGTTTCAAAGGAACATACATCAAATCGAAATGCACGCCTTCAAGCAGCAAGTCCGTAGTAACCAAAACTTGCTTGTCCTTATAGTCCAGAACAGCCGCATCATCGCCAACGCCTTTAAGCGTACTACTGTTCTTCAACTCAATATTTTCTGTCAAATGGCGAATCAAACCAAACTCGCCCAATGTTGCTATTTCTGTTCTTTTAGCCATATATTGTATGTTATTCAAAACGTTTTCTTAGTTGAGAAGTTGACAATGTTTCAGCAAACAAGAATATTATTCTTAACTACTTTATTTAAAATAATCTTGTCAAAATCCTCTGCTTCTCCACCGCAAAAATCAATCTTTATCGGAAGATAATAAAAAAGGCCTTTATACTCGTCCGATAAATAAGAGTTGACAAGCAGACGCACTGCATCTTTCTCAGTAGTCACCACAATTTTCCTGTTATCCTTTCCTGCCTTCAAACGATTCTCAACGCTACGAATATCAGCTTCCGAAAAGTCATGATGATCCGGAAAAGAGAACACTTCTATATTTGAGGAAAATTCTTCCACCTTATTCTTCAAAGGAAAGGGATTAGCTATACCCGTCAAAAGAAGAACTTCCGGATTTCCGCATATAAAATTCACAGATGTGTCACAACTCTCTCCAAAAACCGGAAGTAATTCGCCATAATTTATATAAGTAAAAAACACACGTTGGTTCTTCGATGGAGATATTTGCCTCAGTATATTTTTGCGTTCCTCATCACTTATATCCGCCTTGCATTTCGTAACGATTATAATATCTGCCCTCGAAGATCCGCTTTTCCATTCCCGAAGTCGTCCGGCAGGCAGCACATAGTCCGATGTGTATAATTTGTTGCAATCAGTAAGCAACAAAGACAATGTCGGCTTTACGTATCTGTGCTGAAAAGCGTCGTCCAGAATTATAACTTCCGGTTTTTCCTCATCTGGCAGTTGCATCAGTCGGGTTATTCCATTCCGCCTGTCCGCATCCACGGCAACTTTGATATCAGGGAATTTCCTCCTTATCTGATACGGCTCGTCACCCAATTCTCTTGCCGTTATCCTTTCGTCGGCAAGCACAAAGCCTTTGCTCTTTCGCTTATATCCTCTGCTCAGCACTGCCACTCGGTAACGTGCAGACAACAGCCGCGCCAAATATTCCGTATGTGGTGTTTTACCTGTTCCTCCAATGCTCAGATTACCGACACATATCACCGGTACATCGAATTTCTCAGACGGCAATATACCACAGTCAAACATCTTGTTTCTTACAAATGTCACTGTTCCATATAAAACTGATATCGGGAATAACAATGCTGACAATAATCTCATCGGATACGCTCTTTTCTTTGCAAAGGTACAAATCTATTGGAGAATATCAAGGAGTAAGAAACAAGTTGACAAGGCTACAGGAAACAAGTTTTTTCTCCTCAACTCCTTACTTTTCCCAAAATCTCCTCAACCACCTTCGGATAATACTCATACTCCAAAGCATGTACTCTCGCAGCCAAATCTTCAGGTGTGTCATTAGGAAGCACCGGACATGAAGCCTGAAAAATAATAGCGCCCTCGTCGTAGTGCTCATTTATATAATGTATAGTAATGCCCGATTCCTTTTCGCCAGATTTCACCACCGCCTCATGCACATGCATTCCATACATTCCTTTTCCTCCGAACTTCGGTAGCAACGAAGGATGTATATTGACAATACGACCGGAAAATGCTTTCTGAAGCGGCTCCGACACAAAACACATAAAACCTGCAAGCACAATGAAATCCACTTCATATTCTGCCAATATATCTACAATTGGTGTTCCTTCGGCAAATTCATCACGTGTAAATACAAACGAAGGCACACCTAAGGCATTCACACGTGCATGCACACCGGCTTTCTGATTGTTTGACAAAACAATAACGACTTTTATCCTTTCGTCGTTGGCAAAATATCGTATGATGTTTTCTGCATTAGTTCCGGCACCAGAAGCAAAAATGGCTATTTTTTTCATACCTTCATAGATTTAATAACATTCTTATTTTTGATAATAAACATTATTGACGAATATAAAAATAATAACCCGTATATCAAACAAGGATATAATAAATTTAATTTCCCCTCAAAAAATAAATACAAGCCATAGTCCAAGATCCAAACAGAATCTCACATCAATAAAATATAAAAAAGAAATGAAAAACATATCGTTTTAAATAAATTTACTATCTTAACAGCATTAATTACGACAAAATAATCACAACACGATTCAATTTACTTACAACTTAAATATTATTATTATGAAACAATTGTACTTGAACCTCACCATCTGGGCTATCTCTTCGTGCACAATAGCACTGTCAGCCCAAACACCTGCTGACAACAACCACACGTTGCACATGTCAATGTACGGCAAAAATCAGTTTGAAAAACCGCTCAAAGCAATGATTAAGCCGCAGATGCCTGTTGTGCGCAACTCTGAAGCTCAGATGCATCTGCCTGCAGTAAGTGATGCCTCTTTGCGTGCCACTGCTGAAGCCATGAAACTGGATAGCATAATCAGTTATGACAACAACGATGCGTTAGTTTATAAAACAATTTATAGCTATAACGAAATAGGAAAAGTGTCGGAACAACTGACATATAGCCGGAGTTCTTCCGACTGGGAATTGAGCAGACGCAATGTTTTAGAATATGATGCAAAAGGAAACAACACAACGGAGTCTGAATTTTATCATGACGGTTCTGAATGGATTTTGAACTATAAAAGGATTTCTGAATACAACAACAATAATAATAAACTGAAAGAGTATAACATCTATTATATGGATGATGAAATCACCAATCAGTATTATTATGAATATAATACGTTCGGAAGCATTACCAAAATTGAGCAAAGCCGGTTGAGGAATGATGTCCTGACTGTTACCGACAAATCAAAGTATGAATATGATTCGGAAAACAGGCAAACTCATTCCGAAACTCAGACTCTCAACGAGAACGGAAAGTGGTATTACACAGATTTCAAAAATTATAAATACAATTCGCAAGGCTGGCAATTATTATATGAAACTTTTGCATGGAATGCCAGCCAAGAAAAGCTTTTTCTGATTGAGGGACAATACAACGAATATAACGACAAGGGAAAGATCGTTTATAATGAGATAAAATATTGGAATGGCAGCGAGTATGAAAGGAATATGAACAAACAGGCTTATGATGAAAACGGCAAAATAACTCGGTATGAGAGTTTGCAGGATAATCAAAGTGTGTACCGCCATACTATAGAGACGTTTGCATATACGGCAGACGATTTGTCGTCAACATCATATAAGAAGGATACTCTTATCTGGAAGGATGATGAAAGTAAAGATATTTCTTATACAAGCTCTGATTACAAATACAACGAGATAGGACAGGCTGTTTCATCAGAAACATTTAATGTTGATCCTGAAACGAATAGACGTGTAGCGAAAGTAGCTTCTTCGGAAACAGCTTACGACTCGAAGTATCGAACCGTTTCTTTAATACAAAATTATTATGACAACGGAATTCTTTCATCAGGATACAAATCACAATATGATTATATTGATGATAACGACAATTATATTTACAGCTATTATTACCTGGATGATGAAGGCAAGGATTGGATATTGTCTTACAAAACAAAACATGAGTATGAGGATATGGAAAACGGAGGCTATTACTACCTGGATTCAAGCTGGAATGATGAAACCAAGGAATGGGAAGCTTCAAGCGGATATAAAACAATATATGAAGGAGACAACGACAATTACACCCAAATGGAATACAGTTGGAGCAAAGACGCCGGAGGCTGGGTTCAGACTTACGGATACAGATATGCATATGAGACAGATGGAGAAAATCTTACACAAATAGACGCATATTATGATACCGACAATAATCAATGGTATGTAAACTACTCATACAAAAAAGAAGTTACAGAAGACAATCCTAAAGTTTGCAAGATTTATTTTCTTCCGGAAAATGATATTGAAAACTGGGAGTTCATGGGCAGCGAGCATTATTATTATTCAGAATCAACTGTTGCCAATGAAGCTATTCAAACTGTTGACGCCCGCATCTACACTCGTCTGGGAACTATCTATATTGATATGGAAGGCGTAGCCGATTTGTGGATTTATACGGCAAATGGGGCTTGCTGCTATCACTCAAAAGTAAGCGGCTCAACAGATGTTTCGAATCTGCAAGGAGGAATCTATTTCGTTGTTCTTCAAAGTAAATCTGGAGTTAAGAAAGCGAAAGTTTTAGTCAAATAAAGAGTTATTAATGTTGGCTAGAAGTTAGTGACAAGTTGACAAGGTGTTTTAATTTTAGAATTTTAAATTAAACCCTTGTCAACTTGTTTTTTGTAATCCATAACCTAAAGCTTGAACTATTTTTATCAAAACAATTTGTCGCAAGAAATAAAAAGCTATACTTTTGAGGAAAATTCTTAAATCAATTCATTATGATTACAGTTATTCAAAAAAGCACTGCAGCATCATTATTAGCACTGTCTGCTGCATCTTTCTCTCTTTTCTCGTGCTCAACAGTTGAGCAAAACACTCTTACTCAAGAAGAAATTGCTGACGGATGGCAACTGCTGTTCGATGGTAAGACTCTGAACGGATGGAGAGATTATAACGGCACAACACTAACAGAGCCTTGGCACGTAGTTGACGGCTGCATACAGGCTAAAGGAGACGGAAGCGACGCAAGTGGATATATTGTTACTGATAAAGAATATGACAACTTTGAATTGTCATGGGACTGGAAACTTAGCAAAGGTGGTAACAGCGGTATGCTATATCACGTTGTAGAACGTCCGCAATATAAAGTTCCTTACGTAACCGGTCCGGAATATCAGCTTATTGACGAACCAAACTTTGCCGAACCGTTGGAAGAGTGGCAAAAACTTGGTGTTGACTACGCAATGTATTTGCCGGACAAATCAAAGATGAAAGTTAATCCTCAAGGCGAGTGGAACAACTCAAAAATCGTATTTGATAACGGACACGTTGAGCACTGGCTTAATGGTGAGAAAATCCTGGAATTTGAAGCATGGAGTGATGATTGGCATCAAAGAAAAAACAGCGGAAAATGGGCTAACGCTCCTGAATATGGTCTTGCCAAGAAAGGTGTAATCTGCCTTCAGGACCATGGTTATCCTGCTTCTTTCAGAAATATAAAGATAAAAGAACTTCCTAAAAAGGCAGGAAAAGAAATCAATCTGTTCAATGGTAAAGACCTTACAGGATGGGAAGCTTATGGAACAGAAAAATGGTATGTTGACAAAGACAACAACCTTGTTTGCGAAAGTGGTCCGGACAAGAAATACGGATATCTGGCAACTCGCGATTATTATGACGACTTTGACTTGACAGTAGAATTCAAACAGGAAGCAGATGGTAACTCAGGTGTGTTTATCCGCTCATTCGTTGAAGAAGACGTAAAAGTTAACGGATGGCAGGTTGAAGTTGCTCCGAAGAATCATGACACTGGCGGAATCTATGAATCTTACGGACGCGGTTGGCTTGTTCAGATTCCTGACGAAAAAGAAAATATACTGAAAGAGGGACAGTGGAACACTATGCGCATCAAAGTCCAGGGCGATAATGTTCAGACTTGGCTCAATGGCGAAGAAATGGTAAACATCAACGATGAAAAAATAGGTAAAGGCAAAGGAAGAATTGCCTTGCAGATTCACGATGGTGGCGGCATTAAAGTTCTATGGAGAAATCTTAAGGTTAAAACACTTTAAGTTCTGAAAAAAAGCTGCCGATGTTTTTTCAGAAAGTTGCCGATGTTTTTTGAAAAATGACATGCACCCCGAAAGTTAGACAAAAAACTTTCGGGGTTTTGTTATGTCT
>CALCST010000011.1 GCA_937894065.1 uncultured Parabacteroides sp. | reverse complement strand
TTTAGACATAACAAAACCCCGAAAGTTTTTTGTCTAACTTTCGGGGTGCATGTCAAATTTTATTGGGGGCGACCTCTTTTTTATTTTATGCATATATTGCATGTATAATATGATTGATATATTTTTATAGTCAATTATAAGTGTAAACTTTAATCTTAAATATCATGGATGAAAAATTATTGGAAAAAATAAAAGAGAGAATAGCCACAAATCCTTATGTAAATTTCCTTGGAATTCATTTCAGCAAAATAGAAGAAGGTTATGTTGAGGCTCGTATGCCATTGCGTGACGAGCAGCGCCAGTATAGTGGTGTGACTCATGGCGGAGTTCTTGCCGCATTGGCGGACACCATAGCCGGATTTGCTGCATACACAATGACTCCTTTCGAAAACGATGTCCTCACTGCCGAGCTGAAGATTTCTTTCCTCCGCGCAGCATGGGGATATGAGCTGATAGCCAAAGGATTTGTCATTAAACCCGGACGCCGTTTGCATTTCTGCGAATGTGAGATTTATTGTGACGATAAATTGGTTGGTAAGGCTTCGGGAACTTTTTGCGTAGTAGAATCACAAGTTGAATAAATATAAATTCCAATATCATGAAAAAACATATTTTATTAGGAACAGCATTTATGTGTGCTTTTTCTGCATTCTCTGCTTTTGCTCAGAATAATGTAGCAAATCTGATTATAAGGGCAGATGATATGGGTTCATTCCGTTCAGCAAACATTGCTTGTATGGAAGGTTACAAAAACGGAATAGAAACCTCAATCGAAGTTATGGTTGTAACTCCCTGGTTCCCGGAGGCAGCACGTATGCTGAGGGAAAATCCCGGAATTGATGTCGGCTTGCACCTTGCCATCACAAGTGAATGGGATAATATCAAATGGCGGCCGCTCACTAACTGCCCGAGCCTGGTTGATAGCAATGGATATTTCTTTCCGATGATGGGAAAGAATCCTAACTATCCAGGATTGGCAATTACTGAGAATAAATGGAACATAGATGAAATAGAACAGGAATTCAGAGCACAGATAGAGTTGGCTTTGAAGAATATTCCGCAAATCAGCCATATTTCCGGACATATGGGCGCAACAGGATTTTCTCCCGAAGTAAATGCTCTCGTCAAACGTCTTGCAAAGGAATATAATCTTCCGGCTGTGGACAGAGCCGATTCCATGAAAGAATATAACTTCTCATATGCGGGATATGACGGACCAAGCAAAACTTCTGAAGAAAAGGAGAAAAGCTTTATCAGCCGTCTGAACAAACTGGAGCCGGGAAAGAATTATATGTTTATCGACCATCCGGCGCTGGACAACGAAGAAATGCAGACCGTCGGACACATCGGATATGAAAATGTTGCCGAGGACCGTCAGGGTGTTACTAATCTTTTCACCAGTCAGAAGGTAAAAGAAGTGATAAAAGAAAAAGGAATACGCCTGATCAGCTATAACGATTTGACCAAATCACTTCCTCGTGCCGAAGCTTCTCCAAAAGTGACAAAGGCAGTTGATAAATATCTTAAAGCCGTTCAGAAAGAAAATCAGGACTTGCATAGCTTGATGATACTTCAGCACGGAAAGGTTATCACTGAAAAATGGATGAGTGAAGGAGAATGGAACAAGCCTCATGTGATGAATTCCGTCAGTAAAACATTCACAGCAACAGCTATAGGCTTTGCCGTTTCCGAAGGTCTTTTGAAGGAAACAGACAAGGTAATATCTTTCTTCCCGGATAAACTTCCTTCAACCGTCAGCCCGAATCTGGAGAAATTGGAAATCCGCCATTTGCTGACTATGACAGGCGGACATGATACAGACCCGACAGGCTTGACTCGTAAGTCCGGTAATGTTGATTGGGTCAAGGCTTTCCTTTCAGCTCCGTTCGAGCACGAACCGGGAACATTTTACTGCTACAACAGCCTAGGAACCTATATGCTTTCTGCAATAATACAGAAAGTAACCGGTCAGACCCTTGTTGAATATCTTTATCCCCGATTGTTCCGTCCGCTTGGCATTGTTGGTCTGAACTGGGAAGAAAGTCCCCAGGGAATCAACTGCGGAGGATGGGGATTATATATCCGCACTGAAGATATGGCAAAGATGGGACAGTTCATCTTGCAGAAAGGACAGTGGAACGGAAAACAGCTTCTGCCCGAAACATGGTTTGATGTTGCTACATCAGCTTTGGTTGAGTCTTATCCTGCCGGTGTTCGTCCGGAAGAATTGAAGTCAAAAGGTTTGAGCAAACGCAACAGCGACTGGCTGCAAGGCTATGGCTATCAGATGTGGCGTTGCCGCAATAATGCATTCAGGGCAGATGGTGCCAACGGACAGTATATAATTGTGCTTCCTGAAAAGGATGCGGTTATTGTCACTACGGCAAATATCGGTGATATGCAGGCAGAAATAAATCTGATATGGAAATATTTGTTGCCGGTGTTGTAGGATGGAAGATAATTTTTAAGTTGACGAGGTTTTAGGGGCAAGGAGAGTTGAGGAGTTAAGTAGTCAAGAAGTCAAGTAGAAATTTCTTTTTACCTGAAGCCTTGTCAACTTGTCAACTAGTATCAACTCGTTCCCTTGTCCTCTAAACATAATCATACGCATAAATCTATGAAATACATAATAATTCTATTGCAAATATTTTTATTAGCCGCTTGTTCCGGCAACCAGAAAAATGCATATATTTTCTCCTATTTCACAGGAAATGGCGAAGATGGATTGCACCTGGCTTATAGCACTGACGGGCTTGTTTGGAACACCATAAACAATGGTGAATCCTTGCTTAAACCGGAATTGAGTAAGGACAGACTGATGCGCGACCCGTGTATAATCCGTGGTGGCGACGGACTTTTTCATATGGTGTGGACAGTCAGCTGGCACGAAAAGGGAATTGGCTATGCCAGCAGCAGTGATTTGATAAATTGGAGCGAGCAGAAAATGATTCCCGTGTTCGATGGCGTTGACGGAGTAAAAAATTGCTGGGCGCCGGAGATTACCTATGACAGCAAGAACGGCGAATATATGATCTACTGGGCTTCAACCATCGAAGGCCGTTTTACGGAAACAGCCGAAGGCAAGGAAAACAATCTCAGCCACAGAATGTATGCTGTGACAACGAAAGATTTCCAAACTTTCTCAGAAACATTCCTTCTTTATGATTACGGATTCAATGTTATCGACGCTTCAATTAATTATCTGGACGGCAAATATGTGATGCTTCTGAAAGATGAAACTCTCACTCCACCTCAGAAGAATATCAGAATTGCATATTCCGATAAACTTACAGGTCCGTATTCAGAACCTTCGGAACCAATCACCGGTAATTATTGGGCAGAAGGACCAACCTTGCTTGATTTAGGTTCTAAATATTATGTCTATTTCGACAAATACACAGAAGGCTGCTTTGGCGTGATTGAATCTTCCGACCTGAAAAACTGGAATGAAATCTCAGATAAGCTGAAAATGCCTGAAGGAATCAGACATGGAAGTGTCCTTAAAGTTACGGAAAAGGAATTGGAAAGGCTTCTTGATATGTAGTATAAGACTTTGAGCACGGAAATACGAGGGATTTATTATTAGATAAAAAAGCTCTATGAATCCGTGCTCTCTGTGCTTATTCCAAAACCAGAGTAAAATTTGTAGTTGTCAAAAAAATTCCCTAAACTTGCAATGTAACCATAAAAAATCTTTCTATGAAACAAAGTGTATTTATCAGTCCTTTTGTGGACAGAGGTTTTAAAATTCTTTTCGGACAGGAAAACAGCAAGGAACTGCTGATAGACTTACTCAATGATTTGTTGGAAGGCGAGCGTCATATCGAAGACCTTACGTATATGAACACTGAAATGCCCCCTGAAACCTCAGACGGCAGAACCGCAGTGTTCGACCTTCGCTGCAAGGACAAAGACGGCAATATGTTTATAGTAGAAATGCAAAATTGCAATCAGCCTTATATTTATGAGCGTGGACTTTATTATATTTGCCGTGCCATAGCTGGTCAAGACAAGATTGGCGATGGATGGAATTTCGATATAGTACCCGTATATGGAATATTCTTCCTGAATTTTAAAAGTGGCAAGACTAACAAGGTGCGCACTGACATAATCCTTGCCGATAAGGAAACGGGTGAACCTGTATCAAAAATGATACGTGAGATATTTATCGAATTTCCATTATTCAACAAAACGGAAGAAGAATGTGAAACGCCATTGGATTATTGGCTATACAATTTAAAGCATATGGAGAAATTGGAATCTTTACAGTTCAAAGGACAGAAAGCCCTTTTCCAGCGTTTGGAAGAGTTGGCTCGCATTGTCAATATGAACAAGAAAGAGCGAGATGAATATGAAGCCTGCCTGAAGGTTTACCGTGATAATTATAATACCTGGAATTATATGAAAGAGCAGGCAATTAAAGAAGGTTTTGAGGAAGGTCGAGTTAAAGGTGTTGCTGAAGGACGGGCAGAGGGATTGGCAGAAGGCATCGAGAAAGGTTGTGCTGAAGCTAAAAAAGAACTTCTGTACGGATTTGTAAAAAGTATGAAAGAGGCAGGTGTTCCTTTAGATGTTATTTCGCAATATTCAAAATTGAGCATTTCAGAGATTGAAGGTATTGATTAATCTTGCTCAGGTATTAGGAGTATTATAATAAAACAAGGAAGAGCGAAATATGTTTTCTCTTAAATATTCTTAAAATATATATCTAAAAAGTAACTGCAATACCAATCAAAACATATTTTTTTGCAGACTAATAGGAATTTCATATCTTTGCATCAGATACGAGAGGTTGAAGGAGGGGGCGGTCAGTCTCCTCCTTTTTGTTTCGTGTAATTCCGTTCCTGCGGATTTGTAATCCTATGACAACGGAAGATACTGGTGAATAAGAAGGCAAGGTGATAACTCTTCTGTAGCCTTGTCAACTCGTCAACTTATCACCTTTGAACTTATAAACTCAAAAACTTAAAAACTCAAATACTCAAAATATGATTGATAGAAACGTAATACTTCAGTTAGTCGAGGAAAAACTTGCTTCTACAGAAATGTTTCTTGTTGATGTTGAGGTTAAGACAGGTAATGTCATTGTTGTTGAGATTGACAGTGATGAAGCTGTGTCGATAGATGACTGTGTGGCATTGAGCCGTTGGCTTGAAGAACATCTTGACAGAGACAAGGAAGATTTCGAACTTGAGGTTGGTTCTGCAGGAATAACATCACCATTCAAAGTTCTACGCCAGTATGTCAAGAATATTGGTAACGAAGTGGAAATACTTCTTAAGGCTGGAGTAAAACTTACTGGAGTTCTGAAGGAGGCTGACGAAAACGGAATCGTTGTTACCGTTGAAAAGCAGGTTAAACCGGAAGGAGCCAAGAGAAAGATTACGGTTCAGGAAGACCAGTCATATACATACGATGAAATAAAATATACAAAATACTTAATAAGATTCAAGTAATTATGGCCAAGAAAGAGGAAACTATCAGCATGATCGACACCCTTGCGGAGTTCAAGGAGCTGAAGAATATTGACAAGGAAACAATGATTAACGTGTTGGAGGATTCTTTCCGTAATGTTATCGCAAAGATGTTTGGAACAGATGAAAACTATGACGTTATTATCAATCCTGAGAAAGGCGATTTTGAAATTTGGAGAAATCGCACTGTTGTGGCTGACGACGAGCTTGAAGATGAAAACTTGCAGCTTACGCTGACAGAAGCTCGTAAGATTGATGCCGATTGTGAAGTGGGAGAGGAAGTAACAGACGAAGTTAATTTTGCGGATTTTGGCCGTCGTGCAATCTTGAATCTGCGTCAGACTTTGGCATCAAAAATTCTGGAACTGCAAAAAGACAGCTTGTATGCTAAGTACAAGGATAAAATCGGTACTATCATTGCTGCTGACGTTTATCAGGTCTGGAAACGCGAAATTCTTCTTCTCGATGATGAGCAGAACGAGTTGCTTTTGCCTAAATCAGAACAGATTCCTACAGATTTCTATCGTAAAGGAGAAACTGTTCGTGCCATCGTTCAGCGTGTTGACAATATAAACAACAATCCGAAGATTATTTTGTCACGTACAGACAAGATGTTCCTTCAGAGATTGTTCGAACTTGAAGTTCCTGAAATCAACGAAGGTCTTATCACTATCAAAGCTATTGCGCGTATCCCTGGTGAAAGAGCTAAAGTTGCCGTTGAGTCATATGACGACCGCATCGACCCTGTAGGTGCTTGCGTCGGAATGAAAGGTTCACGTATCCACGGTATCGTCCGTGAATTGAGAAATGAAAACATTGATGTTATCAACTACACATCAAATATTTCATTGTTCATACAGCGTGCTTTAAGTCCGGCTAAGATTTCTTCAATCCGTATCAATGAAGAAGAAAAGAAAGCAGAAGTTTACCTGCGTCCGGAAGAAGTATCGCTGGCCATTGGTAAAGGCGGTTTGAATATCAAGTTGGCATGTATGTTGACAGAATATGCAATTGACGTATTCCGTGACATCGAAGGAGCAGATGAAGAAGATATCTATCTTGATGAATTTGCTGATGAAATTGACGGTTGGGTTATTGACGCCCTTAAGAACATAGGTTGCTATACAGCTAAGAATGTTCTTGCCGTACCTCGTGAGGAACTCATCGAACGTGCTGACTTGGAAGAATCTACCGTTGATGAAGTTTTGGCTATCCTTGCAGCGGAATTTGAAGACTAAATGAAAACTTCGAAACTCGCAACGACAGCATAGTGAGATGCACATACCGCAACAGTCAAAGGTTGTGCGTCTCTGTTAATTGCGAAGATAGTATAGCCTAGTGTTGTGGAATGTGAGATGTATTCTTGAGAAAGTGCATCTCGCTAAAAATGAAAAAAGTTATGCCTATAAAATTAATACAAGTACAGCGAAAACTTAATGTTGGAATCAACACTGTCGTTGAATTTCTGAAGTCGAAAGGTGTGGAAGTCGAAGACAATCCTAATACTCGAATAAGCGATGAGCAATATTCAATGCTTGTTAAGGAATTTGGAAAGGAAACTCCGGCTTCAAAAACTTCAAAAGCTTCAGAAAAAGATACTGAAGATAAGAAAGTAGCGGACTCTTCTTCTATGGAGATAAAAACAGAAATACCTGAAGAGCTCCGACCGAAAATTGTGACTAAAGGTCATATCAATCTGGATAAACCGAAGAAAGCTTCTGAGGACAAAACAGCCGAGCTGCCGATGAAGGAGGAGGTTGCTAAGGAGGAACCGGTGAAACAGCCGGATATTATAAAAGAAGAGAAAACAGAAGAAAATAAAAGAATGGTAGATAAGGAGAAAGCTGAATTGAAACAGACGGAAGCAGAAGCTTCAATAAATGAAAGAAATGTTTCTGCAGAGGGAGGAAACTCTGCGGATAATCGTGCTGAAGGCGAGCTTTTCCGTCTGAGCACTGCTAAATTCGAGTCTAAGATTAAAGTAACTGGTAAAATTGATCTTAATGCTTTGAACCAGTCAACTCGTCCAAAGAAAAAATCTAAGGAAGAGAAGAAAAAGGAACGCGATGAAAAACAGAAATTCGCTGCTGGCCGTCCTGGACAACAAGGATTCAAGTCAGGTCAGAAAGACGGAGCTTCCAAACAGATGTCTTCTAAGCCAGGTAATGCGGCTTCGCTTGAGGATGGAGACAAGGATACAAAGAAGAAACGTAAGCGAATCAAGAAAGACCGTGTAGATGTAAATAATACTCCGGGCACAAATGTTCGTCCGAACAGTAAAGAAGACCGTAAACCTAAATTGAAGAAGCCGGTTAAGGCTGAAGTAAGCGAGGAAGATGTTCAGAAGCAAATCAAGGAAACACTTGCCCGTTTGACCAATAAGGGAAATAAAAATAACAAGGGAGCCAAATATCGCCGTGACAAACGTGAAGCTATCCATAAGCGCGAGCATGAGCTGATGGAACAGGAAGAAATGGAAAGCAAAATCCTGAAGCTTACAGAGTTCGTTACAGCAAACGACCTTGCCAACATGATGGATGTGCCTGTAACAAAGGTTATCGCTACATGTATGAGTATCGGTATCATGGTTTCAATCAACCAGCGTTTGGATGCCGAAACTATCAATATCGTTGCTGAAGAATTTGGTTTCAAAACAGAATATGTAAGTGCCGATGTAGTTGAGGCTATCAAGGAAAATGAAGAAGAGGATAATGAAGAAGACTGGGTACCACGTCCACCTATCGTAACAGTGATGGGACACGTTGACCACGGTAAAACTTCTCTTTTGGACAATATCCGAAATGCAAATGTTATCGCCGGTGAGGCTGGTGGTATCACTCAGCATATTGGTGCATACAATGTGAAGTTGCCTAATGGCAGACGTATCACATTCCTTGATACACCGGGTCACGAAGCATTTACCGCAATGCGTGCCCGTGGTGCGAAAGTAACAGATATCGCTATTATTATCGTAGCAGCCGATGACGCCGTGATGCCTCAGACTGTCGAAGCTATCAATCACGCTTCTGCAGCTGGTGTACCTATCGTATTTGCAATCAACAAGGTGGATAAACCTCATGCTAACCCGGATAAGATCAAGGAAGAACTTGCCAATATGAACTATTTGGTTGAAGACTGGGGTGGTAAATATCAGAGCCAGGAAATTTCTGCCAAGAAAGGTACTGGTGTTGAAGAATTGCTTGAGAAAGTACTTCTTGAAGCAGACCTTCTGGATTTGAAGGCTAATCCGAAACGCCGTGCTACAGGTTCAATCATCGAATCTTCACTTGACAAAGGTCGTGGATACGTTTCAACAGTCCTTGTTGAAAACGGTACACTTAAGATGGGTGATATCGTTCTTGCAGGAACACACCACGGACGTATCAAGGCTATGTTCAACGAACGTAATCAGAGAGTGCAGCAGGCTGGCCCGTCAGAACCGGTATTGATTCTTGGTCTTAACGGTGCTCCTCAGGCTGGTGATACATTCAACGTTCTTGAAACAGAACAGGAAGCACGCGAAATCGCAAACCGCCGCGAACAGTTGCAGCGCGAATTGGGCTTGCGTACTCAGAAGATGCTTACTCTTGATGATATCGGTCGTCGTATCGCAGTCGGAAACTTCCAGGAATTGAATGTTATTGTCAAAGGTGACGTTGACGGTTCTGTTGAAGCATTGTCTGACTCATTGATCCGTTTGTCAACTGAAGAAATTCAGGTTAATGTAATCCATAAGGCAGTAGGTCAGATTTCAGAATCAGACGTTGTGCTTGCTGCCGCATCAAATGCGATTATCATTGGTTTCCAGGTTCGTCCTTCATTGCCGGCACGTCGTAATGCTGAGAAAGAAGGTGTCGAAATCCGTCTGTACTCTATCATCTACGATGCTATCGAAGAAGTCAAGAGTGCTATGGAAGGTATGCTTTCACCTGAAATCCGTGAGGAAATCACTGCCAATGTTGAAGTTCAGCAGGTATTCAAGATTTCTAAAGTCGGAACAGTTGCCGGATGTATCGTTAAGGAAGGAAAAATCAAGCGCTCTAACAAGATACGCCTTATCCGCGACGGTATCGTTATCTATTCCGGTGAACTTGGTTCATTGAAGCGTTTCAAAGATGATGCCAAGGAAGTTGTTGCCGGACAAGATTGCGGTTTGAACATTACAAACTTCAACGATATCCAGGTAGGCGATATTATCGAAGCATACGAAGAAACAGAAATCAAGAAAACATTGTAATTAGAAAGTCATAATCTGTATAGCAAGGGAACAAGTTAACAAGGGAACAAGGCTTCAGGGACAGTTGACAAGAAATGCTCTTAGTCAGTATGTCAACTGATAAAACCTCGTCAACTTGTATGCTTGTTCCCTTGTCTTTATAGGTTGGTGCTAAAATATGAACTTATGAATACCCTGGATATCATTTTGCTATGTATTGCAGGAGCAGGCTTTGTGAAAGGCCTGGTTGACGGAGTTGTCAAGCAGGTAGTATCTCTGATAGCTTTGATTGCGGCAGTGTTGCTTTGTGGTGAAACAGCATATATGCTGCGCAGTTATATCATATCTTTAGGTATATTCCCCCAAAATGGCATTACCATAATCAGCTACATACTTGCTTTCATAATGATTGTAGGTCTGCTTAAGATAGCAGGAAATCTTCTTGACCGTCTGATTGACTCCACACCGCTAAGCGTGTTGAATCATATTGGCGGAGGTTTCATAGGTTTTGTGATTATAATTCTGTTTATGAGTCTTACCTTTAATATTATCGAATTTATCGATCCCGGCTCAGTTCTCATTCCCCGCCAGGTAAAGGTTGAATCTCTTTTTTATCAACCTTTAATAGAAATTGTCCCAACCATTTTCCCTTCACATTTGTTTGAAGAGAGTTGGGGAACAAGTTGACAAGGCATCAGAGACAAGTTGACAAGTTCAGAAACTTGCTTGAAAAATTCTTGTAAACTTGTCTCCTTGTCAACTCGTTAACTGAAAGTTGAGCCCAGCGAAACTTCATAATATTAGGTTAGACAAATAAATAAAAAACAATAAACTAAAAATGCAGGATTCAAATAATGTATTGAACGAGGTAACGAGTGGTGAATATAAATACGGCTTCGTTACTGATATAGATACGGATGTAATTCATCGTGGTCTTGATGAGGAAACGGTCCGCATTATCTCTGCCAAAAAGAATGAGCCGGAATGGCTCTTGGAATTCCGATTGAAGGCATTCCGTCACTGGCAGACTTTGGAAATGCCGGACTGGGCACATCTTAACATTCCTCCTATCGACTACCAGGATATTATCTATTATGCTGCTCCTAAGCAGAAAGAAGGTCCTAAAGACCTTAGTGAAGTAGATCCGGAATTGTTGAAAACTTTCGACAAGCTTGGTATTCCTTTGCACGAACAGAAAATGCTGAGCGGTATGGCTGTCGATGCAGTTATGGACAGTGTTTCAGTAAAGACAACATTCAAGGAAAATCTTGCCGAAAAAGGAATCATTTTCTGCTCTTTCAGCGAAGCGGTTCAGCACCATCCTGATTTGGTTCAGAAATATCTTGGCAGTGTAGTCAGTTATCGTGATAATTTCTTTGCTGCACTTAACTCCGCAGTATTTTCAGACGGTTCGTTTGTTTATATTCCAAAAGGCGTGCGTTGCCCTATGGAATTGAGTACATATTTCCGTATCAACGCAGCAAATACAGGTCAGTTCGAACGTACTCTTATCATAGCCGACGATGATGCCTATGTAAGTTATCTCGAAGGCTGTACAGCTCCTATGCGTGACGAGAACCAGCTTCATGCCGCAATCGTGGAACTGATTGCCATGGAACGTGCCGAAATCAAATACTCTACGGTACAGAACTGGTATCCTGGTGACAAAGAAGGTAAAGGTGGTATATATAACTTCGTTACCAAACGAGGTCTTTGCAAAGGCGAAAGCAGTAAAATCTCCTGGACTCAGGTTGAAACAGGTTCAGCCATCACATGGAAATATCCAAGTTGTATCCTTGCCGGAGACAATTCTGTTGGTGAATTCTATTCAGTAGCCGTAACCAACAATTACCAGCAGGCAGATACCGGAACAAAGATGATTCACCTAGGAAAGAACACCCGCAGTACTATCGTATCAAAAGGTATTTCGGCAGGTCACAGCCAGAACAGCTACCGTGGTCTTGTCAAGGTATCTCCACGTGCCGAGGGTGCCCGAAACCACAGTCAGTGCGACAGCTTGTTGCTAAGCCCAACCTGTGGAGCGCACACATTCCCGTATGCCGATATCCAGAACGAGACAGCAATCGTAGAGCATGAAGCTACAACAAGCAAAATCAGCGAAGAACAGTTGTTCTATTGCCAGCAGCGCGGTATTTCTGTTGAGGAAGCCGTAGGTCTTATCGTCAACGGTTATGCCCGTGAGGTAATGAACAAATTACCTATGGAGTTCGCTGTGGAAGCCCAGAAGTTGCTTTCTATTTCGTTGGAAGGTAGTGTAGGGTAGAAGGAGGAAGGAGTCAACTCGTCCCCTCGTCAACTAACAAACTTAAAAACTCAAAAACTCAAAAACTAAAAATGCTACAAATAAAGAATTTACATGCCAATATCAACGGCAAAGAAATATTGAAAGGCATTAATCTTACAGTAAAACCTGGAGAAGTACATGCCATCATGGGACCTAACGGTTCCGGAAAGAGTACACTGAGCAGTGTGCTGGTCGGTAATCCTGCATTCGAAGTAACCGAAGGAGAGGTTATTTTCAACGGCAAAAATGTTTTGGAGCTTTCTCCGGAAGACCGTAGCCGTGAAGGTATGTTCCTGAGCTTTCAGTATCCTGTAGAGATACCGGGAGTAAGTATGGTAAACTTTATGCGCTCAGCAGTTAATGCTCATCGTGAATATAAAGGGCTTCCACCGGTATCAGCAACAGACTTCCTGAAACTTATGCGCGAGAAACGTGCCATTGTTGAACTTGACAACAAACTTGCAAGCCGCAGTGTGAACGAAGGTTTCTCAGGTGGTGAAAAGAAACGTAACGAGATATTCCAGATGGCAATGCTTGAACCGAAACTGGCTATCCTCGACGAAACAGACAGTGGTTTGGATATTGACGCCCTTCGTGTGGTTGCAAACGGTGTTAACAAGCTGAAAACAGCAGAAAATTCAACAATAGTCATCACACACTATCAGCGCTTGCTCGACTATATCAAACCGGATATCGTCCATGTTCTTTACAAAGGACGTATCGTTAAAACTGCAGGTCCGGAACTTGCCCTCGAACTTGAAGAAAAGGGATATGACTGGATTAAAAAAGAAATGGGAGAATAATTTATGAAATCCGAACAGCAATATATAACCCTCTTCTCTCAATGCGAAGACATGATATGCCGGCACTCAGCCGAAGTTATCAACCGTCCTCGTACCGAAGCCCTTGCTGCATTCGAGCAGAAAGGTTTCCCTTCATTGAAGAGCGAAGACTATAAATATACCGACGTGGCTCAGGTATTTGCTCCGGACTACGGACTGAATCTGAACCGTCTGGAAATTCCTGTAAATCCTTATGATGTGTTCCGTTGTGATGTGCCTAATTTGAGCACCTCACTTTATTTCGTAATCAATGATTCTTTCTGTGAAAAAGAGCTTCCAAAGGCTCATCTTCCGGAAGGCGTATTTGCAGGAAGCTTGAAAAGATTCGCTACAGAACACCCGGAAATAGCATCTAAGTATTATGCACAGCTTGCAAAACCTCGGACTGACGGAATAGTTGCTCTTAACACTATGCTTGTTCAGGATGGTTTCGTACTCTATGTTCCTAAAAACACTGTAGTGGAACGTCCTGTACAGCTTGTCAACATTTTCCGCAGCGATGTGGATATGATGGCAAACCGCCGCGTCCTGGTAATTGTTGAGGACAATGCCGAAGCCAAGATGCTTGTATGCGACCATAGCATTGATGATGTTAAATTCCTTGCCACTCAGGTAATCGAAATTTTTGTTGCTGAAAATGCACATTTCGACTATTACGATTTGGAAGAAAGCTCGGTTTCAACAACCCGTTTCTCTTCTCTTCACGTAAGCCAGAAAGCATCATCATCTGTTGTTGTAAATGGAGTAACTCTTACCAACGGACTTACCCGAAACAATTATTACGCATATCTTGATGGAGAAGGAGCCGACCTCTCTCTTTGTGGTATGTCAGTATTGGATAAGGAACAGCAACTCGACACATATACATACGTTGCCCATAATGCAGCCCGCTGCCATTGTAATGAGTTGTTCAAAAATGTCCTGAACGACCATTCTGTTGGAGCCTTCAGCGGACGTATCTACGTTCGTCAGGGAGCGGACAAGACAGAAGCATACCAGACCAACAGCAACCTGTGTATGACTCGCGAAGCTCGTATGTATAGCAAACCTCAGCTGGAAATCTATGCGGACGATGTGAAATGTTCACACGGTATGACAACAGGACAGCTCGACGAATCAGCTCTCTTCTATATGCAGAGCCGTGGTATTCCTCGCGACGAAGCCCGTATGCTCCTGAGCGTAGCCTTCACAGCCGATGTTATCGACCATGTACGTGTTGAGGCACTTAAAGACCGTCTCCACAAGCTTGTAGAAAAGCGTTTCAGAGGTGAGCTTGCTAAGTGTGCGGATTGTAAGATTTGTAAGTGAGGAAACTGAGGAATAAACAGAAATAGAGTTATTCATTATATAAAGCAAAAGCCAACTGATTCATATTATGTAGTATGGATTAGTTGGTTTTTTGTATATGTAATTTGGAAAACATACTGTAGCTTTTTAAAATACCGGTTTGAGTTTTGCAACACCCACTTTAGAATGCACCCCCTTCCTAATACGCCCTGAAAGGGCATAACTTCCCATCCTTCATCCTTAAAACGGATACCCAATCGCCAGATGGAACCCCAACCCATCCTTGAAATTCGGAATATTATAATACCCCTTCTTACCCGTATCATACGGAACATGCAGGGCAACACCACAATCAAAACGGAGGACGATGAAATCCAGGTCATAACGGAGACCGAGACCGGTTCCAAGAGCCAGGTCATTAAGGAATGAACCCCACTTCAACTGACTACCCGGCCTGCTAGGATCATTATGTATTGTCCATATATTACCGGCATCAAGGAATGTCGCACCATACAAATCCGCGAAAATCGGGAAACGGTACTCCAGGTTGGCCTCCAGCTTCAAATCACCTGTCTGGTCGATATATCCGTATTTGTTGTTTGTATCCGGAATGAAACGGCCCGGACCAATACTTCTGATAGTGAAAGCACGGATACTGTTAGCACCACCAATATAGAACTGCTCGTTGTATGGAGTAGAATGGTCCTCAGCATTACCATAACCATAAAGCACACCCGCCATAAGCCTTCCCACCAGATTATGCCCCTTTGCAATCTGCCGGTTATATCTTATTTCACTTGTCAGCTTCACAAACTGGGCAAAAGGATTGCCAAGCAACTGCTTGTTTGCATCCATGAATTTGTTGCCTGCAATCATATATACAGCTCCCAAAACATTACCCGCCTGAGTAAACGAAGTCTGCCACCACAAATGATGTTTCTTAGTCTTAACCGTAGCATCATCATATGTATATGTATAGCTCATCGATGGCACAAACTGATCTTGCAAACTGAGTCCCAGAGCCTGATTCTCACCCACTATAGAATCGAAATTTGCCGTAGTATGCTGTAATTTGTTGAACGCCAGTTTAAACGGTACCACAGAGTGATGACTCGTTGGCGACGACTGGAAATCAAACGTAGCCCCACCACCGAATGACAGCATCTTGAAGAACTTTGCCCTGTTCATCTGGTCCGCATATATCCTGAATGTAGTGCTCGACGGATAAACCGTTTCCCTGTTCAGATACCCCGGGAAAATAAGCTGAGGGATAGTAAGGGTACTGCTCAACCCGAACTCATAACTGTTCATCAGTGAAGACGAACCATCCACACGGTTGCCAGTCTGCCACTCATACGAACCTTTCAGCTGCACACCAAATGTTTCGCCACCACCGAAAATATTATGCTTCGTAACACTGAAAATAGCACCCGGACCAGTCTGGTTGTTACTCTTAGTCGTAACATTCAATTCCAGCTCACCATCCAGAGGCAAATCATAAGCCGTATTGATTTTCAAGTCCAGAGTACGGCAATCCTTACTGCTGTCCCTTGGCGAGAATTGCATTTCCGCATATTTGAAAATCCCCAGTCTTGCCAGAGCTGTGTGAGTCGCCTCCTGCTTCTTGGCAGAATAAACCATATCCGGTGTAAGCTTCATCCTTCTGTAAATGGCAGCCGGCCTCACACGTAGTTTACCTTCATAATGGAAAGTGATATTATTATAACTAACCGTATCTGTAGGCACCTCATTATTATACCCGTTCAGGTAAATATCAATGTTCCCTATTTTCCACTGCCTCAAAGCCTCAGATGGAATACCCGGAGTTCGGATAATTTTTAAATCCACCTTCTCCGGCACACGGGTAGTATCTGCCTGATAAGTAATATATTCAGGACGGAAATAATAGAAACCATTATCCCTTAGAATGGAAGATAAACGCTGCCTTTCAGCCTCCAGCACCGTAACATTGAAATTATCACCCTTTTTTAGCAAAGTCTCATACCTTCTTTCCCTTACAAGAGTATCCGTACGATGCTTTCTTCTCATCATAATAATACTGTCGTAGGTATAAGGATTTCGCATGGAAATATTATAGATTATTCCTGCCTGCTTTGGATCCTTAGGATTAGGAACCACCTCATAAGACGCATTCCCCCTGAAATACCCGTATTCTTTCAGCAAATTCTGAACAACTTTAACGCGCACCTCAGGATTGACATTCGACATATATACCGGTTTTGCCGCCAGCTTGTCGAAAAGCCATTTCCCTATTTTCCCTTCTTTCTTCACCAAGGCATTATACATCCACAAACCGAATGGGAAAGGAATCCTTACGGACGAGCTTCCTAGCAAAGCATTGTTTGGGGGGTAGGCAAGTGCCGCCTCAATTTCTTCTATGGTAATGTCTCCTGCCTCAGTGGAGTCCTGTTCAGTGATATTGATTTTTTTGATACCGGTATACAGTATCTCATCCTCCGGTAAATTCCTGGTTGTTGAGCAGGCAGTCGCCAGAAGCAGTATAAATAGTATGTATATGTTTTTTGACATATCGTTTTAAGTTTGTTTATTAGTTAACAAGCTAGCGGGTCTCTTTGTTGTTATTGTTATTGAGAATCACAATCCGAATATATAAATAATAATTTTAAGTTTTTGAGTTTTTAAGTTGAAAATGCAATGAGTTGATAAGGTGTAAGATTCAAGGGTTGAAAGGCTGAAAGCCTTCTTATAACCCAGGGTGTGAGCCCTGGGTTACAGATGCAAAATACGAAATGAGCCCTGAAGGGGCGGTACAATGTGAATTAAAGTTTCGCCCCTTCAGGGCTTTTTGGGGAGGGGGGTATCTTTGTTTTCCCAGGGCTTACACCCTGGGCTATCAAATCCGCCTAGTCGGATTTGTGTTAGGCTTTCAGCCTAGTTTCAGCAACAATAATCATGTTTGTGAAAATTATATATTGATGTTTATGGGTTTGATATAACACAAATAGAACAAAAATGTAGGCGGAATACAATATTGTGCTTAAGGCTGAAAGCCTTCTTATAGCCCAGGGTGTGAACCCTGGGTTACAGATGCAAAATACGAAATGAGCCCTGAAGGGGCGGTACAATGTG
>CALCST010000010.1 GCA_937894065.1 uncultured Parabacteroides sp. | reverse complement strand
TTTAGAAAGCGAAGAGACTCGGTTCCGAAAGGAATCGGGTCTTTTTTTGTTTATATATTTTCTCTCAAATCAAAAATTCCAGAAAAGTAATGGTTATACATATTATAATATGTAATTTTGTTAATTATTATAAATCAGATAAAATATGAAAAAGTTTTTATTGTCAATTCTTTCAGCCTTCCTGTTATTCTCAGGAAATGAGTTGTGTGCACAGGAAGATTATGGTTATTTCAATTCACTAGGAGTGGGAGTTAACGTAGGTTTGTCAGGTGTAGGAGTTAACCTTGCAACACCTATCGGTAATTATCTTGCGTTGCGTGCAGGAGTGGTGATGATGCCGAATTTCAAACTTAGCACAGATGTGGATGTTGAAATGTCTGTAGCTAATAATGATATAGCTTCTACATTGGAAGTCGGTGGAGAGATGGGAAGAGTTTCCGGAGAGTTGCTTCTTAATTTCTATCCTATTAAAACTGCTAACTTTTTTATTGCCGGAGGTGCATATTTTGGCGGAGATAAGTTGGTTAAAGTTTCTGGACATAGTGATGAAATAGGTGAGTATGTTTCTCAAGGTAATGAAGTAGGTATAGCAATAGGTGATTGCATATTACCTATTGATAAGAACGGAAATGTATCTGGAGGTTTGAAAGTCTCAGCATTCCGTCCGTATTTAGGATTGGGATTTGGATGCCCTGTTCCTCGTAAACGCCTTGGAGTTATGTTCGAAGCAGGAGTTCAGTTCCATGGAACACCAGAAGTTTATTCGGATTTAGGAACAACAACTTCAACAACAGTTGAAACAGATGATACTTTCTCTGATATTATTGAGAAAGTTAAAGTATATCCGGTGATTAAACTTACATTGTCTGGAAGAATATTTTAAATAGATAAGAGTGCCTTATTAAGCATACTTACAAGTGTTTAGATACAAGTCGATACGGTTTAAAACTGTCGGCTTGTATTTTTTTTGTGTTAAAACGAAAAAAACTCGAAAAAAATAACTTTTTAAGGTTGGGTAAAATCCATTTCAGTTGTTTTATCATTAGAAAGCATTTGAAATATACATGAAGAACACTAGAATACATAGTATTGCTGTCAAATATTTTGAAGGAAATATTTCTTTTGAAGAAGAAGTTGAGTTATATGATTTCGTAAAAGCTTCGAAAGAAAATGATTTGCTTTTCAGAAAATGGGAAGATGAATGGTTTGAGGATTTGGAATCTGGCAAGAATATTGTTTGTAAACAAAATATCAGTAGTAAATCTGTTGGTAAATCCATATCTCTTATACCATTTAAAAGGATTATTGAATATGCGGCTGCAGCTATTATCTCTTTTGCCGTTTTTGAAGGCGTTCACTATTTTACAAAACCTGAAGAGAAGGCTGAGGAATTTTTTATTGTGGAAACTTCAAATGGAGAACGTAGTAAAGTCGTTTTAGCTGATGGAACTTCTGTTTGGCTGAATGCTGGTTCTACATTAAAATATGGAAGTCAGTTTAATTCTAAAAATAGGGAAGTAGAACTTTATGGTGAAGCTTATTTTGAGGTTACCAAACAGCCTGGGGAGATACCATTTACTGTTAAAACACAGAACTATGATGTTGTAGTTAAAGGTACAAAATTTAATGTGACATCATATTCTGATGATGATGAAACAACTACAACTCTTCTGGAAGGAAAAATCAATGTCAGATATGGTAATAAAGATATTGCAGTGTTGCCAGGTGAAGAAGTTCTTTTGGATAAAACATCCGGAAAGATAAGTCATTACAATACTGATGTGTCTCAGAGTAATTCATGGATAGACGGAAGCTTGAGATTTGACAGTATAAGTTTGAAGGAACTGTCGAAACGGTTGTCAAGAAAATATGATGTAGATATTATTCTTGATGATAATCTTGATGGAAAAACTGAATTCAGAATAACATTACAAAGTCAGGAAACTGTAGATAATGTTTTGAATGCCTTGAGTCAGATTATTCCTATAAAATATAAGAAAGATAATGATAGAATATTGATTCTGAAACAATAAATATGTTTAAAACTTTACTTATACTTGATTATGAATAGAAAGTATGGAAAATCATTACTGTTAGCCTTATTGTTAACCGGAAGTGTTAATAGTTATGCTGTGCTACAAACCAACATCACAAAACAATTTAATAATGTGACGTTGAAGGAAGTGTTAACCGAAGTGGAAAACGAATTACATTATTCTGTTATCTACAAAAAAGGTGAAGTAAATGAGCAGAAAGTAATTAACAGAAGCTTTGAAAATGCAACTTTGGAAGAAGTCTTATCTACGGTTCTTGGTGAGGGATTGGACTTCAAAGTAAAAGGAAAAATGATCATTATTTCCAGAGCTAAAGGAGGATCTGCTTCTCATTCATCAGCTCCACAGCAAGCTAAAAAGCAAGTGACTGGTGTTGTAAAAGATGATATGGGAGTACCTGTGATTGGTGCCAACGTATTGGTTAAGGGAACTTCAAATGGTACTATAACTGATATGGATGGTAAATATTCTTTGCAAGTAGATGAAAATTCTGTATTACAGATTTCATATATAGGTTATTCAACTAAAGAAATAGCAGTTGCAGGAAAGAATGTAGTTGACGTTGTATTGTCTGAAGATTCAGAAAAGCTTAGTGAAGTCGTTGTTGTAGGTTATGGCGTTCAGAGAAAAGTTACAACATCTGGAGCTGTAACAAAACTTGAAGGCGAAGAAATCAATAAAATGACTGTGGTAAATGCAACAAAAGCTTTACAGGGTTTAAGTTCTGGTATTACAGTAATGGACCGTGGTGGTGCACCAGGTAGTGATGATCCGGAAATATATCTTCGTGGTGTTGGTACTACAGGTGATGCTAAGCCTTTGATTCTTGTAGATGGTATTGAAATGTCTCTTAGTCAGATACCGGCTTCTGATATAGAAAATATATCTGTATTGAAAGATGCAGCTTCTGCATCAATTTATGGTTCGCGTGCTGCTCATGGTGTAATTTTGGTTACAACAAAGAGAGGTAAAGAAGGTAAGATGACAGTTTCTTATAATGGAACAATAGGTTTTCAGGATAGAGCTGTGAAAGCTAAATCTGTAACGGCACGTGAATACATGTCAATGGTGAACGAAGCTTTGTTTAATGCTGGAGGACAGCCAGCCAAATATTCAGAAGAGGATATGTTAGCTGCAGAGAATGGCACATATCCCTATGTTGATTGGTTAGGAGAAGTTTATCAACCAACTTATATTACTCAGCATACGTTAAATTTGAATGGAGGAACAGAAACTGGACGATATATGTTGTCATTCGATTATCTAGACCAGCCAGGTATTACCGAAAATACAAAATTTAAACGTTATAATTATCGTATTAATACTGACATTAAAGTTGGTAAGATGATTAAGGTAAGCAGTGATTTGACTTATCGCCATATTGATCGTTTGTGGCCGGAAGGGTTGGGTAGTGCTCAGGCTGATGTTTGGAGTATGCAGCCAACTAGCCCTATTTATTATGATAACGGTGATTATGCTCTTGATAAACAGAATCGTAATGCTGTTTCTTGTTTGGATTTAGATGTTGTAGGTGAAGACCAATATAATAAGGATGAATTGTATGGTCAGGTAAAAGTAGATTTTGAGCCAATAAAAGACTTAGTGTTTACAGGTATGGCTTCTTTGAACGGAATTTGGGATAGAAGAAAAGTTCACTACAAGAACCATAAATATTATAATGAAGCAGGAGAACTGGTTACTCAGAGAAACAATCCAAACAGTGTAGCAGATACGAGGAATAATTCTTATCAGATGACGTTGCGCTTCCTAGCTAATTATAAAAAGAAGTTCAATGAAGTTCATGATTTTTCTGTTCTCTATGGTATGGAGCAGATATCATATCGTAACTATTATTCATTTGCTCAACGTAAGGATTTGATTTCAGATGAATTGCCGGATGTTTCATTAGGATCTGCTAGTAGTCAGTTTGCTTCTGGTTATCCTACAATGTGGGGTATCAATTCATTCTTTGGACGTATCAACTATGGATTCAAGGATAAATATTTATTTGAGGCAAATATCCGTACTGACGGATCTTCCCGTTTTGCTAAAGGACATAAGTGGGGTGTTTTCCCATCTTTCTCTGCAGCTTGGCGATTGTCAGAAGAAGATTTTATCAAGAACTTGAATTTCTTCGATAATTTAAAATTGAGAGCTTCTTGGGGACAGACCGGTAACGAACGTATAAGTGAGTTCATGTATCTACCTCAGTATGGAACTGAGAATGTTATTATCAATGGAGCATTGACAACAGCTGTACGTCAGTCTCAGATGGCAAATCCTGATATTACATGGGAAACCGTTGAACAGACAAATGTCGGTTTGGACTTCAGTTTCTTGAATAACAGTATTTATGGTGAATTAGACTGGTATTCAAAAGACACCAAGGACATTTTGCTAGCCTTGGGTATTCCTCACTTTATCGGTTTGGACGCTCCTGAACAGAATGCAGGTGTTGTAAGAAACTCTGGTTTCGAAGCAATGTTGGGATTCAGAAAGAAACTTGGTGAAGTTAATTTCTCTACTTCTGTGAATTTCTCATATAACAAGAACCAGTGGATTGACCGCGGTGGCGATGACGAGAACATTGACGGATGGGTTATTCAGACAATTGGCGCACCGCTTAATGCCTTCTATATCTATGAAGCAGACGGTTTGATTGCTAATGAACAGGAACTTGCCGAATACAAGGCTGCCTATGCTTCTGACCCTCGTGGTATGTCAGTTTTGCAGGCTGGAGACGTGAAACTTGTGGACAGAAACGGTGACGGAACAATTGACCCGGATGACCGTACAGTATATAACTCAAACATTCCTAAGTTTATCTATGGTATCAATCTTAGCGCAGATTGGAAAGGTTTTGATATAAGCCTTTTGTTCCAGGGAACAAGTGGTTCTCACAGATTCTTGTATGGTGAGTTTATTGAAGGTCCTAGCTACGAAGCTTTCACAGGTATACATTTCCGTGACAGATGGACTGAGGATAATCAGGACCCGAATGCTTCAATGCCTAGATTGGAGGCTGCAAATAACAGAAATGCTTCAACCTACAATTCATTCTTTATGCAGAATTCTTCTTATTTGAGATTGAAGAACGCACAGTTGGGATATACTTTCGGTAAAGATATTACTGATAAATTGAGAATTTCGAAGTTACGCCTATATTTGTCTGGTTCAAATCTGCTTACATTCAGCAGTTTATATCAAGGACTTGATCCGGAAGGAAGTGACGGACGAATTTCTGAATTCCCTCCTTTGAAGATTGTAAACTTTGGTGTGAACGTAGTATTCTAAACTTAACCTATAAAAGAATATATATTATGAAATTATATAAGAGAACATTATTATATAGTGCTTTTGCACTGACTTTGTGTGCAAACAGCGGATGTAATAGCAACATTGACCTTGAGCCGGAAGGAATTATTACGGCTGAAAGCTTCTTTAAGTCTGCAGAAGACTTTGATAAGGCATTGAATTCTGTTTATGACAGATTGAACCTAAGTAGTTATGACTTGTGGATGGACGGTGTGACGGACAACGGTCTGGTGACACATAGCTGGAACCAGGGTTACGATCTTGGACGAGGTATCGGAAACACTTCTTCTTCATTCCCTCTGTATAAATGGGATGGATATTATGTATCTGTTCAAAGAGCAAATACTGTTATTAACAATATCGATAATTTTGAATGGCCAGGCGGTGAAACAGATGCAGATCGTCTGCGCATATTGGGCGAGGCAAAGACTATGCGTGCGTATTTCTATTTGGATTTGGTATCAACATTTGGAAGGATAATGTTCTATACTGAAAATCCGTCATCTGTTGACGAAGCCCGCGAGGTGAAACAGATTGAAGACCCGAAGGAAGTCTTTGATTTCATCCTTCAGGATTTAGAAGAGGCTATACAAGGGCTTCCTGATCAAGCTGAGAATACTTCAAAGGTAGGCAAGCCTGCTGCTCGCTTGCTCAGAGCACGTGCTGCTGCTTATGCTGCCGGCTATCTTAACGATAAATCATATTTCCAGATTACATTGAGTGAGACTGAGGAACTCCTTAAGAGTGCGCCTGCTCTCGGAAATTTCGGCGATTTGTTTAAAACAGGTTGTGAGAATATTGATGAAGTGATTCTCGCTAAGACATATTCAATGGACGACCTCAATTCTTGGGGTAACTGGTACAACCAGTCTATCGGCGGATATTGCGTCACAACTCCTGTCAAGGCACTTGCTGACGCATACGAATATATTGCTCCACGAAACGATAAAATGCCATATTTGAATAAAGACCCTCGTTTCTATGAAACAATCTATGCTCCGGGAATGGAGTTGCGCGGAAAGTATTACAACACTATTCCTAACAACGTGGTCGAAAAAGACGGTAAGTATTATTTTGACCCGGCTAAAGATTACGGCTCTTTGCAGGACAAGGAAGTATGGCAGGGTGATGTTTTGGCTGAAGGCGGTGGCGGTGAATGGAATAAAACTCCAACTGGCTTATCTTGGAAGAAATATAATACAGAGGAAGAAACATGGACAACCTACAATTCATTTATTGTTCTTCGATATGCTGAAGCATATCTTCTTAGAGCTGAAGCTTTGGTTGAAACTGGTGGAAGTACAGATGAAGCCAAATCATTGGTTAAAGTAATCCGTGACAGAGCCGGAAATACAAATGATATTGATGAGGCTATAAATAAGTTCTATAATGGCAGTTTGCTTGAGCTTATCAGAAATGAGAGAAGAGTTGAGTTTGCTCAGGAAGGATTGCGTTTCTTTGATATTCGCCGTTGGGGCATATTGCTTGATGTAATGAATAAGCCTATCGGTGGTATTGAATATTATGATTATTCATCTGGAACACCAACTCATACTGTTTATGAACCAGCAGTGAGAGAAGATTATACCGACAGAGATTTCTGGTGGCCAATACCTCAGGCTGAAATAGACTTGAATGTTGGTTATATGACTCAGAATGAAGGTTGGTAATTATATAAAATAAAAGGGAGTTGAAATAGAGGGAGCTCTCTGTATTCTTCTGTTGAAGAATAACAGAAGAGTTCCCTTTATTAATTAATATAATAACTTAAGATATACTTGCATTATGCAAAAACTGAATATTATAAAAGGAATAACTTCTTCATTTATGTTCCTTTGTGTTTTTTCTGCCTGTACTTCAAATAAGACAGATTTTCCAAATATTGCAGATAGTAAATATGATGACTTACGTATATCATCCAATGATACATCATTAGTCAAAATATTTGATTGGGCAGTAAATACATCAGATTCATATGTTGGAGATGCAATAGATCCGGTTGGTCCATGGTATGAAGCAGCTTTGCCACAACGCGAGGCTTTTTGTATGCGTGATGTTTCACATCAGTGTATCGGTGAAGAAATAAACGGTCATAATAAGGAAAATCTTAATATGTTCACAAAGTTTGTAGAAAACATATCTGAGAAAAAAGATTATTGTTCATATTGGGAGATAAACCGTCATAATCTGCCTGCTCCGGTGGATTATGAGAATGACCAGGATTTCTGGTATAATCTCAATGCCAATTTTGATGTTATGAATGCGGCATATCGTCTTTACGAATGGACTGGAAATGAAACATACATCAAGGATAAGAGATTTCTGGATTTCTATGCTTTAACGGCAAATGAATATATCGAACGCTGGCAACTTGGGGCTGATGACATTATGAACCGTAAAGCTATAATGAATGAGAGAAACACATCAGAGAAAAAGAGATTTAAAGGTGTAAGAGGTCTTCCTTCATATGAGGAATCTGTTCCTAATCTTAAAGTTACAGGAGATTTGCTGGCCACAATTTACAGAGGTTTGAAATCTTATTCCGAAATATTGCGTTTGAATGGAGATTCAGACAAATCAAAATCTGTATCTTTAATGGCTGATAAGTATCAGAAATTGTATGATACATTGTGGTGGAACAGCGGTAGCTCACAATATTATTCTTATTGCCTTACAGATGAGACATTCAAGGAAGGTGGTACAAATATGTTCACTGTCTGGTTTGATTTTTCTATGAATCCTGAAAGGGTAAACAATATCCTTGATTTGATGGAGAAGAAAGAAACAAATGTTGAGTCGATGTCATATTATCCGTCTATTTTCTATAAATATGGTAGAAATGAATCGGCTTATCATTTTCTGAAAGAATTGTTTGTTAACGACAGACGTGACTATCCTGAAGTCTCAAGTGGTGTAATTGAAGGAGTTGTTTCTGGTCTTGCAGGTGTCCGTGTTAAATCTTCGGAGAATATGGTGGAAACTTGTCCTAATTTGACAAAAGAAACAAATTGGGTTGCTGTTGAGAATATACCGGTGATGGAGGGCAAAATATCAGTCTTGCATTATAACAAATCGAAGAGTGAACTGGTGAATAAATCTGCTGAATCATTCACTTGGCGTGCCGTTTTCCCGGGGAAATATAATAAAGCAGAAAAGGATGGCGAAGTTTTGCCTATGAAACAGTTTGAAGACTTGCTTGGAAATGTTTATAGCTATGTAGATGTAGAATCAGCTCCGGGAAAGTCTGTTTGTGTGAAGTTAACTGAATAATAAATATTAAAATCATAAACGATGAAGAAAATCACATTGATAGTGCTTAGCCTGTGTGCCGTAGTGTCGCAGCTCTTCGCACAGCAAAGATGGGAATTGAATGACAAAGGAGGAATCACATGGAATGTAAAGGCTGGTGATAATCCACATAAAGACCATATAGAAATGAGTGGTCTGAAAGTTTCTACCGTTGTTCGTTATGGTGTTGCAGAGGATGGCAGTTTCCTTCTGAATAGAGGAATGGTATGGCCTATGTTGAGAACAGTTCCTAACGACACCCACGCCAGTTTGATGAGAAAAATGGGGTGGAATCCGTTGGAAAATGTTTTGTTGGGCGGATATGCTATTAAGGAGAAGGTACAAAGTATTACTCTTGACGGAGTTATGACTGTGAAAAGTCTTTGTCCAGTTAGACGTGGAAATGTGGAACTGACTCGAGTTCTGTTCCCATCAACAACAAAACCGGCTTTCATAGAAAAATATACCTTGAAGAATCTTGCAGAGAATCCTGTCAAAGTGGAGGTAAACAAGGTAAGAAATAAGGTTAAGACTCCTAAAGAAAGAGGAACTAAAGGAAAATACACCATCATTCAGGATTTGAAGTCAAACATATTTAAAGAGTTGAAACCTCAGGAAGAAATCACTTTCTACGTTACTACAACCGGATATGAAGAAGGTGAAAAGGAGTTTGATTTCAATTATGAGGCAGAGTTGCAGGCTCGCCGTAATCTGGTAAATGAATTGTGGGACAATCTAGTTCTGAAAACTCCGGACCCTGTGATTAACACAATGTTCGCCTTTGCCAAAATAAGAGGCTCTGAAAGTATATACGATACAGCCGGTGGCTTGCTTCACGGTCCAGGTGGAGAATCATATTATGCAGCAATTTGGGCTAACGACCAGGCTGAATATATCAATCCTTTCTTCCCATTCCTTGGATATGACAAAGGAAATGAATCAGCTCTTAATGCCTACAATCATTTTGCTCGTTTCATGAATGATGAATACAAGCCATTGCCAAGTTCAATAATTGCGGAAGGTACTGATGTATGGGGCGGTGCTGGCGACAGAGGTGATGCTGCAATGATTGCATACGGTGCAAGCCGTTATGCTTTAGCAAGAGGAGACAAGGCTGAAGCCGAACATTTATGGCCGTTGATTGAATGGTGCCTTGAATTTTGTAATAAAAAAATAAATGAAGGAGGTGTTGTCGCTTCCGATTCTGATGAACTTGAAGGACGATTCCCTGCCGGAGATGCCAATCTTTGTACATCATCATTGTATTATGATGCTTTGAATTCGGCAGTTTATTTAGGCAAAGAATTGAAGAAACCATCTTCACAACTTAAGAAATATGCAAAACAGGCTAAGGTTTTGAAAGAAAATATTGAAAAATACTTCGGCGCTAAAGTTGAGGGATTTGATACTTACCAATATTATAAAGGTAATGATGTGCTTCGTTCATGGATTTGCATACCTTTGACAGTTGATATCTTTGACAGAAAAGAAGGAACAATCAACGCTTTGTTTTCTCCAAGATTATGGACAGACAACGGTTTGCTGACTCAGGCAGGAAGTGAAACATTCTGGGACCGCTCAACTTTGTATGCTTTGCGCGGAGTTTATGCTGCCGGAGAAACGGAAAAGGCAACAGAATATCTTAAGTTCTATTCAAACCAAAGACTTCTAGGCGACCATGTGCCTTATGCAATCGAAGCATGGCCGGAAGGAAACCAACGCCATTTGTCGGCAGAAAGTGGTTTGTATTGCCGAATCATAACAGAAGGTCTTTTTGGTATCAGACCATCAGGATTTGATTCTTTTGTTCTTACTCCTCATATGCCGGATGAATGGAATGAAATATCATTAAGCAATATCCGTGCTTTCGGAAACGACTTTGATATATCTGTGGTAAGGACTGAAAAAGGAAAACTTAATATTTCTATTACTCCAAAAGACGGAAAAACAAAAGTCTATAATATTAAGGAAGGTGATTCTTTGAAGGTCAATTTATAAGCGAATAAATCAGAAACATTATGAAGAAAACATTTTTTTCAGCATTCTGTCTGCTTCTTTTGATGAATTCATGTATGAACAATACAGACAAATATATTCGTCCAAGAATTGATTTGTCCGGAAAGTGGGCTTTCCGCATGGATTCTGTATCTGCTTATTCCGATTCTTTGCTTTTGCCGGGAACAACTGATACAAACAAGAAAGGAATAAAGAATGAAAAAATGGACGAAACAACTTATTTGTCCCGAACTTATTCATATTCCGGCAAGGTTTGGTATCAGAAAACTGTTACAGTTCCTGAAAATTGGAATGATAAGAATATCTGCCTTTTTATGGAACGAACCAAACCAACACAAGTTTGGGTGGATAATAAGCTGGTGGGAAGTAACACTGATATTTCTGTTCCTCAGACTTATGATTTGAGTGGAGCTCTTTCGCCTGGTGAACATACTATAACTATAATGGTTGATAACGGAGCTTCCGTTCCTAAACAGGTGATAACAAGTTCTCATGCTTATACTGAATCAACACAGACAAACTGGAACGGAGTTATCGGAAAATTATATATTGAAGCTGTTGATAAGTGCCATATTAAAAATGTACAGGTTTATCCTGATTATGACGCTAAGAAAGCTTTGGTAAAAGTTGAATTTTCAGGTATTGACAATGCTGAAGCTCCAGTCATAATAAAATGTGAAGCAGAAACATGGAATACGGATAAGAAACAGAACATAAAGATTGAGCAGAAGCTGGAAAAAATATCTTCAAATGTCTGTGATTTAATGCTTGACTTGGGAGAGAATGCTGCTACATGGAGTGAGTTCGATCCGGCTCTCTATCGTGTCAATGTTTCTTTGAGTTGCGGAAATATGTCCGATTCCAAAAGTGTGAACTTTGGATTGAGGAAATTCGAGACTAAAGGCACGCAGTTTAGCATAAACGATATGACAACATTCCTCAGAGGAAAACATGATGCTTGTGTTTTTCCTTTGACTGCTCATGTGGCAATGGATGTGGATTCGTGGAGACATTATTTCCGTGTTGCCAAAGAATATGGAATCAATCACTATCGTTTCCATTCATGGTGTCCGCCTGAGGCTTGTTTTGAAGCTGCTGATATTGAAGGAATATATTTGCAGCCAGAACTTCCTTTCTGGGGAGGACTGAATTCTAAAGATTCAGTGTTGATTTCTTTCTTGCGAAAAGAAGGTGTTGCCATTCAGAATGAGTACAGCAATCATGCTTCATTTGTTATGTTTGCCTTGGGAAATGAAATAGGTGGTGAAGATGCAGTGCTCAGAGATTTGATAGGCACTTTCCGTAAAATTGAAGACAGGCATATGTATGCTTATGGTTCAAACAATAGTCTTGGATTCAAAGGTCAGCAGGAAGGTGAGGATTTTCTTGTTACTTGCCGTGTCGGTCAGGAAAATGATACATCGTTTGTCACTCATGCACGTGCTTCATTCTCATTTGCCGATGCTTATGATGGTGGATATATGAATCATACATATCCAAATACACGAATGGACTTTTCGGGAGCCGTAAGTCGCAGCACTGTTCCGGTTATAGGACATGAAACAGGACAATATCAGGTATATCCTAATTATAAGGAAATGGAGAAATATACCGGAGTTTTGGAACCTCGCAATTTTGCCGTATTCAAGAAAAGACTTGAAGATGCCGGAATGGGCGAACAGGCTGAAGACTTCTTCAAAGCATCCGGACGTTGGGCTGCCGAACTTTACCGTGCTGATATCGAGATGAATCTCAGAACAGAAGGTATGGGCGGTTTCCAGTTGCTCGATTTGCAGGATTATCCGGGTCAAGGTTCAGCGTTTGTAGGAATCTTAGATGCATTTATGGATAGCAAAGGTCTGATTAAACCGGAGGAATGGCGTCAGTCTTGCAATGATGTTGTGCCGCTGATTAAGATGTCTTCATATACTTATTCATCCGATAAACCTTTTGAAGGGGAAATCTATATTGCAAATTACTCAAATGCTTCTTTAGGCGGAGATTTGGAATGGAAGCTTTCCGGAGCAGATGGAAGAACTTTGGCTTCCGGCAATGAAAAGGTAGATATAGCGCAGGGAAAATTAGGCTTTGTGAAGAAACTGTCTGTAGATTTGTCCTTTATTTCAAAAGCCGAAAAATTTACGCTTTCACTTAAAGTCGGCAATACAGAATATGCAAACAGTTATCCGGTGTGGGTTTATCCTGCTAAACAGGATTTATCTCATTCGGAAGACATTGTGGTGACAGATAAACTTGATGCATCTTTGAAGCAGCAGTTGAAGGAAGGAAAGAAAATTCTTTATTTCCCGAATTTGAAGAAATATGAGAAATCAACTGTTGGAGGTTTGTTCCAGACAGATTATTGGAACTACAGAATGTTCCGTACGATATGTGAGAATATCAAGAAACCTGTTTCTCCGGGAACAATGGGCTTGTTGATGAATCCGGAACACAGTTTGTTCACAGAATTCCCGACAGAATATCATACCAACTGGCAATGGTTCCCTATTATAAAGAGCAGCCGTCCGCTTATTTTGGATAATATGCCTTCTGAATATAAACCGATAATTCAGGTTATCGATAATATTGAACGAAATCATAAACTCGGCTTGTTATTTGAATTCAAGGTTGGTGAAGGAAAACTTCTGGTATGTATGTCTGATATTCTTTCTGTTCAGGATAAACCAGAAGCTCGTCAGTTCTATTATGCATTGTTGAAATATATGGATTCGGATTCATTCAATCCTTCATATTCAATGGATGAAAAAGAACTGGACAAGCTGTTTGATTATGGTGGAGAAAAGTTGCAGATAAAATCTTTGCACAATATATCTTATTGAAGTCAATGATTTCTTGTATATGAGGTTGGGTAGAAGTTTTCTTGATTCTACTCAGCCTCATATTTTTTGTATTTTCTTTCGGAAGAAACACCCAAATACATACGGAAGAAAAGTTCATTACATACGGAAGAAAAATGATTTTCTTTCGGAAGTAAATCTTGTTGCTTTCGGAAGGAATTTTGAGAGCTTTTGGCCGGACTTAAATATTCTTAAAACCTATAAGTCTGCCGGATTTATTTCTATTTTTGCACAAAATTTGGGTGAATAGTCTTTAGACGTTTCCTCCTATCGTAAAGAATACTAATTAGAATAATCCAGATGTCTGAAAATAATAAAGTTAGATCTGTTACATTCTTTCATTCCCGACTGACTTCAGTTATAAGCATAGCATTGGTGCTTTTTTTGTTGGGTTTGATATGTCTGATGGGATTGTTGGGAAACAAGCTTTCCGACTATGTGAAAGAAAACATAACATTCTCTCTCGTTTTGAAAGATAACCAGAAAGAGGCTGATATAAAGAAGATGCAAAAGCAATTGGACCATCTTCCTTTTATTAAATCCACTGAATATATTTCGAAAGAACAAGCTGTAAAGGAACTGGAAATGGAACTTGGCGAGAATCCGGAGACGTTCCTTGGGTTCAATCCATTGAAGGCTTCAATTGAGGTGAAACTCAAATCGGAATATGCAAATCCGGACAGTTTGCCTAAGATTGAAAGATATATCAAGCAATATACCTCTGTGTCTGATTTGCTTTATCGTAAGGATATGATGGAGATGGTGCACAATAATATGCAGAGAATAAGTATTATACTTCTGGCACTTGCCGCGATGCTTATGGCTATTTCGTTTGTGCTCATCAGCAATACAATTCGTCTGCTTATTTATTCAAAGAGATTCCTGATACATACAATGAAGCTTGTGGGTGCAACTCCTGGTTTCATTCGCCGTCCGTTTATTTATTATAATATGGTGAGCGGAATTATTGCGGCATTTCTTGCAATAGGCATGCTTTCTGGATTTCTGTATTATATACAGTCCGAAATGACAGGTTTTATTCATATACTGGATATGAAGATGCTGATGATTGTATATGCAGTGGTGCTGCTTCTTGGTATCTTGCTTACAATCATAGCAACAATAGTATCAGTGAATAAATATCTCAGAATGAACGTGAACCGTTTGTATTATATTTGAAAAGAAGCATAAACAAAACATTAAAACGAAATGAATAACAGAGATTTTGCATTTGGAAAAGACAATTTTATCCTTATTGGAGTTTCTATAGTTCTGATAATAATAGGATTTGTGTTGATGAGTGGTGGAGGCTCAACAGATGGAGTGACTTTTAACCCTGAGATATTCAGTGCGCGACGCATTGTTGTTGCTCCGGTAATAACCGTAATAGGTTTTTTGTTGATGATATTTGCGATTTTGAAAAAGAATAAAGACAAGTCTGAGGAATGAACAGTTTAGAAGCATTGGTGTTGGGCCTTTTGCAAGGCTTGACAGAGTATTTGCCTGTGAGTAGTAGTGGTCATTTGACTATCGGTTCAACTCTTTTTGGAATGACAGGCGAGGAGAGTCTGAGTTTTACAATTCTTGTGCATGTGGCAACAGTACTGAGTACACTAGTCATTTTATGGAAAGAGATAGTTTGGCTGCTCAAAGGTTTGTTTCAGTTCCGTTGGAATAATGAGACAAAATATGTGGTTAATATTCTTATTTCCATGATTCCTGTAGGAATTGTAGGTTTGTTCTTCAAGGATACTGTTGAGGAAATATTTGGTTCAGGGCTTTTGATTGTCGGAATTATGCTGTTGGTGACAGCTAGCCTTCTTGCATTTGCTTATTATGCAAAGCCCCGACAGAAAGAAACTATTTCTAAAAAGGATGCTTTCATAATTGGTCTTGCTCAGGCATGTGCAGTTATGCCTGGACTTTCACGTTCTGGAAGCACAATTGCCACAGGTTTGATTTTGGGAAATAAGAAAGAAAATTTGGCTCAATTTTCATTCCTTATGGTAATACCTCCGATATTGGGTGAAGCTTTGCTTGAAACATTGAAACTTATGAGCGGAACAGAGGTCGCATCTTCAGACATACCAACTAGTTCTTTGGTGATAGGATTTTTTGCGGCATTTATTTCCGGATGTATCGCTTGTAAGTGGATGATTAATATAGTGAAGAAAGGAAAATTGGTTTATTTTGCCATATATTGTGCGATTGTAGGAGCTATAACGGTTGTTTGTTCGTTGATATAAAGACTGAATCAATAAACGGATAAACATAAAAACACAAAATAAATGAAAGATTTTATTGCTGGGGAAGTATTATTCTTCAACAAACCGCTTAAATGGACATCATTTGATTTGGTCAATAAGTTCCGCTATAAGCTATCGCGTAAGTTGAAGGTAAAGAAAATAAAGGTAGGACATGCAGGAACTCTCGACCCTTTGGCTACGGGTGTTATGATTGTATGTACAGGTAAGGCTACGAAAAGAATAGATGAATTCCAGTATCAGACCAAGGAATATATAGCAACATTGAAACTGGGTGAGACAACACCTTCGTTCGACCTTGAGAAAGAAGTTGATGCTGTATATCCAACAGAGCATATAACCAGAGAGCTGGTTGAGGAAGTGTTGAAAACATTTGTAGGCGTTATCCAACAGGTTCCACCTGTGTTTTCAGCATGTAAGGTGGATGGCAAACGTGCTTATGAACTTGCCAGAAAAGGTGAGGAGGTTGAGTTGAAATCCAAAACTCTTATTATTGATGAATTGGAGCTGTTGGAATGTGAGTTACCTGTTATTAAGATAAGAGTTGTTTGCAGCAAGGGAACTTATATAAGAGCTTTGGCTCGCGATATTGGAACTGCATTGAATTCAGGAGCACATCTGATAGCATTGGAACGAACTCGTATTGGAGACGTAACGCTTGATATGTGTATGAATCCTGAGGATATTGATAAATTCCTGGATGAGGAAGTAGTTGTGACTAATGAGTAGTCTTTTATAAAGTTGAAAAATTAAAAATATCAAAATATGAAACTGTCGAAATTTAAATTTGATTTACAGGCTGAACAAATTGCTTTGTATCCTGCAAAGAACCGTGACGAATCACGTTTGATGGTTGTTAACCGTAAAACAGGTGAAATTGAACATAGAGTGTTCAAGGAAATCATCGAATATTTTGGTGAAGATGATGTTTTCATTTTTAACAACACTAAAGTGTTCCCGGCACGTTTGTATGGAAACAAGGAAAAGACAGGTGCAAGAATTGAAGTTTTCTTGCTGCGTGAATTGAATGAGGAACTACGCTTGTGGGATGTTTTGGTTGATCCTGCCCGCAAGATACGTATTGGCAACAAGTTGTATTTTGGTGAAGATGATTCAATGGTGGCTGAGGTTATTGACAATACAACATCTCGCGGACGTACGTTGAGATTCCTTTATGATGGCGACCACGATGAATTTAAGAAAGCTTTGTATGCTTTGGGCGAAACTCCGCTTCCAAAGTATATTGACCGTCCTGTTGAGAAAGATGATGAAGAACGCTATCAGAATATTTTCGCAACTGAGGAAGGTGCTGTTGTTGCGCCGGCTGCCGGTTTGCATTTCAGCCGTGAGTTGATGAAACGTCTGGAAATCCGTGACTGTCGTTTTGCATTCCTTACTCTTCATTCAGGATTGGGTAATTTCCGTGAAATAGATGTTGAGGACCTTACAAAACACAAGATGGATTCAGAGCAGATGGTTGTAAATGCTGACGCGGTAAGTGTGGTTAATAAGGCAAAAGATAACAATAAGCAGGTTTGTGCTGTTGGTACTTCTGTGATGCGTGCAATCGAAACTGCTGTTGGAACAGACGGACATTTGAAAGAATTTGAAGGCTGGACTAACAAGTTTATTTTCCCTCCTTATGATTTCAGTGTGGCAACAAGTATGATAACAAACTTCCATCTTCCGTTGTCAACATTGTTGATGATGACAGCTTCATTTGGTGGTTATGATCTTACAATGGAAGCTTATGATGTGGCATTGAGGGAAGGTTACAAATTTGGTGCCTACGGAGATGCGATGTTGATTCTGTAATCATAGGTGAATAGATGGCTAAAGCTTATATTGGCTTAGGAACAAATATAGGAAACAAGCGGCGGAATCTTATTACCGCCGCTGCTTTACTTGCCGAGAGGGCAGGAGATGTGTTGTCAATCTCTTCTTTCTATGAGACAGAACCTTGGGGATTTGAGTCCGACAACACGTTTCTGAACGCGGCACTTCTGTTGGAAACAGAACTGGAATCGTTGCAGCTTCTTTCTCTTACTCAGGAAATAGAGAAGGAGATGGGAAGAACGCAGAAGAGTGACGGTGCGTATCACGACAGAATTATTGATTTGGATATACTTCTCTATGATTTGTGTGTTATAAATGAAGCAGCTCTGGTTGTTCCGCATCCGCTTATGCATAAGAGGCAATTCGTAATGGAACCGTTAGCTGAGATTGCTCCAATGCTTGTGCATCCGATTCTTAATAAAACAATGCTGGAATTGGCTGAGGAAATAGATACAGAAACCTAAACACACAACATAAAACTCAAAACTTATAAACTTATAAACTTATAAACTCAAGAACTCAAACATAATGAACGAACTGGAAAGAATAATAACCGGTGGCGGAATGGTCTTCAAAAAAGCTAAGCAAAAGAACACCGGTGAGAAGAAAATAAAATTCTCAGACTTCTTGCGTGGAACTCATGGTTCAGATTCTGCAAAGAAGAAAGCTGAATTTAAATATAAGAAAGCACTAAGGAATACTCAAAAGAAAAAATAATTTTCGTACCTTTGTGCCCGAAAAAGACGTGGACAGATTTGTATTGCTTGCAACCACAGGAAAAAATGCTAAAAAACAAAGTCCTTTTTCTGCTGCCGCCCGGCAAACAGATTTCTTCACTCGTCGAAATATAAACTCAAAAACATTTAAACTCAAAAACAAAAAAACGATGAGTTATTTATTTACCTCCGAATCGGTGTCAGAAGGACACCCCGATAAAGTAGCCGATCAGATATCGGATGCTTTGCTTGATGAGTTTCTTGCATACGACAAAAACTCAAAAGTAGCTTGCGAAACGCTTGTAACAACCGGACAGGTTGTCTTGGCTGGAGAAGTTAAGTCTCAGGCTTATGTAGATGTGCAGGATGTTGCACGCAGTGTGATTGAGAAAATCGGTTACACAAAGAGCGAATATCAGTTTGAAGCCAAATCTTGTGGCGTTTTCTCTGCAATTCATGAACAGAGTGGAGACATCAACCGCGGTGTTGAAAGAGAAGACCCATATAATCAGGGTGCAGGCGACCAGGGTATGATGTTCGGATATGCAACAAACGAAACAGAAAACTATATGCCTCTTGCTTTGGATTTGTCGCACAGCTTGTTGCTCGAGCTTGCTTCAATCCGTAAGAACGAACCGGATTTGATGCCTTATTTGCGTCCAGATGCAAAGAGTCAGGTAACAATCGAATATGATGACAATGGTAAGCCTTTGCGTATCGATACAATCGTAGTGTCAACTCAGCACGATGAGTTCATCGGTCCTAAGGGAATTACACAGGAAGAAGCAGACAAAGCTATGCAGGATAAGATTACTGCAGATGTTAAGTCTATTCTAGTTCCTCGTGTCAAAGCAAAATATCCTGAGCATGTTCAGGCTTTGTTCAACGATGATATTATTTATCATGTGAATCCTACTGGTAAATTCGTTATCGGTGGTCCTCATGGTGACACAGGTCTTACAGGACGTAAGATTATTGTTGATACTTATGGTGGAAAAGGTGCTCATGGTGGTGGAGCATTCTCTGGAAAAGACCCTTCAAAAGTGGACCGTTCAGCTGCATATGCTGCCCGCCACATTGCAAAGAACCTTGTAGCTGCTGGTGTTGCTGATGAGGTGTTGGTTCAGGTGTCATATGCTATCGGTGTTGCAAAACCTATGAATATTTTTATCAACACTTACGGACGTTCAAATGTGAACATGACAGACGGCGAAATTGCTGAAAAAGTTTGGGAACTGTTCGATATGCGTCCTAAAGCAATTGAGGAAAGATTGAAACTTCGTAATCCGATTTATTTCGAAACAGCTTCATACGGACATATGGGACGTAATCCTGAAGTGAAGACAAAAGTGTTCAACTCTCGCTACAATCCGGAACCTGTTGTTTGCGAAGTAGAACTGTTCACTTGGGAAAAACTTGATTATGTAGATAAAGTTAAGAAAGCATTTGGTATTGCTTGATAACGTCTGAAGCGGCAATAAAAAGCCTAACTTCTACTAAATATATTTATTAAAAGACACAAAATGCACATGAGTATTATTTCTGTGTTTTTGTGTCTTTATTTTTTTGTTGAAAATGCAGATATTGGTACGTATTTCTATAAATTAGTATCTGTTTTTGAAATGACTAAATATTAGGAAAAAACACTGCGGTGTTTTTTCTGAAACATTTGACATTTCGACGAAAACATAAGGAGTTTTTTCCTGAAATCTTATATCTCTGTAATGTGTAGATTTAATGTTAAACTTATTTGATAAATTTATTATGAAAAAGATTACTGTATTTGTTTTCATCTTGCTGGCAATTGTTTTGTCTGCATCATGCTCAAAAGGTGGTGAAAATACTGCAACAAAAGGGATGAATAATCCTCCAAAGCATGTGGTTCTTATCGGTTTTGATGGTCTGAGTTCTTATTGTCTGAATAATGGAGCGGATATGCCTAATTTCCGAAAGATGATGTCTGAGGGAGCAGTAACGCTTGAGAACCGTTCAGTTTTGCCGTCTTCTAGCGCAGTGAATTGGGCTTCTATGTTTATGGGAGCTGGTCCGGAACTTCACGGATATACAGAATGGGGAAGTTCTAAGCCTGATTTGCCTTCTCGTGTGCTCACAGAAAACGGTATATTCCCGGATATTTATGGAATATTAAATAAAGCTTATCCTGAAGCTGAGCTTGGATATGTATATGAATGGGATGGAATGAGGAATTTGGTGGATACTCTTTCTATAGATTATCTTAAACCTGCTAAATTATCTGACGTGGATACTAAGCAGGCAATAGGTGATGTTGTAGGTTATATTAAAGAAAAGAAACCGATGTTTTGTTCTGTTATTTTTGGTGAGCCGGATGGCGCCGGTCACAGTAAAGGTTGGGAATCTCCAGAATATTTCAGTATGGTTAGTCATTTGGATAAAGCTTTGGGTGAGATAGTCAAAGCTGTTGATGAGGCAGGAATGACGGAAGAAACGATATTTATACTTTCAGCCGACCATGGTGGAATTGATACTGGCCACGGAGGAAAAACAATGAAAGAAATGCAAACTCCTATTGTTCTCTGTGGTAAAGGAGTCAAGAAAGGATATAAGATAGAGGAAAGCACTATGGTATATGATATAGCTGGAACTGTAGCATATATTTTTGGAGTTGAACAACCTCAAGTTTGGTTGGCTCGACCTATTGTTTCAGCATTTGAGTAAATAAAAAACCGAGTGTCGGTATTAATTCGACACTCGGTTTTTTATCTTCAAAATAATTTACTGAATTTTCAATCAATTAGCCATTTCAGACAAGAATTTGATACGTACAAGACGTATTTCTTCTTCTGTGTAATCTCCACCCAATTCTTCTATAGCATCTTCCAAATCGTCTGTCTCAGATTCTTTGAAATATTCATAGATATCTTCGATATGATCTTCGTCGATTACATCATTCAAGAAATAGTCGATATTGATACGTGTTCCTGAATATACGATAGCTTCAATTTCATCAAGCAATTCAGAGAACTCAAGACCTTTAGTCATTGCAATGTCATCGAGAGCAACTTTACGGTCAATACTCTGTACGATCCAAACCTTAAGTTTTGATTTATTTGCAACAGTGCGAACTCTCAAATCTTCCGGACGTTCAATTTCGTTTTCTTCGACATGACGCTTGATAAGAGCTACGAATTCTTCTCCGTATCGTTTTGCTTTTCCAGCTCCCACACCAGGGATATTTTGCAACTCTTCGATTGTGACAGGGTAAGTAGTAGCCATAGCTTCCAATGAAGGATCCTGGAAAATAACGAAAGGAGGCACTTCAAGACGCTTTGACAGCTTCTTGCGCAAGTCTTTCATCATAGAATACAATACAGGATCGACAGCGCATGAAGCTCCGCCTTTAATAGGAACTTCTTCAACCTCTTCTTCAAATTCGTTATCTTCGGTTATCTTGAATGAAACAGGCTTTTTAATGAACTCTTTACCCTTAGGAGTTATTTTGAGCAAGCCATAGTTTTCAATGTCTTTAGTAAGATAGCCGGCAATCAGAGCCTGACGGATAACGGCATTCCATGTTTTGTCATCTTCATCCTGTCCTGAACCGAATATTTCCAACTCATTATGTTTGTATGATTGGATTTCAGAAGTTTCATTTCCAACCAACATATTTACAATGTAGTCTGCCTTAAATTTTTCCTTCAAAGTGCTGACTACTTCCAACACTGCACTCAATAATTCTTTTGCTTCCACTTGTTTCTTAGGATTCAAACAGTTATCACAACTACCACAATTATCTTCCAAATATTCTTCACCAAAGTAGTGAAGTAAGACTTTTCTACGGCATACAGAAGTTTCTGCATATGCTGCAGTTTCCATCAGCAATTGTTTGCCGATTTCCTGTTCAGCTACAGGTTTGCCTTGCATGAACTTTTCCAGTTTCTGCAAATCTTTGTAAGCGTAGAAAGCTAAACAATGTCCTTCTCCTCCGTCACGCCCTGCACGTCCTGTTTCCTGATAATATCCTTCAAGGCTTTTAGGAATGTCATAATGAATTACATATCTGACATCCGGTTTGTCAATACCCATACCAAAAGCTATAGTTGCAACTATAACATCAACCTGTTCCATAAGGAAAGCATCCTGGTTTGCTGAACGGACTTGAGAGTCCATACCTGCGTGATAAGGCAAAGCCTTTATTCCATTCGCTTTCAGGATATCCGCAAATTCCTCAACTTTTTTTCTGCTAAGGCAATATACTATACCGGATTTTCCTTCATGAGACTTGATGAATTTTATGATATCACGGTCAACATTAGCCGTTTTCGGACGAACTTCATAATACAAATTAGTGCGATTGAACGACGATTTGAACACTGTAGCTTCAGTCATTCCAAGGTTTTTCTGAATGTCATGCTGAACTTTAGGTGTTGCCGTAGCAGTCAATGCTATCAACGGACGCTTACCTATTTCGTTGATTATAGGTCTTATCTTTCTATATTCTGGGCGGAAATCATGTCCCCATTCCGAAATACAGTGAGCTTCGTCAACAGCATAGAAAGATATTTTTACCTGACGCAGGAAATCCACATTATCCTCTTTTGTAAGTGACTCCGGAGCCACATATAATAATTTAGTTTTTCCTGCCAGAATATCTTCCTTGACTTGGTCTATCGCAGATTTATTCAATGAAGAATTGATGAAATGAGCCACACCATCTTCTTCACTGAAGTTTCGCATGGCATCAACCTGATTTTTCATCAGAGCTATCAGAGGTGATATAACAATGGCTGTTCCTTCCATCAGCAAAGACGGAAGCTGGTAGCACAAAGATTTACCACCACCTGTAGGCATCAGAACGAATGTATCATTCCCTGCCAACACGTTTTCTATTATAGCCTTTTGATTTCCTTTGAAAGTATCAAAACCAAAATGTTTTTTAAGCTCCTCTGTCAAATTATCTTTTTTTGCCATACTAGTATTAATTTAGAGAATAGGTTTACATTATGAAACTTGCAGACGGTTGACATCTGCTTTTTCAAATTGTTCTTTAGCAAAATCCAATGTTACTGCCAGTTCCTTTTCTCCGGTTGATGGCATTTTAAACATTGGTTCCATCATTATAGCTTCTACGATAGAACGTAGACCTCTGGCTCCCAACTTAAACTCTAATGCTTTATCAACGATGAAATCCAAAGCTTCTTCTGTGAAAGATAGCTTGATATCGTCCATTTCAAAGAGTTTAATATATTGTTTGATAATTGAATTCTTAGGCTCAGTTAGAATACGGCGTAATGCCTCTCTGTCCAAAGGATTCAAATGTGTAAGAATCGGCAAACGTCCGATTATTTCCGGAATAAGACCGAAAGATTTCAAATCAGTCGGTGTTATATACTTGAGGAAATTTTCTTTGTCAACCTGAGCTGTTTTGCTTGCAGATGCATAACCTACAACTCTGGTATTCAATCTTTGAGCAATTTTCTTCTCAATACCGTCGAAAGCTCCTCCACAAATAAACAGGATATTCTTTGTGTTTACCGGAATCATCTTCTGCTCAGGATGTTTACGTCCACCCTGTGGCGGAACATTAACAACTGTTCCTTCAAGAAGTTTTAGTAATCCCTGCTGTACGCCTTCACCGCTTACGTCGCGTGTGATTGACGGGTTGTCACCTTTACGTGCAATCTTATCTATTTCGTCAATAAATACAATACCTCGTTCAGCAGCAGCTACATCGTAATCGGCAGCCTGGAGCAGACGTGTCAGAATACTTTCAATATCTTCACCTACATATCCTGCCTGAGTAAGCACTGTTGCGTCAGCTATAGCAAAAGGAACATGAAGCATTTTAGCAATAGTACGAGCCATCAATGTCTTTCCTGTACCAGTTGTTCCTACCATGATGATATTTGACTTTTCAATTTCAACATCATCATCTGTAACCTTCTGCATTAATCTTTTATAGTGATTATATACAGAAACAGACATATATCTCTTTGCTTCGTCCTGTCCTATGATATATTGGTCAAGAAATGCTTTTATATCTTCCGGCTTCGGTAAATCTTCTTTATTAAGATTAAAGTCGTCGTTTTTCATATTTCCCAGCTGTTCTTGTACGATGTGATATGCCTGGCTGGCACATTCTTCGCAAATACAGCCGTTCAATCCGTTTATCAAGAGTTTTACGTCTCTCTTGCTACGACCACAGAAAGTACAATTATCGCCCATTTTGGCCATAGTAAAAATTATTTACGTATCAAAATATCATCAATCATACCATATTCCTTAGCTTCCGCTGCAGTCATCCAGAAGTCGCGGTCGCTGTCGCGTTCAACATCCTCAAAAGGTTTTCCTGAATGATTAGATATGATAGTGTACAATTCTTTCTTAACTCTCAAAATTTCACGGGCAGTAATTTCAATATCTGATGCCTGGCCCTGCACTCCACCAAGAGGTTGGTGTATCATAACTCTTGAGTGTTGTAGTGCAAAACGTTTGCCTTTTGCTCCGGCAACAAGCAATACTGATGCCATTGAGGCTGCAATACCTGTACAGATAGTAGAAACATCTGAACCAATGAACTGCATAGTGTCATAAATACCATAACCGGCATATACTGAACCACCAGGTGAATTGATGTATATGGAAATATCTTTTCCTGGATCTGATGAATCAAGATAAAGTAACTGTGCCTGGATGACGTTTGCTGTATAATCATCAATCTGAGTTCCCAAGAAGATTATACGATCCATCATCAGACGAGAGAAGACATCCATCTGAGCAACATTAAGCTGGCGCTCTTCAATGATAGTCGGAGAAATATAACTGCTTGTTATATTCATATAACTGTCAAGCGCTGTTCCGCTCATGCCCAAATGTTTTGTAGCATATTTTCTAAAATCGTTCATATATATGTATTATAGTTTATCTCGTTTTATCACAAAGGTAACACTAAGTTTCGCCGGATAATTTTTGCTTGTTGATGCCTCCGGCAGGTTTCGGAATATCAGGAATATATTTTCCCGTGATTTCTTTTTTTTCGTTGGTTTTGTATATAAAAACAGAAAGAAGGGACTTCTCTCTTGTCTGCCCAACGGATAAACAAAGTTATAAATAAATTTTTAAATGATACAACTTATTTTCTATCCGTCAAGAGATTTTTTTCGAGAGAAATCCCTTCCTATTCAGATATGAAGTCAATACAAATTTGTATTATGCTTCAAAAAGTTTTGCGAATTCTTCTGCGCTAACTTCCTTAACTTCCAAGTCAACCTGTTCTTTCAACCAACCTGCAAGTTTTTCTTCGATAGCACGGTCGATAACGTTCTGCAAAGTCTGTTTGTTTTTCAACATGTCTTTAGCATAGTTGTCAAGAACATCTTCAGGAACTGACAACATACCATACTGTGCGAACTGAGCTTTAGCAACACGTTTAGCGAAGCCTTCCAAGTCAGCATCTTCAACTTTCAAACCGTTGTTCTTAACCAATGTTTCTTTGATCAAGTGGTAAGTAAGGTCTTTGATGATTGTTGGATAATCTTCATCAATCTTTTCTTTAGTGTTCTTTTCGTTAGCTGCAAGCAACCAGCGTTTCAAGATATCTTCAGCAAACTGCAATTCGCCAGCTTTCTGAACCAAAATATCACGAGCGTCAGTCAAGAACTTAAAGTCGCTCTGTGGAGTGAACTGTTCAGCCAAAGCTTCACGGATTTTGTCTTTGAATTCTTCTTCGCTAGTTACGATATTTTCACCGAACACTTTGTCATACAATTCCTGATTCAATTCAGCATTCTTATGACGAGTGATGTCTGTGATTTCGAAGCTGAAATCAGCTGTTGTTTCAGCAACTTTTGATTTTTCGATTTTCAACAAAGAAGCAATTTCAGCTTCAGCTCCTTCGAATGCTTTGTTTACGTTGAATACAACAACTGCATTCTTCTTAGCACCGATGAATTTAGCTTTTTCTTCTTCGTTCTTGATATATAATGGCATCAACACTGCGTTTTCAACAACGATACCACCTTCTTTTGGCTGACCGTTTTCCAATTCAGCGATTGTACCTTTAACCAAGTCTTTTTCTTCAACTTCTTCAACGCTATCGTATGAACCGAAGTTAGCTGTATAAGCTTCAATCTGCTTGTTCAGCATATCTTCGTCGATTTTAACCTGATAGTAAGTCAACTTGTCTTCTTTTGTCATTTCAACGTTGATAACCGGAGCAAATGCTACGTCAAAGTTGAATACGAATTCTTCCTGAGTGTCGAAGTTGATTTCAGACTGCTCAGTTTCGTTTGGCATTGGTTCACCCAAGATGTTCAAGTTGTTTTCACGGATATATTTGAACAAGTTTTCAGAAATAAGTTTGTTTACTTCTTCAACAAGTACATGCTTACCGTACATTTTTTTTACCATGCCCATAGGAACCATACCTTTACGGAAACCAGGCATATTAGCTTTCTGACGCAAATTACGCAAGCTCTTTTCTACATTAGCTTCGTAGTCAGCTTTCACTATTTCTAACTTCACGATACCACGAACAGCATCGTTGTTAATAAGAGAAACGTTCATTCTGAATGATTTATTTAATTAATGATTTGTATCCAATTTTAGGTTGCAAAATTAGAGTTAATCTTTCAATCTAGCAAATTGTTTGCTTAAATTGTTGCCTTAAGGAAGTATTTATACTTATATTTGCCAATAAAAAATGTTATAATATGTATATGAAAGGTATGTTTGCCGGGCTGTCTGCTGTCAGACAGATAGGAGTTCTTTTGTTGTTAGTATTGTTTGGCAGTATTATTTCTTCAATCATAAGTTTGGGGTTGTTTTGGCTTATTTGGGGGTTCGATGCTAGTATATATCAAACGCCTGATGGAATGAGGCTTGTGCAGTTCTTCTCTGCTGTCGGCACGTTTCTTTTCCCGGCGATTGCATTCTCATACCTTTGTACTGATAATTGGAAATCTTCTCTTTCTATATCTAAAGCGCCAGGTGTTGAAGTTTCAATACTTGTCATCATCAGTATGTTTCTGTTGTCGCCTGTAATAAATCTGACAGCAATGTTGAACCAGAGCCTCGAATTGCCCGAATGGATGTCGGAGATTGAAAACTGGATGATTACACAAGAAGAAAACGCAAAACAGATTACAGACATTCTTTTAGGCACTAAAGGTATAGTCCCTTTTATTTCTAACATTATAGTAATAGCTCTTACTGCAGCTGTAACAGAAGAAATGCTGTTCCGAGGTGCTTTGTCAGACGCATTGGCAAAATTCAGTATAAGTCACCATGCAGTTATATGGATGTCTGCAATATTATTCAGCGCATTTCATCTGCAATTCTATGGTTTCATTCCACGAATGCTTCTTGGGGCATATTTCGGATATCTGTTGTTATGGAGTAAAAATATGTGGCTGCCGATAATAGCTCATTTTACAAATAATGCTACAGCTGTAATAGGAATGTCTTGCGATAGCTTGAAAAACAACGAATATATAACAGGAGAGATTTCTGATCAGCATCTTACCGGCTACATAGTAACCGGTATTGCTTTTCTTTTTCTGTTCTATATGATATGCATAAGGATAAAAAGCAGTACTTCTAAAGACTGATTACAAATCTTTCTTACGCAATATAAAGTCTTTACCCAAATATTTTTCACGAACAATTTCGTTTTCGGCAAGCTGTTCTGCAGTTCCCTGGAAAAGAACCTTTCCTTCGAAAAGCAGATAAGCTCTGTCGCAGATACTCAATGTTTCATACACGTTGTGGTCTGTGATAAGGATTCCGATATTCCTGTGTTTCAGTTTAGCTACGATACTCTGAATATCCTGAACAGCAATTGGGTCCACACCGGCAAAAGGTTCGTCAAGCATGATAAACTTTGGGTTGATAGCCAGACAGCGGGCAATTTCTGCACGTCGGCGTTCACCTCCGGAAAGCTGGTCTCCTAAATTCTTGCGAACTTTGTGCAAACCAAATTCTGTTAACAGACTTTCCAGTTTCTCGGCTTGGTATTCTTTTGTTGTGTCAGTCATTTCCAATACAGAGCGAATATTGTCTTCAACTGTCATTTTTCTGAAAATGGAAGCTTCCTGAGCCAAATAACCGATACCGTTTCTGGCACGCATATAAACCGGATATTTGGTTATTTCCTTGTCATTAAGGAATATTTTTCCGGCATTGGGAGTGACAAGCCCAACTGTCATATAGAAAGTGGTTGTTTTTCCGGCTCCATTAGGACCAAGCAATCCAACAATCTCACCTTGTTTCACATTGATTGAAACGTGATTGACAACTGTACGGGTTCTATATTTTTTTACCAAATCCTCCGTGCGGAGTATCATTTGTTCTTCCATAGATCTTTCATTATTCATGTTTGCAAAGAAACGGAAATAAATATGTTTGTGCAAATCAAATCTTAAAAATCGGCAATTATCTAATTTATTTGATTTAATGTCTTAACTTTGCCAATTGAAATGAAAAGAAAAATCAATACTTATATTGATTTGCAATTTTAGAAAATATGTAGTTAAAGTGTTGAGTCGTTTGGAATTTTCTTCTCAACACGAAAACTAAAAACTCAAAAGAATCTTTCAGAACAAAGAAACGAATATAACAATGAACAAAGCTTTACACAGAATGGGTGAATATGTGCTTTTGATGAAAAAGTGCATCACCATACCGGATAGATGGAGCATGTTTTTCAAGCAGCTCATAAAGGAAATTTACAAACTTGGAGTAGATTCACTTTGGATAGTAGTCATTATTTCAGTTTTTATCGGAACAGTAATTGCTATTCAGATTTCTTTGAATATCAGTTCTCCTCTTATTCCTAAGTTTACCATAGGTTATACAACCCGTGAAATTATCTTGCTGGAATTTTCTTCTTCAATTATGTGTCTTATTCTTGCTGGTAAGGTTGGTAGTAATATTGCATCTGAAATTGGAACAATGCGAGTAACCGAGCAGATTGATGCAATGGAAATAATGGGAGTAAACTCTGCAAATTTCCTGATTTTGCCTAAAATGGCTGGTATGATGATTTTTATCCCGGTGTTGGTAATATTCAGTATGTTTACTGGTATTCTTGGAGGTATTGCAGCAAGTTATTCTACTGGCACAGGTATGACTCCAGCTTCTTTCGAATACGGATTGCAATTCTATTTCAATCAGTTCTATATTTGGTATTCCATTATAAAATCTGTGGTTTATGCCTTTATAATATCTTCAATAGCATCATATTTCGGATATTATGTAAAAGGAGGAGCTCTTGAAGTCGGTAAGGCAAGTACGAATGCCGTGGTTATGAGTAGTATAATGATTTTGCTTGCCGACGTTGTTTTGACACACTTAATGCTGACATAAAATGATTGAAGTAAAAAATATTATAAAGTCTTTTGAGGGAAGAACCGTCTTGAAGAATATAAGCACGGTTTTTGAAGACGGAAAAACCAATCTTATTATCGGACGAAGTGGTTCCGGAAAAACTGTAATGATTAAAAATATCATTGGATTGATGATGCCGGATTCGGGAGAAATCCTTTATGACGGACGCAATCTTACAGGAATGGGTAAAAAGGAGCTTAAGAGTTTGCGCCGTGAAATGGGTATGCTTTTTCAGGGCTCTGCCTTATTCGACAGTATGACTGTTTTGGAAAACGTAATGTTCCCTTTGGATATGTTTTCTAATGATTCAGCAGCTGAGAGGTTGAAACGTGCGGAGTTTTGCCTTGACAGAGTTAATCTGTCTGAAGCGGGACATCTGTATCCGTCTGAAATCAGTGGTGGTATGATGAAACGTGCAGCCATTGCTCGTGCCATTGCTCTGAATCCTAAATATCTTTTCTGTGATGAGCCAAACTCCGGTCTTGACCCTAAAACCTCATTGGTAATAGATGATTTGATTCATGATATTACTGTCGAATATAATATGACGACCATTATTAACACCCACGATATGAACTCCGTAATGAATATCGGAGATAATATAGTATTTATAAAGGAAGGTGTCAAAGAATGGCAAGGAACAAAAGAAGATGTTATCACATCAAACAACCAGGCTCTTAATGATTTTATTTTTGCATCAGACTTGTTCAGGAAAGTCAAGGAGGTTGAAGAGAAAGAACTGAATGATGAAAAGCGAAAATGAACTGATTGAACTTGTAAATAACGGAGATAAAACTGCTTTTGATTATATTTATAAACGATACGCACCTCGATTAAAACGATATGCGTATCGTTTTACACAAGATACATCTGCGTCAGAAGACATAATCCAGGAATGTTTCACTGCGTTTTGGGAAAGGAGAGAGGAAATAAAATCTGTCGCTCTCATATCTTTGCTATTCACCATAGTAAGGAATACATGTATTAATTATCTGAAGCACAAAGAACTGTTGACAACAGAAAACCTTGAATATCTGAAAAATCTTGAAGGCGAGGAAAGGTTGTATAATCACGATTTCGAATTCAATCCAGAATCTTCCATTGTGTATAATGAATTGTTGTCGCAAGTAAATTCCATAATACCCCAATTACCCGAAAGATGCCGCGAAGTCTTTATATTAAGCAGGATGAAAGGTTTGAAAAACAGAGAAATTGCAGATAAGCTTAATATATCCACTACAGCTGTAGAAAAACATATATCCAAAGCAATACAATTTTTTAAGAGCAAGCTTGAACGTTAAGTGCTTCAAATTAATATTTGCGATTCAGAATCTCCGAATATATTACTGCCTTTTTTAGTTCATCACTGTCCAAAGCAAAATCGTTGTCTGAAATGTTTGATTCGGGAAAATCTTCAAAAGGCTTGCTCTTTACATTATTATATGTATTATTTTCGTAATTATATGTTTCCTGTAAAGTTGTATTAGGTTTTTGCTCCACAGTTTTGCGCTTGTTTTTACGTTTTCTTTGTGGAAAATCCTGGCTCGTTTCATTTTGCGGCAATTCATTCTCGTTATTTTCTGTGTCGAAAACATCTGTTTCAACATCAGGAAACTCTGACTTTTTTACTGATTTCTGCATTTTTGATGTCATATAGCTGCCCACGGCAAATATGATCAAAAATATAATGAACATTAAATCGCCTATGTAATCCATAACTTTGATTAATTTTGTAGCAAAATATAGTAAAAGGCGAGTTCATGGCAAAATAAAAACTTGTTTTTGTTTTTGATATGCCGAGTTTCACCCTGTATCGTACAAATATAGTGAAAGGTGAGTGGAGAGCAAAATAAAAAACTAGTTTTTGATTTTGCTATTCCGAACTGCATTCTATATTATCCCAATATAACAGATATTATTTACATTAAATATATGAAAAAGAAGATTTATTGTAAGAATATATATAAAATGAAAAAGGAGTAACTTCACAGCCACCCCTTTCTCTATTAACCAAAACCTTAACTATGAAAAAATTTACGTTTTTCTGATGCAAATATGATGTAATTTTTTTTATTCACCAAATATTTGAAAAGAAAAAATTGATATAAATCATTATTTAACTTTTATTTACTAAAATGATGGATGAATTAAAGGATGTAGACTTAAAATCTACTACCAATCAGACAAGAAAATTGTTTATTGAGACTTATGGCTGTCAGATGAATGTTGCTGACAGTGAGGTTGTTGCTTCAGTAATGCAAATGGCAGGTTATGAGATGACAGAGAACATTGAAGATGCCGATGCAATTTTTGTAAATACTTGCTCTGTTCGTGACAATGCTGAGCAAAAAATTTACGGACGCCTTCAGTATTTTCATTCTTTGAGAAAAAAGAAGAAAGATTTGATTGTCGGCGTTCTTGGTTGTATGGCTGAAAGAGTAAAAGAAAAACTTTTGGAAGAACACAATGTAAATTTGGTTGTCGGTCCTGATTCTTACATGGACTTGCCTAATTTGATTGGTGCAGCTGAGCGTGGTGAGAAAGCTATCAATGTAGAATTGTCAACACAGGAAACATACAAGGATGTGCTTCCATTGAAGCTTCCGGGACTTCATATCTCCGGTTTCGTATCTATAATGAGAGGTTGCAATAATTTCTGTACATATTGTATCGTTCCTTATACTCGAGGAAGAGAACGTAGCCGTGACGTGGATAGCATTCTTAATGAAATAAGAGATATGCGTGAGAAAGGTTTCCGTGAAGTGACGCTTCTCGGACAGAATGTCAACTCTTATTCTTTCGAAAAAGATGGTGTAACTGTGAATTTCCCGATGCTTCTTGAAAAAGTGGCAAACGAAGCTCCTAATATGCGAATAAGATTTGTTACTTCGCATCCTAAGGATATGAGCGACGAAACTCTGAGGGTTATTGCTGCACATAATAATATATGTAAGTATATTCATCTTCCTGCTCAGTCTGGTAGCTCTAAGATATTGAAAGTGATGAACCGAAAATACACGCGTGAATGGTATCTTGACCGTATTGCGGCTATCAGGAGAATTGTTCCTGATTGTGCAATCTCTACAGATTTGTTCTGTGGTTTCCATTCCGAAACAGAAGAAGACTATCAGGAGACACTTTCTCTTATGCGTGAAGTAGGCTATGATAGTGCATATCTCTTCAAATATTCAGAACGTCCGGGAACGTATGCGGCAAAACATCTCGAAGACGATGTCCCGGAAGATGTGAAAGTAAGACGCCTTCAGGGAATGATAGATTTGCAAAACAAACTCTCCGAAGAAAGTAACAAAAGAGATATAGGTAAAACTTTCGAAGTGCTTGTCGAAGGTTTCTCCAAACGTTCACGCGAGCAATTGTTTGGCAGAACAAGTCAGAACAAAGTAGTTATTTTCGACAAAGGAGATTATAAGGTAGGTCAATTTGTAAATGTCAGAGTTACGGGTGCAACTTCTGCAACTTTGTTTGGCGAACCAATAAGCGAATAATATAAAAATCTTCGACGGGAAATTCTATAAGGGAATTTCCCGTTTTTTATATGAATATCCTTAAAACACTTTTTTTCTTTATAAAAATCAAAAAGTTTTCTCTAATACTATTTAATCTTAAAAATAAATATCGACTTCTTTCTTTTTGCTCTTTATTACTATATTTAGGCAATTGTAGAACCATTAAATCTGTCATTATGATAATAGGAGTTCCAAAAGAAATCAAGAACAATGAGAATCGAGTTGCTCTGACTCCTTCAGGAGTAAAAGAGCTGGTTAAAAGAGGTCACACTGTATATGTGCAACACACAGCCGGTGAAAACAGTGGATTCCCTGATGGCGACTATTTGTCTGCCGGTGCTCAGATTCTCCCTTCCATTGAAGATGTATATGCAATTGCTGAAATGATTGTGAAAGTGAAAGAACCAATCAGCAGTGAATACAATCTGGTTCGTAAAGGACAAATATTATTCACCTATTTCCATTTTGCTTCAGAAAAAGCGTTGACTCTGGCTATGATGGAGAGTGGTGCTACGTGTATAGCTTATGAAACTGTTGAGGCTCCCGACCACAGTCTTCCTCTTCTTGTTCCTATGAGCGAAGTTGCCGGACGAATGTCTGTTCAGGAAGGTGCTCGCTTCTTGGAAAAACCGCAAGGCGGAAATGGTTTGTTGTTAGGTGGAGTTCCCGGTGTAAAGCCAGGAAAAGTATTGGTTCTTGGTGGAGGTGTGGTTGGTCATAATGCTGCTCTTATGGCAGCAGGATTGGGCGCTGATGTTACTATAGCAGATATTTCTTTGCCTCGTCTTCGCTATCTCGCTGATACAATGCCTAAGAACGTCAAAACAATGTATTCGTCAACATATAATATAGAACAAGAATTACCGACTACCGACCTTGTTATTGGTGCCGTTCTTATCCCCGGAGCAAAAGCTCCTCATTTGGTAAATCGTGAAATGCTTAAGCTGATGCGTCCGGGAAGTGTCCTTGTTGATGTGGCTATCGACCAGGGCGGATGTTTTGAAACTTCACATCCAACAACTCACGCCGAGCCGGTTTTTGTCGAAGAAAATATTTTGCATTATTGTGTCGCAAATATTCCTGGAGCTGTTCCCCGTACATCTACATTGGCATTGACAAATGCAACTCTTCCTTATGTACTGAAACTTGCTGATATGGGTTGGGAAAAAGCTCTTGAATCTGACCCGGGTTTCAAGCTGGGGCTTAACATCGTTGATGGCAAGATTGTTTATCCGGCTGTGGCTGAGGCTTTCGGGTTGGAATGTTGCAGTATTTGATATATTATTTTGTTTATTAGAGTCTGGTTAGAGTTTTAAAATAGACTTATCTAATTAATAATTCTAGGTTTAGCAAAGTAATATGTTTGTTTAATATATATTCAAATATCGGCTCACCTAGGTGGTTCAATTGATTCACCTAGGTCAGCTAATCAATCCACCTAGGTGAGCTGATTGAATCACCTAGGTGAGCTGATATTTTTTATTAATATGATTGTACAAGTTTATGTTAAGAAACAAAGAACTTAATGTTATAATGAGACTATGTAGTCAAGTATTAGAGAAACATTTCTCTTTTACTAAGATATCTTTATAAAATCTATAATACTTATTTTCTCGTTTCCCTTGTCAACTTGTCCTCTAAAAAACTTTTATTTCTATTCCGCTGATACTCAGCTAAACTTAAAAATAATTCAAAAATTCTTCCCGAAATATTTTGCAGATTCAAAAATCCGTTCTACTTTTGCACC
>CALCST010000009.1 GCA_937894065.1 uncultured Parabacteroides sp. | reverse complement strand
CTCTCGATTCAAGCCGCAGCAGTTCCTCGCTGTAATGCGGTGTGTCATTACAGGCTGAAAGAGTTATTATCAGCAGAATAAAGTTGAGTATGTATTTCACCATTTGCCTAAAGTCTATAATTTGAGTTTCGCAAGAAAAAATCCGTTTCCCTGTGTTTTGCAGGTTATATGTATGGCGAAGATAGTGAAATTCTGCCGAAATTCTATTTCAACTTAATAACATCTTTCTTGTAGTTTACAACTTTTCCTAATTTGATTTTCCTGTAACTCCATAAGCTATACAACTAAATATAAAATTAATATTGAATAGTTACTTAATGCTTAATGTTTATTCCTATCTTTATAGCCAAACAACCACCAAAACAATTTGGCTATGGAAAATCTACTGCATTATATTTGGAAATACCGCCTTTATACGGCAACATCACTTACCACTGTTGACGGCTTGCCTTTGGAGATAATAGACCCCGGAGTGCAGAACACAGATTCCGGCCCGGACTTTTTCAATGCTAAAATTATGATTGACGGGACATTGTGGGCAGGCAGCGTTGAAATCCACCTTAAGGCTTCCGATTGGAAAGCCCATAACCATCATGCCGACAAGGCTTATGATGTGGTGATACTGCATGTTGTGGGCGAAAGCGATTGCGTTGTGAGGAGAACCAACGGAGAGGTTATCCCTCAATTCCGCCTTGTGGTGGACGAGTCGTTGCGCCGCAATATGGATTGGCTTCTTGGTCGTGATGTGCCTGTGCCTTGCCTTTATCGTTTGAGAGAAATAGAACCGTTTCACCGCACAATGTGGCTCGACGCGTTGCTGAGTGAAAGGCTGGAGAGAAAGACAGATGATATTTGCCGCTGGCTGGATATTTGCGGCGGCGACTGGAACGAGGCGTTTTATATAGCATTGTGCCGTAATTTCGGTTTCGGGGTGAACAGCGACGCATTCGAGAGACTGGCAAGGAGTCTGCCTTTCCGTTTCATAAGGAAACAGAGGGCAAGCGGCACGCAAGTCGAGGCTATGTTTTTCGGACAGGCGGGACTGCTGGAAGCCGATGAAGACGACCATTACTACAGGCTTCTTCAGCGTGAATATAAATTCCTTGCCCACAAATTTTCCCTGAAGCCGTTGGACGCTACATTGTTCCGCTCCTTGAGAATGCGCCCCGGCACTACTCCGCATCTTAAGTTGGCACAGCTTGCAATGCTGTGGGTGTGCTATGATACATTGTTCTCGGCATTGCTAGAAGCCAAGACACCGGGTGAGATAAAACAGTTTTTCCGCGTGTCGCCTTCGGAATATTGGAAGACTCATTATCGTTTCGGGGTTGTTTCGCCGGAGAAGGATAAGCCGCTCGGTGAGGCTGCGTTGGGAATAATACTGATAAACACGGTTGTCCCCATGTTTTTCGCTTATTCCAAGAAACGCTCCATGCCTGAATATGCCGGCCGTGCATTGCGTTTGCTGGAAACTATACCTGCCGAGGACAACAGCATCGTTTCTACTTTTCGCCGTGGAGGACTAGTTGCACGGCATGCGGGCGACTCACAATCCCTCATACAATTGAAACGCGAATATTGCGAGAAGAAGAAATGCCTGTTCTGCCGCTTTGGCTTCCAGCTGTTAAAAAAGGGAAACACAAAGGGGTAGTTCGGACGGAAATTCCTATTTTTGCGTCACATTTATCAATGTTATATTAAATGAAGAACAAGCAAAAGACAAGGATTCTGTTTCTGGCGGCATTGCTGTCGGTGATATTATATTCGTGTGCCAACATCGGTTCGCCCAATGGCGGGCCATATGACGAACAGCCTCCGAAATTCATCGGAAGTGTGCCTGCTCCTAATGCTGTAAATTATAAAGGGAAAACTGTCGATATATTCTTCGATGAACTTATACAGATAGAAAGTCCGTCGCAGAATGTTATTATAACTCCTCCTCAGAAGGAATTACCGATAATCAGGGCATCGGGGAAAAAAGCGCATATCGAGCTTTTGGATACTTTGCTGGAAAATACTACTTATACGATAGATTTCGGCAGTTATCTTACTGACAATAATGAGAAGAATCCTTTGGAAAACTTTTCGTTTGCATTCTCTACAGGGGATGTGCTGGATTCTCTTGAAGTTTCCGGTTTCCTGCTAAATGCGGAGAATATGGAACCTATGCCGGGAATAACTATCGGTGTGCATTCCGACCTTGCCGATTCTGCCTTTGTGAAGAAACGTTTCGTGCGTACGAGCCGAACCAACGACCGTGGGCGTTTCGTAATCCGTAATCTTGCGCCGGGAACTTATCGCATCTATGCCCTTAATGACGTAAACAGGGATTACCGCTTTGACCAGCCGGGTGAGGACATCGCCTTTACCGACTCGCTGATTGTGCCTTCGTTTGAGTTTGCTTCGCGTCGTGACACATTGTGGAAAGACTCCGTTACTATTGATACTATAAAGACTATCGGCTATACACGCTTTATGCCGGACAATATCGAGCTTCGCCTTTTCAAGGAGAAATTCGAACGTCAGTATATTAGCAAGCCGAAGTGGGAGGACGAGCGTTTCTTTACTCTTGCTTTCAATGCTCCGTTGGACACATTGCCTGTGCCACGCCCGCTAAATTTTGAGCCGGCTATGGACAAATGGTATGTTGCACAGCCGTCAGACGGGAATAAGTCTGTAAACATCTGGCTTATCGACTCAACTGTGTATAAGCGGGATTCTCTTTCTTTTGAACTTACTTATCCTAAGAGTGATTCGTTGAATATTCTCCGTCCGCAAACCGATACTTTCGACCTTGCAATCCGCCGCCGTCCTGCTCCTAAAAAGAAGAAACTTAAGGAAGGCGAAACAGAACCTATCGAGTTTATCGGCCTTAATATCGATGCTCCTTCGTCAATGGACATATTCGACACGGTTACTGTTGACCTCGACGCTCCTGTCCTCGACCTTAAGAAAGAGCATTTCTATCTCGACATGATGGTGGATTCTGTGTGGCAACCTGTGGATTTCGACTTTTATCAGGATTCTGCTAATATCCTAAGATATTATATCAGCCGCAAATGGAAATATGGCGAGGAATATCATATAGAGGTGGATTCTGCTTCGATTTATAATGTGTATGGCAAGTTCAACAATGGCTTCAAAACTGAGTTCAAGATAAAGACAGAGGACAGTTACGGTCATTTGTTCATCAATATCATAGGAGCTGACACTACGGCTTACGTTGAACTTCTAAACAGCAGCGACCAGCCAGTGCGCCATTCGAGGGTTAAAAACGGAGGCGCGTTGTTTATGGACTTGAAGCCGGACAAGTATTTCGCCCGCCTTGTTGTCGATTCTAACGGTAACGACAAGTGGGATACCGGAAATTATGCCGAGAAGCGCCAGCCGGAGAAGGTGTATTATTCTCCCAAGATTTACACGATAATGCAGAACTTCGAGGTTGAGGAAACATGGGATATCAATGCTGCTCCTGCCGACAAGCAGAAACCGCTCGACATCACCAAGAACAAACCTAAGGAACTTACAAAGAAGAAACGAAACTATAAAGATGAAGGCAAGGCTCAGAATAGCTCCAACAGCAGCGGCATTCCTGGAATGTCGGGACTTGGTTTTTAAGCTGTTTGTCATAATGGCTGCGCTTGTGCTGTTTCATGACGTGAAAGCACAAGCGCCGGTTCCTTCCTACAAGTTTGTTGAAGGCGAGTCAATAGAAATGCAGCTTTATTTCAAATGGGGTTTGCTGATGCCTAAGGCTGGCGTGGCTCGCCTGTCCGTATCAACAGATAAATATAAAGGGGAAGAAGTATGGAAATATTCTCTGGATTTTCACACACAGGGAATATTCGAGAAAGTGTTTCCTATGCGCGACACTCTATATTCCTGCTTTTCCAAGTCGTCGCTCCGCCTGCTTTATTCGGAAAAGAGGAGTGATGAGGGGAAATATTATTCGGTTGACAAACTTGCTTTCTCTTATGACGGAGATAAAACCTCAGCAAAATCATTGCGCTATACACCTAAGGCTGTGAAGGTGGATACTGTTCTCACTGCCGACAAGGGCTTGCTTCTGGATATGCTTTCTGCCACTATGTTCCTTCGTTCCATAGATTGGAACAAGCTTTCATTTGACGAGGTTATTCCTTTTCAGATAGCTATCGGTCGTGATGTTGTCAAATCAGCTTACCGTTATGCCGGACAGCAAATCGTGGAATATTCCGGAGTGAAATATCCTACCCGCCATTTCTATATAGATGTCTACGATGAGGCGTTCACCCAAAGCCGTGCGGCAGGTGAGGTGTGGATTAGCGACGACGAACGCCATTATCCCGTAAAGGTGAGGGCGAAACTGAAAATCGGGGCGGCAGAAGCCTATTGTATAGGTTTGTAGTGCGCATTACTCTTTTCCTGTCGCCAATTTTCTATATCTTTGCCTTTAAATATCAGAAAAACATCTTTAAACTAATCATGAAACGAAATTACAGAAAAGCAGCACTTCTGCTTGCGGGTTTTACGTTTGCCTTTACCACATGGGCACAGGAAATCTCGCTTAAAACAAAAGACACACAAATCAAAGTTGACGAACAGGGAAATTATTCTTCCATCCAGGTTTGCGGAAAAGAAATCCTTCAGGAAAAAGATTATCCGGTGATAACTGCCGGAACAGGAGGAAAGCTGGTGAAACCTGTATCTTTGAAGAAAAGCGGCAACCAGCTCAAGCTGACTATGGAAGATGGCGGGAAGATTACGCTCCGCTATCGTGAGAGTGATGCCTGTGTAAGACTTGAGGCTGTTTCAGTGCCTCAGCAATATGATATCATACTGTTCGGTCCTATGGGAGTTACAATCAATGAAGTTGTAGGTGATGTAATCGGTGTGGCTCAGGGAAACAACGTCGCATTTGGCGTACAGGCGCTGAATATGAAAACAACGGCTGGTATTCCACAGGAATATGCTGAAGCCGTGCAGAATGCTTTTTCCTATAAGGGCGAACCGGCAACTCTTTCTGTAAGCACTGTGCCGGGTTTCCAACAAGCTGCAACCAAAACAGGAGACGGAGCAGTTTATCAGTTTGCGGCTCGTCGTCGCGACCGTGAGGAATATCGTCCGGTTCAGCGTATAGAAAAATCTCTGACATTGCCGGTGAAAGGCGAGGACGGACCAATCCGCGGCGCGGCAGTTGCCTTGTTCGGTTCTCAGCAGTCCGAAGCATTGCAGCGTATCGGTGAAATTGAGGTTGCCGAAGGTCTTCCGCATCCGATGCTGAAAGGCGAATGGGGAAAGACATCGCGTGAGGCAATGAAATCATATCTTATCTCTGATTTCTCGGAAAAGAATTTCGATGTAATATTGGAAAAGGCTCAGATTGCCGGCTTTGATTATGTATATCACGAAGGACCTTTTGAGGATTGGGGACACTTCAACTGGAGCGAATCTTTTGTGACCGGTGGCGATGCCGGAGTGAAGGCTTTGGTTGATAAGGCTGCTGCCGTAGGTATTGGTGTCGGTGTGCATACTTTGAGCAACTTCACTACTACCAATGACGCATACGTTACTCCTGTGCCGTCAAAACATTTGTTGAAGCAAGGAGCGTTGAGCCTTCTATCTCCGCTCGACAAAGAGCAGACAGAAATTCGAATCAAGAAGTCTGATTTGTTTGCAATGCCTATGACGCTTAACGGATTGCAGATTGACGACGAACTTATCTCATACGGCAAAGTAGAGGAAGAAGGAGATGTTATGGTACTTAAAAACTGCAAGCGCGGAGCGTTCGGTACAACTCCTACCGCTCACGAACAGAACACACCTCTTTATAAATTGTGGGATTATCCGTACAAGACATTCTTTCCGGATTTGGAATTGCAGGATGCTTATGCCGACCGCCTTGCTGAGATAATGAACAAAACGGGTTTGTGCCAGATTTCATTTGATGGTCTGGAAGGCTGCTCATATACCGGACATGATGATTATGCTATGGCTCGTTTCGTTGACAGGATGTTCCGCCAGGTGAATCATCCTTTGCGTAACGATGCAAGCCGCCTGACTCATTACTTGTGGCATATCCACAGCTACACAAACTGGGGTGAACCTTGGGGCGAGGCAATGCGTACCGGACAGGTGGAAAGCCGTATAAAGAACCAGGCTTTCTATCACCGCAATCTTTTCCCTCGTATGCTCGGCTGGTTCCTTATCCGTTTGGCGGACCGCAAGCAGGAATGTACTTCTCTTGAGGACCTTGAATGGGCAATGTCTGAAGCGGCAGGTTTCGACGCTGGTTATGCCATGACTATACGCAGCAATACTTTCCGTCGCCACGGACAGATAGACAAACTTCTGGAAGCTATCCATAATTGGGATTATTTGCGCGAAAAACAGGCTTTCACTGCCGAGCAGCGCGAACGCCTTCGCGACCCAAAGACTGAATGGCATTTGGAAAAGAAATCCGAAACAGATTTCTTTCTTTATCCGCTTAATATATCAAAGACATATACTTGCAACCTTGGCGAGATGCAGCCCGGACAGCCGGGCGGTGCCGACTGGGCTTGGGAAACTCCATACGGCGGCGCTTATGCGATACGCCTCAAAGTTGATGGTGACGGAACAATAAAGAATCCGAAGTTTACAACTCCTGACGGCGTGATTATGTTCCCTTGCGAAATCAGCGACCGACAGTATCTGCTTTATACTTTCGACGGCAAAGCCGTTGTTACCGATAAGAATTATAATGTATTGGAAGAAGTGCAGCCCGAAGGCGAAGCCCGTATTCCTGAAGGTTCTTCTGCCGTTTCATTCTCTTGCGAGTTGGTGAGCGAGGATGCTCCGGATGTGCTGGTAAGGCATATTACTAGGGGAGAGGCAGAAAGGATAGTTGTTAAGTAAATCGACAAATTTTTTCAATACGGAGGCACAGAGAACACAGTGTAATAATTGGTTGTGAAGAGAAAAACTCTGTGCCTTCGTGAACTTTATGTTTATTCTATTACATCAAACAATCTCCTCAAACGGCAACTGGACATCTTTCCTATATCCCGAGCCGCTCATAATCGCAACAACCTCACCATTCTCATTTGTTACCTTCACTTCGCACAGGGAAAGGCGTTTCTTGTTGAGAGTTTCAGTTGCTTCAGCATAAAGATACCCTTTGCTTTCCGCTTTCAGGAACTGGATATTTGAGGTCACAGATAAAGTAAGTTTTGCATGGCTGTTAGTTGCCGCAGCAAAAGCAAGGTCGGCAAGAGTGAATATTGCGCCGCCTTGGCAAACACCTCCGCCATTAAGATGTTCAGGTGTAATCATCATACGCGCTTTGGCGTATCCGCTTCTTGTTTCCAATAATTCAACGCCAGCATTTACGGCGAAGCGGTCGTTCTGTAGAAATTCTGAAATTGTCATATTGTATTTGATGAGTTAACAAGTTGGCAAGGTGAGTGACAACTATTTTTTAATTTAAATAACGTGAGTTCGACGAATCTGATCTATCAATCAAGGCTGAAAGCCTTGTCAAATCAGGCATTTGCCTGATTTGTATAGCCCAGGGCGTGAGCCCTGGGTAAATACAACCACCATCCGTTCTAAGCTCTGAAAGAGCGACCCTCTATTAACGACGAAACCATAACAGAACATTGTGGCGCTCCTTCAGAGCTTTGTTTTATTATGTGTCTGTGACCCAGGGCTCACGCCCTGGGCTATAAAAAGGCTTTTAGCCTTAATTATATCCTTTTTCCTGGAATAATCCATTCTCCAAAACTGTTAGCATTTTTAATTCATCGAACTCATGTTAAATACATACAAAAGTAAAAAAACTATATACTAATCCAAAAGAAATAATCAAAAGGGTTACATGCAGCATAAATATCTTAGTAATAGTGGTTAAGTTTTGAATGTTGCGAGGGAGTTGCAAAACAAGATTGGAAAAAGTTTGTTGTAATCAAGGATATACCGTACTTTAGCTGTGCAGAATCAAAAAAACAGTATTAATATCATGAAACACATTAGCATCCTATTATTTACATTATTCTTTTGTATCGGTATTTTTGCCAAGACAAAGAAGGCTGTCTATATAATTATAGACGGAGTCCCTGCCGACCAGATAGAGCGTTTGCAGCCACCTGCAATTTATGAAATTGCTTCATCCGGAGGATATTCCCGTGCCATTACCGGAGGAGAAATTGGCGCTTATTCTGAAACGGCTACAATCTCCGCTATAGGTTATACAAATTTGCTTACAGCTACCTGGTTTAATAAGCATAATGTGGGCGGGAATGATAATCTGAAGCCTAATTATAATTACTGGACAATATTCCGTATAGCAAAAGAGCAGGAAAAGGATTTCAAGACCGGATTATATTCCAGCTGGACAGATAACCGTACGGTGCTGATAGGTGAAGGAAAGCCTGAAACGAACTATTTGAAAATAGATTATGTGCGTGATGGCTATGACAACGACAAAGTGAATTATCCGAACAAAGAATTGGACTTGCATATTTTTGACATTGATGAACGAGTGTCGAAGGAAGCTGCTGAAAGTATCCGCAAGGATGCTCCGGATATGAGTTGGGTTTACCTTTGGTACACAGATGATGCGGGCCACATAAAAGGTAACGGTAAATTTTTCGACGAGTATGTGATGAAAGCAGATGAACAGGTCAGACGTGTGTGGGAGGCAGTGAAATATCGTGAAGCTAATTTTGATGAGGAATGGATGATTGTTGTGACAACTGACCATGGACGGGAGGAAAACGGGCATCACCACGGAAGGCAGAGCGAAAGAGAACGCACAACATGGATTTCGACAAATGTTCCGGTGAATGAGCACTTTTATAAAGGCAATCTATCAATTACAGATATTGCCCCTTCTATTTGCCGCTATCTCGGTTTTTCCATACCGCAAGATGTCCGTTGGGAACAGGATGGCATGCCTTTTATCGGTAAGGTCGATATTTATGATTTGAAAACTATGCGATATGACGATAATGTTAGTTTGTCATGGAAATCATTTTATCCGTCAGTTCCTGTGCCGGTCACAATTTATGCTGCGCCAAGCAATAAATTCAAAGAAGGAGGGAAGGATGAATGGATAAAGCTTGCAACTGTTCCTTCAACTGATGGAAGTTATGTTGTGGATTTGAGTAAGCTTCCTGAATCAGAATTCTATAAATTTGTAGTCGAGACGGAAAATAATCATTTAAACCGTTGGTTACGTTGAATCTTTAATGCTTTTCCAATAAATAAAACACATCATGAAACACAATTCATTACTACTTAATACCCTGGCTATCCCTGCGGTATTACTATCTTCTTGTGGTACAAAACAAGCTGAGCAGCCGGAGAAGAAACCTCTGAACATAGTGCATATAATGTGCGACGACCATTCGTTTCAGACAATCAGTGCCTATGGACATCCGATAAGCAAGTTGGCGCCGACACCGAATATCGACCGTATTGCGGCTGAAGGAATGTTGTTCCGCCAGGCGTTTGTTGAAAACTCGTTGTCCACTCCTAGTCGTGCGTGCCTGATGACGGGACTTTACAGTCATCAGAACGGACAGCGCCAGCTGGGAAAAGGTATAGACACAACAAAGGTGTTTTTCTCGGAGATACTTCAGCAACATGGCTATCAGACAGGAGTAGTTGGCAAATGGCATATGCAATGTGAGCCTAAGGGATTCGACTATTACTCTGTGTTGTGGGATCAGGGAGATTATTATAATCCGGAATTCAAGACTAAGGAAACAAACGGCAAATATGTAAAGGAAGAAGGATATGCTACGACTCTGACAACAGACCATGCAATTGAATTCCTTGAAAAGAGGGATCCGAACAAGCCGTTCTGCCTTTTGGTGCACCATAAAGCTCCGCATAGAAACTGGATGCCTGAAGAGAAATATCTGGATCTTTATGAGGATGTGGAATTCCCTTATCCAGATACGTTTAATGATGATTATGCAACACGATGCGATGCCGCACGCACTCAGGAAATGCGTATCGACGATGATATGACATTGGTTTATGACCTTAAGGTTGACGAGCTTAAAGAAACTGAAGCTTACAAGAATGAGTGGAATATACGTGGCTGGGATGCTTCACTGGAAAGAATGACTCCGGAACAGCGCGAGGCATGGATTTCTTCGTATAAACCGAGAAACGAAAAATTTATCAACAGCAATCTGAAAGGTGAGGAGCTGGTGAAATGGAAATATCAGCGTTATTTGAAAGATTATTTGCGTTGTATAAAGACTATAGACGACCAGGTGGGACGTTTGCTGGATTATCTGGAGAAAGAAGGGTTGATGGATAATACTGTGATTGTTTATACATCGGACCAGGGATTCTATATGGGAGAACACGGATGGTTCGACAAACGTTTTATGTATGAAGAATCTATGCGCACTCCTCTTATTATTCGTTATCCGGGTATGATTAAAGGCGGCAGCACTTGCGATGCTTTGGTTCAGAATATCGACTATGCACCGACTTATCTTGCTTTAGCCGGCATTGAAAAACCGGAGTTTATGGAAGGAACGTCTTTGGTTCCTCTTTTTGGCGGTGAAGTTCCTGCCGATTGGAGGGAATATCTGTATTATCATTATTATGATTATCCTGCAATTCATATGGTTCGCCGTCATGACGGTGTGCGCGACAAACAATATAAACTTATTCATTTCTATGGTGACAAGGACAAACAGCGTGAGGCTATAAACTGTAATGAGCTGTATGATTTGAAAGCGGATCCTAATGAATTGAATAACTTGTATGGAAATCCGGAATATAAGGAAGTTCAGGACAGGTTGCAGAAGAGGCTTGATCAGTTCAGGGTGGATTTGAAGGTGGATGAGTTTTGAGGAGTTTGTTCTCCGGAAGTTGAGCTTGTGAAAATGATTTAAACACAAACGAACATCTTTTGGCTGAAGGCCTTTAATTTTACAGCGTAGGGCAGCACCCTACGTTTCAGGCATTTCCCTCACCTATATACGCCCTGAAAGGGCATAACTTCACTCAGTTCCGCCCTTTCAGGGCTTATTGTGTGGAATATATCCTGAAACACAGGGCGTTGCCCTGTGCTATATAATTTAAGGCCTTCAGCCAATATTCAGAAATGGCAATTACTTAAAATCTTATGAAACCCCAGAAATCCTCAATCATCTTATCTGCGTCCATAGATGTATAAATATGTATTTTGTGCTCTCCATTTTCCTGAGGAACATTCCGTAGTTCCATTTTGCAAAAATCAGGACATAGATAAGCTTCGGCAAGAGCAAGATCCCAAAGTATGCGTTCGTGGCTTGTGGATTCTGTTTCTTCCCAGCGGTCGATAAGCATTTTATGTTTGATATTGCTTTTGTCAAGTCTGTTGAAAGTATCCTCTTTCTTGAATTTGAAAGATTGGCATGTCGTTATTGGCATAACATAAAGGTTTATATCCTTTTCAGACATAAGAAAATCAAAGGCGTTAAGGTCATTTCTTACATTGAACTCATTTTTATTCCATATGCCTTTTTCCTGATCATATTGAGCTGCCAGCATATAACATCTTATTTTCTGTTTTATTTCAGGATGAAGTATAATAGCAGAAGCAATGTTTGTTGCTGCTCCAAGGCATATTATGTCTAACATTTCACCTTCCGGCATCGATTTTATATAATCTGTCAGCTGTTTTACTGCCTCAGAATCACGTGGTTCAAAACCGCCCCATGCTCTTCCTATCTGGCGGTCTGCACCTTTACAGCAGATAATATCATCTCTTTTCAAAGATGAAACCATATCTTGGTTTATTTGTTGGCTTATATCAATAGTTGAGATATTTTCTGTTGGGTATTGATTCCATTTGTCAAATACAAGCAGATCAGGATTGTTGAAATGTGCAGAACTAAGACCTACCACTGAAATATCAGATTCTTCAATCAGTCTGATTATGGCATAGATATCATCTACTTCGTTACCGGAATCAGCATCAATCCATACTTTCTGATTTTGGGATATGGCTGATGGAGTAATTATTAGTAAAATGAATAATTTGAACAATAGTTTTATCATAACACTCTATTTTTTGTAGTTTGGACAAAGTTAGTGCAATGTGGTGATAATTCTGGTTTATATGGAAATAATATTATAATTTTACAGGGTGAATGAGAGTGAAAAGGAGTTAAGGAGTAAAGTAGTCAAGTAGTTAAGGGATTTTTTTTAATTTCTGTAGCCTTGTCAACTTGTCAACTCGTCAACTTGTAAAAGTGCTAACTAACAAACTAATAAACTTACAAACAAAAAAAGTATCATGAAAAAGAATTATTTATTTATGTGCCTGTTGGGATTTTTCTCAATGGTAATGTCTTCATGTGGTGGTGCAGCAGGAGACAATGAATTGACATCAGCTGAAAAGAAAGACGGTTGGGTTTTATTGTTTAACGGTAAAGATTTTAGTGGTTGGCGTCAGTGCAACGGAAATGCAATGCCTGCTAACTGGGTTATCGAAGACGGTGCTATGAAAGTGTTTACCGGAGAAGGTAAAAAACCGGGACAGGGTGCCAATGGTGATATCCTGTTTGAAAACAAGAAATTCAAGAATTTTGAGTTGTCTATTGATTGGAAAGTAAGTGACCAGGCAAATTCAGGTATTTTCTATTATGTTAGAGAAGTTCCGGGTAAACCTATCTATTATGCAGCTCCGGAAGTTCAGGTATTGGACAATGTAGCAGCTTCTGATAATAAAATTGACAGTCATTTGGCTGGTTCATTGTATGATATGCTTCCTGCCGATCCTAAAACAGTTAAACCGGCAGGTGAATGGAACACTATCGTAATCAAAGTAAAAGACGGAAAGGTTACCCACACACAGAATGGAACAAAAGTATGTGAATATACATTGTGGAGTAAAGAATGGGATGATATGGTGAACAACAGTAAATTCAAGGATTTCCCAGGCTTCACAGAAGGTATTTCCAAGGAAGGTTATATAGGCTTGCAGGACCATGGTTATACTGTATGGTTCAAGAATGTAAAGATTAGAGAGTTATAATATTGAAGGCTTAAGTTTTACAATCTCGAATTTAGGGAATAAGTTGACAAAAGCCTCTATATTCAAACCGGAGTTCACTGAGGCTTTGTGACTCAGTGAACTCTGTGTTTAAAATCTTTTCAACTTGTTTCTGAAACCTTGTCAACTAAAAAAGTATGTTTAGTAAAGTGATTAATATTCTGTTCTCATTAGTACTTCTTGTAGCTTTGGGAGCATGTACACCTGTTGAAAAAAAACAGGAAGTCAAGAATGTTATTTTTATGATAGGTGACGGTATGGGACTGGCTCATACCTATTCCGCAATGATGAGTGCCGATACTCCTTTGGCTTTTGAACGGGCACAATATATTGGACTTTCCAAAACTTATTCAGCGAATAACAGGGTTACTGATTCCGCAGCGTCAGGATCTGCTATGGCTACCGGACATAAAACATATAACGGAGCTATAGGTGTTGACGCTGATAAGAATGTCGTAGAGAACATTGTTGAGAAGGTTCAAAAGAAAGGATTTGCAACAGGCATTGTTGTAACCAAAGATATTACCGATGCTACTCCTGCTTCGTTTATGGCTCATCAGCCAAACAGAAAAATGGCTGAAGAGATTGCATGCGATATTGTTAATAGTGGGGTAGATTTATTTATAGGAGGCGGACGTGATCGTTTTGATGCCCGTAAGGATAGTGTAAATCTTATTGAAGAATTGAAGGAAAAAGGTTATGCTGTAGCTTTCGATATGAATGCAATCAATGCTGTTGAATCCGGAAAACTGGCAGGTCTTCTTGCTCCAGGCAATATGGTTTCAGCTCTTGAAGGACGTGGTAACTATCTTCCTGAAGCTACTGAAAAAGCATTGAGCATACTGAAGAAGAATAATCCGGAAGGTTTCTTCCTTATGGTCGAAGGTTCACAGATTGATTCTGGTGCTCATGGCAATAATACCAATATGGTTATTGCAGAAACAATAGATTTCAGCAAAGCAGTTGAAAAGGCTTTTGATTTTGCAGATAAAAATCCAGGTACATTGGTGGTTGTAACAGCAGACCATGAAACAGGAGGAATGACAATCCCGTCACAGGACGAAGACTTCACTCAAGCTGAATCCGGAATAAAATGTCTGTTCAGTACCGGTGGCCATACAGCAGTTATGGTTCCTGTTTATGCTTACGGAACAGGTGCTGATAATTTTACAACTATAATGGAAAATACAGATTTACCAAAGAAGATGATAGCATTGCTAGGTCTTGAATGGTAAGATTTAATATTAAAGTTTAGCCGGACTCAATTTTCAGTTAACGAGAGTCCTTATATTCAAACATGGAGTTCACAGAAGCGCAGAGTATATTTATTGGTTAATAATAAAAACTCTATGCTTCTGTGAACTCTGTATTTTTATCCTTGTCAACTGCCACCTCGTCACCTTGTCTCTAATTATGTTCCACATGAAACAATTTCCAATAGTTGAAGTGTGTGTATTTAGGTTTGATATTTTTTCAGTAATTTTGCACAGTCGCTTGACATTATCTGTATTTATTTGCTGACTTTTGAGTCAAGCAACTTCGAAACATCAATAAACAGTTATATTTTGAAAACATTTGAAGATTTGGGTGTCGCCTATCCTATATTAAAGGCGATAAAAGAAATTGGTTATGAGTCTCCAATGCCTGTACAGGAAGAGGTTATTCCTCTTTTGCTTGGTGAGGATAATGATGTGATAGCCTTGGCACAGACAGGAACTGGAAAGACTGCTGCTTTTGGTTTGCCTATTTTACAGAAAATTGAGACTGAGAAAGTCTTTCCTCAGGCATTGATTCTTTGTCCTACACGTGAGCTTTGTTTGCAGATTGCGGATGATCTGAACGACTATTCCAAATATATCGAGAGTTTGAAGGTGTTGCCGGTTTATGGCGGTTCCAGTATCGAAAGCCAGATAAAGACATTGAAACGTGGTGTTCATGTTGTGGTTGCCACTCCGGGCCGCTTGCTGGATTTGATGAACAGAAAAACTGTTGATTTATCAGCTGTGAAGAACGTAGTTATGGACGAGGCTGATGAAATGCTCAACATGGGATTCACCGACAGCATCAATGCTATTCTTGCCGAAATACCTGTTTCCCGTAATATGCTTCTTTTCTCAGCTACAATGCCTCAGGGTATTGCAGCCATAACAAAGAAATATATGAACAATCCTAAGGAGATTGTTATCGGTAACAAGAACGAAGGAAACAAGAATATCCGTGATATATATTATATGGTTCGTGCTCAGGACAAATATCTTGCCTTGAAGCGAATCGCAGACTATTATCCTAATATCTACGGTATTATTTTCTGCCGTACAAGAAAGGAAACTCAGGAGATAGCTGATAAACTTATCCAGGATGGCTATAACGCCGACTCACTTCACGGAGAACTTAGCCAGGCTCAGCGTGACTATGTAATGCAGAAGTTCAGAATAAAGAACTTGCAGCTTCTTGTTGCTACTGATGTTGCCGCAAGAGGTTTGGACGTTAATGACCTTACTCACGTTATCAACTATGGTTTGCCTGATGAGGTTGAGTCATACACTCACCGTCGTGGCCGTACTGGTCGTGCCGGAAAGACAGGTATTTCAATCTCAATTTGCCATGTCCGTGAGAAAGGAAAGATAAAGGAAATCGAACGTATCATAAACAAGAAGTTCGAGAAAGGAGAAATGCCTACCGGTCAGGCTATTTGTGAGAAACAGCTTTTCAACTTCGTTGACCAGATTGAGAAAGTAAAAGTTGATGAAGATGAAATCGCATCTTTGATGCCTCAGGTTTACCGTAAGTTGGAATGGCTGGACAAGGAAGATATTATCAAACGAATGGTTTCTCTAGAGTTCAATCGTATGATTGACTATTACAAGGATGCCGATGAAATAAAGGTTGTGGACGAACATTCTCGCAGTGAGAAATCCGGACGTAAGAAAGGTATCGCTGAAGAAGGTTATGTGCGTTTCTTCCTTAACTTTGGTAAAACAGACGGTTTGTTCCCTAATACCCTGATTGAGCTTGTGAACCGTTGTGTTCCTGGCAAAGTTGAGATAGGACGTATCGATATCTGTGAGAAATTCTCATTCTTCGAAATTGCTGAAGAAGAAGCTTCTTTGGTGATGAAGAAAATGAACGGCTTCGAACTTGACGGACGACGCATTTCTGTTGAAGTGGCTCAGGAAAAGAAAGAACGCAAAGACAGAAGAGACCGTAAGGACGGCAAGGAAAGAAGAGAGAGCAAAGACCGTAAGGATAGAAAAGACAGAAAGCCGAGACGCTCAACTGCTCAGAATAAGTTTGAGAGGAAGAGAAGGAGGTAGGGAAATTGAAAATTGAGAATTGAAAATTGAGGGATAAGGAAGTGAAGAGGGAGAAGTTAAGGAGTTAAGTAGCTTTTTTTACTTTCAACTTTAAACTTTTCACTCTAAACCCTAAACTCTCAACTCTCAACTTTTTAACTCCTAGTCTCTGTATTTAATCCTTGTCAACTCGTCCCCTTGTCTACTTGTTAACTATAAAAAAAACATAAACATGAAAGCACTTATTTTCAAATTAGCTGTTTTCCTATGTGTCGTTTCTCCAATAAAGGCACAGGAGGAAATAGAATTTTCGCAACCGGTGAATAATCCGGAGAGTTGCACCAGTATTATGGTCGGTAAGAAAGCTTCAACCGATGGCTCTGTTATTACCAGCCATACTTGTGATGGAAACTACCGCACATGGGTTGATATTGTACCTGCTGCCGATTATAAGAATGATACGGTAACTGCAGTTTATGAAGGAAATATGCATACCGAGTTTGTCAATGATATGACAAACAGAAAACTAAAAGGCGAGATTCCACAGGCAAAGCATACCTACCAGTTTGTAAATACATCATATCCTTGTTTGAATGAAATGCAGCTTGCTATGGGTGAGACTACAATCACTGGTCGTGAAGAACTGCAGAACAAGAAAGGTATGTTTATGATTGAGGAGCTTCAGCGTATAGCTTTGCAGAGATGTACAACCGCGCGTGAAGCTATTACTCTGATGGGAAATCTTGTTAAAGAATATGGTTATGGTGATTCAGGCGAATGCCTTACAATTGCCGACACCAAAGAAGTATGGCATTTTGAAATCTTCGGCGAAGGACCGGACAAAATCGGCGGTGTTTGGGCTGCTGTCCGTATTCCGGACGATCATGTCGGAGTTTCTGCAAATATCCCACGCATTTCCAATTTGAATCTTAAGGATAAAGATAATTATATGGCTTCAGACAATGTATATGAAGTCGGAAAGAAAATGGGCTTTTGGGATGGAAAGAAACCTTTCCGTTTCTGGGAAGTATATGGCGGCGGAAATTATTCCGGTGAAATGAAGTCTTTCAGTATCCGTGAATTCTTTATCCTTGACAAACTTGCTCCATCTTTGAACCTTTCATATGATTCGGAGGAATTGCCATTGAGCGTCAAACCAGAGAAACAACTTTCTGTTGCTGATGTCAGTGCTATGCTTCGCGAAACTTACGAAGGCACTGAATATGACATGACTAAGAATCTTAAGGTCGCAAAGAAGAAAAAAGGCGGTTATGTAGATACTGTAATTAGCAATTCCGCAAATCCATGGATGACAACTGATATGGTAAATATGCTGAACGGTATTAAAGAAGGAGCCGTTACACGCTATCGTCTGGTTGCTGTTCCTCAGTGTTCTTACTCAACAGTGATTCAGCTCAGAGACTGGCTTCCTAATGATGTAGGAGGTGTGTTATGGCTTTCTTTTGACAACCCGGGTCAGAGCCCTCGTATCCCTGTATTTGCCGGAACAACAGACCTTCCTGAAGCATTCTCAATTTGTGGCCAGCATCGTCATCGTGAAGATGCTATCGTATGGAAATATCGCACGGCAAACAAACTTGCGACAGTTCGTTGGGGACTTACAAAAGAAACTATGAACAATGCATATCAGCATTTCATGGAAAAAGGAAATACCGAAATGCCTTTTGTTGAGGCTCGTTATAAAGAAATCCAGGCAAAAGAAGGACAGGACGCTGCCCGTAAATTCCTTACAGGCTACACTGCCGATTTCACCGGAGCAACAATCCTCCGCTGGCAGGAAATGGCAGATGAGTTCTGGAAGATGTTTGCAAGAGGATTCTAGTGACAGGGAACGAGTTGACGAGAATTTTAAATATCTATAATCATGAAACTATTATTTCTATCATTCGCATTAACATTACTTTCTCCACTGGCAGCCATGTCACAAGGCTATCAGTTCACGGACGAAGTTAAAGTGCCTGCCACTTCAGTAAAGAATCAGGCATCAACAGGAACTTGCTGGTGTTTCGCAACCACATCATTTATGGAGTCAGAACTTCTCCGTATGGGAAAAGGAGAATATGACCTTTCCGAAATGTTCATTGTCCGTCAGAAATATATCAATCAGATTAACGACAATTATATGCGTCGTGGCAAGGGCAATGTAAGCCAGGGAAGCCTTTCTCCATCATGGATTACAGCTTTCAAGCAAGTTGGTGTTGTTCCAGAAGAAGTATATAGCGGAATCAATTATGATTCTGACCGCCATAACCATGGCGAACTTGCTTCATACGTTAGCAGCATTTCCGAAACAGCAGTGAAATTGAAGAAAAACTCTCCTGAATTTCAAGAACTGGTGAACAGCCTGATGGATATTTACTTGGGCAAATTACCTGAGAAATTCACATATAAAGGAAAAGAATATACAGCCAAATCTTTCGCTGAATCATTGGGCTTGAATATGGACGACTATGTGTTGCTTACCAGCTTCATTCACAAACCATACTACGAAGCTTTCGATGTGGAAGTTCCTGACAACTGGGAACACGCCTTGATGTATAACCTTCCGCTCGACGAAATGATGTCTGTAATGGACAATGCCCTCAAGAACGGATACAGTGTTTGCTGGGATGGCGATGTAAGCGAAAAAGGCTTCTCATTCAAGAATGGTGTAGCAATCAATCCGGAGGTAAACAATGTTGATGACTATGCAACAACCGACCGTGCACGCTTCGAAAAAATGGATGCCGGTGAAAGATTGGAAGAAGTATATAAATTCGAACGTCCTTATCCTGAAGTAAAAGTAACTCCTGAAGTTCGTCAGGCTGGCTATGAAGCTTTTGTTACAACTGACGACCACCTGATGCATATCACAGGTATCACAAAGGATCAGAACGGAACAAAATATTATATAACCAAGAACTCATGGGGCACAGAGCGCAATGCCTTCGGCGGTTACCTGAATATGTCCGAAAGCTTTGTAAGAGCAAAAACTATTTGCATAATGGTGCATAAAGATGCGCTTACAAAGGAAGTGAGAAATAAAATTGGTAAGTGACAGGTGACGAGGTTACAGGGACGAGTTGACAAGATTTATACTACTTGTCAACTCGTTTCTTTATCAACTTGTCCCCTGTCATTTCCTCCTTTCCTATACTCCAGCGGCCCAATCCCCACATGCCTTTTGAAATATTTCCCGAAAAACGACACGTTTGTGAAATTCAGAGAATATGCAATTTCCTGAATCGGCAGATTTGTTGATTTCAACTGAGCCTTTGCGTCCATAATAACCATTTCCGCAATAATATCCGTACAAGTCTTTCCTGTTGTTTGCTTGATTATTGTACTTAAATATGCAGGAGTTATTCTCAATAAATTAGCATAGAAAGAAACATTCCTTTCCTTTATATAATTATCCATCACAGCCTGACTGAAATCCTGGGTTATCCTTTCATTTGTAGAAAGAAGTTCGGAATTAGGTTTCTCATTCTCATACAGGATTCCCAATCCATACATTATAGCCATAAATATATGCCTGTTGAAATCCTTATTTAATATTGCCCCTTCTTCCTGAGTCCTCACGAATGGCTCGATATTTTCATATACAGCCTGAGCAATTTTAGGATTCAGTTCCAGAACCGGCTTCCTCTTTATTGCATAATGCGTGTCAACAATTGATTTTACAGGATTTATCTGTTTTAAGAATGATGATGAAAAACCGATGAAATAAAGTTCGATATCATCTTCAATTTTATTTATTTTCAGAATACTTCCGTGTGGAACTATTGCTATGCAATTTCCCTTTATCACATAGTTTTCCATATTGATAGAAGCCTCAATATTTCCTTTCTTGCAGAACACAAATATCTTAGCCTTTAGTCGGCATGGAAAATTTGTGTATAGGCTAAGGATATTAGTATCCATCAGCCTTCCTGTTATTACATCTTCCGGTAAATCTAGTTTGGGGATTTCGTTTTCCATAATAGGAATTTTTCAGTTTTATTTTGGAACAAATGTATAATAAATATCTTAAATGTAAATATAAAAAATAGGACATAAAAATAATTTCCGGACACAGATTATCACAATGTTTTTTTTAAAATAAGAGCTATATATAAAAAATAGGACAATTAATGAAATAAACAGACCTTGTAGAAATATGATAATTAAGGTACTTTTGCCACTTGAAAAAAAAGGTATAAATGAAAAAGATTCATAAAGGAAAACAGCAGCTATTATTTGCGTTGTTATCTGTTTTTGTATTATTATCAGTTTGTTTGTTGCAGTCTTGTCAGCCGGATGGTAAAATGGTTAAATCCGGAACATTTGGTTTAAGGTTATCTGCAGATACAACTTCTTTAAATAAAGGTGTAAATAGTGATTTAAAAACAAAAGGTTATGAGGATGAGTTCGAAGAATTTCTCGAAACATCTGATTATTCTATTCTTATAGTTAAAGATCAGAAAGATACTGTCCAGACTTTCCCTAGATATGATGAAATGCCTGCGGAGATAGAGCTTGCCGAGGGCGCGTATACTCTTATCGCTTCTAAAGGTGATAATAAAGGGGCTGCTTTTGAGAATCCTTATTTCGAAGGTAGCACAGATTTCACCATCCGTGGTGATATGAATACTTATATTGATGTTACTTGTACATTAGGGAATACACGTGTTGTGACAGAATCTTCAAAGGAATTTGATGATGTTTATGAAGACTATACTATAGTTATCAAAACTCCATATACTTCAGAAGACGGTTTTGAAATTGAAAAAGGCGAAACTTCTCCTGCTTTTTTTCGCGCAGATAAAGAAGGTACGGAAGCGGAGGTCGTTGTGAAACTCAAGAAAAAAGGTTCTACCGAAGAAGAATTTTTTTCTTCCACTGCTCCATTGATTTTGGAACGCCGTCAGAATGTTAATATTATGCTTAAACTTCTTGAGGGTAATCAAGGTATTGGTTTGGAGGTTACGTTGGATGATTCAATGGTTGAAGTCCCTATGGAAGTATATATACCTGATTATATGTGGGGTGAACATGATAAGCCGTTACTAACTCCTGTCGATTTTGAAAATGGAGCTAAATTTTCATATACAAATGATGGTAGTAGTTCAGAAGGACTATTTACTACAAATGTAAAAGTAGATTTTACAATGGAAGGAGGAGTATCTTCTTTGATTATAAAGAGATGGTTAGGAGAAGATTTAAATTCTGCTGTATATTATGATTTAGCTACAGAAGAAGGAATGAACTCCGCTCTTGAGCGTAAATTGACTTGGACTGCAGATGGAGAAACTGATATTTTATTATCAAGTAAAACAAAATCAGGAACGATAGATTTTAAAAATGCAATAAACACCCTTGTTCCTCCGTCTGAAGATGAAGGTGAGTTTGTATACTATTATGAAGTTTATGGAAAGGATGCAACAGGTAAAGAGTATGAAACAAATATTGTGAACTTCTCTGTAACTGTTTATCCTGTAGGTAAACCGGCTATTATAATGAATAATAATTTCCCGGAAACAAATATTACTGAGGGCGATGTTATGTCTGCAGAAAGAGTAGTTTATTATAAAGCTCCGGAGAAATTAAGAAATGCAACTTTGAAAATTCAGATAGGCCAGGGTAATATTGAAGAATATAATGTTCTTGAAAATTCTTCTGAATTGGAATCTAAGTGGAATATTATTTCAGTTAAGGAAAATGACAAGGTTGCAAAAATTACTTTCCCTAAGGAATTCTCATCGTTATTAACTGCTCAAGATAATGGAGGTGTTAATACTTATAGTTATACATTCTCTTTGGAGGATGAAAAGGGAAATAAAGATGAACTAACTCGTGAAATTATTGTAAATGCTCCGGTATTTACATTGGATATATCGGATGGAAATGCTTTTGCTAAACGTGTTTACTTGAGAGGCCAGTTGACTAAAGGAACATCGGATAAGTTGACATTCTTGCAGAATGGACAAAAGATTACTCCTGAGATTATAATGTTGGATGCAACGACTTATGAAGCTGTTGTTACAGGTCTTATTCCTGAAACACAATATACATTCCAAACAGTGTATAATAATAAAGATAATCGTAAGAGCGAGGAGAAAATGGTTACGACAGAGGAGGAAAATACATTTGTTCCGAATGCTGGATTTGAAGAGTGGACAATAGAGACCGATGCAAATGGTTCTAATGCAGAAGGAGCAAACAACTTAGTTTCTGGTGTAGGTGGAGTTTTTGATCCTGATATTCAATATCCATATCGTTATTGGGAAGTTTGGCAGCCATGGTCTGAAAAAAAAGCATGGAATACAGTTAATAAAGTAACAACAAGTGATGGTGGATTTTATGATAAAATAACAAATACAGACAGGCAATGGACTAGTTATGTTGCTAATTCCGGGACAATTCCTGTGGATGGATATAATAGTGTTAAAGCAGCACTAGTTCGCACAGTAGGGTGGGGATTAGGCAATACTGCTACTATAGATGGAGGACTTGGAACAGTCCATAATATTACTCCTGGAGAATTGTTTTTAGGAGATTATTCAAATGATAATCCTGTTTATGGAATAGATTTTAAATCTCGTCCTTATGCATTTTCTTTTGATTACAAATATGAGTGTAAATCAAATGATGCTTTTATTGCAGAATTAGTCGTATTGGATAAAGGTGGAAATATTATTGCAAAAACTCAGTTAAATAGTGATGAGGCTAAACCTACAACTAGTTGGACGAATAAAAAAGTAGTTATTGATTATTCTGGAAATAATGGAATGACTTCTGCAACTAAGATGTATATTAGATTTGTATCTGGTATTTCTACTAGTACAGATGATCTTATGATTTATCCTTCTGCATCGAATTTGAGCAATGGAGAGTATATTGGTAGTCAACTTTATATAGACAATGTTCAATTAATCTACGAATAATCTTATGAAACAAAATATAATATCTTTAATAACTATCTGCGTGTTTATGCTTTCATCTTGTATTACGCAGGATAACCTAAAACCAGAAATCCCTTCAGGCATGGGCTCCTTGAATATCCAACCAACAGCAGAAACAGATATTCAAATCCCTGTAATTACAACTCGTTCTTCGGAATTATTCCCTGAACAAGATGTAAATACTTATTATCTGTCTATTACTGGAGAAACAGATAAAGAATATGAACAATTTTCAGATTTGGTAGATGAAGGTCTTCCTTTAGAGTTGCCTATAGGAGATTATAAGATAACGGCTTCATCTTTTAAAAGAGGAAATTCATTGGTTAGCAAAGTGCCTTATTTTGTTAAAACTGAATCTTTTAGGATAGAAGATAAAACTACAACAAACCTATCTTTGAAATGTACTTTTGAAAGTATTGGTATTATTGTTAAACCTTCGGAAGAGTTTCAAAAATTATTGGATGATCAACCATTTGCTTATGCTTTTGAAGCCGATGTATATAATGGTATTGAAGATGCAAAGATATCTTTTTATCAAAGACAGGAAGATGGTGGTTCTTTAGAAAAAAGTATTGAACCTGCATACTTCTTAGATGTTCCAGCTTCAGGAAAACTTGAAGTAAAGGTTCGTGTAAGATTGTTTTCAGATCAATGGTATCCAGAAAGAACATATTACTTGGATAATAACGGACAACCTGCCGATTTGGGTCAATACTATATTATAACTGTTGATGCGGGCCCGCATGTTCAGGAAACTCAGACATTGAAAGCAGCAGTAGAGGAGGATGGAAAATGAGAAATAAATTAATTTTTTATATAGTCACAGTATTGATGTTTTCTTTTTTCTCATGTGAAATGAAGAAAGATTTATTGGGCGATATAGAAGATCCTTCAGTTCCCCAATTACCTGAAAATGCAGGCTTGTTGGATTTGACATTGAATGCAGAGAAAGAGGCTGAGTATTCTACAAAAAGTAATGAAATAGAGGCTGGAGATTCATTATTTGCTGATAGTTTCTCAGTTGTGGTTTATGATTCTATAGGAACTAAAGTGGCATTTTATGAAACTTATGCTGAATTGAAATCAGAAGGAGGACTAATACTTACTCCTGGCAGATATACAATGTCTGCTGAAAATGGCGATAATGTTATCGCTGGATTTGAAAAACCTTATTATGTTGGAGAAGATACTTTTGTTATTGAATCAAAGCAGGTATCAAAGGTTGAAACTTCATGTGTTTTGAGTAATAAGAAACTTCAATTTAGATGTAGTGATAATTTCCTTGAAAATTATAGTGAAGATTATAGTATTGTTTTGGATAATGGTATAGGGGTCTTGACTATTAATAAGGAAGAGGATAGAGCTGCTTTTATGCAAAACACAGGTGTCTTACGTATGAATATTTACGTAACGGACAAGAATGGAGAACCTGTTTCTTATTTGGTTGATTTAGGGGCAAATGAAGAGGTGAAGAATCATAATAATCTTATGATTGATTTAGATATTGTTGAAAATGGAGATGGTTCTGAACCTGGTGATGGCGATGATAATAATGAACCGGAAGATCCTGGTGATGGTGACAAACCTGAAGTCCCAACAGGAAAACCTATGATAAAGGTTGATGTTGCTTTGATTGAAAAGGATTTTGTTATTGAGATTCCTATGGATATTTCAGGTGGTGAATCAGGTGGTTCTGAGACACCGGGAGGTGAAGACTCTGATAAGGTTTCAATCTCTGGAACTATTGATGGTAAATCATTTGATATCAATCAGCCACAAACAATAACTTCATCAACAAAAAGTGTAATAATCAATTTATTCCTACCAACAGGTTTGGAAGAATTAAAAGTTAATGTTTCTATTGGTGCAGATATTAATCTACCATTGGATTTATTAGATCAATCAAGTGTTGATGAAGTAAATGAAATATTGTCTTCTGCTGGTAAAAAGCTTGAAGTCCCTTCAAAAGGAGATAAAGGTAATTTGAAATTTGATATTTCTCCTTTCCTTGATATGTTGCAGGATACGAATAAGTTTATCTTACAAGTAAAAGACGCAAATGGTTCATCAGCTAATGCTACATTAATATTGAATAAATAATGAAACGATATATAAACTGTATGAAAAGTATATTAAGTCTGTTGTCGCTTCTCTTTATGATGATGGCTTGTACAGAGAATGATAATTTAGGACAGGTTGGTTATTTATATTTAGGTGTTAATGAAGATAACACAACAATTACCCGTTCTAAACCTGTTACAGACGAGGAGTTACGGGTTGACATAATATCTTCATCCGGAGATACTATTCGTACATACACGAATTATACAACTCAAGTAAAAGGGCAAAAATTAAATCTACCTGCGGGAACTTATAAAGTAGCTGTAAGTTCTGTTAAAGACGGAGGTGCCGCTTGGGAAATGCCTTTTTATTCTGGAGTTGAAGAGGTCGTTATTAAAGCTGATGAAATAACTCAGACGCAGGTAACATGTCAGATTGCCAATACTAAAGTTTCTGTGAAATATATTGGTTTGGACAAATATTTTACAGATTATTGTGATACTGTATGTACTAATGCAGGTAAATTGATATATGCAAAAGATGAATATCGTGCAGGATATTTTACTTCGGAGGGTGACTTGACTGCTAATCTTTATTTGAGAAATAAAGATGGAAATACGTTTGTTTTGAAAAAAACAATCAGAGATATTGCTCCCCGTACTCATTATACTCTAAAATATACAGTTGAAGAAGAAAGTTCCGGAAATGCAGGTGCAGATATTGATATATCAGTTGATGATGATGTGACTGAAATTGAATATACAATTTCCATTAAAGAGGATGATTTGAGAAAAGGTGTACCTACATTGAAATTGGTTGATTTTAAAGATGGAAACACTACATCTTATCAGCCTATAGTAGATGGAGAACCAAATTCTGAAGAACCAAAAGGCTCAATGTTGATTAAGGTTCCTGCCGGTATATATTCTTTGAAAGTAATTCCTGAATCTACTCAATTTACAAATGAATTTGAGTGGAATGGAACTTCATGGACTGACAGTCGCTTCCCTGCATTGGTTCCTGTTGAAGGAGAGGAAAATACTTATAAATTAGATTTCGCAACATTGATGAAATCTGAGTTGCAACCGGATGGAAAGAAACCTGCTACTCATACATTCACCATAGTTGTTATGGATAATCTGGATCAGGAAGAGCGTGAAACATTCTCTATTATAATTAAACCGGATGTGAAAGTCCTTACTGAAGCTCCTGTCGTATGGTCTTCTTTTGCCGTATTGAAAGGTAGTGCTGGAGACCCTACTAATTCTACTTTTGCTATTAGAGAAAAAGGTGGTAATGAATATACCACCATACCTTTAGAGTATATAAAGGTTGATACTGAATCAACTTTCTCTACATTAGTTATTGGTTTGAAACAAGGTGTTACTTATGAGTATTATGCTGTTTCTGGTGAAGATAGTAGCAAAGATACTCCGGAGGAATTTACGATCGCAACTGTTTCTGAAGTTCCTAATTTAGGATTTGATATGTGGAGTCAAAGGACTGGAAAAACGTCAGGAATGTTGGCCGGTGAATATACCTATTGGTCATCAAATGAGACAGGAAAGGATATATATTGGGAATCCGGTAATTTGGGTGCTGCTATAAATAAAGAGCAACTCTTATATCAAGAATCTACGGATAAAGTTAATGTATCAAATAATACAAGTGCAGCTCGGCTTGTATCAAAATATGTAGGAGCGGATATAATTGGATATAAAATAGGGGCTTTCTCTGCTGGAAGTATTTTTTCAGGAATAATAGAAGATGCTGGTTCTGACGGTGCAAAACTGAATTATGGTCAATCTTTTATTGGTCTGCCAACATCTTTAAAAGGTTGGTATAAATATACTCCAGGAGATATTAATTGGACGAATAATAGTGAGAATGGTTCTGGTAAAGATAAGGCTATTATAGCAATAGCTTTATCCACAAAGATTGTAAATGTTCATTCTTTAAGAGCTAATCCAAGTGACCAGAATAACAAATTCCGGGAAAATTCCGATGGTGTATTTGCATATGGAGAACTAATTATTGATAAAGAAGTTGGTGAGTATACAGAATTTAATATACCTCTTAAATATAAGTCTGATGATATTCCTATGGTTGGTAAAGAGAATCCAATATATATAATAATCATGGCTTCTTCAAGTAAAGATGGGGACGTGTTCACCGGTTCTACTACCAGTGTCATGTATGTCGATGAATTCAGTCTTGAATACGGCTATGATGCACAGTGTCTTAGTGGCACATCTTTCAATGGCATGACTCCATTTAATATTTCAGAATAAAAACAATAACAATCAATAAATGAAAACAACTCTCCCAATCTCCATTATCTGTTTTCTCCTCCTTTTCTCTTGTCCTCTAATGGCAAAAGAAAAGGTGGAAAAAGCAGAAAAGACTGAGACAAAAGAAAAGAAAGAAAAATACGACAGAGGTATTGTGATGAAGACCTTTATTCCAAAAGGTCAGTGGATGGTAGGTGCAACTTTCTCGTATAACGAGCATGTTGATAATAATTTTGAATTCCTTTCGGTATTACAGAATATAAATACAGAAGGATATAGTTTTAAGGTAACACCTTTGTTCAGTTATTTCATTAGAGACAATATTAGTGTCGGTGGACGTTTCTCATACTCACGCACATTCACTAAGCTGGATAATATAGACCTTAGTTTAGGAGACGATTTGAGTTTCTCAATTGAGGATTACAGCGGAACGTCAAATACTTATACGGTAACTGGATTCATCAGAACATATCTGAACTTGGGTGACAGCAAGCGATTCGGACTTTTCAATGAAGCTCGTCTGTCATATGGATATTCTGAAAGTAAATCTACAACAGGAACTGGTGCGGATTTAAGTGGCATATATCAGCTTAAGCACAATCTTAACATCGGAGTCGCTCCCGGTATTACTTGTTTTGTGAATGATTTTACTGCTGTAGAGGCTTCTATTGCTGTTGCCGGATTGAACTTCAATTGGTATGACCAGACAAAGGACCAAGTGGAAACTGGTACAAGAACTGCAAGTTCGGCAAACTTCAAGATTAATCTCTTGTCAATTGATTTAGGAATTGTATTTTATTTATAAAATAAGAAGTTAAGGAGTCAAGAAGTTAAGTAGTTAAGAAGATGGTTTATATCATTTCTCTTTACTGCTTTACTTTGTGACTTCAAAATTCAATCTCTATATGTTTAAAAGCTGCATATCATTTATCCTTTCAGTATTATTCCTGACTTCATGTGTAAAGAATGATATTCCATATCCAACGTCTAATTGTCAGATTTTGGGATTTGGTGTTGACGGACAGACTTCTGTGAAGATTTATCCCGATACAAGAACTGTTGAAGTAAAAATTATAGATACTCTTGATTTGCGTAATCTGCGCATAACACAGTTAGAGGTGACTGAAGGTGCTGAGATAATACCTGATGAAAAGGCTTGTCTTGATTTGGTGAATTTTCCGGACACCGGTTTTGTTTCGGCAGACAGTCTTCCGGCTTCGGCTGACACACGGATGAATTTCCTTAATCCGGTTCAGATGACTCTCCGCCTTTATCAGGATTATGAGTGGACAATTTCCGTTTCTCATGATATTACACGTATTATAAAGGTAAAGAATATGGTAGGCGAGCCTTTGGTGGACGAGATAAATCACAATGTGGTTATCCTTGTCGATTCTGCTTCACAACCATCTTTTAAGAATATTGAAATAGAAACATTGCAGCTTGGTTGCAGCGTTGCCGAAACGCAGCCGGACCCGCAGACTGTCACAGACTTTACCCGTCCCAGAGTATTTTATGTGACAGCTTTCGACCAGACAGAGGAGTGGACTATCAGTGTCCGTCATCCTGTAGGCGACGAGGCTAAGACTACAGCTATTTATCCTTGGGCAAAGCGTGCATATATTCAAGGTGAAACCAAAACCGGACAAGTATCAGCACGTTATCGCGAGCTTTCACAAAGCGAAGGAACTGAAGTTGTTGCCGGTGATTGGGAAAATGTGCTTTCAAACGAGATTGTTGTCAATGAAGACGGCACATTCACTCTTACTTTCACTCACTTGAAAGCATCTACAACATATGAATATGAGCTTACACTCGACGGCAAAACAAATCCGGTTCAGCAATTCACAACCGAAGATATGCCAACTGTGCCTAACCTTTCTTTCGACGATTGGTTTAAAGATGGCAAAAGCTGGTATGCAAATAAGGATTTGACTGACGAAAATTATTTCTGGGATTCCGGAAACAAAGGTTCCAATGCCGTTGGTGAGGCAAACCCGACGTCTCCCGAATCTAACGACGTGATTAATGGTAAGGCGGCTCGCCTTGAAAGCAAAACCGTAGCCGGTGTATTTGCTGCCGGAAGTTTATATGCAGGAACATTCGGCAAGGTGGAAGGTCTCAGTGGCGCGTCGCTGAACTTCGGTCGTCCTTATACTGGTCGCCCTTCCGGTTTGAGGGGATATTATAAATATAATTCCGGTGTTATCGACAAGGTTAAATCTCCATACGAATCTTTGCAGGGAACGAAAGATTCCTGCCATATATATGTAGCTTTGTTCACTTGGTCTGCTCCGTTTAAGGTAAATACCAATACTGGAGATTTTGTGGACTTGACGTGGAACAACGAATCTATGGTCGCTTTCGGTGAGTTGAAGACAGACCAGTCATCATCCGACTATCAGATGTTTGATATCAAGCTGCAATATCGTGATTATGCAACGAAACCGACTTATATACTTATTGTGGCATCTTCAAGTAAGTATGGTGATTTCTTTACTGGTAGTACTTCTAGTGTGTTGTTGCTTGATGAGTGTGAGTTGGTGTTTGAGTAATTATTGAGACTTTTGGCTTAAGTATAAAACTATAAAACGCTTTATTTGAGTATGAAAAAACATATATGGAGATGGGTTTTGCTGTTGGTGGCGGTGGTGGGGTATGCTGTTAAGTCTATGGCTGTAGATATTCGCTCTGCTCAGAATTTAAAGGATGCTTTAGGAAGTGAAGCTTCAATATCCGGCAATATTGTAACATTGAATTCAAACAAGACAATATATGAAACTCTGAATATTCTTGATGGTGAAATGACGTTGGTTATTCCGGAAGGGGTGACTTTGACTGTTGATAGAACTTCGGATAAGACTCACGCAAAGGCTTTCTATATATCTGGAGGTAATTCTTTGTTTACAGGAGGTGGTTCTGTTATTGTAAAGGCAAGGAATGGTGATAGCCATACTGGATGGGGAGATGATGGCGACAATGGAGAATCTGCTTCAGGCTTTCATATTGTAGGAGGATTGGTTAAAATACACAATATTATTGTGAATTGTATTCCAGGAAATGGTGGAAAAGGAGGTTTTTTGGGTAGTAATGGTCAATCAGGTACAGCTTGGCCTATAGATCCTGATATAGAGAGTTTGAATACAATTATACCTAGTGGTTCATATATACAAGGCTTAGCTTTGAACCGTTATACAACAGCAAATGTAACTCAAACTGATAATTGGAATGATAAAGAAGCAAAGGTCTATTTATCCCAATACACAGCCACATTCGACCTTGACGGGAAAAACGCAACTCCAGTAGCAAATATAGATTATACCATAGAAACTGGCTTTACTTTGCCTGCTTTGCCTGAGATTATCGGTTATGATATGGAAAAGAGTAAATGGGAACGACAAGGGGAAGCGACAGAGTATAATGGAATACCTGTATTAAGTAATCGAGAGCCTGAAGGAACAATAGCTTATAAAGCAAATTGGGTATATACCAATTATTATATAACTTTTGATTCGGATGGAGGTTCAGTGGTGGATAAAATAGAGTATAATGTTGATTCATCTATAGACGAACTGCCATCCCCGACAAAACCCGGTTACGAATTCACCGGTTGGTATAACAACGACGGTGTGAAAGTTGAAAAAATATTAAAGGGAACAACAGGTAATATGGAGCTTACTGCCCGTTGGGTTCCGCTATATACTGTAAATTATAAATATGACAAAAGTACGTTCAAGGATGTGACATTTACCTACGAATTTTCGGAATACAGAAAGAATCTTCCATATACCATACCAACACTTACCTCAATAGTCAACGACAAGGAGTTTGCCGGATGGTATTATAGCGATAAGCTGGTAAAGGAATTGACTTTGGATTGGTTTAAAACAAATGTAGGAGCAGATAAAGGTGGCGTGGTTACTCTCGAGGCAAAAGCATCTACAGTTTATATCGCAACACTTCATTGGAATAGTCCAGATATGAGTGGTGCCACAACATCTGTCCGTTTCACTTCTGCTATCGAAAAAGATTTGCCTATGAATGGGACCAAGCGTGGATATAAGCTTTTGGGTTGGTGCTTCAAGGAAGATTGCAGTGATACACCAATAACAGAGATTCCTGTTGGAATAAACAGTGATATTAATCTTTATGCAAAATGGGAACTGGTGAGATATAGCATAAAGTATGATTATCTGTATAATGGAACATTACCATCAGATGCTCCGCAGTCATATACTGTTGAGGATGAAGTTGTGTTGCCTAACCCGACACGTCCAAACTTTTCATTCGTGACATGGCACACAATGGAGTCAACATATTGGGGAGAGAATACTGGAGATAAAGACGTTGATAAAATAGAAAAAAACTCAATCGGCAACAAAACCTTCTACGCCGAATGGAAAGGCGGCCGTTCCGTAATAATCCGCCAACCGGAAGGAGGAAAGATTACGGTTAAATTGGATAATAAGGAAATAGCTTCTGAAACTATTGTTGACCCAGGCAAGAAACTTACTGTTTCAGTAGCGGCAACATCTTCGGCATTCAAGTTCAAACAGCTTTGGGTGAATGGAGAAATGTATGAGACGCAGCCCATTGAAGTTACAATGCCGGATACATGCGGTATCACTATTTCCGCTTTGATGGACGACGGTCGTCCTCAGGCATCAGCTCCTTCGATGTCAGTCTCTCCAGAAAATGTATCAGCCTTGCCTGCCGGAGGAAGTGCCGAAGTTACGCTCTACGGAGGTGAGTCTGGCGGTAAACTTTATTATCGAATTGGAGGAATTGAGAAAGAATATACCGGAAAATTCCTTGTCACTTCTTCAAAAGAAGGAGTTGTTGTGGTGGAAGGTATTTCACGTAAAGAAGGATACAAAGATGGTGTTACAACACGTGAGATAACATTCGGAACTGGTAATATTTCAATCACCTTCGACCTTCCGGAAGGCGTTACTGCCGTAAACCCTGATGGAGGAGAAGTGGAAACAGCCGTTGCGACAGGCGGCTCTTTCAAGTTCAAACTTGTTGTTGACAGTAAAATTATAGAAACACCGGCAACAGCCATCAAGGTGTATGCCAACGGACGTCAACTTTCCCGCGGAACAGGAAATACATATGTTTTGTCCGAATTAAAGGAAAATGTTACAGTTACAGTAGGCAATGTTAAATACAAAAACTTTGCTGTGAAACTGAAACAGACTGATGGCGGACGTATTGCCTTTGTAGGTATTGCAGGCGACAGTTGCAGTGTGGTTTATGGTGATACAATTCAACTGGAAGCATTCCCTAATGCTGGATATTTCTTCACTGCATGGAACGACAACTCAAAGCAAAATCCTCGTGAACTGATTGTAAAGAAGGCTCAGACCGTTTCGGCAACATTCAGCAAGGAGAAAATGGTATATATGGTTACTTTCCCACAGATTGAGGGTGTGACTGTGAAAACTCTTAGCGGATATTCTCAGCAGGTGGATAAAAACGGAACTTGCAAGTTCTGGCTTGATATTGATGCTCAATATAAATCATCAGAACCTGTGGTGAAAGTAAATGGCGAGGTTATCGAGCCTACCGAAACCGGAGTATATAGTTTGTATTATATACGTGAACACAAGAGTGTGTCGGTGGAAGGTATAACACGTGACAAGATTACTCTTTCGCAAAAGACTAATACAAGCATAACTAATGTAGAGACCGGCAAGGATGCAACTAAGGAAGGTCTTTATGCTGGAGATATGGTTACTCTTTATGCAAAGGCTCCTGCCGGAAAGATGTTCTCGAAATGGAATGACGGTGTAACAGAGAATCCTCGAATGATGACGGCTTCGGACGCTCAAGGAGTGCAGCCTTTGTTCGTATCGGCTTCGGGTGAGACTGAATCTTTAAGCTTTACATTGCCGGCTGGTGCAGGTGTTGTTTCTTTGAGTGGTAATCTGAATGCAGTGGAGAAAGGCGGAAGCGCACGTTTCAAGATTGTTCTGTTGCCTCAGTATGCAGGAAGCAAGATTGTGGTTAAGGCTGCCGAAAAGGTTCTTCAGCAGGAAATGGAATTGAGAGCTTCAACCGAAGCTGAAACTTATGTTTATTCTTTGAATAATATATCAGAGAATACGACCGTAACAGTAGAAGGTCTTACTCTTGGAAGCTATACTCTGACATTGGAACAGACCGAGAACGGAAAGGTTGAGGCAGACAAAACAGGTGAACAATTATATGGAACTGTTGTGAATCTTACTGCAACACCGGAGGCTGAATATATGTTCCTTCGCTGGAGCGACGGAAATACATTGAATCCGTATCCATATACAATCACAAAGAATGTCACATTGAAAGCCGAATTCCTTGAAGCAGACAAGATGGTTGTGGACAATGAAGAGATAGCAGCTCAGGATGCAAGAATATACACAGCAAACGGAAGTTTGTATGTTGAATTGTCTCAACCTTCAGATTTGAAAGTTTGGAATTTCTCCGGGGCTATGCTTATTAACCGTGATATTGCTCCAGGTCTTTCATCATATCCTCTTCCTGCAGGAGATTATCTTGTAAGAGTCGGAAACAACAAGGTTGTTAAAGTAATGGTGAAATAACAGAAAAAAAGGACACAACCTTTTCCCAAAAAGCTCGCAGTGTTTTCCAAAAAACATCGTTATGTTTTTCCAGAAACACTGCGAGCTTTTTTCTTTCAAGTTTCACAATTTTGTTATAAAGTTGAGAGTCAGAGAAATCATGTGAACTTTGAATCTATTTTAACATTCGCTGTTTAATGCAAATGAAGAATTAGTTTTATAAAGCTAGAATCATATCATTTATTTGATTTACATAATATTAGGGGAAATGTGAAACATGGCTTTGGAAACATCTTGGTTCTTTGTCAATTTAGGCGGAATAATGTATTAGCATCAATCAAGGCTTTCAGCCTTATACTCCTTGTCTCTTAGCCTCTGTTTCAACGGATTTGCAATCCAATGGAACGGTGGGAACACTATCCGAAGGCAATCCCCAAATACATCCGAATGTAACAACATTTTCTTCCGTAAGTAATTCCGATTACTTCCGAATGTAATTGAAATCGGATTTGGATATATTTTCAGACAGATGTTATAACCATACATAATCCCACTGTAATCGTTGTCTAATATTTTTTAAGCCTTACTTTTTGTCATTTCTATATTGAATATCTAAATTTACAAATCTTATTCAGTTGACAAGTTGACAAGATAACGAGTTGACAAAGGTAATTTCCTGGTTGGCTTGTTTCTGAATCCATGTTAACTTTAAAGTTGAGCAACTTGCGAAACTTAAATTAATTTATAAACTTAAAAACTCAAAACCAACAATATGTTGAAACAACATTTGCAACAAAAGCTACAGCAGAAACTGTCGCCGCAGCAACTGCAGGTAATTCGATTGCTGGAGCTGCCTGCAATTGAGATAGAAGAACGTATCAAGAAAGAGCTGGAGGAAAATCCTGCCCTTGAGGAAGGCAAGGAATTGCCCGAAGGACAGGATGATATTTCACAGGAGGATTCTCCTGAGATGGACAACGGAGGCGATGCCGATGTGGACATTTCTCTCGGTGACTATATGTCTGAAGATGATATTCCGGAATACAAGCTTAGGGAAATGAGCGAGCGTGCCGAGAAGAAGGAGGAAATACCATTCTCCAGTGGTGTGTCTCTTAATTCCTATCTTCTTGAGCAGCTTTCAGTGCTCGGACTTCCGGAAAAGGATGAGAAAATTGCCGAATATATCGTTGGAAATATCGATGATGACGGTTATTTGAGACGTGAACTTTCGTCTATTGCCGATGATTTGGTTTTCCAGGCTGGAGTGGATGCCGACCTGAAGGATGTGGAAAGACTTCTGAAAGTTGTTCAAGATTTTGACCCGGCAGGAGTTGGAGCAACTGATTTGCAGGAATGTCTTCTCTTGCAGTTGAAGCGTCGTGAGCAGACTGAAGCAGTTGACTATGCTGAGAAGGTTGTTGAGTCTTTCTTTGAAGATTTTTCACGTAAAAGATATGAGAAAATAATGCGCTCGTTGAATATCGACGAGGATATGATGAAGCGCGTAATTCGTGAGATTACTTTGCTTAATCCGAAGCCGGGAAATGAATGGGGCGGCGATGCCGAGGTTGCCATGAGCCGTGTGACTCCGGATTTCATTGTTGATGCAAATAACGGTGAGCTTACTCTGACGATGAACAACCGCGGTGTTCCTGATTTGCGCATTAGCCGTGAATATATGGAAATGCTGGAGGATTATGCAGGAAACAAGCAGAACCGTACTGCCGACCGCCGTGATGCCGTGACTTTCGTCAAGCAGAAACTGGATGCCGCACGTGGTTTTATTGATGCTGTGAAACAGCGTCAGAACACCTTGCTTCGCACGATGGAAGCGATAATGATTCTTCAGCGTGAGTTTTTCCTTACCGGCGACGAGACAACGCTCCGTCCTATGATTCTGAAGGATGTGGCAGAGAAGTCTGGTTTTGATGTTTCTACTGTTTCGCGTGTGAGCAACAGCAAATATGTACAGACAAACTACGGAATTTATCCTTTGAAATATTTCTTCTCGGAATCAATGCAGACCGACAGTGGCGAGGAGATTTCAACCAGAGAAGTGAAACATATCCTTCAGCAGTCTATTGATGCCGAAGACAAGCGCAAACCGCTGACAGATGAGGAACTGGCAGCGATATTGAAGGAAAAAGGATATGTTATTGCCCGCCGTACGGTGGCGAAATATCGTGAGCAGCTTGGGGTTCCGGTGGCGAGGTTGAGGAAGGAGCTTTCTTGATAGGATATATAATTGTATTGAGTATTTCTCAAAGCTATAGGCTAATTTGTGATAATAACCATCAAGGCTGAAAGCCTTGCACATTTAGCCTGGGGTGTGAGCCCCAGGTTTAGTATGAGTGTGAAAGAAATAGCTCTGAAGGAGCGACACTAAAATGATATAGTGCCGCTCCTTCAGAGCTTATTTTTTGGAGGAGGTACATCATTTACCTAGGGCTTACACCCTAGGCTATAAAAGTGTCGCCCATTCAGGGCTTATGTATCTGTCAACTTGTCCCCTCGTCAACTCGTCTCTATACTTATCTAGTCCAATAATCCAACACCGTCACTGCACTCGCCTTGTTACCAAGAACTTTGCCAAACTCCTTATGTGCTGGATGGATAAGATATGCGTCCCTATCCTCTTCAGAATGGAAAGTTACGAAGAAGCAGTGAGTCAGACCTTGCTGTTTTCCCTCAGGACTGCAGTCTGTTCCCCACTCATAATCTTTGATTAAGTCGATTTTTGAAGGCAATTCTCCGAATGCATCTTCAACTGCTTTTACCTGCTCAGCTGAAACTTCTGGTTTGAAGCCGAACATAACTACGTGGCGAAGAACTTTCTCCTGTTTCTTTTCGCCTGAACATCCGCAAATCAGAAAGGCTGATGCGATTAATGTTCCTGTTAATAATGCTAGTCTTTTCATTTTGTTATAAAAATAAGTTTATAGAAGTTCTTTTTACTTAGTTAACGTTAGTTCGACGAATTATGAACTATCTATCAAGGCTGAAAGCCTTTTCAAATCAGGCATTTGCCTGATTTGTATAGCCCAGGGCGTGAGCCCTGGGTATAACGACCTCCATCCTATCAAAGCTCTGAAAGAGCGACACTCTATTAATGACGATATCATAACATAACATTGTGTCGCCCCTTCAGGGCTATATTAGTGGGGGGAAATACTCCTAACCCAGGGCTCACGCCCTGGGCTATAAAAAGGCTTTCAGCCTTAATATTATGTCCTTCTTCCCCGGAATAATCCAATCTACAAATCTGTTAGCATTTTTAATTCGTCGAATTCACGTTAGTTATATAATGAATTACTTTTTACAAATATATATTGTTTTGAGAAACGGCAAGTAGTTGCAAATAAATATTTTTAATATGATAGAGATATTTTAAGCCCCGTAAGTTACTCAACTTGAAAATATACAAAATGCTACCTTTTTGTGGATTCTTCTTCCATTAATTAACCAAACAAGCTTTTCTGCTATCAGCCAATTCCCAAGAAACTTAATGAAAACATTGAAAAATACGACTTTATAAACATCGTTCCGGGAAATGATTACAATGTGTTTGGGGAATTATTGTGATGGTGCACATGTAACATTGTAATGATGTTAGCAACTCTTCATAATCATTGCCTGAAGTTATAGTAATCATTTTTTTAACAAATGCTTTTGGGTCGGAAAATCCGTCCCGTTATCCTATAAATTGCACTTAAATATGGCAATTTTCACTCAGGAAGAGTAAAAATCATGAACGGATTTACATTGTCATTTATCAAGTATATAGTTATTTGTGTAAACAAAATGCTTGTAGAAAAACAAATGATTGGGATGGAATTTTTCTGTTGTCAGGAAAAGCAATGATTTTGCGTCAATCTGTATTTCCTTAACTCCGTGAGAGTGCCATCGTTCTACAGTTTCTGATAAACACCTCGAAATATCGCAATCTCAGATGGGTTCGTTTGACAAAATGTAAAAGTGACAAAATGATATATCGACTAAACTTGGTTAATGTTTTCAGCATTAATTTTATAGAATACTGATATTTCTGTGAAATATTCGTTTGACTATATGAAGAACCAAAATAAATTCCTGCAAAATTCTCTTTTTGCCCTTATAATTGGGATATAAAAGAACAATATTGTATCTTCGCTGAGTGTCTTGATTTATAAACAAGACAAGAGTGTTGTATTTTTAAGAAATATGAAGCGAACTATAGCAAATGTACTTTCCGGAATGTTTCATCCATTGTTGATGGTAACTTATGGAGTAATTCTGGCTTTGACTTATACATATCTGGCAATTTATCCGATGGGAATGAAATTGTCGATCGTTGGAGGAGTTTTTGTTATGACGGCAATAGTGCCTGCACTGTTTATATGGATAATGTATAAAACGGGAATGGCAGGAGATTTGGATTTGACAAACAGGAAAGAAAGGACATTGCCTTATATAATATTTGCCACATCATTGCTTGCTACAGGCTTTTTGCTCTATAAATTGCGGATGCCGGTATGGTTTCTGCTTGAGCTGTTTGGAGCATGTGCAGCACTGTTGATAGCAATGCTTATAAACCATTATTGGAAGATAAGCGCCCATATGATAGGCGTGGGAGGACTTGTTGGTGGAATTTTGGGAGCAGCCCAGATACAGATGATAAATCCTTATGTGGGGATAATGATTGCATTTGTTGTTTCGGGGCTGGTCGGTACATCCAGATTAATATTAAAACGACATACGCCGATGCAGGTATATGCAGGTTTTATGCTTGGTTTTACCTGTGTCTTTTTGTCATCATTGTTAAGTTTTATCTTATTTTTCATTTAAAAACACAGACATTATGAATTTTCCGGTTGAATTGAAGTACACAAAGGATCATGAATGGATCCGTGTAGAAGGCGATGTAGCTTATGTAGGTATCACAGATTACGCTCAGAGCGAATTGGGTGAAATTGTTTATGTTGATATCACAACAGAAGGCGAAACAGTAGCGAAAGAAGAAGTTTTTGGAACAATTGAAGCTGTAAAGACTGTTTCTGACTTGTTCATGCCTGTTAGTGGAGAAGTTCTTGAAGTTAATGCAGAATTGGAAGACGCTCCTGAGCTTGTAAATGAAGATGCATACGGAAAAGGTTGGTTGATTAAGATTACAGTTAATGATCCTGCTGAATTGGATGAACTGTTGTCTTCTGAAGATTATCAGGCTTTGATTGCAAAATAAGTGTTAATATAGTTGACGAGTTAACAAGTTGACGAGTTGACAAGGTTAATAGTTAAAGTTATTTCCTTGTCAACTTGTTTTCTGTAGCCTTGTCAACTTTTATAATAGTGAATGTATGAAACCAGTTGTAAGTATTATCATGGGCAGCACATCAGATCTGCCTGTTATGGAAAAAGCGGCTAAGTTCCTTGATGAAATGGAAATTCCGTTTGAAATGCACGCGCTTTCGGCACATCGTACTCCTGCCGAAGTTGAGGCATTTGCCAAAGGAGCCAAAGACCGTGGTATTAAAGTAATTATTGCTGCTGCAGGTATGGCTGCACATTTGTGTGGCGTAATTGCATCAATGACAACACTTCCTGTTATCGGTGTTCCAATCAATTCAACACTCGACGGAATGGATGCTCTGCTGGCAATAGTTCAGATGCCTCCGGGAATTCCTGTGGCAACAGTCGGTATCAATGGCGCTTTGAATGCCGGTATTCTTGCTGTTCAGATGCTTTCAGTTGGTGATGAAGCTTTGCAGCAGAAACTTGCCGCTTACAAAGAAGACTTGAAAAAGAAGATCGTCAAGGCTAATGAGGATCTTGCGAAAGTAGAGTTTAAGTTTAAGACTAATTGATAAGGGAGTTGACGAGGGAACAAGTTGACGAGTTGACAAGTTAACAAGGTAAATAATTGAAGTTATTATCCTTGTCAACTTGTCTCTGTAGCCTTGTCAACTATTTTTACAGCCTTGTCAACTCATCTCTTTAATTTAAAGCAGATAATAACAATGTTTAATTATTCCCGTAGGAAATCGTCCGAAGTACATATTGGAAATACTCCTTTAGGAGGAGATAATCCTATTCGTATACAGTCAATGGCAAATGTATCTACAATGGATACAGAAGCTGCAGTGGCTCAGGCTGAGCGTATGATTGATGCCGGAGCGGAATATGTACGTTTTACAGCTCAGGGTGAACGTGAAGCCCGTAATTTGGGTGAGATTCGCCGTTTGTTGAATGAGAAAGGCTTACATACTCCGTTGGTGGCAGATATTCACTTCAATCCACGTGCGGCTGATGTTGCTGCGGAGAATGTGGAGAAAGTCAGAATCAATCCTGGTAATTATGTTGACAGGGTCAAGACTTTCAATCTTATGGAATATACCGATGAGGAATATGCTGCGGAATTGCAGAAAATCCGTGAGCGTCTGGTTCCGTTTCTTGATATTTGCCGTAAGAACGGAACTGCGATACGTTTGGGAGTGAACCATGGTTCGTTGTCCGACAGGATTATGAGCCGTTATGGTGATACGCCGGAAGGAATGGTCGCTTCGTGCATGGAATTTCTGAGAATTTGCCGTGAAGAGAATTTCAACGACGTTGTTATATCTATAAAGGCTTCGAACACGGTGGTTATGGTACGTACAGTCCGCCTTCTTGTCAGCACTATGGATAAGGAAGGAATGTCGTATCCGTTGCATCTTGGTGTTACGGAAGCCGGTGACGGTGAGGACGGAAGAATAAAAAGTGCTGTTGGCATTGGCGCACTTCTGGCTGATGGAATTGGTGATACGATACGTGTTTCGTTGAGCGAAGCTCCGGAAGCTGAAATGCCGGTTGCACGTAAATTGAGAGATTATATTCTTGAGCGTGAAGGTCACGAACATATCGAGGCTTTTATGGCTCCGGGATATGATGAGATTTGTCCAGCCAAAAGAGTTTCGGACGAAGTTCTGTGCATTGGTGGCAGAAACAAGTCTGCAGTTATCGTTGATGTCAGAAATAAAACGGCAGAAGATTTATCGATTGGCGGTGGTGAAAAACCTGATTTCCTTTATGTGGAATCGGTTGAAAAGGCTGCAGAATGGTCGGCTTATGCCAAATCCGGAATTATTGTAGATTCTGATATCTGGAACGGAGAAACAGAAAAAATATATCCTTGTTTCTCAGCTGACAAAGTTGAGGAATTGAAGAATAATGCTTCACCTTTGAAATTCGTTGCTCTTTCGTATAACGATATTAAGAGTGGATGGATTTCTGTGCTGAAGGAAGAGAAAAATGTAGTAGTTATTTTGACTACAAACCATAAGAATGGTGTGGGCGAGCAAAGGGCTGCGTTGCATTATATGATGTCCGAGGGTGTGAATGCGCCGGTTATTATTCATAGAGAATATTCTGATTCAGAAGTTGAAATGTTGCAATTGAAATCTTCTGCAGATTTGGGCGCATTACTTTTGGGCGGTTTCACTGATGGCATAATGTTGTCGGCTCCGGCTGTCAAACCTTCTGTGGTGGTAAGCTGTATGTTTGGTATTCTGCAGGCTGCAAGAGTACGTATCAGCCGTACAGAATATATTTCATGCCCAAGCTGCGGCAGAACATTATATGATTTGCAGGCTACAATTGCAAAAATTAAAGCTGCAACATCTCATCTCGTAGGTTTGAAAATCGGAATTATGGGTTGCATTGTCAACGGTCCGGGTGAAATGGCAGATGCCGATTACGGATATGTTGGCGCAGGCCGAAACAGAATAAGTCTTTATAAGGGAAAGACTTGTGTGTTGAAGAATATTCCGGAGGAAGAAGCGGTTGAGAGGTTGTTGGAGTTGATTGAGAAGGATAGGAGATAAGGAGTCAAAACAAATATCAAATGAAAGTACAAATAATAAACAAATCACATCATCAGTTGCCGGCTTATGCAACAGCTCTATCTGCAGGAATGGATATTCGTGCAAATTTGTTGGAGCCGGTTGTAATAAAGCCGTTGGAAAGAAAACTTATACCTACGGGATTGTATATTGCTTTGCCTGAGGGCTATGAGGCACAGATGCGTCCGAGAAGCGGTTTGGCATTGAAGCATGGTATTACGCTTTTGAATACACCGGGCACTATTGATGCTGACTATCGTGGTGAAATAGGTGTAATATTGGTAAACCTTTCGTCTGAACCTTTTGTAGTAAATGACGGAGAACGTATATGCCAGATGGTAATTGCTTCTTATCAGCAAGTGGAATGGGAACCTGTTGAAGTGTTGACTGAAACTGAACGTGGAGAAGGCGGTTTCGGACATACAGGGAAAAAGTAGTGTAATAGCTGACGAGTTGACAAGGTTTCAGAGACAAGGTGCTTATGAACCTTGTCAACTAGTTTTCTTGTCAACTTGTTTCTATTAATAATTCAACCAATCTTTTAGGACCGAAACTTTATTTCTGCTCACCATAATTTTCTCGTTGAATGCAGGTTTCAGCTGCACCACAACCTTACCGAGAAAATAGTTTTCCAGTTTTTCAATAGAATCAATACATGCAAGCACCTGGCGGTTAAGTCGGAAAAATCTGTCTGGGTCAAGCTGTGTGGCAAGCTTGTCTAATGAAAAATCAATTATATATTCCTTTCCCGACCAGGTCTTTGCAAAAGTAAGTTTGTTTTCGCTATAGAAATAGGCTATTTCATCTACTTGAAGAGAGAAAGAACGGTTGTCATTTTCTATCAGAAAACGTGTTCGGTATTTTTTTGAATTGGATGAAGCCTGTCTGAAAATATCTTCCAGAATATCCAGAGAAATATTCCTTTCTTTATTGTTTTCCGGATTTTTCCAGCGTTCGAATTTTTCCAGTGCCTGTTCCAGACGGGATTTGTTCACCGGTTTCAACAGATAATCAATGCTGTTGACGGTAAATGCCTGAACTGCATATTCATCGTATGCAGTTGTAAATATTATCATGCCTTTAGGTTGAGCTTTCTCAATGAAAGAGAATGAAAGACCGTCAGTCAACTGTATGTCGAGGAAAAGCAAGTCTGGATGCGGGTTTCGTGCATACCACTCTGCTGCGCCTTCAATAGTGCCGGGAAGTGATATTATTTCCCAGTCCGGCCGTAATTCCTGCAACATATTCTTTAATAATCGTGCTGCCGGGATTTCATCTTCAATTATAGCTGTTGTTATCATATTCTTTATTGTAAAAATGTTAAAAAATAGGTCCGAACCTACGGTGAATTATTTACGGCCCCAATTCGACGCGGGTTCGGTCCTACGGCGTCGTGGGTCCGGACCTGTTTTTAGCCTAATCCAGTATAGGAATATTTACGGTGAAATCAGTTGAATCCTTTTCGATTTCAATATCTCTTCCGCTAATCATCATATATCTTTCCGAAAGGTTTTTCAATCCATTACCCAATGATATAACATCCTTTTTCAGATTTATCTTGTTGTGAATAGCGACCATATCTTTTTCCGGAATATAAATCATGTCTATAACCATCGGTTTGCCGATATGTATGACATTGTGTTTTATTACATTTTCAATAAGCAGCTGAAGAGTGAGAGCCGGTATTTTCCGATGATTCAAAGATTCTGGATATTGGCGGTTAAGATGTATGCAGTCCCCAAGGCGAACACGGTGCAAAAATAAGTAAGAATCAAGGAATTCCTGCTCCTGTTGCCATGTTACAATCCCTTCCTGCTGGCTTTTCAGTATATATCTGTAAACATCAGAAAGATTTTGTGTGAAGAGGACTGCATTTTTAGGGTTATATTCTATTTCTGCCACCAGAGTGTTCAGACTGTTGAAAAGGAAATGAGGATTCAACTGGCTTTGAAGCGCGCTATATCGTGCCTTGATGGAACTCTCTTCAAGCCGTGCTGTTTTTTCGTGCAGTTCTGCAAGCTGTTTATATGATGAAACCATCATTATCAGAGTAACAACAACAATTTCAATCAACCATATCCAGAACAATACAATCCATCCGATTTCATTGAAATGGAAAGGATGTGGTGCATTCAGCATGAATTTGGTGATTGACAAGGTAAGATAATTGATAATGAAAAGTCCTATAGCGGCAAGAACCCCGGCAATGATGGATTCCTTTTTGCGTCTTATTGGATTATGCATGAATGAGCGCACATTGTTTCTTATCCATACGGCAAGGAATCCGATTATATTGAAAGACAGCAGAATCATAAACAAAGGAAGCAGCGAAAATAATTTGTGCTGATACCTTGGCTCTATACCCGCAAAGAATACTACGGAATAATATGAAAAACAGGCTAACCCGGAAAAAAGGCTTGCGTAAAATATCCAGTTCTTGTTTTGCTTCATAATATTTCCTTTTTTTAGCAAAGTTAGCCTGTAGATGGAAGTTTCGCAAGTGTAACTCGTATGTGATGTTTTATCAATTTTTGATTTGAGCATTCATTTTGCGAAACTTCGGTATAATTCTCTGTATTAAAAACAAACACCAAGTCGGAGACCGAGATTGCTCATTCCATTTTCATTATAATCCAGCAAATCATTATTATTAGTACTATAGTTGTAGTATGCTGCAACGTGGAATCCGAATCTGCTGTATTTCAAAGGATGGATTGTCAGTCCGATTTCTGGAGAAACATAAAATCCCCAAGGACGATCATAATATCCAACCAGATTAAGATATGTTGTGTTCTGCTGATACATAGCACCGAGTTTTGCTGTTACATATGGTTTTACGTATCCATTGTCGAACAATGTATAACTAACCAAAGCTCCGAAAGGAACCTGGAATGAAGAATGTTGCTGGTCTGTGTTCAGGGTTTGTGTAGGAGACAATTGGATAGTTCTTCTTTCGTCATAGCCATGATTGGTGTGAAAACTTGCAAATGCACCCAATGACCATGGACCATATACTTCATAAGCTGTTTCAAAACTCATACCCCAACCAGTCATTCCGTTTACGAAATCACTGCCGATTGGTGCATTAAGCTGCCAGTCTAGCTTGAAATTAAGTTCGTCGGGAATACGTTGTGCGCTGGCATTGTTTCCTGAAAAGGAAAAGATTGTGAATAAAGCAGCCAGTATGCTTGTTTTCAAGTGTTTTCTATATGTTGTCATAATTTATTCTCCTTTTAATTTTAGAAGTTGACTAGTTGACGAGGTAACAAGTTAACAAGAATATTTTTAATTCTTGTTCCTGAGGCCTTGTTTCCTTGTCCCCTTTATTTACTTATATACGGTGATTGTCTGAAAGACTGTTCAATTGCGCGTTGAATCAATGCCATATTTACCCGTGAATTATAGGAAAGCATACCTTCGCTGTTGGCATGCCATACAATAGGCAAACGGTTAGTGCTTGAGGCTTTTGTTTTGTCAACGTTACTCAAGTTCACCATCTCCATTACTATAGCACCTGTTGTATATTGGTATGAAACAGGATACGACATATACCATCCGCCGCCCCAATATGGTCCCCAATATCCGGGATTCCACCATCCGTCCCAGTAACTGCCGACGAATGTTGTCATATTAACATCGTTCTCAATATAAGTCATCTGAATACCTACATTTGCAGAATCCTTTTCCATACAACGAGTATAACCTCGCTGTTCCATTTCACTTTCAACTTGGGAAATAAGTTCCTGCGCATTTTCATTTTTCCAATATTCATTTTTCAATCCTTGACCGGCAACCAGTATGCTGTCTGCCAGATAGAAGGTTGAAGCTTCTGAAAACTTGAAATCCGGGTCGTATTGAGTGTAAACGGTAAAATCTCCGTCCATTTCACTCATATCCGGGTTTTTCTCGCATGCTGTTATAGAAAATAATACGAGTAATAGTGCTGTTAGATTTTTAATATTCATTGTCATAGTGTTTAATTATTATTTTAATAGTTGACAAGGCTTCAGATACAAGTTGACAAGGAGTAATAAATTGAAAATTATAACTTTGTCAACTCGTTTTCTTGTCAACTTGTTTACTGTAAGCTTTCAGCCTTGATTATAATGCTCTGCCTTTGAAAACTGTACTTTGCTCAAGAGGCAATATATGACCGGACAATGTGAGCCGGTTTGAATTGAATGTTGGCAAGACATTTACTGTAGCTGTACTGCTTCCTTTCGGCAGACTTATAGTAATCCTAGCTGATATACCGACACCGGAAACATTGAATTCGACAGAAAGATTTCCTTTCTTGTCTTCTTTCATACTAAAGTCCGACATAAGTCCGTCAACAGTTATACCACCAATACCGTTTGGTCCACTAACAGGAACATTGAATGCAATCTGTACAGTTGCCTTGTCTTCGTTCACCATGACAAAGTTTGTGTTTGATGTAACATAGGCAGTTGTTCCATATTTGAACATAACTCTGTCTGCTTCCAAAACGAATTTTTTGTTTTCTATAGACTGTTTGGATTGTTCAAAAAGTAAAGAATCCAATATTTCCTGTTCGGCTTTACGTTCTTGACGTAATCTTGCTCTTTCTTCCTTGTCTGTTGTTTGAGCTTGTGTCAACCCTACATTAGCAATAATTGCTATCAACATAATTAACAATCTTTTCATAAGCCTTCATTTTTTAGTTCAAACGAATATAGTGCTATTTAATTTGTTGTTAATAAGAAACTAGACGAATTGCTAAATATCATGGATGAATTGTAATATGGCAGGTTTGAAAGTTGGAATTTATATTTTTATTTTGGAAATAATCAAGGAAAAAGGTTGTAAGAAATTTATAATATACATACTTCTTTTAACAGCTTTTTGTGCTGTTAATGTGTGAGTTGTAGTTGTATAAATATTGAGGACTTAGTTTCTTTTGTGTATTAAAAAAGAAATCTTACTTTTGCGATTGGCTAAATGCTCAACATTGAAGCTGGCAGAAAACAATTTGACAAAGTTTTTTATTCTATGATGTGTATCTGCGGACTGTCTGACCTTAATGTTGGGTAAATCGCGAACTTCAGTGATTTAAAATACAGATAATATGTTTAGAAAAATAATAACAATCTCTCTTTTCCTGGTTTCATTGTCCGTGCTGGCTTCAAACAACAGGAAATTTGACTACTTCTATTACGAGGGATTGAAGTTGAAACAGGCAGGAAAGTATGACGCTGCGTATGACATGTTCTCCTATTGTTTGTCGCTCGACTCAACTGCTGCCCCTGTGATGTATGAGCTTTCTTTGTTTTATGTTCAGATGAACAAGGCAGATAAGGCAGTTGAGATGTTGCGTAAGGCAGTGGATAGTGATTCCGATAATATGACTTATAGAATGGCTCTAGCCAATGTTTCCGGAAATCTTGGAATGTTCGCCGATGCGGCAGCCGAATATGAGGCTTTGGTGGAAAGATATCCAGACAAAGCCGAGTTGCGTTATTATCTGGCTGAGGCTTTGGCTCAGGATGGCGAGCTGGCAAAAGCAATCGAAGCATATGATGCTTTGGAAAGCATTATGGGAATGAATGAAGCTTTGTCATTGCAGAAATATAAATTGTATTTTTCTCTTGAGGAAGAAGATAAGGCTTTTGCTGAAATACAGAAGCTGGCGGATAAATATCCTGCCGAATCGAGATACCAGCTTTTGCTCGGTGACTTGTATTTGGAAAAGGACAATTTTGATGAAGCATTGAAAGCTTATACCAAGGCTCACGAGATTAATCCTTCAGATTCGCGTTACATAGTATCTATGGCGAATTATTATGAGGCAACCGGTAATAAGGAAGCTGCAGAGAAGGAGGTGCGTAATGCTTTGGTGAGCAAAGGACTTGATGTTGAGACTAAAGTCGGAATATTGTCCAGATATATCCAACGTCTGCAACAGACAAAACAGGATATTGAGCAGGCTAATACTTTATTCCTTACACTTTTGGAACAGCATCCTCAGGATACAAATCTCAAACTGATGTACGGCAGTTTGCTTATGCTTCAGAAAAAGAATGATGAGGCTAAATTCCAGTTCAGCCTTGTTACTGAAATGGAACCGACGAATCAGAGCGCATGGCAGCAGTTGCTGAATATGGCATTGCGTACTGAAGATATAGACGAGGTTGTCCGTGTTTGTAATAAATGTATCGAACTGTTCCCTGAATCTCCGGAATATTATTTCTACTTGGGAATTGGTTATTTCCAGCAGGAAAAATATGAAGAAGCATTGGAAGTGTATCGCAAAGGACTGGGTGTGATTCCGAAGGAAAACGGAAGACTTATGTCTGATTTCTACGGACAGATAGGAGATTTGCATTATCAGATGAACAATATGCCTGAAGCATATAAGGCGTATGACGAGGCTTTGAAATATAACGACAAGAATGTGGTTGTTCTGAATAACTACAGTTATTTCCTTACTCTTGAAAAGAAGGATTTGAAACGTGCGGAACGAATGAGTGCGCAGTGTATAAAACTGGAACCGGACAATGCTACATATCTTGATACTTATGCCTGGATTTTCTTTACTCAGGGAAATTATAAACTGGCAAAGATTTATATCGAGAGTGCCATATCAAAAGATACGACAAACAGTGCTGAGTTGGTTGACCATTATGGTGATATCCTGTTCATGAACGGAGATAAGGACAAAGCCGTTGAACAGTGGAAAAAGGCTCGCTCAATGGGTAAAGAGTCAAAGACTCTAGACAAGAAAATAAAGGAAGAAAAGTATATTGAGGAAAAAGAATAATTATGAACAGATTCCGTTTAAGTATTTTATTGGTCGGTATTTGTTTTGCTTTGATATTTTCCGGCTGTCGTTCTTCAAAAGGTGTTGGCGGTGAAGATTCAAAGCAGTTCAAGGAGCAGAAGGAAATTCTGACAGCAGTTCAGGAGCAATCTTTAGATTTCCGTACAATGTCTGCACGCTTGCGTGCTGATGTGATAATGCCTGATAAGGAAGTCAGTTCAAGAGTTGATTTGAAGATGATAAAAGACAGTTTGATACAATTGTCTGTGCAACCATTTCTTGGTATTGAAGTATTCAGACTTGAACTGACAACAGACAGTATCAGACTTATCGACAGAATGGGAAAAAGATATTTGGCTGAGAATTATTCAGCTATGAAGAAACAGTGGACTGTCGATTTTGATTTCTATAATTTACAGGCATTGTTCATAAACAGTATTTTTGTTCCCGGAGAGAAAACTTTCGGTCCAAAGCAGTATAACCGTTTTCTGATGAAAAAGAACACTCAGACTGTTGAATTTGTGGCTGAGGACAGAGCTGATATAAGATATTGTTTTAATGTTGATAAAGAAAACAAACTGCTTTCATCACGAATATCAGATGCGAGCGACAAGTTTGTGTTGACTTGGGACTATTCGGATTTCCAGGTTCAGGGAAATAAACTTTTCCCGATGAACGGAAATGTAGGAGTTGTGGTTGACGGTAGAAATGTGGGAGGTTTGTCTCTCTCTTATTCACGTATACAAATTGATAAGGATTTAAAAATTAATACATCTGTACCTTCCAAATATGAAAGGGTTACTGCAGAGCAGTTGCTGAAGATGTTGAAGTTTTGATGTAATATTTTTGGATATGAAATATAGTTGGTTGATTCTTTGTTTTGTTTTGGCGTGCCCTGCATTCGGACAGCGCTCGGAAAGAGTGCGTCAGCTTGAGAATGAAAGGAAAAAAGCGCTTGAAGAAATAGAGATGACAAACCAGTTGTTGAAAGAAACTAGTACATCTGCAAAAAACTCGTTGAACAGACTTAATCTGCTTTCGCAGCAAATATTGTCCAGAAAGAAAGTGATAAGTCTGCTTGGTCAGGAGGTTTCGGCAATCAATACCCAGATAGCAGAGAAAGGAAAAGAAATTGAGCGTCTTGAAAAGGAACTTGATGATAGAAAGAAAAACTATGGCAAGTCGGTTAAGAATATGTACAGACGTAAAGGTTCGCTGGATAAACTGCTGTTTATTCTTTCTGCGGAAGATTTCGCCCAATCCTATCGCCGTATGCGTTATTTGAAAGAATATGCAGATTGGCAGAAAATGCAGGCTAGCGCAATAGTTGAACAGCAGGAAAAGATTGAAGGAGAAAAAGCTTCGCTTCAGAAAACTGTTTCGGAAAAGCAGACCTTGCTTGCTAATCGCGAACAGGAAAACCAGAAATTACAGATAGAAGAAAAAAATCAGAAGGACGAAGTAAACGCCCTCAATAAAAAGAAAAAAGACTTGCAGGCTCAGTTGCGTAAGAAACGCCAACAGGCTGAGGCTTTGAACCGTCAGATTGAAAAGCAGATAGCCGAGGAAATAGCTAAGGCTGAAGCAGAAGAACGCGCGCGCAGAAAGAAACAGGGAAACCAGACTTCTGCATCGGAGGAAAGAGTTGCCGAAAGCAAAGGCGGCTATGCAATGACAAAAGAAGAGCGCCAATTGTCCGGAAGTTTTGCGTCCAACAAAGGTCGTTTGCCTTATCCCGTTACCGGACGATATACAGTTGTGGCTACATTTGGCGAACAGCAGCATCAGGATTTGAAATATGTGCGTACTAACAATAGCGGAATTGATATACAGACAACTCCGGGAGCTGATGCTAGGGCTGTGTTTAACGGGGAAGTGACACGTGTATTTGTTGTTCCGGGATATAACAATTCTATAATTGTTCGTCATGGTAATTATCTGACTGTCTATAGTAATTTGAGCCAGGTTTATGTCAAGGCTGGCGATAAAGTTACCACCAAACAATCTCTAGGAAAGATATTTGTTGATACGGAGGATGGCAATGCTACAATCCTGCACTTCCAGATATGGAAGGAGAAAGTGAAGCTTAATCCTTCACATTGGCTGTTGTAGTAGTTTAAGTTTCGCGATTTGCGAAACTTAAAAGTTGACAAGGCTCCAGATACAAGTTGACAAGGAAAAACTGTAGCCTTGTTCCCTTGTCAACTCGTTCCCTTATTCCCCTATTCCATAAATGTTTTTCTTTCTTCCGGACTATAATGTTCAATGGCATATCTCAGCGTTGTCCGGTGCATATTCTTGCGGTGAATGTTCAGAAAGTCTGTGAGGGTTTTTCTGTCTCTTTTGCCCACTTCTCTCAACACCCATCCGATAGCTTTGTGTATAAGGTCGTGCTTATGATTCATAAGTCGCAATGATAAATCCAGAGCTTCATTGAATGAATCGTTACGGACAAGGGTAAGCGTTGAAACAATGGAAATACGTTGTTCCCAAAGATTGTCGCTTTCGGATAGATGATAAAGAATGCTTCTGTCGCGGTTCAGAATATATGAGCCGATTATATACGGACAACTCAAATCTACCAAATCCCAGTTGTTGCAACATTTCGTATGTTTCAGATAAAAACTGTAAATCTCATCTCTCTCATTGTCGGTTGTAGATTTCTTCTTGAAACGTAAAACCAGAATCATTAAACCGCATAGCCGGACTTCATGCCATTCGCTATTGATTAATTCTGATATTCCATCAAAATCCAGTCCGATATATTTCTTGGCTATGTTTCGAGTTTGCGGAACTGTTATTCCCAGGAATTTGTCGCCTTCGCCATATTCTCCTTTCCCGGTTTTAAAGAATTTGCTCAAATGTTTTGCTTTATCATCAGAGCCCAGTTCCTTAAGCTCATTTTCAATTTGCTTAGCCGAATATTCCATACTATTCCGTGTTTGAAAATACATATTTGACATTTTTGCAAAAATACTTGACATTTTGAAAAAAACATCGTAGTGTTTTCGGAAAAACACTGCGGCGTTTTACTGGAAAATCCTTACCTTTGTAAACTAAATAGATAACATAACACATGGAAAAACAATTTAAGAGAACATTGATAACTACGGCTTTGCCGTATGCTAACGGACCGGTTCATATCGGTCACTTGGCAGGTGTTTATGTGCCCGCCGATATTTATGCCCGTTATCTCCGTTTGAAAGGAGAGGAAGTGTTGATGATTGGCGGTTCGGATGAACACGGTGTGCCTATCACTTTGCGTGCAAAGAAGGAAGGCATCACTCCGCAGGACGTAGTTGACCGTTATCACAATATAATCAAAAAGTCTTTTGAGGAATTCGGTATCTCTTTCGATATCTATTCCCGTACGACTTCTGAGACTCACCGCCAGATGGCTTCTGATTTCTTCCGCACATTGTATGACAAGGGAGAATTCATTGAGAAAACAAGCGAACAGTATTATGACGAAGAAGCAAAACAATTCCTTGCTGACCGTTATATCACTGGTACTTGCCCTCATTGCGGAAACGAAAAGGCTTATGGCGACCAGTGTGAAGCTTGCGGTACATCTTTGAGCCCTACTGAACTTGTAAATCCTAAATCTGCTATCAGCGGAAGCAAACCGGTGATGAAAGAAACAAAACACTGGTATTTGCCTTTGGATAAATGGGAACCGTTCTTGCGTGAATGGATTCTTGAAAATCATAAGGAATGGAAGCCTAATGTTTACGGTCAGTGCAAGAGCTGGCTGGATATGGGATTGCAGCCACGTGCGGTGAGCCGTGACTTGGACTGGGGTATTCCTGTTCCGGTTGAAGGTGCAGAAGGAAAAGTGCTTTATGTATGGTTTGATGCTCCTATCGGTTATATATCAAATACAAAAGAACTTTTGCCAGACAGCTGGGAAAAATGGTGGAAAGATCCGGAAACTAAGATGGTTCACTTCATCGGTAAAGATAATATTGTGTTCCACTGTATTGTGTTCCCTTCAATGCTTAAGGCTGAAGGCTCATATAATCTTCCGGAAAATGTTCCGGCAAACGAATTCCTTAATCTTGAAGGTGACAAGATTTCAACTTCACGCAACTGGGCTGTGTGGTTGAATGAATATCTTGTTGATATGCCGGGCAAGCAGGATGTTTTGCGTTATGTTCTTACAGCAAATGCTCCTGAAACAAAAGATAATGACTTTACATGGAAAGACTTCCAGGCTCGCAACAACAACGAACTTGTTGCTATCCTTGGTAACTTTGTAAACCGTGCATTGGTGTTGACAGGTAAATATTTCGAAGGTAAAGTTCCTGAAGTTGGCGAACTTACTGACTATGACCGTCAGACTTTGAAAGATTTCGAAGATGTTAAGGCTAATGTTGAGCGTTTACTTGATACATATCACTTCCGTGACGCACAGAAGGAAGCTATGAACCTTGCGCGTATCGGAAACAAATATCTTGCAGATACAGAACCTTGGAAGCTTGCCAAGACAGATATGGCTCGTGTGGCAACTATCATGAATATTGCATTGCAGATTACAGCAAATCTTGCTATTGCATTTGAACCGTTCTTGCCATTCAGCATGGAGAAACTGAACAAGATGCTTAATGTTGAGCCTCTTGGTTGGGACAGACTTGGTTCAACAGACTTGCTTCCAGCCGGACATCAGTTGGGAAAAGCTGAACTTTTGTTTGAAAAGATTGAAGATAGCGTAATCGAAGCTCAGGTTCAGAAATTGCTCGACACTAAGAAAGCAAACGAAGAAGCAAACTATAAAGCAAAGCCAATTCGTGAAAACATTGAGTTTGATGATTTCATGAAATTGGATATCCGTGTGGGAACAGTTTTGGAATGTACAAAAGTTCCGAAGGCAGATAAATTGTTGCAGTTCCGCATTGACGACGGATTGGAAAAACGTACAATCGTTTCAGGTATTGCCCAGCATTATAAACCGGAAGAATTGGTTGGTAAACAGGTTTGTTTCATTGCCAACCTTGCGCCTCGTAAGTTGAAAGGTATTGTATCTGAAGGTATGATTCTTTCAGCAGAAAACTTTGATGGTAAACTTGCTGTTATCACTCCGGAAAAAGAAGTTAAACCGGGTAGTGAAGTGAAATAATATATAATCACTCAAGCAAGAAGGATATTAAGGAGTTAAAAAGTTTAGGAAGAAAGTTTTCAAAAAACTCTCTCCTTGACTTCTTAACTCCTTGAGTCCTTAATTCCCCTTATAATTATGGAAATACGAATGGTTGATTTGCACCGCCAATATCTCAGATTAAAATCTGAAATTGACGGAGCAATGCAAAAGGTAATTGACAGCAGTGCATTCATAAACGGCCCGGAGGTAAAGGATTTTTCTGCTGAACTGGCTGATTATATGAGTGTGAAGCATGTCGTGCCGTGTGGAAACGGAACGGATGCCTTGCAGATAGCATTGATGGCTCTCGACTTACGTCCCGGTGATGAGGTTATTGTTCCGGCTTTTACTTATGTGGCAGCAGCAGAAGTTGTAGCTTTGCTTGGGCTTATTCCTGTTTGGGTGGACGTAAATCCGGAAACATTCAATATTAATCCAAATCTTATTGAAGGAGCTATTTCTCCTCGAACTAAGGCTATAGTTGCTGTTCACCTGTTTGGCCAGTGTTGCGACATGAAACCTATCATGGCAGTTGCTGAACAGTATGGACTATATGTGGTTGAAGATAATGCCCAGTCAATGGGTTCTTTCTATACGTTCCCTGATGGAACAAGGAAAATGGCAGGAACAATAGGGCATATCGGAACAACATCATTCTTCCCGTCAAAGCCTTTGGCTTGTTACGGAGACGGTGGAGCGATGATGACTTCGGACGACCGTTTGGCTGAGAGAATGAGGATGATTGCATCGCACGGACAACAAATAAAGTATCATCATAAAATATTAGGTTGCAATTCTCGTTTAGATACATTGCAGGCTGCTGTGTTAAGAACAAAATTGCCGCATCTTGATGAGTTTAATGAAGCTCGAATTTCAGTGGCGAAGCGTTACAACGCATCATTGGGCGGAAATCCGATGTGGGAAATACCGTCAGTAAGTTCGTACTCAACCCATGTATATCATCAATATACATTGAAAGTTAAAGAAGGGATGAGAGACGGATTGCAGGATTATCTTAAATCGAAAGGTATTCCTTCAATGATTTATTATCCTCTGCCGTTGCAGAAACAAGAAGCTTTTTATGGATTTGCCAGAAAAGGCTGTTCACTGCAGATTGCAGACAAGCTTACACAGCAGGTGTTGTCATTGCCTATTCATACGGAAATGACAGACGATGAGGTGGATTATATTATTGAAACTATTTGTAGTTATGGACAGAATTAGCAACAAGGTGCGTTTTGCTGTTGTTGGCTGCGGTCACATCGGTAAACGCCATGCTGAAATGATTACCCGTGATTCCGGTGCTGAGCTGATAGCTTTATGTGATATCAAACCGAAAGAATCTTTAGGAATAGAGGCTTATAATGCAGATTTTTATTCTTCTTTTGATTCGCTGATTGAAGCGCGTCCGGATGTTGATGTTATAAATATCTGTACGCCTAACGGATATCATGCACAGATGGCAATAAAGGCAATGTCGGCAGGTTATCATGTGGTGATTGAAAAACCTATGGCTTTAAACAAGGAAGATGCTGAGCAGATTATATTTACTTCTCTAAAATATAACAAGAAAGCTTTCTGTGTCATGCAGAACAGATATTCTCCTCCTTCTGTGTGGATAAAGAATATGATAGAAAGCGGAAAGCTTGGGAAAATATATATGGTTCAGCTTAATTGCTACTGGAACCGCGACGAACGCTATTACAAACCAGAAAGCTGGCATGGAACAAAGGATTTGGACGGAGGAACATTGTTCACCCAATTCTCTCATTTCATTGACATAATGTACTGGCTTTTCGGTGATATCACTAATATAAAGTCTAGAATGAGAGACTTCAATCATTCTGAGACTACGGATTTTGAGGATTCAGGTATTGTATCGTTCGATTTCGTAAACGGTGGAATGGGAAATCTTTGCTTCTCAACATCTGTTTGGGGCAAGAATATGGAAAGCAGTATTCTGATTGTTGCCGAAAACGGTAGCGTGAAAATTGGCGGTCAGTATATGAACGAAGTGGAATATTGCCATATCAAGGATTATGAAATGCCGGAACTGGCTCCAACCAATCCGGGAAATGATTACGGACCTTACAAAGGTTCGGCTCAGAATCATAATTTCGTTATCCGCAATGTGGTGGAAGTTCTTTCGGAAGGAAATAACGAGCCTATAACAACCAATGTTCTTGAAGGAATGAAGGTTGTGGATATCATTACTCGTATGTATGAGGCGAGTAAAAATGAAAATTGATAATAGATACAAGGGGACGAGTTGACAAGACATCAGGAGATAATATCAAAACTCCTTGTCAACTAGTTATCTTGTCAATTCGTCAACTAAAATAAATACTGAAAATGAAAATAGCGATAGTAGGAACAGGATATGTTGGTTTGGTCAGCGGCACATGTTTTGCCGAGATGGGAACGGAAGTATTTTGTGTTGATGTAAATTCAGAGAAAATAAATAATCTGAATAAAGGTATTTTGCCAATATACGAACCCGGATTGGAAGAAATGGTGCTGCGCAACAAGGAAGCCGGACGTCTGCATTTCCTGACTGATTTATCGTCTTGCCTGAATGAGGTTGAAGTAGTTTTTAGTGCAGTTGGTACGCCTCCGGATGAAGACGGCAGTGCCGATTTGAGATATGTTCTGGAAGTGGCACGCACTGTGGGCCGCTATATGAACAAACATTTGCTGGTTGTGACCAAGAGCACAGTTCCAGTTGGGACTGCAAAGAAAGTCCGTGCAGCAATACAAGAGGAATTGGACAAACGTGGTTCTGACTTGACTTTCGATGTGGCTTCAAATCCTGAATTCCTTAAGGAAGGAGCTGCGATAAAGGACTTTATGAGCCCGGACAGAATCGTGGTCGGTGTTGAGTCTGAAAAGGCAAAAGATTTGATGAGCCGACTTTATCGCCCGTTCTTGCTTAACAATTTCCGTGTCATATTTATGGATGTTCCTTCAGCCGAAATGACAAAATATGCGGCAAATGCAATGTTGGCAACACGAATCAGCTTTATGAATGATATTGCCAATCTTTGCGAGATTGTTGGCGCTGACGTAAATATGGTCCGAAAGGGAATAGGTTCGGATATCCGAATTGGTTCGCGTTTCCTTTATCCCGGCTGCGGTTACGGCGGTTCATGTTTCCCTAAGGATGTGAAAGCATTGGTGAAAACAGCAAGAGATAATGGCTATCCTATGAGAATCCTTCAAGCCGTTGAAGATGTTAATAATGAGCAGAAATCTATTTTGTTCAAGAAATTGCAGAAACAGCTTGGCGATAATCTTAAAGGTAAAAAGATTGCACTATGGGGATTGGCTTTCAAGCCGGAAACAGATGATATGCGCGAAGCTCCTTCATTAGTCGTAATTGAAAAGCTATTGGAAGCCGGATGCACTGTTACGGCGTTCGACCCTGTTGCTATTCCGGAAGCACAAAGACGATTGGGCGATTCCATACAATATGCCAAAGATATGTATGATGCAGTTGTTGAGGCTGATGCCTTATTGATGCTTACAGAATGGAAAGTGTTCCGCCTTCCGTCTTGGACTGCAATACATAAGCTTATGGCAAACCCTCTGGTCATTGACGGACGCAATATTTATGACGCAGAGGAGATGAAAGAATATGGTTTCGAATACCATTGTATTGGTAAATAATATAATAGACAATAATTATATCTTTATATTCTAGTTTCGCCACAGTTGTGGTTTATTTAAGTCACAGCTGTGGCGAAATTAAATCACGGCTGTGACCTGATTAGGTCACGAGTGTGACTTAAATAGTCTTTGGTCAACTACAAATTAATCTTGAAAATATTCAAAAGACATCATATCGTATAAATGGGAGATTCATTAAAAAATAAGACCGCTCAAGGATTGTTTTGGGGACTTATCAATAACGGCACACAACAGTTGTTGAATCTCCTTTTTGGTATATTTCTTGCCCGCCTTCTGGAACCGTCGGACTATGGAATGGTGGGGATGTTGACTATCTTCTCGCTGATAGCGGCGTCGCTGCAGGAGAGTGGGTTTACGGTTGCTTTGGCTAAAAAAGCTGAGGTTACATCAAAAGATTATAATGCTGTATTTTGGTTCAGCTCAGGGTTGAGTTTTTGCATGTATTGGATATTATTTTTCTCAGCTCCTTTAATAGCTGATTTTTATAAAACACCAGAACTTATACCATTGTCAAGATATTTGTTTATAGGCTTTTTTATTTCAAGTTTAAGTATGGTGCCCAGTGCTTATATGTTCCGAAATATGCAGGTTAAGCAGAAAGCATTGGCAACGTTTGTTGCTTTAGCCGTATCTGGAACGGTTGGTATAATATTGGCATATAATGGGTTTTCATATTGGGGAATTGCAACTCAGAGTATCGTTTATATATTGACTTTGACAATAATATATTGGTTCCTATGTCCTTGGAGGCCATCTTTTAATATTGATTTCTCCCCAATAAAAGAAATGATAGGATTCAGTAGTAAATTGTTGTTTACAAATATCTTTATTCATCTGAACAATAATATATTTTCTATTGTGCTTGGTCGATATTATACAGAGAATGAAGTCGGACAATATAATCAGGCAAACAAATGGAATTATATGGGACATTCACTGATTTCAGGGATGGTTGGAAGTGTTGCATTACCGATGTTCTCGCAAATATCTGATGATACGGAGCGTCAAAGACGAGCTTTTCGCAAAATGCTTCGATTCACATCTTTTATCTCTTTCCCGGCTATGTTTGGCCTAGCCTTGATTGCTCCGGAGATGATAACAATAATGATTACTGACAAATGGCTGCCTTCTGCATTGATATTGCAGGTATTGGCTATTGGAGGAGCTTTTTTTCCGATAGTCAGTTTGTATTCCAATTTGTTGATGAGTAAAGGTAAATCAGATATTTATTTATGGAATACAGTTGTTTTAGGGTTATTACAACTTGCTTTGATTTTACTGCTTTATCCATATGGAATAGCTATGATGATAAAAGCCTATGTTGCGTTAAATGTTCTATGGCTTCTGGTTTGGCATTATTTTTTATTTAAGGAAATACGATTACCGTTGATTCATGCACTAAAGGATATAGGAGCTTTTGCCGTTATTGCTTTTTTTGTTATGTTGGCAACGTGGTATGTGACGAAGGCAATAGAAAACATATATATATTAATCATTGCCAAAATACTAGTAGCATCTTTGTTGTATGTTATGGTAATGTGGCTTAGCCGCTCTGTGACGTTTAAGGAATGTTTGGGGTATTTGTTGAAGAAAAACAGATAGGATGATATTCAATTCTAATAATAAAGAATTAACATTGGTTCCAATAGGAGGACTAGGGAACAGAATGTTGGCAATAACTTCGTCTATAAATTATTGTCTGCGTAAAGACTTTAATCTTAAAATCCTTTGGTTTAGAGATTGGGGAATGGGCGCTAATTTTCATGATTTATTTAATATATCAGATTCTCTTAATAATGTAAAGGTTATTGATGCCAAATGGTATCATTATATATATGACAGACCTAGAAAAAGGAACCTGTGGTTACCAGGAATTATTCAAAGATGTTTATTTGATAATTTGATTTATGAGAAAAGGATATATGATAATGAAGGCTCTGGACCTATACCTAAATGGTTGGATGAATCGGTAAATCCTTATCTTGTTTATTGGGGTGAAATACCAGGATATGAATGTCTGTTTGATATGCTAGAGCCGTCCAAACCTAATCTACAGAAAATTGATGAAAGGATTTCATGCTTGAAGAAAGGAAAAACTATAGGTGTTCATATTAGAAGAACGGATAATATTGTTTCTATAAAAAACAGTCCTTTGTCATTGTTTATAGAAAAGATGGAAAAAGAAATAGACAAAGACCCTGATATAATGTTTTACCTGGCTTCGGATTCTGAAAAAGAAAAAAATACGTTGGTTAAGCATTTTGGTGAAAGAATTTTTACCGTAAACAATAAAGTTGAAAGAGGTTCTGTAGATGGAATTGTTGAAGCTTTAGTTGAACTTTATTCGTTGGCATCAACAATTAAAATATTGGGCTCAAAAGGAAGTAGTTATTCTATTTTGGCATCACGATTAAAAGGTATACCTTTGGAAATAATAAAGATAAATTGATGTGTAAATGTGTAAGTTGTCAATAATAACCGTAAATTATAACTCTTGGCTATTTACTAGGAGTTTTCTTGATTCTTTATCTAATTATAAGAAAAAGGATTGGGAAGTTATTGTTGTGGATAATGCATCAGAAAAAAATGAAATAGAATATTTAGAAAATATATATCCATGGGTTAAGTTTGTTCGAAGTAATAATAATTTAGGCTTTTCAGGTGGAAATAATTTAGGTGTTTTACATTCTAGTGGAGAATATCTTTTTTTTATTAATAATGACGTAATAATAAAAGAAGATTGTTTTTCTCTGTTATTAGAAGATATGGAAGAGGATTCTTCCATCGGAGCAGTATCTCCTAAAATAATTAATAAAGATGGCTCTTATAACTATCTTGGTTGTGATAGTTTGGATAAGTATCTGATGAGAATTCATTATAGAACTAATATTCTTGGAGAAAATAGTAAAGTTAAAGAAAAAACTTCACTTATTCATGGAGCAGCTGTCTTAATAAGACGAACAGCATTATCTGTTGTTGGAGGATGGCCTGAAATGTATTTCTTATATTCAGAAGAGATAGATTTGTCTTTACATTTAAAAAAAGCGGGTTATGAATTGTTATATGAACCTAATGTGGAACTCTTGCATATAGGTAGTTGTAGTACGGGTAAGAATTCTCCTTTGGTTTGTTATTATAATTCTAGGAACAGATTATTATTATACAGACGAAATCTGGAGGCATGGAAAAGATATTATGCAATTTTATATCATATATTATTGATAGTGCCTCATAATTCATTAAAATACATCAAAGAAAAGCAATATGATTTATTATTTGCGTATCTTTCTGGTGTAAAAGATTTTATCTTGTCACGTTTTGGAAAAAGAAAATGAAAATGTACAACACTCCAATATTATTCCTAATATTCAATCGCCCGGATACAACAAAAGTCGTATTTGAGCGAATAAGGGAAATAAAACCTTCCCGGTTATATGTTGCGGCTGATGCTCCTAGGCCAGGAAAAGATGAAGAGGCAGAATTATGTCGTCAGTCAAGGAGTATAATTGATTCTGTGGATTGGCCTTGTGAGGTTAAGACATTGTTTAGGGGCGAAAATTTAGGATGTAAAAAGGCTATATCTTCTGCTATTACATGGTTTTTTGAGCAAGAAGAATATGGTGTTATATTGGAGGATGACTGTTTGCCTGATTTATCGTTTTTCCGTTTTTGTGAGGAGCTTTTGATAAAATATAAAGACGATGAAAGAATTGGGCATATAGGAGGTAATTGTTTTTTACCAGGAATAGTAAAAGATGGATATAGTTATGACTTTTGTAATATAACTCATATTTGGGGATGGGCAACTTGGCGCAGGGTTTGGAAAAATGTAAATGTTGATTTTCCATTTTGGAACAAGTATCCTCAAAGACATTCATCACTCTTCTCTAATAAATTAGAAGAGATATATTTCTCAAGTTTTATACCTGATGCATTGTCTCATAAAGGAGGTTTGAACCCTTGGGGAGTTTTCTATTATTATAGTTTGAGATTACAAAACCAACTTTCAATATATCCGTCTGTTAATATGGTGACGAATATAGGATTGGGTGATCCTAATGCAACACACACAACCAAAAAGGCTGATAAGTTGTACGTGGAATCTGAGGAAATGAAGTTTCCTTTGAATCATCCGGAATATATTCTAAATAATAAAGAGATTAATAACAAGGCAGTTAAAAATAACTTCTTTTCTTATAAGAGGTTGGTAAGATATTTATTACTATGGAGAAAGTGTCTGTTGTAATGTGTACTTATAATGGTGCTAAATATATTAGAGAACAACTTGATTCTATTGTTAATCAAACGTATCCTTTATATGAAATAATTATTCAAGATGATGGTTCTACAGATGATACTATTAAGATTATAGAGGAATATTTGGTAAAATATCCATATATACGTTTAAATATTAATAAAGAGAAAAAAGGTATAAATGGAAATTTCTTTTCAGCTATGCTTTTGGCAAAAGGAGAATATATCGCAATATCAGATCAAGATGATATTTGGGAATTAGATAAAATAGAAACACAATTAAATTCTATTGGAGAGAATTGGTTGTCTTCAGGATTTTCAAGGCCATTTGCTACTGGTGAAAATATAAAAGTTCATTTTGATTCTAGAATTCCGAATTTTACCATAGAAAGAATGATGTATGTAGGGATGACTCCTGGACACACTTTGTTAATAAAAAGATCTTTATTAGATAAGATACCAAATTTGGATAAATGGATGAATTATTATACTTATGATAAGCTTATTCAGATAGTTGCTGCAGCTTATGAAAAAGTACAATTTTGTGATAAAGTGCTAGTTAATAATAGACGTCATATATTGGCTGCAACTTATTGCCCTGCACAAAATTATAATAAAACTTTATTGAATATTTTTTATTCTATAAGAAGAACATTTTTGTTTTATGTAGAATTATATCCTATAATTAGAGAATACTTTACTACATTATCTATTTTTCTGAATGAGATTGAAACGGATACTAAATCTTTAAGAAACGCAAAAGCATTAGCAAAATATCATAGTAAATCTTCAATATTATATTTTGTGTTGCTTCAAATAAAATGTGTTAAACTAAGAAATAGAATTTTTCATACTGTAGAAAAGAATGTTTTTCTATCAGTTATGAGAGCATTATTTTTCCCTATATCTTGTAGTGATTATTTTAGATATATGTCAAAGAATTATCGAAAGTAAATAATGAAAATATTACTCCTTAACACCTCATCCCGCACCGGCGGAGCCGCCGTTGCCGCCGATCGTCTAAGATCATCCCTTATCGGGAATGGTATAGACACATCTATGCTTGTAAGAGACAAATCGGAGGGCGATGATAAATATATTACGGTAAATAGTACGTGGCTTAGGCGGAAAATAAATAAATTCCGTTTTTATTTTGAGCGTATTATAATATTTCTGTTCAATAAGTTAAATAGAGCTGATTTGTTTCGTGTTTCAATAGCAAATACAGGAACAGATATCAGTAAGATGGAGGAAGTGAAAAATGCTGATATTATTCATTTACATTGGATAAATCAGGGATTTCTTTCTTTGTCAGATATAAGAAAATTATCAGTACTAGGTAAACCTATAGTTTGGACAATGCATGATATGTGGCCTTGCACTGGTATTTGTCATCATGCACGTGACTGTAATAAGTATCATAAGAAATGCAATTCTTGTTTTTATTTAGGTAATAAATCAGGTAATGATTTGTCAACTAAAATATTCTTGAATAAAGCAGAAACATATAAGGATGCGGATATCACTTTTGTTGGTTGTAGTAAGTGGCTTACTGGGAGAGCAAAAGAAAGTGCATTGTTAATCAATAAGAATGTATTGGATATACCAAATACTGTGGATCAAAGTATTTTCAGGAGAAAGGATAAATATGAATCCAGACGTAAGTTTAATTTGCCTTTAGACAAGAAATTACTTTTGTTTGGAGCATTGAATATTACTGATTCCAGAAAAGGTGTAGATTATTTGTTGAAAGCTTTATCTCTTATTCATAAAGATGATTTAGAGTTGGTGGTATTTGGTAATATAAAGTCTGAGATTAAGCAGTTAATACCTGTACCAATTCACCCTATGGGATATTTAACCGAAGAAACGGTAATTGCAGATTTATATAATGCTGTTGATTTGTTTGTAACTTCATCGTTGGAGGAAAATCTCCCTAACACCATCATGGAATCCATGGCATGCGGAACTCCATGCGTAGGTTTTGAGATTGGAGGAATTCCTGAAATGATAGACCATAAAAAGAACGGATATGTGGCTAAGTATAAATCTGCAGAGGATTTGGCTGAAGGTATAAGATGGATTTTGGATAATCCGGACAGAGAAGGAATATCTACGGCTTGTGTTGATAAGGTAAATTCTTGTTATTCTGAAGATATTGTTGCGCAGAAATATATAGCTTTGTATGAGCGTTTGCTTGCAGGCAAACGATAAATATTTTAAGGTTCGCAATTTATGTTTGGTTTTATTTCGAAATGTAAAGCTAAGTGCTTGGGATTTTTAGGTGATCAGGCATTAAAGAAGAAATTATATACAATAATATTCCAGTCTGATACCAAGAAAGGACGGATGTTCGACCTGGTTCTTGTATGTTTTATTATAGCCAGTGTCCTTGTGGTTATATTGGACAGTATGAACTGGTTCACTTCCACTTCGTTTTGGATTTTGCGTGCCTTGGAATATTTGTTCACGGCTTTTTTTACTTTCGAATATCTTGTACGAATATATTGTTCGCCCAAACCTGGGAAATATATCCTCAGTTTTTTCGGGATAGTGGATTTATTGTCGATATTACCGGTTTATTTAAGTCTGATATTTACCGGAGCGCAATATCTGTTGGTTATACGTGCTTTCCGACTGATAAGAATATTCCGAATATTCAAGCTGTTTAACTTTATAAATGAGGGAAATCTGCTTTTACGTTCTTTGTGGATTAGTGCACCGAAGATTTCGGTCTTCTTTTTCTTCGTGCTTATTCTTGTGACATCCATGGGAACGATTATGTATATATTTGAAGGAACAGAACCAAATTCGCAGTTTAATAATATTCCGAATAGTATTTATTGGGCAATAGTAACGATGACAACTGTTGGATATGGAGATATAACACCTGTAACACCAATAGGACGTTTTATTTCTGCTATTATAATGCTTATTGGTTATACGATTATCGCTGTACCGACAGGAATTGTATCGGCAACAATGGTGAGCCAACAGAAAAAGCTACGGAACAGGAAATGTCCAGGTTGTGGCCGTGTCGGTCATGATATAGAAGCTCATTATTGTCAGAATTGCGGAACAAAACTGCCTTCCTTGCCTGATATGGAAGAGTAATTTTCATTATCTTCGCCACTCAAACTTTTGTATAATTGAATATTATGAATAATATATCACCAAAGTTTTCCATAATTACTGTAACATATAATGCAGAGCAATGGCTTGAGAGAACTATATTGAGTGTTCTCAGTCAGTCATATCCAAATATTGAATACATAATAATAGACGGTAAATCCAAGGATAAGACATTGGATATTATCCGTCAATATGAATCTGGAATTACCTATTGGATATCCGAACCAGATAAAGGTTTGTATGACGCCATGAATAAAGGCTTGCAAAATGCTACAGGTGATTATGTGTGGTTTCTTAATGCCGGCGACACTCTGCCTAGTGCTGACATAATCCAGCTTATGGTACAGAAAATGTCAAAGTTGAAGAATCTGCCTGATGTAATATATGGAGAGACTGCAATAGCCGATAAAGACGGGAAAATAATAGGAATGCGCCGTTTGAAGGCTCCGAGACGTCTTACCTGGCAGAAGTTCCGTTGGGGAATGCTGGTTTGCCATCAATCTTTTATAGCAAGAAAGGCAGTTACGGATTCATATAACCTGTCTTATCCGCTTTGCGCCGATTATGACTGGTGTATCCGCGTGTTGAAAGCTTCGAAACGAGTGTTCAACACTCGTCTTACTTTAAGTAATTTCCTGGAAGCCGGACTAAGCAGTCAGCAAAGAAAAGCTTCTTTGAAAGAACGTTATGCAATTATGTGTAATTATTATGGTACATTTGCAACCATGCTTATGCATCTTTGGTTTGCCGTTCGTTTCTATTATGCGAAATGGGTGACGAAGAAGGTCATATAATAAAAGCAATTAATTAAAAACAAACAATATGCAACAATTACTAAAGACTTGGGGAAAACATCTGGCTGCCATCCTTGTATTGCTAGTGTTGACAGTTGTTTATTTTTCTCCGGCTGTCCTTGACGGAAAAGTTATTCAGCAAGGCGATATGCTGAAGGCGGACGGAATGGGAAACAGCCAAATGGAACAATATGAGAAAACAGCATCACCTGGAGAATTCTCTGCTTGGTCTGATGCAATGTTTGGCGGAATGCCGTATGTCTCAGGATATGGAAATCCGGCTCCGGATCTTCCTAAGTATAAATCTTTGGAAGCGCCATTGAAATCGTTGGGCTATTTCGATGCCAGCATGGTTTTCGTTGGTTTGCTTAGTTTCTATCTTCTGATGTGTGTTATGGGAGCAAGTTGGTGGCTTTCGCTTGCCGGAGCTATTGCATTTGCATTGGCTTCATATAACATTATTATCATTGAAGCCGGTCATATAACAAAGGCTTATGTAATAGCTTATATGCCGGTTACTCTTGCCGGTATGGCACTTCTTTTCAAACGTAAATATCTTTGGGGTTCTGTATTATTCCTGTTAGGCGTTGCTTTGTCAGTAAATAATTCACATCCACAGATTACATATTATCTGATGCTTCTTTGTGTATTTATTTATGCAGGCTTTGTTGTGGCAAAGGTGAAAAGCAAGGAATTGGCAGAATTGGGAAAAGTAACAGCAATATTTATTGCCTGCTCAATTCTTGCAGTTCTTCCTGGAGCCAAGAATATGTATGCAATGTGGGATTTGAGTAAACATTCAATTCGTGGAGCTTCAGAACTTACAATAAACTCAGACAACACAAAGAAAGAAGGAAAAGCTTCTTCAGGTTTGGACAAAGATTATGCGTTTGCCTGGAGTTATGGAAAGGGCGAGTTGCTTACACTTCTTGTTCCTAATGCTTACGGCGGTGGTTCTGGCGGAAAATTAGGACAGGATTCTGAATTCTATCAGGCAGCAAAAGCTGCGGGCGCACAGGTTGGAAAAGAAATACAGGCTCCAACATATTGGGGAGACAAATCATTCACTTCCGGACCTGTTTATTTCGGTGCTATCGTATGTTTCCTTTTCGTCCTTGGAATGTTTGTTATCAGCAATCCTATGAAATGGTGGATGTTTGCCGGTGCATTCTTCCTGACTTTACTGGCTTTGGGTAGAAATTTGGATTGGTTCAACGACTTTATGTTCCATCATCTGCCGATGTATAATAAGTTCAGAACTGTAGAAATGGCATTGGTTATTCCTGGACTTGTTGCTCCTTTGATTGGTTTCTGGGGATTGAAGGAGATAATGGACGGAAAAGTTGAGGATAAATTGTTCAAGAAAGGAATGATAGGCGCATTGGCTATTACTGGTGGTTTGTCACTTATATTGTGGCTTGCTCCTACAGCACTGTTGGATTTCCAGTCGGATTATGATTCTCTGTATAAATTGCCGGAGCAGTTCCTTTATGCTTTGATTGCAGACAGAGCTTCGCTTGCTTCTGCCGATGCATTGCGTTCGCTGTTGTTTATCGTGGCAGCTGCAGCCTTGTTGTTCTGGTACAATAAAGCAGCAAATAAGAAGACTGTAGGCTTTGTTGTTTCTGCTCTTATAGCTGTTTTGGTGTTGGTTGACTTATGGACTGTTGACCGTCGTTATCTGAACGATTCAAATTATGTAAATCCTCAGCAGATTAAGGAACACTTTGCAATGTCGGCTGCCGATAAAGCTATTCTGGAAGATAAGACTAACTATAGAGTATTGAATCTTAACAATCCGTTCCTCGAAACCTCTACATCATATTATCATCATTCAATCGGAGGTTATCATGCTGCCAAGTTGCGCCGTTATCAGGAATTGATTGACCACAGACTGCAGTCGGAAATAGATTCTGTTATTGGTGCATTCCAGCATGTAAAGACAATGGCGGATTTCAATCCTACATTCGCAAAATGTAAGGTCTTGAATATGTTGAATACTAAATATATAATCTATAATCCTCAGCAGCCGCCTTTGGTTAATAATTTCTCGTATGGAAATGCATGGTTTGTTTCTTCTGTAAAGATGGTTGAGAATGCAGATGAGGAAATAACAGCACTGGATGAATATCAGCCTTATACAACAGCAATTGTGGATAAGAGATTTGCTTCAGCTCTCGAAGGTTTCACTCCACAATCTGATTCAACTGCGATGATTGAGCTGGAATCTTATCGTCCGAATAAGCTTACATATTTGACTTCTGCCGAAAAAGAACAGCTTGCTGTTTTCTCTGAAATATATTATCAGCCAGGCTGGAAAGCTACAATTGACGGTAAACCTGCCGAACATTTCCGTGCAGACTGGATTCTGCGCGCGATGCGTATTCCTGCTGGAGAACACGAAATTGTATTTGAATTCCGTCCTGAAGGATATATTGTTGCTGCAAATGTTGAGGCTTACAGTAGCTTCCTGATATTGATTATGGTGATTGCGGCTGCGGTGTATTCGGTTTATATGGAGTTGAAGAAAAGTAAATAAGGAGTCAAGTAGTTAAGGAGTCAAGTAGTTAAGAAGTAAAAAACAATAAACTACTTGACTTCTTTATTTATTATCTAACGATTACTTCAATCTTCTCCGTAAGCTTTTCCCAAGAGAGAGAAACTTTTTCTTTTCCTATATTCTCAAGACAAAGATTGTATTTATCATTACTGAATAATTCTTCAATACCTTTCCTTATTGAATCAGAGTTAATATCAGTGACAACTATTCCTGTTTGCGGTTTCCCGATACTTTGACCAAAATCTCCAACTGGTGTACTAATCATAGGAATATTATAATGATATGAAATAGATACAACTCCACTTTGAGTTGCCGAACGATAAGGCAATATCAGAGCATCAGCAGCTGAAAAGAACTGGGGAATATCATCATCAGCAATATATTGGTTATAAACATGAATCCTTTCTTTGGCCGGTGAATTGTCTATCATTTTCTGATATTTCTCGAAACTGCCATAACATTCTCCTGCAATTACAAGCTGGAAGTCGTCTCCAAGATTGTGCATAGCTTCAATCAGAAGGTCCAGACCTTTATAATCGCGTATCAATCCGAAGAACAGCAAAGTTTTCTTTTCCTTACTTATTTTAAGCTTTTCGCAAGCCTCGTCTTTACTGATTTTCTCTCCGAAATGATTATATAGCGGATGAGGATTCAAGATATATTTTGCATTAGGACATAAACTCTTCAAATCGTCAGCAACAGCTTCGCTGAGAACAATAAAACTGTGGCACTGACTGAACAGAAGTTTTGCCATTGGTTTGTCAAAGAATCTAGGTTCGTGAGGTATAGCATTATGAATGAGGGCGATAACCTTGCAATGCTTTTTCATTCTGTTTGCTATATGAGCATATCCGGGAACAAAGAAAGACATCCAATAACTAATAATCAGAACATCCGGATTGAATCTCTTTATAGCCTCAACAGCCTTGAAATAAGAAAGAGGATTTACGCTGTCGAGCACACGCTCGCTTTCTATCACAATCGCATTATCACCTTTTTCCACATATTGTGTTTTGCCCGGGAACAAAGTATCCGGATAAAGTCTGCTGAAGTTAAAAGCCTTCACTTCGTGTCCGTCTTTTTCCAAAGTCTTGTATAGCATTGCGCTGAACTGGGCAATACCGCCACGATAGGGGTAGAAAGGGGAGAGGATTGCGTATTTCATTATGAGAAAGGTTTGAAAGTAAAGATGCAAATCAGGTAACAAGTTGACGAGTTGACAAGTTGACAAGAAAGGATTTTTTTAATCTAATACTCTTGTCAACTTGTTCCCTTGTCTCTTTAATTAATATCTATAATGCTCAGCCTTATAAGGTCCCTCAACCGGAACTCCTATATAATCAGCTTGTTTCTGTGTAAGTTTTGACAACTTGACACCGATACGTTCCAAGTGAAGGCGAGCCACTTCTTCGTCAAGATACTTAGGCAAGCGGTAAACACCAACTTCGTATGGCTTCTGCCATAAATCCATCTGAGCCAAAACCTGGTTTGTGAATGAGTTACTCATCACGAATGATGGGTGACCGGTAGCACAACCAAGGTTCACCAAACGACCTTCAGCAAGAAGGAAGATTGAGTGGCCGTCAGGGAAAGTATATTTGTCAACCTGAGGCTTGATGTTCAAATGCTTAATGCCCGGATAGTTGATAAGTTTGTCAACCTGAATTTCGTTGTCGAAATGGCCGATGTTGCAGACGATAGCCTGGTCTTTCATTGCAGCCATATGTTCGATTGTGATAATATCACAGTTACCAGTTGTAGTAACGAAAATATTTCCTTCCTTTACAGCTTCTTCCATTGTTGTAACTTCAAAACCTTCCATTGCAGCCTGCAATGCGCAGATTGGGTCGATTTCAGTTACCAAAACGCGTGCTCCGTATGAACGCATTGAGTGAGAGCAACCTTTACCCACATCACCATAACCGGCAACAACAACAACTTTACCTGCAATCATAACGTCTGTTGCACGTTTGATACCATCAGCCAAAGATTCACGGCAACCGTAAAGATTGTCGAATTTTGATTTAGTTACAGAGTCATTGACGTTGATTGCCGGAACAAGCAATTCACCTTTTTCCATCATCTGATACAAACGGTGAACGCCAGTAGTTGTTTCTTCAGAAACACCTTTCATTTCGGCAACAGTACGATGCCAACGAGTCGGATCTTCTTTCAATATGCGGTTCAATGTATCCAGAATGCACTGCTCTTCGTGATTGCTGCCTTTGCGGTTGATAGTTTCAGCATCGTCTTCAGCACGATAACCCATATGAACAAGCAATGAAGCATCGCCACCGTCATCAACAATCAAATGAGGACCTTTTCCGCCAGGGAAACGCAATGCCATTTCAGTGCACCACCAGTATTCTTCCAAACTTTCGCCTTTCCAAGCAAACACCGGAACTCCGGCTGCAGCAATTGCGGCAGCAGCATGGTCCTGAGTTGAGAAAATATTACAGCTTGCCCAACGTACATCAGCACCTAATTCAACCAATGTTTCAATCAATATGGCTGTCTGAATAGTCATATGCAGTGAACCCGTGATACGTGCTCCCTTCAATGGCTTTTCTTTTCCATACTTTTGGCGCAAAGCCATCAATCCAGGCATTTCGTGTTCAGAAATTTCTATTTCTTTACGACCGAAATCAGCCAAACTCATATCTGCCACCTTATAAGGCAGGTCTGAAGAAAATAATTGTGACATAGTTTGTTTGTTTTTTTTAGTTCTAAATGCAAAGGTAGTGCTAAATCAGTGATTTTTCCATAAAATGCCTTTGTTTTTAGGAACTGTTGTGATTTATATAATGATTATATGATAAGCGCTTCAATACAGATTATATATATAAAGTCGCCTTTTATGGACAAACATTTGGCTGAAAGCTTTGGATTTTAAAGCGTAGGACAGCATTCTATGTTTTGAATATCCTTCCCCAATCTTAAAACTAAGCCTTAGTTTTTAAAATCTCAATCTTAGTTTATAAAAACTTAAGCTTAGTTTGTAAGAACTTAGACTTAGTTTTAAGAATATATAGTTACCTATTGTTATCTAAATATTGGCTGAAAGCCTTTAATTTTACAGCGTAGGGCAGCGCCCTACGTTTTTGACCGTCACATACTTAAGCGCCCTGAAAGGGCATAACTTCACTCAGTTCCGCCCCTCCAGGGCTTACGTATGGAATATACCTTGAACCACAGGGCGTTGCCCTGTGCTATATAATTTAAGGCTTTCAGCCAAAAGATATTCGTGATTGTCTGAAACTTATTGATAAATTTCAAATTGTAATTTTTGTATTTAGCATTTTGTTTTGCAATACCCACAAGCGAAACTCAACTAATTTATATGTTGTATATCACTCTTTTTTCAAAACACTTTTCAGATTTTCGTCAAATATTCGTACCTTTGTAGTCAATAAATTAGTCTTCAATGCAAAAGATAAGAAACATCGCGATTATCGCACACGTAGACCACGGTAAGACAACACTCGTGGATAAGATGTTATTAGCCGGAAAGCTTTTCCGTGAAGGACAGGCAGAGCCGGACCAGTTCCTTGACAACAATGACTTGGAACGAGAAAGAGGTATTACAATCCTTGCCAAAAATGTGTCTATCAATTATAAGGGTTATAAAATCAATATCATTGATACTCCGGGACACGCCGATTTCGGTGGCGAGGTGGAACGTGTATTGAATATGGCCGACGGCTGTTTGCTTTTGGTGGATGCTTTTGAAGGTCCTATGCCGCAGACACGCTTTGTGTTGCAGAAAGCTATTCAGATTGGTCTGAAGCCTATAGTAGTGATAAACAAGGTTGACAAACCGAACTGCCGCCCTGACGAAGTGCAGGAAATGGTGTTCGACTTGATGTTCAATCTGGACGCTACTGAGGAACAGCTTGATTTCCCTACAATCTATGGTTCGGCAAAACAGGGTTGGATGTCAACAGACTGGAAAGAACCGAAAGAAGACATCACTGCTCTTTTGGATGCAATCATAGAATATATTCCTGAACCTGAAGTTATTGAAGGTCCGTCACAGATGCTTATCACTTCTTTGGACTATTCAAAATATGTTGGTCGTATTGCAATCGGCCGTGTTCATCGTGGTGAATTGCGCGAAGGACAGGATATTATGCTTTGCAAGCGCGACGGTTCAATGGTTAAGTCTAAGATTAAGGAATTGAATGTTTTCGAAGGTCTTGGACGTGCAAAAGTTGAGTCGGTTAAATCTGGAGATATCTGTGCAATAATCGGTATCGAAGGTTTTGAAATTGGCGAAACTGTTGCCGATGCAATAGAGCCGGAAGCACTTCCTACTATTGCAATCGATGAACCTACAATGTCAATGCTTTTCACAATCAACAACTCTCCGTTCTTCGGTAAAGACGGTAAGTTCGTGACTTCACGTCATATCTTTGAGCGTTTGACAAAAGAGTTGGACAAGAACCTTGCTTTGCGTGTTCTTCCTACAGAATCAGCAGATTCTTGGTTGGTTTATGGCCGTGGTGTGCTTCACTTGTCAGTGTTGATTGAAACTATGCGCCGCGAAGGATATGAGTTGCAGGTTGGTCAGCCACAGGTAATCATCAAGGAAATCAACGGTGAAAAGTGCGAGCCTATTGAACAGCTTACAGTGAACTTGCCTGAAGAATGCTCAAGCCGTATCATTGATATGGTTACAAAGCGTAAGGGCGAGATGACAATGATGGAAAGCAAGAACGGACGTATGCACCTTGAGTTCAATATTCCTTCACGTGGTATTATCGGTTTGAACAATGCCGTTCTGACTGCTTCTGCCGGTGAAGCAATTATGGCTCACCGCTTCTTGGAATATCAGCCTTGGAAGGGTGAAATCGAACGCCGTGTGAATGGTTCAATCATTGCAATGGAAACAGGTACAGCCTTTGCTTATGCTTTGAATAACCTTCAGTCTCGCGGACGTTTCTTCATCGCTCCTGGTGATGAGGTTTATGCAGGTCAGGTTGTTGGCGAGCATACAAAAGACAACGACTTGGTTGTGAACGTAACAAAATCAAAGAAACTGACAAACATGCGTGCTTCAGGTTCTGACGATAAAGTTTCGTTGGCTCCTCCTGTAATATTCAGTCTTGAAGATGCTCTTGAATATATCAAGGGTGACGAATACGTTGAGATAACTCCGAATTATATGCGTATGCGTAAGATAATTCTTGACGAAAACGAACGTAAACGAGCAAACAAACAAGCTTAATATAATGTAGAGCCGCAAAAAAATTTGCGGCTCTTTTTTTGTCGTCTTGTATCTTATATTTCCATTACTTAACTTTGTAAAACATAAATAGTCAGCTAAATGTAAACACACTTATTTCGATATGATTATGAATAAACTGAAGATTAGTATTCTGGCTTTGTTAACTGTTTTTTCTTCCCATCTGTTTGCGGAGAACGAACCTTGGCAAAATCCTAAAATCAATGCAATTAACCGTGAGCCTATGAATGCCCATTTCATCCCGTTCGTGAACGAGGAGGCGGCTTTGGCTCAGCAAAGTTTGCCCGATGTTGAGCGATTTGAAGTTAATACTGCAACTGAAAGGCGAATATCATTAAATGGCACATGGAAATTCCTTTATTCGAGGAATAATGCTTCTTGTCCGGAAGATTTCCATAAACCCGGATATAATGTAAAGAAGTGGAAAAATATAGAAGTTCCGGGAAGCTGGGAACTTCAAGGCTTTGATGCTCCTATTTATACAGATGTATCTTATCCTTTCCCGACGAATCCACCGTTTGTCCCTGTCGACTATAATCCTGTTGGTGCTTATGTGCGTGAATTTGAAGTGCCTCAGAGTTGGAAAGGTATGGATATATTCATCGATTTTGAAGGAGTTGAATCTGCATTCTATTGCTGGATTAACGGTGAACTTGCAGGTTATAGTGAGGACAGCCGTTTGCCGGCTCATTTCAATATCGGTAAATTGCTGAAGAAAGGAAAGAACAAATTAGCGGTTAAGGTTTTCAGATATAGCGATGGCTCTTATATGGAAGACCAGGACTATTGGAAATATAGCGGCATAGAACGTAATGTTTATTTATATGCTCGTCCGGAGAGCAGAGTTAAAGACTTCATTCTTACGGCAGGATTGGAAAACGCATATAAGGATGGAGTTTTCAACACTGAGATATTTATTGCCAATCCTCAGTCCGGACAGAAAGTGGAAATGAAACTTCTCGACGAGAAAGGGAAAGTTCTGTTTGCCGAAGAAAAGAATATAAAATCGGAGAACGACACTGTCTTTAGCGGAAGTAAAACATTGGAGAATGTATCGGCTTGGACAGCAGAAACTCCATATCTGTACACATTGGTTGTCAATATGTTTGACAAATCAGGACAACCGCTTGAGTCTTTTGCTCATCCTTTTGGCTTCCGTGAGGTTGAAATGAAGAATGGCCAGCAATTGATAAATGGTGTTCCGGTTCTGTTTAAAGGAGTGAACAGACATGAGCATAATAATGTGAAAGGACGTACGATAGATGTGAAAAGTATGTTGACAGACATAAGGCTTATGAAGCAGTTCAATATCAACTCTGTCCGCAACTGTCATTATCCCAACAATTATCAGTGGTATAGCTTATGCGACAAATATGGTTTGTATCTTGTTGACGAAGCCAATATTGAAAGTCACGGAATGATGAGTCATAAGGATAAAACTCTAGCCAATTATCCGGATTGGGAAGGAGCGTTTATGCAAAGAATGAGCCGTATGGTTCATCGTGACAGAAACTTTACTTCAATTGTGACTTGGTCCTTGGGCAATGAATCAGGATATGGAAAACATTTCGAGACTATATATGACTGGACTAAGAAGACAGACCCGACTCGTCCTGTGCAATACGAAGGTGGAGGATATGAAGGAAAGTCTGATATCTATTGCCCGATGTATGCACGTATTTGGGCTTTGCGCCGCCATATAAACCAGCGTGATGCACGTCCTTTGATATTGTGTGAATATGCACATGCTATGGGTAACAGCGTGGGTAATTTGAATGACTATTGGGAATTGATATATAAATATGACCAGTTGCAAGGCGGATTTATCTGGGACTGGGTTGACCAGACCTTTGCCAAGAAAGATGACAAAGGCAATGATATATGGGCATTTGGCGGAGACATGGGTTTTGTAGGCGTGCCTAATGATTCCAATTTCTGTGCCAATGGACTTGTTGCTTCTGATCGCTCGCTTCATCCGCATATTTATGAAGTGAAGAAAATATATCAGTATATTCATTTCGAGCCTGTTCCTTTCTCTGCCAATAAGGTGAAGATAACGAACTGGCATGATTTTATCGGATTGTCTGATTATAGTATGAGATGGGCGGTTGAGTCTGACGGAAAATGTATAGAAGAAGGAGTTATGGATTTCCCGGAGATTGCCGCACGTCAAAGTAAGGAAGTTCTTATTCCATTCAAATTCACACCTGAGAAAGGTAAAGAATATTTCTTGAAAATAGAGGCTAAATATAAGAATAGCAAACCGATGATACCGGCAAATCATCTTGCTGCTTACGAACAGTGGAGATTGCCTTATGAAGAAGGAACTACAGTTGTGAAGCCTAGTATGGGAGAATTGGTTTCACAGCAGAATAATGACGGAGTCATTGTTTCCGGAAAAGATTTCAAGGTTGTATTTTCTTCTGTAAATGGTGAAATTACAATGTTGGAATATAATGGTAAGAACATTATAAAAGAAGGTTTGCAGGCTAATTTCTGGCGTGGACTTACGGACAATGATGTGGCAAACGGAACACCTGAGCGTTGTCGCACGTGGAAAGATGCCGGAAATAATGCACGTTTGGATGATTTGAGCTTGCTGGAAAAGAATGAATTCGGTAATGCCGTAGTCTCAGCTTTATATACATTGGAAGAACAGGCTTCAAAGATGAAGGTGACATATGAAATCCGTCCTGAAGGAGTAATAAAAGTTACCAACAACTTTATTCCTGGAGATAAGGAATTGCCTGAAATGCCACGTCTTGGTATGCGTATGATTCTTCTTCCGGAATATGATGAAATGACTTGGTATGGAAGAGGACCGCATGAGAATTATTGGGACCGTAAGAGCAGTGCTTTGGTCGGAATATATTCTTCCAAAGTCTGGGAGCAGTATCATCCATATGTCCGTGCACAGGAAACCGGAAATAAAACAGATGTCCGCTGGGTTTCCCTGAGAAATAAAGACGGTGAAGGAATTATGATTTCCGGTTCTGATTTACTTAATGTAAGTGCATGGAATTTCCCGCAGTCAGATATAGAATATCGTCCGTTTAATGTTGAAAGACATCATGGTGGAAGTGTAACCAAGCAAGATATGGTTTGGCTAAATATCGACCATTTGCAGATGGGCGTTGGTGGTGATAATACTTGGGGCGCTCATGTTCATTCGGAATATACGATAACTCCACATGCTTGGGAATATAGTTTTATCATTCAGCCGTTGAAGGCTGGGGATGAGGCTGGGGAGAAGTATTATGATGGTTGGTTTTAAGTAATAATTTATTCTTATCAATATAATAATACCCCTAACTGATGCTTATAAAAATATCGGCTCACCTAGGTGAGCCGATATTTTGAATACTATATTCGGTTTAAATTATTGTGTTAACTGGATGAAGAAAATGAATTTGGAAATTCATTTTTTGTTATTTTATTCTGCCAGCCATTCCTCTATCTGGTTCATTATTTTCTCCTTCATATCATCCGGCATATTGCTTATGCGTGCGCGATGGCTTCCGCCTGGCTGGATATAAATCTGGAGATTCTTCTTACCTTCAAAATCAGGAATTCTTGTTGCACTCCAAGGGTCAACTTCGCCATAGATATAAATCATTTTAGGATCATTCTCCTTGAGGAATTTGCTTACTTTGTTATATAATTCCGGACGGAATTCAACTTTGTCAACAAGTTCTTTAGGAAGCATTATCCTATTTAGATATCCTTTGGCAGACTTGATGGATAAGTATTTCTTGAACGGTTTGATGTCATAACCATAATATCCAAGTTCACGAGCTGCCTGAACATTGAAAGAAATGGTTGATTGTCCTTCGGCGAAATATGAAGGCTCGCTTATTTTCATCAGATGGTTGAACAATGTCTTGTCATCTGATTTTAAGTCAGGAATAGTAGAAACAGGCGTTCCCCATTGCCACAAAGCGAAAGGATATTCCAGAACAGCAAAATCCAGAACTTCATCCATAGGTATTCTATATTCATAACCCTTTTCTTTTGTATATGCTTCAAGCATTGGAACGATATTATCTCTACGTTTCAAGATTTCAATCTGGAAATCTTCTATTTTTTTCCTTTCTTCAGCAGTTCCGACTTTCTGAAGGAATATCTCGTGGCGTCCGTCTTCAACAGCTCTGTTCAATGGAGCGACATAAGGAACGGAGAAGTCAACATCGTCAGGAAAATAAGTACGGAAGAACATAGTTGTCTGTCCACCTTTACTGATACCAGTGCTAATCCATTTACCTTTATAAATTTGCTTGAAAGTATTTACCACGTTATGAAGGTCGTAAAGAGAATTTTCAACTGTCAGATAATCCCAATTTTTAGGTTCAGGAGTTGATTCAAGGAAATAGCGATATTCAACGAAGATAACATTAGTGTTGAATAACTTTGAAAGTTCCTCCTGATATTTAGGATTCAAGGCATAAGCACCGCCATAACCTTCTGTTACAAGTACTGTTGGTCTGTCGAATCCGGCATGGAAAACTACTACACGCTGTTTGAATGTTCCGGCAGAAGGATTATCATGGTCTGTTTGCTGCTCAATCCGTACAAGATATTTCTCCGGATACAACTCAGTTTCAAGTTTCTCAATACCGCTTATTCCTTTCAGGGATTCAAGTTTCCCTTTCAGGTCGCTAGCTGTGGCTGTAAGCACACAAAGGAAGGCTAAAAGCCAAATGGAAAGGACTTTTTTCATGATATTAATTTTGAATTTATGAGATTATAATTTTATATGTTCGCAAGTTATATAAAGTTGTTTTTACTCTTGTATGCGAGCTTGGCAAATATACAATTATATTCTTCTTTTGCGAAAGGTTGTTGGTTTTCTTTGTGGATATATTATAAAATGAATATAAATTACATTTTATATTCAAGAATTTTTATCATTATAATTCCTCAAATAAACCTCTATCGTCCTCATCAACCCCTCATACTTTGCCCTTTTTACAGCAGATTTTGCAAATACTCTGTTGTAATCTTCTTTGGAAAATGACTGAAGGTTTTCTTTTGATAATGATAGAAGTTCTTCAGATGGGGAAAAATCATCAATGTTGGTTGGAGAAGCGAAGCTGTTCCATGGACAAACTTTCTGGCAAGTGTCACAACCGTAAATTCTGTTTCCAAGTAAATTGGATATTTCGGAAGGAAATTCTCCCCGATGTTCGATAGTAAGATAAGAAAGGCAACGATTAGCGTTTAATACTCGTTCTTTAGTTAATGCATTTGTTGGGCATGCATCCAGGCAGCGTCGGCAGTTCCCACATTTGGAAGGGATTGGACTGTCGTATTCATCAATTTCCCATGTCGTGACGATTTCACCGAGAAAGAAGAAAGAGCCTTTCCCCGGAATTATCAGATTTGTATTCTTACCAATCCAACCGAGGCCTGCACGCCATGCCCAATATCTTTCTAATATCGGGGCTGAATCAGTGAATACTCTAGCTTCTGGGGTGTTGTCGCCCGTATAAATAGGGAGAATCTCTTTCCATAGCTGGCGAAGCATATCTTTAACTACAATATGATAATCTTTCCCATAAGCATAATATGCGATATGAGGTTCTTCTTCCGGTCGTCTGGTTTTAGGATAATAGTTCAATGCGACGGATATAACGCTTTTGGCTCCGGGAACAAGACCGTCCGGATTAAGGCGTATTTCTCGATGATTTCTCATATATTCCATACCGGCATTATTACCGGCTGCAATCCATTTGTCGAAATATTCTGCTTCGCTGCTTGCCTCATATGATGGAGCAATTCCGCAGGCTGAGAAACCTAATTCCAGTGCTTTTGATTTTATTTGTTGTAGTAGGGACATAGATGGGGAAAAGGTGTTAAGTTGTCAAGGTGTTTTATTTTCTTGTTTCCTTGTCAACTTGTTAACTAGTCAACTTGAACTTTCGTTATCTCGTCAACTTCAAAAATTCATATCCTTCACTTTTCAGCCATTCAATCGCCTTTGGCATTGCTTCACGCATATTCTTTTCTGCTTTCAGCGAATCGTGGAATACTATTATTGAACCGTTGCGTGTATATCGTTTCACATTGTTGAGAACTTGTTCCGGAGAAAGCGCTGAATTGTAGTCGCGCGTTACAACATCCCACATGATTATTTTGTATTTTCTTTGCAGAAATAATGTTTGAGGAATGCGCATATGTCCGTGAGGTGGACGGAACAGAGATGTATTAATCAACTCTGAAGCCTTTTCGACGTTCTTAAGATAGTTGCGTGTGAGATAACGTAGACCTTGAATGTGATTGAATGTGTGATTCCCGACAGAGTGCCTGCGCTCAACAACCATACGGAAAATATCGGGATGTTTTCTTACATTGTCGCCTACCATAAAAAAGGTAGCCTTTACATTGTATTTGTCCAATATGTCCAAAACCCAAGGCGTGACTTCCGGAATTGGTCCGTCGTCAAATGTGAGATAAACACATTTCTTTTTTCCTGGTTTCCTCCATATAGCACCTGGAAACAAAAGACGATAGAAAAATGGAGGTTGCTCGATGAACATTTTTTAATTGAGAATTGAAAGTTGAAAATTGAGAAGTTAAGGAGTTAAGAAATCAAGGAGTCAAGAAGTAATTTACTTAACTCCTTGACTCCTCTGCTCCTTCTATTCATTTCCTTCCGGATGCAAAGACTGGAATGCCATTCTATAATTGTCGAATTCTTCCTGATATTTCTTGCAGAATTCAGGATTGTATTTCTCGTTTACACGGAGAACTTCCTGCAATACGGCAAGATTTTCATATACATCATTTGCAACAGAAGCGAACTGCGATGGTTTCAAACGGAAATACCAGTTCAGATTTCTCATAGCTTCGTCTGCAATTCCTGTATATAGATTTGCTCCTTTTTCTTTCTGATCGAGCACATAATAGAATTCAGCAATAGACAGAGCATAATAGTCCAAAGGAACATTCTCCGGAGGAAGAACTTCCATACATTTGTCGAGAACATTAAGAGCCTTATCGTCTTTTCCTTCGTTAATCAATGCTGCCGCAAGTTTACCGAAGAGAACTGTACGGTAAGTCTTACACATTCGAAGAACATTCTCATCCAAATAAACACCAGGTTTGTCAACTCCGCCCCATTTGAACTTGTTCATGATGTTATCATACATTTTCTCTGTGTTCAGAGCTTTATTTGTTCCTTTTACCTTCTGAGGAACAATCTGATAAGCCAAACCTGTCTGCTGGAAGTATGGATCCATCTTGACAAACTGTTCCGGACTTACTGTGATTGCATAATACATCGGGCGCTGCCAGTTATTGTTCTGAAGCATATCAAGAATAATCAGCTCATGTTTGCCAAGATAGTCTTTGCCTTTAAGGTCAATTACCATCTGCTTTTGGATTGAGGGAATATCTGCATCCTTTAAACCAGGACTGTTGGCAACTGCTGCAGAGTCGATATCAAATGTCAGAGTGTTTGATGGAATGTAATCCAATTCCTGATCGATTCCAGGAACTTTCTTAAACTTAGGATCATTGCTGCGGACGAAACCAAGAGCTGTTCCCAAATCTACAGATTTGTCGGTGATAGGCAGAATGTATGCAGCATCACGAGTTCCCTGAACATAGTCTTCATAATTCCAGGATATAGGCAATGCGTCAGATTCGTATGCCTGTTTCTTCATCTGGTTGATATACCAGTCTGTCTGCAGATAACTTGTGTTACATACGCGGACATCTGTGCGGATACCTTCAACTTCCTGAGCATACCAAAGAGGGAATGTATCATTATCACCATTAGTGAAGATAACAGCATTCGGCTCGCAAGATTCCAGATAGTTCGCTCCGAAATCACGTGCTACGGTACGGCCTGAACGGTCGTGGTCGTCCCAGTTTTGGGCAGCCATCTGCAACGGAACAAACAATGAAGCAACTGTGGCAACTGAAGCTGCAACCATAGCCGGAAGTTTTCCATATTTCTCCAAAGCTTTTGCCAAAGCTGCTACACCGAAACCAATCCATATACAGAATGCATAGAACGAACCTGCGTAAGCATAATCACGTTCACGTGGCTGATATGGAGTTTGATTCAGATAAAGCACAATTGCTATACCTGTCATAAAGAACAGGCAGAATGTAATCCAGAAGCCTTGAATACCTTTTTCTCCAGAATATGCCTGATAAAGCAGACCAAGCAAACCAAGGATCAAAGGAAGCATATAGTAAACATTGTGTCCTTTGTTGTCAGCAATAGATGATGGCATATTATCCTGCGGACCAACAAGAGCTTCGTCAATGAATTTTATACCAGTAATCCAGTTACCGTGTGTTATCTCGCCATGTCCCTGGATATCATTCTGACGTCCGGAGAAATTCCACATGAAATAACGCCAATACATAAAGTTGAGCTGGTAAGAAAGGAAGAAGCGGATATTTTCTGCAAATGTCGGCTTCATCACAGTCTTGGTCTCACCGCAGTTTGTAAACTTAACAGGCTGACCTTTTATCTGAGCCCATTCCTTATATGCGCTTACATGATTTGGGTCACTGCTGTGCATACGAGGGAAAAGCATATTAAGCTCATCTACGAATTTATAGTCTGTTTCGTAGCGAGAGATATAATACTTATCTTTCTCATTTGCATCTTTCTTTATAACTCTGGTCCATGTTGGAACACCTTGTTCTGAAACAGGAGCGCAATTGCCACCTTCATTTACTCGTTTCACTTCAGAAACATAAGTCTGACCATAAATAAGAGGCACTTTTCCATACTGTTCACGAGCAAGATATGTACGCAATGTGAAAATATCCTGAGGTGCGTTCTGGTTCATTGGCGTATCAGCTGTTGCACGAATCAAAGTTAGTGCATAAGAAGAATAACCAACAACAACAACCATCAGACAAACCAACACAGTGTTGATCATCTTCAGGTTCAAATTCTTGTTCATGAACAAGAAAGCAGCAAGAGCTGCAATTAGGATAATAGCAATTACGTAACCGCTACCCATGAACGGAATACCTGTAAGTATAACAGACAACAGGAATGAAATGCGCAACGCCATTGGATTAACCTTGTCACGCATTGTTTCGTAGATTGCCCATATAAGAACTGCTGCCAGAACAATTGCATAGATAAATACGCCGGTGTTATATGGCATACCAAGAACATTCACGAACAGAAGTTCGAAGTAACCGCATATTTCAACCAATCCCTGAACAACACCGAACATCATCAAAGCAATGATTGCAAATGAAACAAGCAATGCAATGATGGTTCCTTTCATTGTAGGGTTTGCACATTTCTTGTAATAATAAACAAGAACTATTGCTGGAATACAGAGCAAGTTCAGCAAGTGAACACCGATACTCAATCCCATCAGATATGCTATAAGAACAATCCAACGGTCTGCATGAGGCTGGTCCGCAACAGATTCCCATTTCAAAATCAGCCAGAATACTACGGCAGTGAACAATGAAGAATAAGCATAAACCTCACCTTCAACGGCACTGAACCAGAATGTATCTGTAAATGTATATGCCAATGCACCAACCAATCCTGAACCTAAGATTGTTATCATCTGTGCTGTTGTCATTTCTTCTTTTCCCTGAAGAATAATCTTTCGGGCAAGATGTGTAATACTCCAGAACAGGAACAGAATTGTAAGACCACTGAACAGAGCAGACATAGTGTTAACCATTATTGCCACTGTTGACGGACTTGATGCAAATTGTGTAAACAAGTTTGCTGTCAGCATAAAGAACGGAGCTCCAGGAGGGTGGCCTACTTCCAGTTTGTAGGCTGAAGAGATGAACTCGCCGCAGTCCCAGAAGCTGGCTGTCGGCTCCATAGTCATCAAATAAACGGCCGATGCTATCAAGCAGACTATCCAGCCCAGCACGTTGTTGATTAGTTTATAGTTTCTCATACGTTGTATAAAGTAATTAATATTTATTTAGTTTTTAAGTTTGTGAGTTTATAAGTTTACGTGTTAACTTGTATCTTCACAGCAACCTCAGTGCTTTATTACAAATTGCAAAGGTAAACATTTAGCTTTATACAGAACGTTATAAGTTTGGTTTAATTGCTTAAATAATATTATTTAGAGACAAGTTGATGAGGCTACAGATACAAGTTTATGAATAAATAAGATAAAACCTTGTTCTCTTCGCTAACTTATTATCTTGTCAACTCGTCACCTTGTTACCTCGTCAACTAATACTACATTCCCCAACTCTCCCTGTCCAGATTCCTGTAGTGAATAGCTTCGGCGAAATGTCTTGATTCGATATCCTCACATCCGTCGAGGTCGGCTATGGTTCGGGAAACTTTCAGAATTCTGTCGTAAGCTCTTGCTGAGAGATTGAGTCGTTGCATTGCATTTTTAAGAAGGCTTAGTCCTGCTGCATCAGGAACAGCATATTCATGCAGATGTTTTGTTGTCATTTGTGCGTTGCAATGCACATTCGGACAATCTTTAAACCGAGCTTCCTGTATTGCGCGAGCTTTCATCACTCTTTCTCGTATGGCAGAACTTGGTTCTCCTGGTTGCTGCTCTGATATTTTTTCGAACGGTACAGGAACTATTTCTACTTGGATATCGATTCTGTCCAGCAACGGACCGGAAATGCGGTTCATATACTTCTGCACTGCTCCTTGAGTACATACACATTGCCGTGTGGGGTGATTATAATATCCGCACGGGCAAGGATTCATGGAGGCTATAAGCATAAAACTTGCCGGATAGTCCACTGAGAATCGTGCTCTGGATATGTTTATCATTCTATCCTCCAAAGGCTGACGCATAACCTCCAGAACATTCCTGCTGAATTCCGGTAATTCATCGAGGAATAATATTCCATTGTGGGCAAGACTTATTTCTCCCGGTTGAGGATAAGTGCCGCCTCCAACCATCGCCACATTGGAAATTGTGTGATGAGGAGCACGGAACGGTCGGGAAGTCATCAGTGATGTTTCACGGCTTAACTTCCCAGCAACAGAGTGAATCTTTGTAGTTTCCAAAGATTCAGCCAAAGTGAAAGGAGGGAGGATTGAAGGTAGACGCTTGGCAAGCATAGATTTGCCACTGCCTGGAGGACCAATCATAATAACATTGTGACCACCTGCCGCAGCCACTTCCAAAGCTCGTTTTACGTTTTCCTGTCCGCGAACCTCCGAGAAATCATTTTCAAAAATAAGTTGATGTTCGTAGAATACTTTTCGTGTATCAATTATCGTAGGTTCCAGCACATCGTTGCCGGACATAAATTCCAATACTTCCTTAACATTGTGTGCTCCATAAACTTCAAGTTTGTTTACCACTGCTGCCTCCATTACGTTCTGGTATGGAAGGATAAGTCCTTTGAAACCAGCTTCGCGGGCTTTTATTGCTATTGGCAATGCTCCTTTTATTGGCTTCAGGCTGCCATCCAGAGAGAGTTCGCCCATCAGCATATATTGTTCCAAACGTGAGGAGTCTATTTGTTCGGCAGCAGCAAGAATACCAACAGCCAGAGGCAAGTCATAGGCTGTTCCCTCTTTTCTGATATCAGCCGGAGCCATATTTATGGTTATTCTGTGTCTGGGAAATTTGTATCCACTTTCCTGAAGTGCGGATATGATACGTTCGTGACTCTCACGGACTGCGACATCCGGCAATCCTACAAGCATGAACTGGATACCTTTTGTGCAGTTCACTTCTATTGTTACGATAATAGCTGATACACCTTGCAGAGCAGCGGCAAAAGTTTTTACTAACATAGTTAAGTCTGGTTTTTAGTTAGTAATCAAGTTAACAAAATAAATACAGAGACATAGGATTTGTGGTTCCTATGTCTTAAAGTAGCAATATCTTTATTTTAAGAACTTTTCCAGTTCTTTTTGCATATCCGGACCCGAGTCTGTCTTAACCTGTATTTTGTGTTGCTTGTCAATAAGAAAACAACGAGGCAAAGAGCTTATGTTATACAAGTCCAGCAATTGTGTTGCCTGACCTGCCGAGTCGGTTACCAGATTCCAATGAACATTGCTATGCTCAAGAAGCTCTCTTAGTTTTTTGACATCATTATCCAAACTAATCATAACAACTTCAAGCTGCTCTTTTGGAAAATGATTGGCAAGTTCTTTCAATAAATCTTGTTTTGCAAGATATATATCCATCCAAGGTGCTGTAAAAATAAGCATAGTATATTTATTCTCGATTGAATCGAGAGAAACTATTTCCCCATGAATGTTTTTAACAGAGAAATTTGGAGCTGTCGAACCAGGCATAGCTCTTTTAGAACGTATACTGTATTCTTCAAGTTCTTTATAAATACGGTTCTCCCTGTGTTCTGTCGGGATAAGAGACAGTGCTTTGTCCAGATAACGCAAATGTTCCGGATTCATATACAGGAATTGTATAAGTATAAGTGCTGCGTCCGAATCAGGATTTTTAGTGATATATTCCATCACCGATTCGTTTATCTGCAAGTTTACGTTTGCAAGGCGAGCCATCAGGTCCGCTTTGTCAATAGAACTTATTCCAGTATTTTCAAGTGAACGTTTTATATCAGCTTGTTCACGCCACAAGGCACTATCTTTTTGTCTGACTTTGGTCAGTTCATTATTCAGTTTGCCTCCTTTAACTTTAAGTAATGCAGGATACAAGGCATTACCCTCAATCTCAATTTTTTCTCCCTTTTCAATAAATGCGGTTATCCAATAACTTTTATTTTCCCACATGAGCGTAACGCGGTCAAAATCGCCGGATTTATGCTCTATCTCAAAAACACCTGGTTTTTCACAAACCACAGTATCAACGACATTTTCTTTATCATTTTCAAAAACAGCATATATTGTCTGATTATCAAGATTGGAGAATTTCCCTTTTATCCGATAAGCAACGTCGTCTCCGCAAGAAGACAAACTGAAAATCAAGCTTATTATCAAAAATAATCTATATACCATCAGGTCTGTTTTTATCAGTTTAAGATATTTTATGCTGCAAATATAATAAGAATTAATGAAACAACCTTAATATTTATAAAAAATCTAAATTAGGTATAAAAAATAGTGCATAAAAAAAGCGTAAGGTAAAAATGATATGACCCCCAAAAGTTGGACGGTTTAACATTATATTAGGAGGCGGACTT
>CALCST010000008.1 GCA_937894065.1 uncultured Parabacteroides sp. | reverse complement strand
GGAAATGCTCCGCCCGCCATATATCTACAAGACTTTGCAGGACCGTGGAATTATCCATCACACCCGCGAGCAGAAACTGGAAGCAATGGAGCGTTTCAAGGATTTCAAACCGACCGAAGGACTTGTGATTCCGGAGCATGCTTGTCAGTATATTATAAAATCACGTGCGATGGCGTGGCTGCTCAGGCAGGAGTTTGATGAGTGGGGGGAAATGAGGGCGTGAGGAAGATAATCAGATTATGATGTAGAGCATTTGCTCCCATTTGATGACAGTGTCAAGAATATTGCGCAAGTTTGATATCCCTAATGTATTTTTATAAAAATAAGCCTTGAAAAGGCATAACTGAGGTAAGGTATGTCCTTTCAAGGCTTAATATGTGTTTTATACACAATATATTACCAGTGCAATATGATTAAACGCTTCCATCCAAAGACTTGATAATGAGAATTTTTATTATTTCCCTTCAATCTCTTCAGCAACCAACTCACAAAGCATGCGCAGCGCAGTATTGGCCGAAGCCTCAATATTGCCGGCTCTGTCGTGTTCGAAATGGAAACATTCCGAAACAACTTTGGATTTGAAGGCGGCAGCTATCCACACAGTGCCGACAGGTTTTTCGGCCGAGCCACCGCCCGGACCGGCAATTCCTGAAGTGGCAACAGCACATTCGCAATCCAGAACGCGACAGGCGCCAGTTGCCATCTGCTCGACAACCGGTTTGCTCACGGCACCGTATTTTTCCAAATCTTCGGACGAAACGCCGAGGACATTATGCTTCACAGTGTTGCAATATGCCACCACGCTGCCTTTGAAATATTCCGAACTTCCTGCCATTGATGTGATAATGTTGGCAATTCTTCCGCCGGTGCAGCTTTCTGCCGAACACATATTAAGATTATGTTCGCGCAGCAATTCCGCCAATTTCTCTTCTGTTTTCATTATATCTGAACTCTTGAGAATGGTGCAGCATCCATTGGGCAGAAATCTTTGTCCTGATACTTGTAGTAGCCGGTGATTGCCACCATTGCTGCATTGTCTGTTGTGAATGAGAACTTAGGGATATGAACTTTCCATCCATATCTCTTTGCATGGTCAAGGAAAGCATCTCTCAAACCGGAGTTTGCAGAAACACCGCCTGCTACGGCAACTTCTTTTATGCCAAGGTCTTTAGAAGCCTTACGCAATTTGTTCATCAAAATGTCGATTACTGTTGCTTGTAGCGAAGCACATAAATCCTCTTTGTTCTTTTCGATGAAATCAGGGTCTTCCTTGAGGGCATCGCGCAGAGTGTAAAGGAATGAGGTCTTCAGCCCGCTGAAGCTGTAGTCGTAGTCCGGGATATGAGGTTTGCTGAACGAGAATGCTTTTGGATTTCCCTCGTTGGCAAGACGGTTCACAACCGGTCCGCCAGGATAGCCGAGTCCCATCACTTTTGCACATTTGTCGAAGGCTTCTCCGGCAGCATCGTCGATGGTCTGTCCGATAACCTCCATATCATTGTATGCGTTGACCTTTATAATCTGTGAATTTCCTCCTGAAACCAAAAGGCAAAGGAAAGGGAAGGAAGGAGCATGGTCGTCTTCCGGAGTTTCCTTTATGAAATGGGCAAGCACATGGGCCTGCAAGTGATTGATTTCAATCATCGGGATATTGAGTGATGCCGACAAACCTTTGGCAAATGATGTGCCGACAAGGAGTGAGCCCATCAGTCCCGGTCCGCGGGTGAAAGCAATAGCGTCAATTTCGGACTTGTCGATTCCTGCACGCTTGATTGCTTCGGACACGACTGGGATTATGTTCTGCTGGTGAGCACGTGAGGCAAGTTCCGGAACGACACCGCCATAAGCCTCGTGAACAGCCTGGCTGGCAATTACATTTGACAGCATAACTCCATCGCGGATAACTGATGAAGAAGTATCATCGCATGATGATTCTATGCCTAATATTGTTATACTCATAATAAATTCGGTTTACTTTTTTATGCAAAATAACAAAATCTATCGCGATAAAATTCTATTTTTGTGCTTAAATAATTATAAGTACTGATATCAGAGGATTAAAATACATAACCGTTTTACTACTAATTCTAGTTGGTTTTCTGTATGTTCTGCCTTCTATTCTGGTCAGCATCCCGTATGTTCAAAACAAGATTTCGGAAACTGCCACGCAAGAACTTACAGAGCGATTGGGTGTGCCTGTCAAGATAGGCAGAGTAGATATGGAATGGCCAAACCGTGTTGTTCTTGAGGATTTATATTTGGAAGACCAGCAGGGCAAAGAGCTCTTCCGGGCTATTCATGTGTCTGCCGGAATGGAAATGCTTCCTTTGCTTGAGGGGAAAATGGTGTTTACCACAGTCCGTCTGTTCAGCCCGACTGTCCGTCTGTCGAAGAAAACTTCCGGCGAGCCGCTTAATCTCCAGTTTGTGATAGATGCTTTTGCATCGAATGATACAGTGAAAAAGGAGCGTAATATTGATTTACGGTTCAACACTGTTATTGTGCGCAAAGGTTCTTTCTCTTTTGATATTGAAGATGCACCTTACTCGCCCGGGAAATTCAATCCTAAGCATATCGACGTTCAGAATGTAAGCGCGAAAATCTCGCTTCGAGCATTCAATAAAGACAGTCTTAATGCCCAGGTCAAGAAATTGAGCCTTGATGAAGCTTCAGGTTTTTCTCTGAATAAGCTTACTGTTGGTGTTGTGGCAAATCGCGACAGTGCATATGTTACGGATTTCCATCTGGAACTGCCGCAGACTAATCTGGAAATTATGCAGGCGCATTTAAAGCTTCCGCCTGTTGATTCGATGTTTCGTGAGAATTTGCTAGATTCGCCAATGCGATTGCATATTGCGCCATCGCAAATCAGTCTGAGAGATATTTCGGCGTTTGTTCCGGCTCTGAAGAATTTTTCGGACACGATTTCTATTTCAGCCAGTGCGTCCGGCTCAATCAATCATATTTATCTTCAGAATCTGTCGGTCAACTATAATAAGCAGTTGAGGCTGTCTGGCAAAATGGAGCTGAAAGGAATAAGCCATCCTTCTGATGCTTATCTGTTCGGCCAGGTGAACAGTATGTTCATCACATCTTCTGGATTGAACTGGCTCATAAACAGTCTTAGCAAATCACCGGTAAATCTTCCTGCACCGGTTACCAAGTTGGGAACAATTGATTTCACAGGCGAAATATCTGGCTTTTTCGATAATCTTGTTGCTTATGGTAAGCTTTCAACCTCGGTTGGAAGTTTGCAGACAGACCTTGTGTTCGGAAAGAACAAGGAAGAAAATATTGCTGCATTCCTCAAAGGAAATATTTCCACATCGAGCCTTAAGATTGAGCGACTGTTCCCCGAAGGAAATCCTTTTGGCAGGGCGAAGCTGAACATCTCGATAGATGCATCCCGACCTGTGGACGGGCATTTTGCCGGAAAAATTGAATCTACAATAAACGAGTTCGACTATAAAGGATATAAATATGAGAATATAACTGTTGATGGAAGTTTCAGCCGAAATGCTTTTGATGGCTGTCTTATGATAAATGACCCTAACGGTTCTCTTCACGCAGACGGCTTCTTCAGTCATAATGGAAAGAATTCGGTTTTCAATTTTATGGCAAAAGTCAAGAATTTCCATCCTGATAAGTTGAATCTGACAAAGAAATATGAGGAGCCGGATATTAGTTTTTCTCTGAATGCCGATTTCTCAGGAAATAATATTGACAATATTGAAGGAAACATAATTGTTGACAGTATTACTTTCAATACGAAGCCAAGCAATTTCTTCCTGAAACAATTCAAAGTGGCAGCTTCGGGACATTCGTTGGACAGAAAACTGATAATCGAGTCTGACTTGTTGAACGGGGAAGTGACTGGGGCGTATTCATTCAAGACTATTTTCCCAAGTTTTATGAATACATTCAGCGCTTATCTTCCGGCTTTGATTAATGTGTCAAAGAAGAATATCAAGGATATAAAGGAAAATAATTTCTCTCTGCTGCTTACGGTTCAGAATACAGAAGACTTGTCGAATACACTGAAATTGCCATTCACTGTTCTTTCTCCGGGAAGGATAACCGGGTTGTATAATAATCAGTATAACCGTTTCAGGCTTGAGGCCTTTTTGCCGCATTTCAAGTTGGGAAAGACTACTTTCCAGTCGGGGTATGTGGATTGCGACAATCTTACAGATAAAATCGAACTTAAACTGAGAGCTACAAGTTATAATGAGAAAGGAAGGAAGAATTATCTGGACTTGAAGCTTGGAGCTAAAGATAATATGCTCAATACGGTGGTAAACTGGGCAAACAACAAGGAAAAGATTTTCAAGGCAGAGATATCAGCATCAACCTTGTTCACTGAAATCCAGGAAGAGAAGAAAAAGAAATCTTTGCTTACGGAAATAACACTGAATCCGACTCAGATGACTCTTAACGATTCTGTGTGGAATATTTCTCCGGCGTTTATTTCTCTGAAGGACAAACGGGTTGAAGTGAAGGATATTTATGTTTATCATGGAATGCAATATGCCAAGATAAACGGCTTTGTATCGCCTTCGCCGGAAGACACTCTTAATCTTGAGCTGAATGATATTGAACTTAGCAATATATTCGATATCCTGAACATTCCTGTACTTCAGTTTGCCGGTAAAGCAACCGGAAAATTCAATATCAACGATTTATATGGAAGTCGTATATTGAATACGGATTTGATTGTAAAAGACTTTTCGTTTAATAAGGTGACTTTGGGAAAACTGGACCTTTTCAGTGAATGGGACGACAAAGAGAAAGGTATTTTGATGCAAGGCTCGATATTCAAGGATGACTCAACATGGACTGACGTTTACGGATATATTTATCCGGTCAAGAGTGAGAAGCGTCCGGCAGGATTGTCCTTAAACTTCGACGCCAATGATATCAATATTGCATTTCTGCATCCTTTCGTTGAAAAGGTGGTGCAGAATATAAAAGGTTTTGGCTCCGGTAATGTTCGCCTTTATGGTCCTTTCCAGGCTCTTAATGTGGAGGGGAATGCTTTTGTGCGCGACGGAGGCTTAGGCATTGAGTTCCTGAATACATATTACACTTTCTCCGATTCTATATTCCTGGATTCGAAGTCGGTGCGAACAAGGAATCTGAAAGTTTATGATAAGTTCAATAACTCTGCCAGTGTGAACCTAACGTTCAATCATAAACATTTCAAGGATTATGATTTCTCGGTTGCAATCGAGGCCCAGAATATGCTTATGTATGATGCTTCGGAACGTCATAATCCTATGATATACGGAACTGTTTTCGGAAGTGGAACTGCCAGAATTGGTGGTAATGGACAGTTGCTCAATTTTGATATAAATATGAAGAGTGAGCCACGTACGTCTGTTTTTCTCAATTTTATGGGTGGTTCAAAGGCCGCAGAATATGACTTTATAACATTTGTGGACAGAAAGAAGCTGAAGGCTGATGCTCAGAACAAAGATTCGGTGCACAATGTTGCTGATATTCCTATTCTTCCGCAGGACGAAGGGGCGGAGATGCGTATGAACTTCTTGCTCGACATCACTCCGGATGCAAACATTGAACTTATAATGGACCCGAATGCAGGAGACCATATCAAAGGTTATGGAAGCGGAAGCCTCCAGATTCAGTATGGCGACAAGACTGACCTGAGAATGTATGGAAACGTGGGTATTCTCAGCGGAAGTTATAATTTCAGCTTGCAGCAGTTGATACATAAGGAGTTCAAGATTCGCGAAGGAAGTATAATCAATTTCAATGGCGATCCGCTTGAGGCAAATATGAATATCAATGCGATATATAATCTTACTGCAAACATTGGAGACTTGGACCAGAATTTGGCACTTGAAAGTCCGCGAACAAATGTTCCTGTGAATTGTGTGCTGAATCTTGACGGCTCGTTGCGCAGTCCTAAGATTTCATTCGATTTGGAATTGCCGGGCTCAAATGAAGAGCTGGAACGACAGATGAAGAGCCTTGTTGACACTGAAGATATGATGACGCGACAAATCGTGTATTTGCTTGTGCTCAACAAGTTCTATACTCCGGAATATACGGGAACAAAAGGCTCGAATGATTTCACGGCTGTTGCTTCGTCGGCTTTGTCATCACAATTGTCGAGTTTGCTCAACAACATAACTGATAAAGTCCAAATAGGAACTAATATCCGTGCCAGTGAAGACGGAATCACTGATACTGAGGTGGAAATGCTCCTTTCAAGTCAGTTGCTCAACAACAGACTTATTTTTAACGGAAACTTTGGATATAAGAATAATTCTACTCAGAAGAATGCTTTCATTGGCGAATTTGATTTGGAATATAAGTTGACAAAGAGTGGAGATATTCGCCTGAAGGCGTATAATCACGCCAATGATTTATATCAGTATCTGAAGCAGGCGCTTACAACTCAGGGCGTTGGTATTATGTTCAAGCATGATTTCTCCAATTTCTCAGAGATGTTCCGCCGCCGTCGTTTCACCCTGCCTTTCATAAACAAGGGAAAAAAGGATGATAAAGTTTCCAAAGCGGATTCGACGGCGGTGAAATGATTAAGGAAACAATTCGGCGAAAATATCTTTCAGTCTTTCCTTAGCAAGCTCGAAATCCTGTTCCGAACCAAGCTCCTGGGCAAGGGAAGTGGCTCCTTTGTCTGTGAATCCGCAAGGATTGATAAGCTTGAAATAGCTGAGGTCTGTGTTGATGTTCAGTGCGAAGCCGTGCATCGTAACATAGCGGCTGCTCTTCACTCCAATGGCGCATATCTTGCGTGCCCGTCCTGCAACATGAGGCTCAATCCATACACCTGTGGCACCATCGAGTCTTTCGCCCTTTATACCGTAGAGAGAGAGGAAACGAATCACGGCTTCTTCCATTCTGTCGATATATGAATGCAGGCCGATATTCCAGCGCTCGAGGTCGAACACCGGATAGCCGGTAATCTGTCCAGGGCCGTGGTAAGTTATGTCGCCGCCGCGTCCGATATGATAAAGGCTGATACCTTTTTCTTCCAATAAAGATTCCGGAATGAGCAGGTTTGAATCTTTTCCGCTTTTCCCGATAGTAAACACCGGATTGTGCTCGCAGAAAAACAGATGATTGTCGACGATTTCTCCATTTCTCTTTTTCAGCACTGATTCATCAAACTTTTCAGTTTGTATTTTCAGAGCATCTTCATATTTTATTTTTCCCAAATCGTGGTAATGGAAACTGTTCATAGATATTATTGAATAAAGTTATACAAATCAAATTTAACTATTTACAACCAATTTCAACCGGAGCAATTTTTCCCATCAGAGAAACAATTTGCTTCTGTCTTTTATACATATATGGCGAAGGTTTTCCGGAATTGAATCTTCTGGGGTTGGGCAGAGACGCGGCAATAAGAGCGGCTTCGCCTTTTGTGAGTTTCGCGGCATTCTTCTTGAAATGGCTTTTGGCTACGGCTTCGGCGCCAAAAATCCCGTTGCCCATTTCGATGGAGTTCAGGTAAACTTCCATAATTCTTTCCTTTCCCCATACAAATTCTATAAGCAATGTGAAATAAGCTTCAAGTCCTTTTCTGAAATAGGTTTTCCCCGGCCATAGAAACACGTTCTTTGCCGTCTGCTGTGATATGGTGCTGGCTCCGCGGACGCGCTTGCCTGCGGCAGCTTCGGCACGGGCAAGTTTTATCTGCTCAATGTCGAAACCATTGTGAGTCATAAAACGATTGTCTTCCGACGCAATCACTGCCATAACCAGGTTGCGTGAGATATTGTTGATATCTTTCCATTCATGCTTTATTTCCTTGCTTTTGCCATCCTTTATTTGCTCAATATATCTTATTGCCATAAGAGGAGTGAAGTATACAGGAATATAGCGGTATGCAATCACCATCAATATACTTCCTGCAAATAGCACGATTAATATGTTACGAATTATTCTTATAGTTTTCCCTATCAAATTCATGATAAATCAGATTTTACTTGCCGACTGACAAAATTAGGTATATTATAAGAAAAATTCGTACTTTTGCAGAACGGAATTTTTAAAAGCAGTTTTCATTTTTATGGACAAAGGAAAAGACAATAATCCGATATATTCGCATAATACACTTGAGTTTGTAACCGTTGCGCTTGAATATTGCTCATTTGTTGAGCATGCAGGTGAGATGGAAGCACTTGAATTTGTTGATAAGGCAACAAAGATACTGCCATTGCTTTATCTCAAGGCTTCACTTCTTCCTGTGATTGAGGCGGACGATTATTACGAACCTGAACTCAGTGTGACTGAAGATATGTATGATTCGGTCCGTTCGCGCATTGCAGCCCTTCTGGCGGACAAGGATACATATCTTGAAACTTTCCATGCCGACATGGCATATAGCGAAACCGCCATAGCTGCTTTTATTTCGGAGAATTTGGCAGATGTATATCAGGACACAGGAAATTTTGTTGCATTGTTCCGCCAGGGAAATGAAGAAGTTATGCGCGAGTCGATAGCTTTGTGCTATAACAACTTCAAGGATTATTGGGGGCAGCAGTTGCTCAATGCTTTGAGAGCATTGCATAATCTCCGTTATGGTGCTGATGAATTGTGGGAATCAAATGAGGAGAAATGATGGCAGAGCATGCACTACAGACAATAACGAAGGAAGAGATATCTACATTGCCGGTTGAGGAATTTGCCGGTCGTATAATAGTTATACAGACCAAGGCAGAAGCAGACAAGGCAGTGGAATATCTTATGAAATATAATCTTGTGGGTTTTGACACTGAAACACGTCCGAGCTTCAAGAAAGGACAATACTATAAAGTATCGCTAATCCAAATTTCAACAGACGACACATGCTTTCTGTTTCGTCTGAACTATATAGGCTTTCCTGAGTCGCTGAAACAGTTTGTGTCGAGTCCGGAAGTAACGAAAATCGGACTTTCTCTCCGCGACGATTTCGGAGCCTTGCGCAAGCGTTCATCAGTAGAGCCTGTTAATTTTATCGACCTGCAGTCGATTGTCGGCAGCTACGGAATTGACGCCGCCAGCTTGCAGAAAATATATGCAATTCTGTTTAAGAAGAAAATATCAAAGGGGCAGCGCCTGTCGAACTGGGAGGCCGACGTGCTGACCGAGCCGCAGAAAAAATATGCGGCATTGGATGCCTGGGCATGCCTTACAATTTATAAACATCTGAATAATCACGAATAAATGAGCTATTGTAAAGTATTTCTAAAGCCCAAGAAAGAAGAGTCGCTGTTGCGTTTTCATCCGTGGGTGTTTTCCGGAGCAATCAGTAAAATCGAGGGACAGCCTGAAGAAGGTGATTTAGTTGAGGTTTATGGATCTAACGGCCGTTTCCTGGCAGTGGGCCATTATCAGATTGGCAGTATAGCTGTGAGAGTGTTGTCGTTCCGCCAGCGTGAGATTGATGTGTCGTTTTGGGAAGAACGTATCAGAATCGCATTTGACATACGCCGCTCACTCGGTCTTGTTGACACCCCGACAAACAACACATTTCGCCTTATACATGGTGAGGGCGACAGTCTTCCGGGACTTGTTGTTGATATGTATGCCCACACAGCAGTAATGCAGGCACATTCAGTAGGAATGCATCATGCACGTCACGAAATAGCCAAGGCTCTGAAGGCTGTTATCGGTGATTTGCTCGAGAATATATATTATAAGTCAGAAACAACATTGCCTTATAAGGCAGATATCGACAGTGAAAATGGCTATCTTCTTGGAGGTGATGTTGAGGATATTGCTTTGGAAAACGGACTTAAGTTCTGTGTTGACTGGCAGAAAGGACAGAAAACAGGATTCTTCGTTGACCAGCGTGAGAACCGCTCATTGCTTGAGAAATATTCGCGTGGCCGCTCTGTGTTGAATATGTTCTGCTACACCGGTGGTTTTTCATTCTATGCAATGAGGGGAGGAGCAAAAGTGGTTCATTCAGTTGACAGCTCGGCAAAGGCAATTTCTCTGACAAACAGAAATGTGGAACTGAATTTCCCGGGTGACGAACGCCATCAGGCATTTGCTGAAGACGCATTCAAATATCTGGAAAGAATGGGAAGCAATTATGACCTGATTATCCTTGACCCACCGGCATTTGCAAAACATAAAAATGTTCTCCGAAATGCTCTTCAGGGATATAGAAAGCTTAACGCCATCGCATTTGAAAAGATTAAGCCGGGCGGAATTATCTTTACATTCTCATGTTCGCAGGTAGTAAGCAAGGAGAATTTCCGTCTTGCAGTGTTCAGTGCTGCAGCCCAGTCCGGACGCAATGTAAGGATTCTTCATCAGCTCACACAACCGGCTGACCATCCGGTAAATATATATCATCCGGAAGGTGAATATCTGAAAGGACTGGTACTGTATGTTGAGTAAGCTCTAAAAAAATAAGGAAAAATTTCCTTATTCAATCAAACATTAGTACATTTGTCAATGCTTAGGAAAAGCAAGTTTATTGTATAATAACATATTTAAATTAAATTATTATGTCAAAAGTAACAGTTGTTGGTGCCGGTAATGTAGGTGCTACTTGTGCAAATGTTCTTGCCTTCAATGAAGTGGCAGACGAAGTTGTAATGTTGGACGTTAAAGAAGGCGTTTCTGAAGGTAAAGCAATGGATATGATGCAGACAGCTCAGTTGTTAGGTTTCGACACAACAGTTGTAGGCTGCACAAACGATTACGAAAAAACAGCTAACTCTGATGTAGTTGTTATCACTTCAGGTATTCCTCGTAAACCGGGAATGACTCGTGAAGAATTGATCGGTGTTAACGCTGGTATCGTTAAGAGCGTAGCTCAGAATATCTTGAAATATTCTCCAAACGCTATCTTGGTAGTTATCTCTAACCCAATGGATACAATGACATATTTGGCATTGAAATCATTAGGTTTGCCAAAGAACCGTATCATCGGTATGGGTGGTGCTTTGGATAGCTCACGTTTCAAATATTTCTTGTCTCAGGCTTTGGCTTGCAACGCAAACGAAGTTGAAGGTATGGTAATCGGTGGTCACGGTGACACAACAATGATTCCATTGGCTCGTTTGGCTACATACAAAGGTATTCCTGTAAGCACATTGTTGAGCGAAGAAAAATTGCAGGAAATCGTTCAGTCAACAATGGTTGGTGGTGCAACATTGACTAAATTGTTAGGTACATCAGCTTGGTATGCACCAGGTGCTGCTGGAGCATTCGTTGTTGAATCAATCCTTCACGATCAGAAGAAGATGATCCCTTGCTCTGTATATTTGGAAGGCGAATACGGTCACTCAGACTTGTGCATCGGTGTTCCAGTAATCTTGGGTAAGAACGGTATCGAAAAAATCGTTGAATTGGAATTGAACGCTGAAGAAAAAGCATTGTTCGACAAGAGCGCTGAAGCTGTACACAAAACAAATGCAGCTTTGAAAGAAGTAGGTGCTTTATAATTTTTTGAAGCATTCTGAGCCATTTTTTGGCTTTGCTGAAGAAAATACTGAGAGATTGCAATACGGAAACTCCGTTTGCAATCTCTTTTTTTTGTTTTGAGCGAAAAAAACGCAATTGGGGTTATATTTGCAATATTTTGATATATAAGGTGTTGATGGTAGATTCTTGTGCAAAGAGAATAAAAAATCAATTTTTCTTTGAAAAAAGTTTTCAAAACATTTGGAATAATAAAAAATATCACCTACCTTTGCATCGCAATTGAGAAGGATGGTCGGGTAGCTCAGTTGGATAGAGCAACAGCCTTCTAAGCTGTGGGTCCTGGGTTCGAATCCCAGCCTGATCACTTGAAGCGGAAGAATTAATATATTGATAGTCAATATGTTTTCTTCCGCTTTTTTCTTATAGACTTCCCCAGCCAGGGTTAAAAAAAAGAGGGATAAGTCCGAATTTGGACATTTATGCGTGTCCAATGCGTGTCCCGAAATTTTTAAACTTATGGCAACACTCATTTTACTATACAAAGTTTTGAAAGATGTGCGACACAGATAGGGATTACTCTGTCGCACATGATTTGCTCTTGATTTTGTCTTTTATTTATGCTTATGCTTGTTGTGTCCAGGAGCATGATCTTTTGCTGACTTATCCCCATAAATTTTCTTAGCATGTCCTGGAGGTATTTCTTTATGATGATGTCCCGGTGGCACTTCCTTATGTGGTGGTGGAGGCCCAGGGTGATGATGTCTCCTTGTTACACATGATGTCATGCTTAAACAAAATGAAAAGACAAACAATGTAAGTAATAATTTAGCCTTCATACTTTATTAATAATTGGTTTTGTACAAAAATAGGAAAAGGAATTAAATATATATACATTATGATCTGGAAACTAGTACAGGTTTAATTATATGATAGTAGTTTCTGTCTTTAGTATTTTACTATATCCCTACTTGCATATTTTGAGAAATTTTACGAATATTGCATATATGTTGTGCATGCTTTATATTATGTTACATATAAACCTTATAAGGTTATAAATAAAATAAAGTGCTATCGAACAGTAACAAAAATGTTTTGGAATCTTAAATAGAGATAAGATAATATGAAAAAACGGTTTTTGAGTTTAGCAATGTTTGTATTGCTGACAATGCAGGGAAATGCCCAGGAAAACTTATGGGAAGGCAATTCAGTGGATTTTTCTCATGGTAAATTAGAGGTTTCAGAAAATGGGCGCTATCTTCAGCATGAAGATGGTACGCCGTTCTTTTATTTGGGCGATACTGCATGGGAGCTTTTTCACCGTTTGAACGAGGAAGAGGTTGAGAAATATCTGGAGAATCGAAGAGCTAAGGGATTTAGTGTGATACAGGCAGTAGTTCTAGCTGAGATTGACGGACTTAATACTCCGGACAGAAATGGGAATAAACCATTGATTGATAATTCTCCGGAGAATCCTAATACGGAATATTTCGAATGGGTGGATAAAGTTGTGAGAATTGCCGGTGATAAAGGTCTATATATTGGTATGTTGCCTACGTGGGGCGACAAGGTGGACAAGCAATGGGGTATTGGTCCTGAGATCTTTAATGAGAAGAATGCATTTGAATATGGAAAATGGCTTGGCGAAAGATATAAGGATTTCCCCAATATTATATGGATAAACGGTGGCGACCGCTTTGGCGGTGGCAAAAACTTTGCAATATGGAATGCCCTTGCAGAGGGAATAAAATCTGTTGACAAGAATCATCTTATGTCTTTCCATCCGCAAGGCGAGTATTCGTCGTCCGACTGGTTCCATAATGAAGAATGGTTGGATTTCAATATGGCTCAGACGGGACATTGCCAGCAGAATTATGCAGTTTATGAAAGGATGATAAAACGGGACTATGAGATGGAACCGGTTAAGCCGTGTATGGATGCCGAGCCGAGATATGAGAATCATCCGGTTTGCTGGAAACCGGATTCTTTAGGATGGTTTGATGCGGCAGATGTGCGAAAGGCTTTATATTGGAATTTGTTTTCCGGGGCTTTGGGACATACTTATGGATGTCATGATATATGGCAGATGAAATCACCGGAACATGAGGCTGTGGGATTGGCTCGTGGCAATTGGTACACTTCCTTGGATTTGGAAGGTGCCGGAGATATGATTCATGCCCGCAGATTGATGGAGAGCATAAGTTGGGAGAAGCGTTGTCCTGACTATGGAATAGTTGTTTCTCCAAATGAAAATCCGGATAATAAGGTTGTTGCCATGAGAGGAGATTCATATGTTTTGGTGTATATTCCGGATGGCAGGGATATTGTTTGTGATCTGTCGCAGCTTGGTAATGGCAGTAAACTTAGTGTATGGTGGATGAATCCGAGAACCGGCGAATATACAGATGCCGGTGTTTGTAAGGCTTCGAATAGCGTCGGCTTTTCCGTTCCAGATGATGGGAAAGGGGAAGACTGGGTGCTTTTGGTGAGGAAATGAATATGGCAGATAAAAGATTTAAATCTATGGATACTATTAAAAGAAATTTAGCAATGGCGTTTTTGCTGCTTGTCTGTCAGGGGAGTGCCAGTGTGTTTTCACAGATTACAGAACGTCCGCGTCCTAAGGAATGGGATAACTTGGTTGAAGGAGCCCGTTTCATAGACCGTTTTCTTCCGATGCCGGAAGGTAAACTTTCAGCCAAAGTCTGGGGCGGAGAAAATGTTGTTCCCCGCTTTGTTGATAATGGAATAGAAGATGATGTTCGGTCATATTGGGGCGGAAATATTATAAAAGGTGATGATGGAAAATATCATTTGTATGTTTGCGGATGGCGTGAGGATTCGCCAAAGGGACATCACACATGGCCACAGTCGATAGTTTATCATACTGTATGTGACAATTCTGTTGGTCCATATATTATAAAGGATACAATAGGACCGGGGCATAATCCTGAGATATTCAAAGCTAAGAACGGGCAATATGTAGTATATGTAATAGATGGGTATTATTTGTCAGATTCTTTGGACGGTCCATGGAAATATGGGAAATTCAAATTCAATCCTCGTGACAGGAAAATTATTGAAGGACTTTCCAATCTGACATTTACTAAACGTGAGGATGGATCCAATCTGATGATATGCCGTGGTGGCGGTGTGTGGATTAGCCGTACAGGTCTGTCCGAATATAGTCAGATTTCCAACATGAGGGTTTATCCTGCCGTTGATGGAGAGTTTGAAGATCCTGTTGTTTGGAAAGATAATGTGCAGTATCATTTGATTGTAAACGACTGGCTGGGAAGAATTGCCTTTTATTTACGTTCCAAAGACGGTGTGAACTGGGTTACTGATCCGGGTGAGGCTTATCTGCCTGGTGTAATTTCGAAGCATAAGGATGGACATTGCGAGAACTGGTTCAAATATGAGAGGATAAAAATTCTGCAGGATAAATATGGACGGGCAATACAGGCTAATTTTGCGGTGATTGATACTCTAAAGAATGAAGATTTGCCTAACGACAGCCACAGTTCAAAGAATATCTGTATTCCATTGAATCCAGGTATGCTTCTTACAATGCTGAATAAAGAACCAGTTGATGAGGATACAAAGGAAGTACGTGTACTTGTTGAGGCAGAAGAGGGATTTTCTCCTTTAGACGATTTGGATCTAAACAGTTTGAGATTCGGCTCGTCGGAATATGTGAATTATGGAAAGGGAACTAAGGTTCTGCGAACAGAAAAGTCCGGAAATAACCTGATTATGGTTTTTGATGCGAAAGGTTGTGGGGTTGACAGCAAAGAATTTGCTCCTAAAGTTATTGGTAAGAAGAAGGATGGAAGTATGGTTTTTGGGTTTATGCGTGTGCCTTGGGTTGATTATACTCCGTCGATATTATCTGCCAGAAAACCTACAATACTTCCAGGTGATAAGATTGAGGTGTATATAGATAACTTTGGTCTGAAAGTTTCAGCAGATTCCAAATTCGAGCTTTATGCTGAAGATGGTAAAGATGGAAGGTTGATTGCCGAAGGTGTGATTCCTCCTATTGAACCTTATTCTGATGTCAAGTTGGTTTTGGATTGTAAAAATAAAGTAGATAATGCTGACAAAGGATATGTTGTCAGGATATTATCTGAAAATGGAGAAAATATTTGGAATGTAGAGAGTCTGAAGAAATAGGATAACGTGTATTTGGGGAATAGAGGAGTCAAGTAGTTAATAATTGTTCTCTATAATCTTGTAACTTATTATCTTATCGACTCATCCTCTGAAACCAAGTTAAATAAATATGAATAAATAATATCATGAAGAAAATTGTTACCTTATCTGTTATTTCATTTTTGTTTGTTTGCTGTACTGGTCCGAAAGATGTGCAGCAGGATGATGCACCGTTAAAGAAAATAAGTCAGATTGATTTTTCACATGTAAAAATTGAGGATTCGTTTTGGTCTCCTCGTTTGGAAAAACATACCTCAGCGACATTGCCGGTGTGTATTGACCAGATTGAAAATCAGACAGGGCGAATAAAGAACTTTGAGAATGCAGCAAAGGGCGAGGGCAAGCATTCCGGTATCTTTTTTGATGATTCAGATGTGTATAAGGCTTTGGAAGGTATTGCTTATAGCCTGATAAACAATCCTGATGCAGAGCTGGAAAAGAAGGCGGATGAATGGATTGACAAAATGGCGGCGGCTCAGCAACCTGACGGATATATCAATACGTATTATACTCTTACGGGGCTGGACAAAAGATGGACTAATATGGATAAGCACGAGATGTATTGTGCTGGTCATATGATTGAAGCTGCTGTGGCTTATTATAAGGCTACGGGAAAGAGAAAGTTGCTGGATGTGAGTATTCGTATGGCTGACCATATGATGAGTGTGTTCGGTCCGGGAAAAAGAAATTGGGTTCCGGGTCATGAGGAGATTGAGCTTGCTTTGGTGAAATTATATGAAACTACTGGCGAGACGAAATATTTGGATTTCGCTAACTGGTTGCTTGAGGAGCGCGGACATGGCTATGGCAGCATGGGCGGCGAAGGCGAGTGGAACAAGGAGTATTATCAGGATGTGGTTCCGGTTCGTGACCTGGAAAGTATTTCAGGACACGCTGTAAGATGTATGTATCTGTATTGTGGAATGGCAGATGTTGCCGCATTGAAGAACGATACCGGATATGTTGAGGCGATGAACAAATTGTGGGATGATGTGGTGCATCGCAATATGTATATTACAGGCGGAATAGGTTCGTCCGGACATAATGAAGGTTTCACTGTTGATTATGACTTGCCTAATCTTGAGGCTTATTGTGAGACTTGTGCTTCTGTAGGAATGGTTTTTTGGAATCAGAGAATGAATCAGTTTACAGGAGATTCGAAATATGTGGATGTTCTGGAACGTTCTATGTATAATGGTGCGCTGGCAGGTGTGTCACTTGCCGGTGATAGATTTTTCTATGTGAATCCTTTGGAGTCAAAAGGTAATCATAATCGTAAGGAATGGTATGGTTGTGCCTGCTGTCCGAGTCAGATTTCACGTTTTCTTCCGTCGATTGGAAATTATATTTATGGAGTTTCAAAGGATGCTTTATGGGTGAATCTGTTTATAGGAAATACAACAGTTGTTGATATTGATGGTAAGGAAGTGAAGCTGCATCAGGAAACATCTTATCCATGGGAAGGAAAGGTGAACCTGACAGTTTCGGCAGAGAATGATATTGACAAGGATTTGCGAATCCGTATTCCGGAATGGTGCGATGAATACAGCTTGAGTGTTGATGGTAAGGCTGTGGACGCTGATGTAGAGAAAGGATATGCTGTGATTAAGGAATGGAACCCTGGAGATGTTGTGACACTGGATATGGCAATGCCTGTGGAAATTATGGAGTCAGACCCGAGAGTTAAGGAAAACGTTGGAAAGAGGGCTATTCAGAGAGGACCGCTTGTATATTGTATTGAAGAAGTGGACAATGGTACTGGTTTTGATTCGCTCCACTTGAATGACTCTTCGTCATTTGAAGTTGCTGATGTTCCGGATTTGCTTGGCGGAGTAAAGGTGATTAAAGCTAAAACAGACGACAAAAATATTTTGTTTGTGCCTTATTATGCGTGGGATAATCGCTCGGCAGGAAAGATGAAAGTTTGGTTGGAATGGAAATAATTATGAGACGAAAGTTTGTATTATCAGGAATGTTGATTTTAGCGGCGGGATTTTCGCTGCTTTGTGCGGCTGATGCGAGCACAGTTTTGGAAAATAAAGAGGGTAAAGAATATTATACAAATCCGGTTATTCGGATTTCTGCTCCGGACCCAACAGCGATAAAGGCTGGTGATGGTTATTATTATTTGTATTCGACTGAAGATATAAAGAATCTTCCGATATTCAGGTCTGATAACCTGGTTGACTGGGTTGAAGTGGGAACGGCTTTTACCGATGCGACTCGTCCGAATTTTGTAGATAATAATCCTGAAGGAAAGAAGGCTGCAATATGGGCTCCGGATATACAGTATATAAATGGAAAATATGTATTGTTCTATTCTCTTGCCGAATGGGGTAATCATTGGATAAGCACAGTGGGATATGCTGTGTCTGATTCGCCTGTTGGTCCTTTTGTGCCTAAGGGAAAGGTATTCAACAGCCGTGATGTAGATGTGGAAAATTCAATCGACCAGTTCTTTTATGAGGAGAATGGTAAATATTATATGCTGTGGGGAAGTTTCCGAGGAATATATATAATGGAACTGGATATAAACAGCAATATGGATATCACTCCGAAACTGGAAACTAAAAAGCAGATTGCTGGAAATGCCTATGAAGGGATAAACTTATGGAAGAAAGACGGTTATTATTATTTGTTCGGTTCGATTGGTTCATGTTGTGAGGGCGAGAAAAGTACATATACAACTGTGGTTGGACGCTCGAAAAGTTTGTTTGGACCATATTTAGACAGAAAAGGCGGTAGCATGATGGACAACAAGCATGAAGTTGTGCTTCATAAGAATAATCGCTTTGTAGGTACTGGTCATAATTCATTGCTGCAGGTTGATGATGAGGGAAACACATGGATGCTTTATCATGCCTTTGAGCTCGACAGGCTTGATGCTCACAGGCAGGTGCTTCTTGACAAGGTGTTATGGGATAAGGACGGTTGGCCTTATGTTGAGAACTTGCAGCCATCGGATAAGGCTGAGGCTCCGGTTGTAACATCTCCGGTAAATCTTTCGAACGGAATGGAAGCAGTGATTAGCCTTAAAACTCCAGGAAATCCGGCAAAGGATTATCATCTTGAATTTAAGAGCGGAGGCGAAGGCGGTATGGATTTCCGTCTGGTTCCTGGTGCTGATATTCCGGCATTTGTGTATAATAGCATTGATACAACCGGAGGCAAGAAAAGGCTTGAGGTTATGATAGTAGCTACTGATGATATATATTTTAATTACAAGCATAAGGTTAAGACCGGATACAGACATGACGATTGTATGTTTCTGATGCCGGGCTTCTGGTATAGGAAGAATTTACGCTCGCCCAAAGAGGCTCCGTCGTTCTATACTTCGGATAGCTGGGTAGTGCGTGAAGACAGATTGAGTTCTCCTGTAACTGTAATTTATGATGAAAAGGAGAAAAAATCAATGTCAGTTTTCCGTGTACCGGAAGGAGAAGGAAAGGATGCTATGACTTCACATAAAAGTGGAGAAGTGATTCTTTCAGGTGTTTCTTCAATAGGTTATGTAGGTTTTGAGAATGATAATGGAGAATCTTGTCTATCGTTCGGTTTTCCGTATTGTGAATCACCGTCCAGTTATATCAGGAAACTTACTCTTGTTCCTGAGATAGAAACATTCTGCTATTTGCCGAAAGGTGAAACTTGTACTTTTTCCTGGATTATATCGGAAGAGAAAAGTGACAAATATTCTGATGTCGTTGAGAAAACATGGAAAGAATGTTTTGACCTTTACAAGCCTATGTTGGTGGAAACAGCATATGATGCTGAATATATGAAAAGTGTGCTGAGCAATTATTTCAAGGAAAGTTATGTTGACAAATATGAATTGAAATATTATTCAGGAGTGGAACTGGAAACAGCTACTTGTGAACCTAATGATATTGCTGAGGTTGGATTTATTGGCCGCACCCTTTTGAATGCTTTCAATGCTTTAGAATATGGTGAGTCTAAGAATGATGAGGTAATGGTTGCAGATGCACGCTCAGTGTTTGATTCTTATAAAGAAAAAGGATTCTCCGATAGTGGATTCTTGCGTGAAGTTGTCAAGTTTGAACATAAATATGATGCTGACTTAAACAGTATACGCCGTCAGTCAGAGGGTGTATATGCCATATTGTATTATCTGAATTATGAGAAGCAGAAAGGAAAGAAGTATACGGAATGGAACGAGAAAATCCGCAAGATTCTGGACTTGTTTCTTCAATTGCAGAATGAGGACGGAAGTTTTCCGAGAAAATTCAGAAACGACATGAGCATCGTTGACAAGAGTGGTGGTAGCACTCCATCGGCTGTGTTGCCGCTGGTGATGGGCTATAAGTTCTTCAATGAAACGAAATATTTGAATGCAGCCCGCAGAGCTGTGGATTATTTGGAAAAAGAGATAATATCTAAGTCGGACTATTTTTCTTCTACTCTTGATGCAAACTGTGAGGATAAGGAGGCTTCTCTTTATGCTTGTTCTGCATCATATTATTTGGCATTAGTGTCGAAAGGAAAGGAACATGAGCATTATGCTGAGCTGGCAAGAAAGGCTGCAAGCTTTGCCTTGTCGTGGTATTACACTTGGGATGTCCCTTTTGCTCCGGGACAGATGCTTGGTGATTTAGGACTGAAAACCAGAGGTTGGGGAAATGTCTCAGTGGAGAATAATCATATTGATGTCTTTGTCTTTGACTTTGTGAATGTGTTACGCTGGCTGTCTGTTGAGTTTGGCGAGAACAGATTTGCTGACTTTGCCAATGTTATTGATTCATCTATGAGGCAGTTGTTACCTTATGATGGTCATATGTGCAACATTGCCAAGAAGGGATTTTATCCGGAAGTGGTGCAGCACACAAATTGGGATTATGGAAAGAATGGCAAAGGCTTTTATAATGATATATTTGGTCCGGGATGGACAGTTGCTTCATTGTGGGAGTTGCTTTCTCCTGGCCGTGCTGAGAAATTTCTAAAGTGAGTTTTGTGTAAACTTGCCCACAATTTGGATATTTAAATAAAAAATTAATTTTGAATTGTTACTTATGAAAAAAACACTATGTTTAGCGATAATGGCTGTCTCTTCGTTGATTGGAACAGCCTCAGCTACACCGGAAACAGAGGTTGTGAGTTGCGACAATTATATAAATAACAGATATCCTTTGGTTAAAAAGGACTATATGGAATTGCCATTGGGCAGTATAAAAGCCGGAGGATGGATGCATGAGCAGCTTCTTAGAATGAAGAATGGAATGACAGGTCATCTCGATAAAGTATATGAGCATGTTATGGGTAGCCGGAACGGATGGCTTGGCGGTGACGGTGATGTATGGGAACGCGGTCCGTATTGGATTGACGGTTTGCTACCTTTGGCATATATCCTGAATGATGAGGAACTGATAGCAAAGGTTAAGCCGTGGATTGAATGGTCGCTTGCTTCTCAGAAAGAAAACGGATATTTTGGTCCGGACACAGACCGTCCTTATGAGGTTGGTTTACAACGTGACAATGCTCATGACTGGTGGCCAAAGATGGTTATGCTGAAGATTATGCAGCAGTATTATATGGCTACAGAAGATGAAAGAGTAATTGATTTCCTGACGAAATATTTCAGATATCAGCTGGAAAAACTTCCGGAAAGTCCTTTAGGTCATTGGACTTTCTGGGGAGAACAACGAGGCGGAGATAATCTGATGGTTGTTTATTGGCTGTATAATATAACTGGAGACAAGTTTCTGCTAGAACTTGGGGAATTGATTCATAGTCAGACATTCAACTGGACTGATGTCTTCCTGGAAGGAGATCATCTTATTCGTCAACATAGTCTGCATTGTGTAAATCTGGCACAGGGATTCAAGGAACCGGTGGTTTATTACCAGCAGTGTAAGGATGAACGTCAGTTGGATGCAATGCGAAAGGCTGTATCGCAGATTCGTAATACTATAGGTTTGCCAACTGGTTTGTGGGGCGGTGATGAATTATTGCGTTTTGGAAAGCCTACTGCAGGTTCAGAGCTTTGTACAGCTGTTGAGATGATGTTTTCTCTTGAGAAGATTCTGGAGATTACAGGTGGTGTGGAATGGGCTGATTATTTGGAAAAGATTGCATATAATGTGCTTCCTACGCAGGTGACTGACAACTATGATGCGCGCCAGTATTATCAGCAGTTTAATCAGGTAAGTGTAACTCGAGATGTAAGAGAATTTTCTACTCCACATGATGATACGGATTTGCTTTTTGGAGTGCTTACGGGATATCCTTGTTGTACTTCCAACTTGCATCAGGGTTGGCCTAAGCTAGTACAGAATCTTTGGTATGCTACTGAGGATCGTGGTGTTGCAGCACTAGTTTATGCTCCGTCGGAAGTTAGTGTGAAAGTTGCCAATGGTGTTGGTGTTAGGATTACAGAAGAAACTGATTATCCTTTTGACGAAAAGATTGATTTTCTTGTGTCACTTGATGATAAGGATAAGGTGTGCTTCCCGTTTCATCTCAGAGTACCAGCATGGTGTGCAAATGCAGAGATAATGGTTAACGGAGAGAAATTGAATATCGACATACATTCTGGCGAGGTGGCTAAAGTTTACCGAGAATGGAAAAGTGGTGACAGATTGACATTGAATCTGCCGATGGAAGTTTCTGTCAGCCGTTGGTATGATAATGGTGCAGTGGTTGAGCGTGGTCCTCTAATTTATGCTCTTAAGATGAATGAGAAATGGATTAAAAAAGAGTTTGAAAAAGAATACAGAACTAAGTATGGTGACAGTTATTATGAAGTGACGTCGGACACTCCGTGGAATTTTGCTCTTTCTGCATCAGCATTGGCTAAGGATAAGATAAAGGAATCATTCATTGTTGAGGAGAAAAAGCAAGGAAAGAATTCTTATCCGTGGAATGTGGATAATGCACCTATTGTTATCCGAACTAAGGCAAAGATACTTAAAGACTGGAAACTTGTGAATGGTTCAGTGGGTCCGGTTGCATATTATACACAGATGGACGCTGATGTTATTGGAGAGAAAACTATTGAATTGATTCCATTTGGTTGTACTACATTGCGTGTTGCTGAATTTCCGGTAAGGAGATAGAATGACGATTTAATAAAGAAGACTTAGAAATATTTCATTTATTAACCATATAAATCGAATTAAAATACTATTAGAATCATGAAAAAGAATTTAGAAAAATTGAACAGACGAGAGTTCCTTGGTTTGTCAGCGTTAGGCTTGGCTAGTTTTACAATCCTTCCTAGTTGGTCTGTAAACGGACAAAAATTTGCGCCGAGTGACAGGGTTGTCATGGGGTTCATCGGTTTGGGCAGACAAGGATTGAGTGATTTCTACGCGGCAAGTAAATGTCCGGGAGTGCAGGTAGTGGCAGGCTGTGATGTTGATTCGCTGAAGACTGCCAGATTTGCAAAGAAAGTTATGGAATGGCAGAAGGAGGCAGGTTGGAATCAGAGATGTGACTCATATGAATTTTATGAAGATTTGCTGGACAGAAAAGATATCGATGTCGTTTCGATAGCTACTCCAGACCATTGGCATGCACTTGCAGCTATTCATGCGTGTCAGGCATCAAAAGATGTTTATCTACAGAAGCCTTTGACATATACAATATCCGAGAGTCTTGCAGTGAAAAGAGCAGTTAGGGCAAACAACCGTGTATTACAGGTTGGCAGTCAGCAGCGTTCGGACAGTGAATTCCAAAAGGCAATTTATATTGTACGTTCTGGAATGATTGGGCATATTGAGAGTGTTCAGGTCCAGATTGGAGAACCTCCTGTTCCTTTTGATTTGCCTGAATTCCCTGTTCCTGCATCTTTGAACTTTAACCGATGGATGGGACCGTTGACAAGTCCTAAAGTTCATTATCATCCGGATATGTGTCCTCCTATAGATAATCCTGAGATGAAAGAAACAGGACCTTGGGCTGTATGGCGTTATTATCAGGAAACAGGAAATGGTTTTACCGGCGACTGGGGTGCACATCATTATGATATAACACAAGCTGCTCTTGGTATGGATGGATCAGGACCTTCAGAATATATTCCTAAAGGATATAACGGAACAAAGCATTGTACAATGAAATATGCAAATGGTATTGTTGTTACAGAACAAATCATTGATGACTGGAAAGACGGAAAGCCAGATCCAAATGAAAAAGGTATAAAATTCTTTGGTACTAAAGGTTGGTTGAAAGTAGCACGCGGATTTATTGAATGTTCAGATCCTTCGGTATTGAAGGAAATTGGAGAAGATAGATTCAAGAAACCGTCACATATGCAGAACTTTGTTGACTGTGTGCGTTCACGTGAAATCCCTATCGCTCCGGTAGAGGTTGGATGTAGTACGAATATAATGTGTTGTCTGAATAATATTGCACATGAACTGCGCCGCCCTGTAAATTGGGATCCTGCAACTTTGAGTTTCGGAAATGACAAGGAAGCAGAAGCCCACAGGTTGTATCATTATGACTATCGTAATCCTTATAAATTGCCGTATTGGGATGAATAAATAGGATCTTAAGTTTTGTAAACTAACCTTACGGTTGAAGTGTTGACAAGTTGACAGGAAAAGCATTTGAACGGATTTTTCTTATATTTAGTATAGAAAAGTAATAGTTGCTTGTTCTTGTCAACTTGTCTTTTTGAAGCCTTGTTAACTTTAATAAACCGGATATGTAAAATCTTTGGTGCTATAGTAAAAAATTATCTGTTTCTCCATATCTTTGTGTGCAATTATAAATTAATTTTCTAAACACTTTGAATATGGAATCAATTAAACAAATATATCGAATAGGAAATGGACCATCAAGTAGTCATACAATGGGTCCGCGCCGTGCTGCTAAAATGTTTCTTGAGAGAATAAGTGGCATGGATTATAAGAAACTGTCAGTAACTTTATATGGTAGTTTGGCAGCAACAGGCAAAGGCCATATGACGGATGCGGCAATACTTGAAGTCCTTACTCCGAAAGCTCCGGTAGATATAATATGGGAACCTAAGGTGTTCCTCCCATTTCACCCTAATGGAATGTTGTTTCAGGCTTTTTCTCAGGATGGAACAGTGTTGGACAGTTGGACTATTTTCAGTATTGGCGGAGGGACATTGGCTAATGAAGAATATAATGAGCAGAAAGCTGCTGAGATATATGAAATGAGTACAATCCGTGAAATACAGAATTGGTGTGAGTCAACAGGTCATTCATATTGGGAATATGTTGGCATGCGTGAAGGTTCTGAAATTTGGGATTATCTTGCTGAAGTGTGGGACGTTATGCAAGCTGCAGTGCGCAGAGGTCTTGAGGCTGAAGGTATTCTTCCAGGAGGACTTGGTATACGTCGTAAAGCTTCAGATTATATGATTCGTGCTAAAGGTTTTGGTAATAGTATAAAGAGCAGAGGTCTGGTTTATGCATATGCACTTGCTGTTTCTGAAGAAAATGCTTGTGGTGGCGAGATTGTGACTGCTCCTACATGTGGTTCATGTGGTGTTATGCCTGCCGTATTATATCATCTTAAAGAAACTCGTGAATTTAGAGACTCAAGAATATTGAGAGCTTTGGCTACTGCCGGACTATTTGGCAATGTTGTTAGAACTAATGCTTCGGTTTCTGGAGCAGAAGTAGGTTGTCAGGGTGAAGTTGGTGTTGCTTGTGCTATGGCTGCAGGAGCAGCAAGTCAGCTGTTTGGTGGAACGCCAGCTCAGATTGAATATGCTTCCGAAATGGGACTGGAACATCACCTTGGATTAACTTGTGACCCGGTGTGTGGTCTGGTTCAGATTCCGTGTATCGAGAGAAATGCTTTTGCTGCGGCTAGAGCTCTTGACGCAAATACATTCTCTACTTTCTCGGACGGAAAGCACCGTGTAAGCTTCGACCAGGTTGTGGAAGTGATGCGACAGACGGGAAAAGACCTTCCTTCTTTGTATAAGGAAACTTCTGAAGGCGGATTGGCTAAACATATGGAAGAACACTTTAATTAAGAAAATAGATTGTTATTTTTATTTTATCCTAAATCATATACAATGAGAAATTTTTATAAGTTGATGGCTTTGATTTTCCCTTTGTTGGGCATTGCATGCTCACAGACGAAAAATCAGGAAACAGTGGTTGAGAAGAAAAGTGGAAATCCGGTTTTCGAAGGTTGGTATGCTGACCCGGAAGCTATAATATATGATGACACATATTGGATTTATCCGACTTATAGTGCTGAATATGAAAAACAGACTTTCTTTGATTGCTTCTCTTCTAAAGATTTGGTGAATTGGACAAAACATAGTTCTATAATCGACACAGCTGAAGTAAAATGGGCTAAGCGAGCTATGTGGGCTCCATCTGTTATTCGCAAGGATGGAAAATATTACTTTTTCTTTGCAGCGAATGATGTGCATGAAGGTGAAGTTGGCGGAATTGGTGTTGCTGTCAGCGACAAGCCGGAAGGTCCATATAAGGATTTGCTGGGCAAACCTTTGATTAACGATATCGTGAACGGTGCACAACCTATCGACCAGTATGTATTCTGTGAAAATGGTGAATACTATATGTATTATGGCGGATGGAAACATTGTAATCTAGTGCGCCTAAAAGATGACTTTACAGGTTTGAAGCCATTTGATGATGGTGAATATTATAAGGAAATCACACCGGAAAATTACGTGGAAGGTCCGACAATGTTCAAGAGAAACGGAAAATATTATTTTATGTGGAGCGAAGGCGGATGGTTTGGTCCGGACTATTGTGTAGCTTATGCAATCTGTGATTCTCCTTTCGGTCCGTTTGAGCGAATTGGTGTAGTTCTGCAGCAGGATCCGGAAATTGGAACTGGAGCCGGACATCACTCTATTATCAACATTCCGGGAACAGATGAATATTATATAGTTTATCACCGTCATCCGTTGAACGATGAAAACGGACATCACCGTTACACATGTATAGAGAGAATGACTTTCGATGAGAAAGGCTATATCAATCCTATCAAAATAACAAATGAGGGTGTAAGTGAAAAAAAGTTGACTAAATGAGGAAAATAGAAAATCTGCTATCGTCGGCGGTAACTGCCGTCGTGCTTATGATAATATATGCAGTTGGACTGGCTGTCGCTACATTTATTGAGAAATATATGGGGACAGTCGCCGCTAAATCAATTGTTTATTATTCTCCTTTGTTCATTTTATTGCAGTTTCTGATGATTGTCAATTTCTTGTTTATGGCAAGAAAGTATTCATTGTTCAGCCGTAAGAAATGGGGAGCGATAATAACTCACTTTTCGTTTATAGTAATTTTGTGTGGTGCCTTTGTTTCGCATGTGTTCAGCGAAGAAGGCATCATGCATATCCGTGAAGGAGAGAAAACAAATGTAATGGAAATCCGTACATCCAAGGGAGTAACAACTCATAATCTTCCTTTTGATGTGGAGCTGACGGATTTTATTCTTACAAGATATCCCGGTTCGTCAAGTCCTTCTTCCTATGAGAGTAAGGTGAATGTGTATGTTGACGGACAAAAGCGCCAGGAGAGGATTTATATGAATAATGTTCTTGACTTGAAGGGTTATCGTTTCTTCCAGGCTTCGTATGACAGGGATGAGCTTGGTACAGTGCTTTCAGTGAGCAGAGATGTTGCCGGACGTACAATCACATATGTTGGTTATGCCTTGTTGTTCCTGGGTCTGATAATTTGCCTTGTTGAGCCTAATTCACGATTTATGCAATTGAACAGACAGCTGAAGAGAATCAGAGAATCGGCAGGAAAAATTTCGTGTGTGATTCTTCTTCTCGCCATGTCTGCTTCGTATGCAAATGCTCAATCACAGATAGAAAAGGTTTTGCTGGAAAAATCAGTGCCTGTTGATAAGGCTGAGCTTTTCGGAGAACTTCCAGTTCAGTCTATTTCCGGAAGAATGATTCCGATGAATACTTTCTCTTCTGAGATATTGAGGAAGATTTATAACGAAGATAATTTTAAGGGACTGAATTCAGACCAGTTTCTTCTTAGTTTCCTGGCTATGCCTAATATGTGGGTTCAGGTGCCGTTCATAAGTTTGCCAAGCAAGGATATTTCATCAAAGTATAATCTTACTGAAAATATATGTGCTTATGTGGAATTGTTTGATTCCAACGGCGCCTATAAGCTGCAGAAAGATTTGGAAGAAGTTTATCAGAAGATGCCCGCACAGCGCACTCGCCTGGACAAGGATTTGCTAAAGCTGGATGAACAGGCTAATCTTATTTATCAGCTTATGAATTTCCAGCTGATTCAAATTTTCCCGCAGGAAGAACATCCGGAACATAAATGGTATGCGCCCGGTGATGATTTGTCTTCATTCTCAGGAAAAGATTCTTTGTTTGTGGCTATGGTTTTCCCATGGTATATTCAGGAAGTACAGAAAGGTCTGCAGACTTCAGACTGGGCAAAAGCTGACGAATTGCTTGAAGGCATAAAACTATATCAGGAAAAGAAAAACGGCATTCCCGATTTCAGCACAGATAAGATAAAAGCAGAGATAAAGTATAATAATCTGGATGTGTTCAGAACTTGCAAGAAAGGATATCTTATTCTGGGTGGGTTATTGCTTGTGTTGGCTTTTGTATCGCTGTTCAATTATCGTTCTTGGATAAAGATTGCTGGTGGAGTTTTGATAGCCGGTATTTTACTGGTGTTCGCATATCATATTTATGGAATGGGATTCCGATGGTATATTGCAGGCTATGCTCCGTGGAGTAATTCTTACGAAACAATGGTTTATGTAGCTTGGGCTACTGTACTCGCTGGACTTGTATTTATGCGCAAAAGTGTAATGACGATGGCTTTGGCAACTTTGTTCGGTGGCATTATCCTCTTCGTGTCCGGATTGAGCTGGATGGATCCGCAGATAAGTCCGTTGGTTCCTGTTCTTAAGTCGCCATGGCTTATGTTTCATGTGGCGGTTATAGTTGCTGCATATGGATTCTTCGGCATTTGTTGCCTGATTGGTCTGACAAATATGGTTCTGATTATCGTACGCAACGAAAAGAATAAAGCTCTTGTTTCGGCAAGAATTGATGAACTGACCGTTATTAATGAAATGGCAATGTTGATAGGACTTGTTCTTATGACTATTGGTACATTCTTGGGAGCAATATGGGCAAATGAATCATGGGGAAGATATTGGGGTTGGGACCCGAAAGAAACTTGGGCTCTGATAACAATGATTGTTTATGCGCTTGTGTCGCATTTGCGCCTGTTGCCAAAGTTGCATAACAAATGGTCATTTAATTTTCTGTCGGTAATAGCATTCCTCTCTGTGTTGATGACATTCTTTGGCGTGAATTATTTCCTTAGTGGAATGCACTCATATGGTGAGAATGACAATATCAACGGATTGTTTGTATATATATATTCAGGTATAGGACTGGTGGTGCTTATAGGCATTGCTGCCGGATTGAAATATAGAAAATAAAGAAACGAGTTGACAAGAATGTAAGTTGACAAGGAAATAATAAACCTTGTCAACTTGTTCACTTGTCAACTCGTTTCTTTTTTATTTACCCCAGTTTGGATTAGTCTGAGTTTCCTTATCAGGAATATCCCAAGTCATATGTTCAATAGTGACAGAAGTTTTGTCGCTCCAATGATTGTTTCCTTCATAAACCGGAGCTTCGTTCCATCTTTTATGATTGAAGAAATTCACACCGTTTTCTGCCCACATTTCCATTCTCCACTGAAGTTTTACCATTTCCAAAGCAGATTTACCCTGCATTGAAGGATAAGTGTCGCAAGTAAGAGGAGTCGCATCAGCCTTGGTTCTTGCAGCCAAAAGTTTGTTGAGAGTCTCTTTTGCACCGCTTTCATCTCCTGACACGGCTTGTGCTTCAGCAAACATAAGCAGAACTTCGGATGTACGGAACAGAATCACATCGGAATTTGTCTTGTCATGTGTTCTTTTGTCCTGATCGGAAGCGATGCTGGCAGCCCATTTCAGAGATGTAAATGCAGGAATATTTTTCGGATACCACACAGTGTCGTTGGAAACGATTTCGAAATAAGGGAATTCATTTATCTCAGTCGTAAATCGCTCTTTACGATAGTCGGTGTCGGCGAATTTACTGTACAGAACATCGTCAATCTGCATATAATCTTCACCATATCCGCCATTTGAACTGTTGAATGGGTCAAGATAGAACCATGGATATTGATTACTGTCGTTAGTCCATCCGAACATACATTCAGGATTTACTGCTACAGACATAAAAGCATTGTCGTCAGCGAAAACATCATCTTTCTTCTCGCATATAGCTTTTACTCTGCTATTGGCTGCTCCATAATGTTTTTCTTCTATGAATTTCCATCCGTAATGATCCAATATATCCTTGCATGCTGTTATGCAGGATTGATAATCTCCGGTTTGCAATGCAGCACGTGCCACCATATATTGAGTTATTCCAAGGTCAATATCATAAACTTCGGTTTGAGTATTTCCTATTGTATAACCTCCATTACCAAAGTTTGATTCACCAAACAGCTCTACAGCCTGGTTCAGGTCTTCTTTTATGAAATTCCATGTTTCTTCGGCAGATGAAGGTGCAACAGGCTCATTATATGCATATTTGGTATATATAGGCATTCCTGTTCCTTCCTTTCCTCCGTGAAGATAGGATTTGGTGAAGCGCTCCATCAGTTCCATATATCCGAAAGCACGTACAGTCAGACATTGTGCTTTATATTTCTTGAGCAGGGCAGAGGCAGAAACTATATCGTCCGACAAATACATAAGAACTTTGTTTGCCTCGTTTATAATAAGCGAAGGACCAACCCAATATCCGTAGCACGATTCAACTTGGTTTGATTCCCAATACATAAGCGAAGGATCATTACGATAGTATCTTCCCCAGCCGGCTGTGTTCCTTGTGTCGCCATAGACAATGTCACCACATTGCAAATCTCTCATCATGGCGAAAGCCCATTCGTTGTCGTAAGTCATATTGCTGAAACCGCCGTACATTTTGTTGTCTCTGCGGCAGAGCTGTCCGGGCATATTTGCAGCTAATCCGCCAAGAATCATTTCTCTCTGAGCATCTGTTCCGTTCATAAGGATATCTTCAATCTGCTCATCAGTGAACTTGTTTGGGTCGGTTATATTAAGTTTATCTGCGCAAGAACTCATCATTAGAGTTCCGGCAAAAGCTATGATTGCGCTTTTTGTGTAAAAATTCATTTTCATGACAATATTATATTTTGTGGTTCCGGTAACTCAATATTCTATTTTTGCCACTATCTCATATTAAGTTTTTCGAAACATTAATTACTAAATAAAGACTAGAACTCAAGATTTATACCAATGGACATTGTTCGCATAGTTGGATAAATGTATTGTCCGACAGCCCAACCTCCAGTAAGAGCCATACTTGGGTCAACACCTTTTTTAGCAGAAACAAAAAACAGATTGTCAGCAGAAGCATATACTCTTAATTTACTTATATGCATTTTGTCTAATAAGTTCTGAGGAAGAGTGTATCCCAAAGTGATATTCTTACATCTCAAATAAGAAGCTGAGAACAATGACATATCTGTGTATTTCCACGAACCAAAGGTTGAACCATCGTAATAAAAGTTCTCGTCAACAGCATACCATTGCATTGGAAAATATGCATTAGTATTTTGCGGAGTCCAGGTATTTCCTAACAAATCTGTTGATTGAGGCTCATATCCAATTCCTGCCTGAGCACTTCTGTAAAGTCCGTTGGCATATTCTGTGGAGAAGAATTTTCCACCAAGTTGATATGCAAGTATCACCTGAAGGTCGAAATCCTTATAGCGCAACGAAGTTGTGAATCCGCCAATCCATTTTGGAATCGCACTTCCCATTTCATATTGCGAAGCGTCGCTGCTTACAGTTGTAGGAACATTGTCTCCGACTTGATAATTAGCGTAGCGTCCGCCGTGGTCATTGTTGTGCACATCGTCATACGTAACGCGGTGCCAATACATTGGAAGACCGCTGTTCTGGTCAACTCCGGCATATTTATACAAATAGATATTATACCAGTCACGACCTTCGCCTCTCAGATAGAACGGGAAACTTGTATCACCTGAGCCAGTCGCACTCCATCCTTCTCCGTTGGCAAGCCAAGTTCCTTTAGGAAGGTCAGAAGTTTCGTTCCAGGCGGGAATTGTAGATTCCGGAACGTCAACCAAGATTGTTCTGTAATGAGTACCGTTGAGTGACACGCTCCATGTCCAATCTCTGGTGTTTATGATGTTTGTGCTTAATTCCAATTCAAAACCTCTGTTTCTTAACTTGGCAGAATTGCGTTGTCTGGTTTCTGCTCCGGCATTTCCAAGAATAGATACTGGTTCGTTGTAGAAAGAGTTGACCGTGAGATTATCATAAAAATCCACGCTACCAACCAGTTTGTTTCCAAACAGAGAGAAATCAAGACCGATATCAGTTGTATGAACTGTTTCCCAAGTAAGCTCTTCGTTTATCAGCGAACCATAGCCAATGGAATATTCTTGTCCTGTTCCCTGGCCGTTAGTTGAAGGATTCCATACAGCCACGCCATAAGTCCAAGTGTGGTTTGTATAGTTACCAATACCATTCTGGTTACCAATGACACCGTAGCTTGCACGGAGTTTAGCATTGTCCAGCCATCCTTTGGTCGCTTGCATGAACGGTTCGGATGTGAAACGCCATCCACCGCCTACTGACCAGAATGTGCCCCATTTATTTATCATGAATTTTGATGAGCCATCACTTCTCACAGAACCAGACAAATAATATTTATCGTCATAAACATAATTAGCCCTTGCCATATATGATTCCATTCGGACTTTGTCGAGCGACCATCCCGGAGTGGCAAGATTGGAAATATTATAATAGTGGCTTGTAAAGTTTCCCGGAGAAATATATCCCGGAATCAGTTCATAAGCCGAACCCCAGCTAAGCATATCTTTATCCAAATCATTGTATTCATGACCAATCAATGCATCAACGTGATGTTTGTTTATGTCCTTGTTATAGCTCAGGAGCTGTTGAGTGTTTATAATCCTTTGGGTATATTTCTGTATTCCTATGCCGCCCACACCATCACCAAGCCCGCTTTTGCTATTCAGATATTTTGTCAGCTTATTGGCGTGTTGGTCCATTGAAAAATTAACAGTCAGCTTGAAGTCTTTCAGGAATGAAAAGTCGGCATATACTCTCGAAGTCCAAAGGTCAACTTCTGTCTGATTCTTGTTTTCGTCAATCTCGAAAAGAATATCACGCCCCAGCTGATTACCTGCAGTTGAACCAAGAGGAGAATAAGAAGAACCTTCAACTCCGGCTTCCTTCTTCTGTCCGTCTACATATATTATATTACCAATTGAGCCGTCGCTGTTTGCTTCGCGCGCCCACATTGACATTGTCGGCAAATGTCCGTTTACATACAGCATCACGTTTCCTGTTGCAGCGCCCGGATTTCGTCCCCATTTAGTTGACATCGCATTTGTAGTTGTGCGTGTGTATCCCACATTAGCTCCAACTTTAAGCCATTTGAACAATTTGGCATCTACATTGGCACGTCCGCTGTATCTTTCGAAATCGGAAGAGCGAATATATGACGGGTCGGACAGATAGCCGAGAGATGTGTAATAACTTACCTTGTCCGAACCTCCACTGGCAGATATGTTATATTCCTGACGGAAAGCTGTGTTCAGCAATGCGTCGGCATAAGTATCTCCGTCGCCATAGAGGAATTGTGCGTTCGGATTTATTTTTCCGTCCAGTCCAACAAGATATTGTCCGCTCATTGTGGCACTTTGCAGAACTCCTGTTCCTCCATCCGGGGTGTAGATTGCTCCCGGAACATTATATGCCATCCAGTTTCCCAAACCATTTCTGTAGAAATTTGTTTCACTGTTGCTTGCACCACTATTGTAGTTGAAAAGATGCTCGCTGGCAAATTTGGCTGCTTCTTCGTGAGTGTGGTTAGGATTGTTCACATTTGTGTATGGAACACCGTTCTCGTCAATTCCCGGACGTCCGGTTCCGTTAACTCCATATCTGTATGAGTTGTAGATTGATTGCCAAACATAGGTGTAATAATCTGCGGCACTAGTCATTCCACTGGTGTTGAACGAACCGATAGAATTCCATCCCCATCTTGCGTCAAACGAAATGCGAGTCTTTCCGGTCTTTCCCTTTTTCGTAGTAATCAGAACTACACCATTTGCTCCGCGTGAACCATACATTGCAGTTGAAGCTGCGTCTTTAAGAACGGTAATTGTTTCAATATCCTGAGGATTCATGTTTGACAGCGGATTTTCGTTCTGCGCCGGAACACCATCAATTACGATTAGCGCCGAGGCATTGTTTCCCGTTGCAGAACTTACACCTCTCACTCTTATTCCCATATCAACACCAGGCTGTCCGTCAGCTGCAGAAACCTGAAGTCCAGGGATTGAACCTTCAAGAGCTTTTGACACAGTTGAAACATTCTGAACTCCGATAACTTTTGAGTCAATCTGGCTCACTGCTCCAGTAAGGTTTTTCCTGCTCTGTGAGCCATAGCCCAGAATTACAACTTCGTCAAGATTTTCCGTGTCTTCCTTCATCATCACATTGAATGATGTTTGTGAGCCCACGCGCATTTCCACAGTTTTATATCCTATATATGAGAAAACTATCACGGCTTTTTCCTTGTCTGGAATATTACTGATTGAAAATGTTCCGTCGATGGATGTTAGTGTCCCGATTTTAGTTCCTTTGATACTTACGTTGACGCCCGGAAGTTCATAGCCATCAGCGTCGACAACTTTTCCTGTTATTGCAGAATTTTGCGCAGATGCGACAGTTCCGATAGCAATCATCGGAAGCATCCATAATGCATGATTCTTCATATAAAATTAAGTTTTAAAACGGTTATTATTCCCAATAATCTTTTGGCATTTCTTTCAATAGAAAGAATTCTTTCTTAGTAATGAGTGTTTTTGAACTGAGTGATGCTGTGCTCCATTCTCTGAAGCTTTATAACTAAGTTGCGAGAAATGGAACACAGCTATCAGTCAATGATATTCACTGTCATCAAGTGGCAGATTATTTATATTGTTTATTAAGATCAATTCAAATGCAAAAGTATACTATTGAACAGCTTGTGGCAATATGCCTCTGCATACGTTTGTCATCACTTTTGTGGTGTTTGTCACTGATTTTGTTTGTAGTAAATTAAACTATTTACATTTGTATCACTAAGGTTGTTTTTTAGTATTTATTTGACCAATGAAATCAGTCTTTGTTTTTTGTTAATTAATTATTTGATGGAGTGTGTGGCTCGTGAGAGCGGCACACTTTTATTATGTCCTTGCCAACCAAACTTATGGAAGCCGGAGCTATATAATATATATTCCTTATTATTTGCTGTATAATCTTTAAGCTTTGCCGTATAATCCGGAAATACATTATATATTCTATAAACTAAGCTTTAGTTTTTAAAAACTAAGACTAAGTTTATAAAAACTAAGACTTGATTTTTACAAACCAAGACTTAGTTTTAAGAATAGACTAGCATTTATATAAAAATAAGAATAAAATTATCAGTAATAAATCTCTTTCGTATGCAACGAGATTTTCACCTCTTTTATCAAGGAAATACTATTTCATTGACAGTTTGTCCGGTTTCCGTGATATATAAAGTTGCTTCCTGGAGTTCGCAAGAATACAGGAATAATTTGTAGAGGCGTATTCCTTCCTTTGTGTAAGTCATGAAAGCCTGTTTTATCATTGCTCCTTCCTGCGCAATTTTTGTCATAACTTCATTTGTGATGTCGCTGAGATAAATTTCAGTATATTCCATTTCCTCGACATCCGAAGTATTTAGATTTGCTTCAGTTCTGATAGCTTCGTTAGTTTTGTTTACGTTCTCAATTGCGTTTATTCCTGAAATGCTGCCCAATACTATTGCAACAGCTACTATAATTCTTTTTTTCATGACCTTTGAGTTTTAAATGTTGAATCAGCATAATGTGTATGCTTTGTTATTCCGTTCATATATCTAATGGCAATGCTTGTGCCATAAAAATGATATTTTGGTTAACATATTGTAAGAAAGAATGATAAGATATTATAGCTATAATTCCTGTTTTGTGGAATAATGAGTAAAATTGTGGAAAAAATCCATAACCTTTTATATCTTTGTTCTCAAAATGTAAATTAGAAAAATGAAAAGAGTATTTTGTCCCAAGTGTGATCGTCAGATTGCTTTTGATGATACTAAATATCCTGACGGAAAAGTATTGGCTATAGTTTGTCCTCAATGTACAGCCCAGTTCAAGATAAAAATAGGACGCAAAGTAGTTCGCACCGAGTCCGGTTTGGAAAAAGAAGTGAAAGAACCGGATTTCTCATGCGGATTCATAACTGTGATTGAGAATGCTTTTGCTTTCAAGCAGGATTTGCCGTTGATTTTGGGAGATAATGTTATCGGACGCCGAAACAAAGACACCGAAGGAGTTGATGCGCCAATCATAACAAGCGACCCTAGTATGGGACGCAAACATTGCATCATCAATGTGAAGCAGGGAAGCGACGGAAAATTGGTTTATACACTGCGCGATTTTCCAAGTCTTACGGGAACATTCCTGCGTAATGAAATCCTCGGAAAAAACGAACGAGTTGTCATTGAAGATGGAGCAATCGTTACAATCGGGGCAACAACATTTATTCTCCATACTCCGGACGGAGAGGAATAAAAAAAGTTTTTTTACCATGAGAAAATATATATCATTCTTTCTGGCAAGTTTTATTGCCGTGTCTGTCCATGCGCAGCAAAAGGCTCCAAAATGGATGGACAAGCAGAAACAGGCTGTAGTGGTTATAACTACATATAATAAAGACAACAAAGAGTTGCGTAAAGGAACCGGATTTTTCGTTTCCGAAACGGGAGAGTTGCTGTCGTCATATTCCGTGTTGAAAAACGCTGACCATGCCGTGGTGAAAGATGCCAAAGGCAAGGAATATGAAGTGTCGCGAGTGATTGGTGCCGATGAGCTGTATGATGTTATCCGCTTGCGTGCCGATGTAGATAAGAAAGTTGCTTTTCTTGTCATAGCCGACCAGAAGCCGGCTGAAGGAAGCACTGCTTATCTTATGCCTTTCTCCGAAGGTAAGATAAAGAATTTCGGAAGCGGCAAAATCAATGATATCACAAAGCTGAAAGGCGATTACAGTTACTATGAGTTGTCTATCCCGATAAATCATGATTGGGTGAATTCGCCTATTATGACGGAAGATGGAAAAGTCATAGGTCTTGCTCAGGAAGATGCTTCGGGAAATAAGGAACGTTCGTTTGCCGTTTCGGCTGCTTATGCGCGTAGTCTGACTATTCAGGCAATGGATGTTCTTAACTCCACTTATTCTGATTTGGGAATACGCAAGGCGTGGCCAGAGAATGCCGAGCAAGCACAGGTGATGCTTATGTTGCTTCAGGGGAAACAGGATGCAAAGACTTATTTGGAAACATTGAATGATTACATTCAGACTTTCCCATCAAATACTGATGCTTATCTGAGCAGAGCTTCGCATTATGCTTATTTCAGAAAAGAATTAGGAGCAAACAGCCTCGATATGGCAATGAATGATATCCGTTCATATCAGGATAAAGTTGACGATAAGAGTGAAGGTTTATACCAGGAAGCTAAGCTTATGTATGGCGTAGCATCGTCGGATTCGCTGCTCAACAATGGTAGTTGGAGTGTGGAATCGGCAAAGGCAAAACTGGACGAGGCAATATCGGAATCGGACAAGCCGCTTTATCACCAGCTTAAGGCAGATATATATGTGAACGAAGGAAATATGCAGCAAGCATATGACGAATATATGATTGTAAATAAAAGCGACATAGCTTCGCCTTCAACATGGTATATGGCAGCCAAATTGCGTGAGAAAATGCCTAACGTCAATATTGGAGAGATTATTAATTTGTTGGATAGTGCCATAGTTGCGGGCGAATCATCTCCAAAACCGGAAATAGCTCCGTTTGTTTTGGAACGTATTGACTGGAAACTGAAATTAACGAAATATCGTGAAGCTATTGCCGATTATGATTTGTATTACCAGATGATGAATGGCAATGTGAATGACAGTTTCTATTATTTCCGTGAACAGGCAAAATTCCGTGCCAACGATTTGGATGGCGCTTTGGCCGACATAAAAGAAGCAATCAAGATGGCGCCGGACAATGCTACATATCTTGCCGAAGAAGCGTCTGTCCTGATTAGAAAGGAACAATATGCCGAAGCGTTGGCAAGTGTGGACAAAGCCTTGGCTTTGGCTCCGGACTTTGCTGCTTGTCACAGATTGCGCGGAGTGTCGCTAATACGTCAGAAAAAGATGGATGAAGCGAAAGTGTCTTTGCTCAAGGCTAGTGAATTGGGAGATAAGGTTGCGGATAGGTTGTTGAAGGATAATTATTAATCCTGACCATTAAATATTAAGAAGACAGGGTTTTATAGACAAATTGACGAGGTTTATATATAAGTATTGATTTATAATATCTTAAATAAGCTTGTCAACTTGTCTCCTTGTCAACTTGTTATCTGAAAGTTAAGCCTACGAAACTTAAGTTAATAAAAATGTTCTTTATGAAGAAAATAATAATACTTTCTCTTTTGTTGTTCCTTGGAATGACAGTAAAGGCTCAGATATATCAAGGATATTCATCTGTAGGCTTTCAGGTTGGTTATGGATTCAAGACAAAGAATGCTACTGTAGGAATAGATTACAGATATAATATAACTGACGAAATACGTTTGAATCCCGGTCTGACATATTTCGTAAAGGACGGAGGATTGAGCGGATGGGCATTGGATATGAATGCTCATTATGTTGTTCCTCTTGGAGATATATTTGTTATTTATCCTTTGGCTGGTATAGATTTGTCATTCTGGAAAGATACTTATGAATGGCATCTTGATCATTCGGTTCTGAAAGGGAAGGAGAATTTCACACGTATTGGTGTAAATGCAGGAGTTGGAGGAGAAGTCTGGCTCACCGACTTGTTTACCCTTGGTGCAGAGCTAAAGTATAATCTAGTCAAGACGATGAACCAGACGCTTATATCATTCCGTGTTGCGTATCATTTCTGATATTCAATCTTCTTTTTCTCCGTAAGCAAGATCGCCTGCGTCGCCTAATCCCGGAACGATGTATGCGTGGTCGTCCAGTTTGTCGTCCAGTGCGGCAACCCAAACTGTTGTTTTATCTTTAGGCAATTTACTTTTTACATATTCCAAGGCGGGTTTGCTGGCAATTATTGATGCAACATGTATATGCGCAGGCTCGCCTTTTGTTTGCAGAGCGTGATATGCCATTTCCATGGAGCTTCCAGTTGCAAGCATCGGGTCTGTTATTATAAGAGTTTTGTCTTGTATTGAAGGAGAAGCTATATATTCGATATGAATGTCGAAGTTTAGTCTGTCTTTATATCTTCTGTATGCAGAAACAAAGGCATTCTCCGCATGGTCCAGATAGCTTAGGAAACCCTGATGGAAAGGAAGTCCAGCTCTAAGAATTGTGCTGATTACGATATTGTCAGTATGCAAAGACATTGGTGCAATTCCGAGAGGAGATTGTATTTCCTGAATTGCATAGTCGAAACGGCGACTGATTTCATAAGCCATTATTTCTCCAATTCTTTCAATATTTCTTCGGAATCTCATACTGTCCTTCTGGATATTCACATCTCTCAGTTCTGATACGAATTTGTTTAAGATTGAGTTTCCTGCTCCTAAATTTATTATTTCCATTTCTAATATAAATTAATGTATTGTATCAATTTGTTAGTCAAAATATTGTGTAAACTTCTGTTCGTCGCATATTCTCTAAAATACAGGAATAGAATAAACCAGTCCGAGAGAGAATCTGTGTCTGTCGTAGGCCGTAGCTCCAAGTTCAACAGCTCTGTCATTAAGGTTTACACCTCGGTATGAGTACAGGCCGAAAACAAAAAGATCTATATTCGGGAAAGGAAAATATTCCAGGCATGTTTGGATATTCCATGAATTACGGTAATTCCCTTTTTCGAAGTATTCTGAACTTTTATATACTCGTCCCGTTTCAAATGCACCTTTGATATAGCTGTTCCATCTTGGGTGAAACCTGAAATCCACGTTCCCGATTACAGACAAATATTCGGTATTCGGAGCCATTGAAGGATTTGCCGGCAAATGGCTTATTATTCCGTGCTGGTCCAGTTGCTGTTTAGTGTACATAATATCAAGGTAAGCAAGCCAAGGACCTTTCTCATATATATTTCCACAAGTGAAATAAAAAGCACTGTATCCTTGTGCCACTTGTGCCAGTGATGCAGCATATCTCAGCATTATACTTCTGTCTGCATAATAACTGTTCCAGTTTGCAGAATAGAAAAATGGAACTTTTGCCGATTTTACGCCTTCTGGCAAACCTGTCTTGTATATTTCATCGTCACTTCCGGAGCGGTTGTTCATTACCTGAAGACATAATTCCTGAGTAGGAGTGATTTGCCAGTTTGCAGTGACACCAGCCTGATAGCAGCTTATCATTTCGTTGAATTCGCTGAATTCACGTACTTTTATGGCATTGACATAATATTCATATCCGCCCATAGCAAGGAAATGCTTTCCTGCTGTTATCGACAGTTTGTCGGACAGATTGAGATTTACGCAAGCCAGTTCCAGAGATGAAGACAGATTGTCGAGTGAGAATGGATCCATATATTTGTTGAACGACTGGCGATAGTGATAAGAAAGATATTTACCTACATCACCTTTTATTTCCAGTCTTACTCTGTTCAGCTTGAAATTAGCTCCATCAAAATTCTTGTCATGAAATTCTGCATTGGCAGTTGTAAATATTTGAAAGTTCATTTCTGCATTTTCAATGCTGGTTTTCCCATGAGTCAGTCTTTCAACCAAGGTTAACTGTTCTCCAGGCTTTTCATGCTGGGTTATTTCTTGTGCAGCGATAAAAAACGGAGATAATCCTATAACTGTAATTGAACATAATAAACGTTTCAGCATATAAATATTATGTTTAGATGTTTCGCAAGTTTTGCTTGCAGAATACAATTTGACGGATTGACAAGCTAATTACAACTATTCCTTTTATCAACTCAGTGTAAACTGTTTCCTGAAGTATTCTTTGGTTTTTGGGTTGAACAACTTGCAAAACGTCAATTATTATATATTGCAAATATATTCTTTTTTTCATCCTTACAAATACATTGTCATGCAAATATTTTATCTTTGTACTCTCAGAAAAATGAATAGCCATGAATGATGCAATTAAAACACAGATTATAAAACTTATAAACAGAGAAGTTATTCCGGCAATCGGATGTACAGAGCCAATAGCCGTAGCTTTGGCTTCAGCTAAAGCTGCCGAAGTGCTTGGTGTTAAGCCTGAAAAATTAGATGTTTTCCTTAGTGCCAATATATTAAAGAATGCTATGGGCGTTGGTATTCCAGGAACAGGAATGGTTGGTTTGCCTATTGCTGTCGCTTTAGGCGCATTGATTGGAAAATCGGAATACGAGCTGGAAGTTTTGCGAGATCTATCTCCGGAATCTTTGGAAGAAGGCAAACAAATGGTCGACAGCCATTGTATTAATATTGCTCTAAAGGAAAATGTAGATAAATTATATATTGAGATTGTGGCTTATGCTGCTGATAATTTCTCTAAAGTTGTTATTAGTCATGAGCACACTAACTTCGTTTATGTAGAGAAGAATGGAGAAATTCTTCTTGATAAAAGGCATGAGTATTCTTCTGATGACGATGCTCATGATGAGGACTTTACTCTTACATTCAACACAGTGTGTGATTTTGCTCTTGAATCACCGCTTGATGATATCCGTTTCATATTGAAAACTGCCGAACTGAACAAGAAGGCAGCATTGGCTTCCGTAAAAGCTAATTACGGACATACTGTCAGCAAGACAATTTCCGGTCCAGTAGGAAAGAAATATATGGGTGATTCTTCTTTCACTCACATGCTTACATTAACATCTGCTGCTTGCGATGCCAGAATGGATGGTGCTATGATTCCTGTTATGAGTAATTCAGGTAGTGGAAATCAGGGCATAGCTGCGACTTTGCCTGTTGTTTCATTTGCTGAAGATATGAATGCTTCGGAAGAACAGTTGATTCGTGCTCTTATGCTGAGCCATCTTATGGTAATATATATAAAGCAGAGTTTGGGAAGATTGTCTGCCCTTTGCGGATGTGTCGTTGCTGCAACAGGAGCAAGCTGTGCCATCACTTGGCTTATGGGAGGAAACAGACGCCAGATGTCATACGCAATCAAGAATATGATTGGAAATATCACTGGTATGATTTGCGACGGAGCCAAACCAAGCTGCGCAATGAAAGTTTCCAGCGGAGTTTCAACTGCTATGCTTTCTGCAATGATGGCAATCGAAGATAAAGTTGTTACTTCTGTTGAAGGAATCATTGACGAAGATGTGGATATTTCAATCCGTAACCTGACATCTATTGGTTCCAAGGGAATGGAAGAAACAGATAAGCTGGTGCTTGATATTATGACTCATAAGTCATGTTAATTCCCGGATAAAAATATAAGACTTTGAAATCAGATTATCTGATATCAAATATAAAAGGAGTGATAAAAAAACGCTTGTATTTGTCTTATGATAGATATTGGCTATTTTACTAATTAAAATTAATTGTTTATGAAAAGGAATTTATTGTATGCATTTACTATGCTATGTTCTTTAAGTTTAATGACTACGTCTTGTAGTAAAGATGATGAACCAACTGTTGAAGAAGGAAAAGTTCTGGATGTAAATGCATCTTATAAAGGAGAATCTTTGGACTTGACTTATAGCGAAAGTGTTCTTCCTGGAAAAGTTATCACATTTAATACAACAGACGGTAAGACTGCTACTTTGGAAATGAAGGGTGAATTTGATCTTACTTCACTTATTCCAACTAAGGCTGATATGCCTGTAATGAACTTGGCTCCGGGTGTAATTCCAGGTGAAGTTACAACAACTATTTCTAATGTGGCTTTGACTCTTGACGGTGAAACTTATAAGTTCGAAGGCACAGATTCACAGAACGGACGTACAACTGAATATAAAGGTCAGGTAGAAAAAGGTAAACTTACTTTGGCTATTAACAATGTTATGCCGGAAAGCAAAATTCAGGGAACTTGGAATTTGGCAGATGCTAAGGTTGTTACTCTTGTATGGAATTCTGATAAAGGTATTTTGTTGCCTGGTTCTACTGAAGAATGGCCTGTTGAAAATTTAGCTCAACTTCTTCCTATGGTATTGGATAAGCCAATCAAGGCTGCCTTGAATACAATCTCTTTCAACAATGATGGAAATATCGTAGCTGATTACAACAAGGACGGTGAGAAAAAAGTTTCTCCTCTGAACATTGCTAATTATTATATGAAAGACGACAAGATGTATGTTCAGATGAATATTGCAATGTTGCTTACTGTTATCAACCAGACTAAAGCTGGTTTTGATATGGGTGCTATTGCTCAGTTCTTGCCTCTTTTGTCTGAAGGTGTTCCTTTGACTTGCTCTGTTGATGGAAGCAACGCAACAATCACATTGGAAAAAGATATTATTGTTCCACTTCTTTCATTCGTTCTTACAAACGAAACAATTTCAGGCTTGATTCTTAAATCAATCCCTGAAAATGTTAAGCCTATGGTAGAAGCATTGTTGCCTCAATTGACAGAAGTATTGAGTAGTACAACAGAAATGAAAGTTAGCTTGAACTTGAAGAAATAATTTTGGACAAGAATATTATTTGTTGTCTTTAAGTAGAGTTTGACAAACTTCATTTATTAATATACAAGCACAGAAAACGTAATGATTTCATTCAGCGTTTTCTGTGCTTTTTTATTCTTCTCGCTAATCTTTCCTTAAAATATCTTTCTCAATAAGTGATGTAACACTAATGTAAATTCAATCAAAATATGTACTTTTGTTGCAAAACTTAAAAACGTACTTTATGCCATCTATTCTTATTGTAGAAGATGATATAACTTTCTCTTTGATGCTTACAACCTGGCTTGGGAAAAAAGGTTTTAAAGTGAATAGTGTGTCAAGTGTAGCAGACGCTGAGCAATGGCTTGGCAAGGAAGCGTGCGACTTGATTCTGTCTGATTTGCGCCTGCCGGATCAGGATGGTATTAATTTGTTGAAATGGATGAAAGATAATGAAAGGGAAATTCCTTTTATTATGATGACTGGATATGCCGAGATTCAGACTGCTGTTCAGGCAATGAAACTTGGTGCTTCGGATTATATATCCAAACCCGTCAATCCCGAAAATCTTCTGCAGAAAATCAATGAACTGGTAAAGCAAAACGAGACTGCCGAAACAACATCAAACACAAAGAAAACGGTTGCCGCGCCAGCTAAAGCAAAATCAGAGCCTGCAAAGAAACAGAAGAGTGAAGCAATTAATCCATATATCGAAGGACAGAGCTTCGAAGCTCGCCAACTTTATGAGCATGTGCGTCTTGTTGCGCCAACAGATATGTCCGTGCTCATAAATGGTTCCAGCGGAACGGGAAAGGAATATGTTGCCAGACGCATTCATGAGCAGAGCAACAGAAAAAATGCTCCTTTCGTAGCTGTCGATTGTGGCGCGATTCCAAAAGATTTGGCAGCGTCAGAATTCTTCGGTCATGTGAAAGGTTCGTTTACCGGAGCCATAAGCGACAAGACTGGAGCTTTTGTTGCAGCTCAAGGCGGAACTTTGTTCCTGGATGAAATCGGAAACCTTACATACGAAGTGCAAGTTCAGCTTCTTCGTGCTTTGCAGGAGAGGAAAGTTCGTCCTGTCGGCAGTAACAAGGAAATAGATATTAATGTGCGTCTGGTTTCGGCAACCAACGAAAATCTCCGTCAGGCAATCGACAAAGGAGATTTCCGTGAGGATTTGTATCACCGAATAAATGAATTCACAATCCGCATCCCGAATCTTTGCGAGCGAAAAGAAGACTTGCTTCTATTCGCCAATCATTTCCTGGATATGGCAAACAGTGAGTTGCAGAAAGATATCGTTGGTTTCGATGCAGAAACCATGAGGATTTTCGAATCATATTCATGGCCCGGAAATCTTCGTCAGATGAAGAATGTCATCAGATATGCAACATTGCTGGCTACGGGCAGATACATTACTCGCCGTGAATTGCCTGAAGAATTGATTGAAGCTCCTCGCCGTGAAGTTGTCGGCGTTTCACAGCTAAAGGATGAAAATCACGAGCGTGAACTTATCCGCAAAGCATTGATTGCATGTGGAAATAATAAGACAAAGGCTGCGCAAATGCTAGGCATCGACCGCAAGACTTTATATAATAAGCTGAAGAGTTTGGAATTGTCGGATATCTGAAGTTTCAGAATATAGCAATCTTTACATAAAAACCCTTCTTTTCGTGATAGGCGAGGAGAAGGGTTTTATTTTTATGATAGTTACATATAATTTTATCTATATCAGAATATTATAATTGTAATTTATATACAATGCCCAAAGCATGCAGATAATTCACCGGGTCGAACCGTTTGAACACATGATAGCGATAGTAGAATTGCAAAGTGTTTTTGCCGTTTATTTTATAATTCAATCCTCCGGAAAACCTTATTCTGTCTAGTTTCAGCTTTCCATTACATCCGGCATTATTGAAAGGTTCGGCATAAGCAAAAGGCTCCAGTTTCAGTTTCTTGATTGTATAACCAATTGTAAGTTTGCTTCTCAGATAATTGTTTGGTTCGCTGCTGTGCCTTTTATATGTACTTTGGAAGCGTTCAACAAGGGAAAATCTGAAATTGCTGACTGAATATTTTCCGTTCAGATAAAAATAATATCTGTTTCGTGTCTCTCTTGAATCCAGGAAATTTGCCAGATTAGTATATCCGACACCACCTTTAAGCATCGGATGAAACTGATAGTTCACTTCTGCAATACTCAGCAGCCATTGAGCCGTATGAAAGTCTGAAGTGGTGCGTAAATCCTCTTCAACTTGTACGGAAAGATTTTTCCAGACTTTCTTTGACAATGTAAATCTGAGAGATAAATTACTACCATCATTGGCGTTAGCAGATAATAAAGTGAACCAGCAGAAAATAATAAATATGACTTGCTTGTTTAGATTCATTTCCCTTTTCCCATTCAAGTTTTCCTCAGAAACAAAGGTACGAATTTTGTTCTATTATCATGTTCCATTGATAACCTTTTCTAAATAAGTTGCGCATACCTTATTTTCGATATAAAAGTATTACATATATTCTTAAAACTAAGATTTAGTTTTTAAAAACTAAGTCTTAATTTGTAGAAACTAAGTCTGAGTTTTTACAAACTTAGATTTAGTTTGCAGAATAGAATTAGTATTTTTAATTTATTATCAGTAAAATGATATAATAATATTGATATATTTGCGATAACTAGGATATAAGTAACTTAAATTTATATTGTATGGAAAAATTCAGACTGAAAAACAGATTGCTTTACGGAGGCACAATATTTCTGATATGGCTCTTATGTGGATTGATATTATTGGGTATATTTAATTTGATATCTGAAACTATTTCCAGTTTTTGGCTTTATTATTTATTCTTTTTGATTCCTGGAATTGTTGTAAGCTGGATTCATAGTTGTAAATATTATTGTTTTATGAATGAGGTATTACAAGTAAAGTCCGATTACCATCTATTTGGTTCTATTATTTTAAAAGAAATAGTAAGAGCAGATATTTATAATGCGACAAAATTTAATCATCAAGGATTATATTCTCTCCGATTGACAAATACTAAAGGAAAGAAGTTCTATTTATATCCGGAGAATCAGGATAAATTGATTTCTGTTTTAAAGGGAAAATGTCCGTCTTTATCTTTGGAGTACAATTAATTATTTCTATTAATATTCTATTGTTCTTTAATATGAATAATGAATAAGAGCAATTTATAAAAAAAAGAATAATATGAAAGCTATATTTTTGATAATCGGTTTATTTATAAGTCTATGTTATAATGTTGTTTTAGCTCAAGGCATAAAACCTTATACGGTTGAGATGAATTCCGATAGCTTATATCAAAATGCATTAAGCTATTTGTGCAATGAAGATTATTTCATTGACTGTGTTGATTCCTCGGCAGGATTTATTAAAGCAAAAAAATTTACAGTAATCGACAAATTGCTAAGTGTATATAAGGGACAGCGAACAGAGGTCTCTATGTTCATAAAACCAATTAGTGAGAGAAAGAGTTCAATATCAGTGAATACATATATAGAAACATTAGAACATGATGAGTCTATTATATTTCACAAAGAAGGATTATGTAATGATTCTACTTTATGTATGTCCATAATCAATGGTATAATTTCAGTGAATCAGGATTGAGAAAATCATCTCATCCATTATATTTCATATAAAAAACAATCCGGCAGTTCAATTGAACTCCGGATTGTTTTTTATGATTTCTCAAACTGCGAAGGCAGAACGCCAAACTCTTCCTTGAAATATTTTCTAAAATATTTAGGATGATTGAATCCTACTTCATATGCGATTTCAGAAACATTCATTTTACTTTCCTTTAATAATTGGGCAGCTCTTTTAAGACGAACAAGTCGGATGAATTCGATTGGAGTTTTTCCCGTGAGCGACAGAAGCTTTTTGTAAAGATGAACGCGGCTCATGCCAAGTTCCTTGCTGAGTTCCTCAACAGAAAAATCAGGGTTTGAAATGTTTGCCTCTGTATATTCCAAAGCTTTTCTTATCAATTCCTCGTCGATATTGTTTACTGTTATTCTTGAAGGCTCGATAGGAATTGGCTCTTTCAACATACTTTGCATTTTTTTCCTTGATTCAATCAGATTCTTCATTTTTATATATAAGACATCTATATTGAACGGTTTGGAAATATAATCGTCCGCTCCGGATTTCAATCCGTCTATCTGGCTTTCTTCCGTAGCTTTTGCAGTGAGCAGAATAAGCGGAATATGCGAAGTGCGGACATCATTCTTCAGCATTTTGCAAAGCTGTATGCCGTCCATTACCGGCATCATAACATCAGAGATAATCATGTCCGGAATTTCATTTACTGCAATTTCAAAGGCTTTTTCTCCGTTCTCAGCCTGAATAACTTCAAATCGGTTTTGCATACAGGTGCAAAGGAAAGTTCTGAAATCGTTGTTGTCGTCAACAATCAGCAATTTTGGCATATTGCTGTTGCTTATTTCTTTATATTCCTTTATATCTTCATCTTCATTATTTCTGGAATTCTCCAATTCTTCAATTAGAGCTTCTTCGCCTTCGTCTGGCAATGGAAGAGAGAATACCATTTTGCATCCTCCTAACTGTGAATCTTCTACCCATATTTTACCTTTATGAAGTTCAATATATTCTTTTGAAAGATGAAGTCCGATTCCACTTCCGGATAATCCGTTGGCATCATAGTATTTATGGTTTACCTGATAGAATCTGTCGAATACTTTATCCCGCTCATCTTTTTGGATACCAATTCCGGAGTCGCTGACTGATATTCTGATTTCATGATTAGCCTCATCACGCTCAATGCATACATTTATTTTACCATTCTGAGGCGTGAATTTGTAAGCGTTTGAAAGCAGATTATTCAGCACTTTACCAATTTTCTCTCCGTCGAAACGCATGAAGATTGCTTCATCTGTTCCGTCAATGCCGAATTCTATATTTTTATGCGCAAAGGCTTCCTTGAACAGAAAAACAGTATCTTTCACAAAAAGAGTAATATTTCCTATTTGCAGATTTAACTTCAAACCGTTGACATCCATTTTGCGGAAGTCGAGAAGCTGATTTACAAGATTCAAAAGCTGCTGTGCATTTTTATGTATAATTCTTAGCAGTTCTTTATCCTCTGCGTTTTCAGATTTCTTTATCAATTCTTCCAATGGAGTAATTATAAGAGTAAGCGGTGTACGGAATTCGTGACTGATGTTTGTGAAGAAACGCAGTTTCATTTCATCCATATTATGCTGATTCTCTATCTTCATTTTCTCACGGGCATAAAGAATCTTTTTCTCTTCTTTTTTCTTTGAATATCTGTGATAAAGATATAGAAGATATAATAATATGATTAAATATATGCCCCAAGCCAGATTGGATTTCCAGAAAGGAGGATTGATTGTAATTTCCAATGAAGCAGGTTCGATACTTTCCATACCATCGCTGTTTATGGCTTTGACATGAAATGTATATTTGCCGGGATTAAGATTTGTATATGTTACTTCTCTTGTATTAGGATTCGTTTCAATCCATAAATCATTTAATCCTTCGAGCTTGTAAAAGTATCTTGATTTATCCGGAACACAATAATCCAATGCAGCAAATTCAAGAGTGAAATAATTTTCACTATGTCCCAATTCAATTGATTTGGTATATGAAATACTTTTGTCCAATATTGATTTACCGTTATATTTCATTCCCGGTGTGATTGTTTTATCATAAATTTTCAATTTGGTAAGGATAACCTTTGGATTATTGTTGTTGTAATGGATTGCACTAGGATTAACAATGTTGAATCCTAATGAACCGCCAAATATCAATTCAGATTGAGAAGTAGCAAGCGCTCCATTATAGTTGAACTGCTCGCCTTGCAATCCTTCAGCCTGGTCGTAGTTAAGCATCTTGAAGAAATATCCCGGAGTGTCGTGCAAAGTGCTTACTTTAATAAGTGTCAGACCTCGGTTAGTTGCAATCCATATGTTATGTTCTGCATCTTCAAGAATGCTTTGGATCAAATCGGCAGACAAACCATCCTCAACAGTGAATAGTCTTAATTCTTTTGTTATTGGATTAAAGATGAACAATCCGTTTCGTGTTCCAATCCACAGAAGTTTTCTGCTGTCTTCAAATAAATAGTTTATATCGTGTCTGCTAAGTTGTGCTTTACCGAATATTTCCGGTTCAAATTCTTTTATAGTCTTTGTGTTTTCATCAAAAATAAAAAGTCCGTTCAATGCACCGACAAGAATACTTCCGTCAGCACGTTGGATAATCGAAAATACAGAGCTTAATTCCGGGAAATGTTTTAGTTTTTTCCCGGTTTCCAAATCGAGAGTAACGATTCCGCTGTTTAGAGTTCCTATCCAAAGCCTTTTCTTGTCATCGCATAAGAGTTTCCACACATTTTTGTCCGGGAGCAAGCATTCTTCGTTTGGAATGAAGTCATAATGCGTGAACTTCTTTCCGTCCCAGCAGTCCATGCCATTCATGTAATATCCGATCCACAATCTGTCTTTGTAGTCTTGGACAATGCTGACAATAACGTCGCCCCCAGGTGTGTTAGTCTTTTGGGAATCATGCTTGTAGGATATGAACTTTTCAGTATCTCTGTCGTAACACAGAAGTCCGTTTCCGTTTGAGCCAATCCATATTTTCCCATCTTTAGTTTCAAGGAAACAGTTAACATCCATTTCCTTGTCGCTATCATGATTCTTTACGGTGTGGAATTTGAAAATGCTGCTGTGGTAATAGCACACGCCACGTTTATAAGTTCCAGCCCAAACAATATCTTCATTGTCAATATATATGCTTTTTACAGCATTTTGAGCCAGACTGTTCACGTTTCTTCTGTCGTGTCTTATTTCTGATATTATATTATTTCCCTTGTCCAATAAAACAATGCCTCCATGGTCCATTGAAATCCATATTCTTCCTTGCTTGTCTTCGGTGATTCCCGTAACAATATTTGCGGGAAGACGATGTCTGACATCTTCCTGGCTTTTGGAAAAATGTTCCCAAGTATTTTTGTTTGTATTCAGGCATGAAGCTCCTTTTTCCATCAATCCATAAATCCATAAGTTGCCTTTTGAATCAGAGAAAAGGCGTGATTGCCCATCATAGAAATCCGGAGAATTGAACACCAGAGTTGAATCTTTCATAGTAATGGTATGCGTCTGCGCATCCATACATTCCACAAGGCCATTGGTGTGAAGGAACCAATATTTGTTTTCCCCTTGGCAAATAGCAGTGACTCTTCCTTTTTGAGGTCTTCCTTTGTCTCCTAATTTGTATATGTTTGTTTTAGATGTCTTGATATTGAAGAAACGAATATCATCGTTAGTGACAAACCACATGTTTTTTCCTAAATCAATATACATATACAGAATACTGTCTGTTTGTGCATATTTTTTTATCTCTTCAGATGGATTGGAGATAAATTCTTCTTTCAGTGGATCAAAGATGTTGTATCCGGTTCTGGTTTCAAGCCACAATCTGTTTTCTCCATCTTCCTGAATTAATGCAATGTCATTATTCTGGTTTACACCATTTGCCATTAAATCCTGTTTGTATGAAATAACATTATATCCGTCGTATCGGCAAAGTCCGTACCTGGTGCCGAACCACATGTATCCCACACTGTTTTTGTATATACATCTGATTTCACTATTTGCAAATCCCTTCTCAACATCAATACGTTTGAACATGAATTGATCGGAATCTTTTGCCCACAGCAATGGCATAAAGACAAAAAGGCAGATTATATTTATTAGAATTGTTTTTTGAGGCATTTTGAATTGTTTTATTCAGCAAAGATAAAAATTATAATTGAAGTTCGATAAGCTGGATTCATAGTTGTAAATATTATTGTTTTATGAATGAGGTATTGCAAGTAAAGTCCAATTACCATCTATTTAGTTTTATTGTTTTAAAAGAAATAGTAAGAGCTGATATTTATAATGGAATAGAATTTAATCATCAAGGATTATATTCTCTCTGATTGACCAATATTAAAGGGAATAAGTTTTATTTATACCCTGAGAATCAAGATAAATTAGTCTCTGCTTTAAAGGGAAAATGCCCGTCTTTATCTTTGGAATATAATAAATTAGTTCTATTATTAAAACGAAAAAATTTGCAGTAATCGATAAATTGCTAAGTGTATATAAGATACAGCGAACAGAAATCTCTATGTTCATAAAGCCAATTAGTGTGAAAAAGAGTTCAATATCAGTGACTACGTATATCGAAACATTGGAAAACGATGAGTCTATTATATTTCATAAAGAAGGATTATGCAGTGATTTAACTTTATGTATGTTCAATTAATGGTATACGTTTTGGCGAATACTAAGAAGAAAGAGGTTAAAAATGTGATATTTTCAGGTTTGGTTAATTTATCAAATATGACAACATTTGATAATAGGCTTTTAAGTCATCTAAATAATGTCATGCAGTATAATATTTATTATTGTGTAACGTTATAATAAATAGTTCTTATGTATTAATTTTTGCTGTCAGGATGTTTATTGTTGGTACGTTATTCTTAATTCTGCTATAAATATCCCAATACAAAAACGTAAGTTAATAATTAATTATTCAATATAAATCAAAATAAACTGTATAATCTATATGCTATGTGAAACGATTAATTTATGTAAGAAATTAAAAGGAAATTATATCATAAAAGATGTCTCATTAAGTATTCCTGAAAATTCTATTTACGTTCTCGCTGGTCCTAATGGTTCAGGAAAATCAACTCTATTGAAACTATTAACAAGAATGCAAAGACCAACAAGCGGAGAAATTCTTTTTAATGGAAGTGTATTAACTGGTAAGGATTTAGCTTATATAGGCTCATTAATTGAGACGCCTGCTTTATATGAAAATCTTACTGCTGAGGAGAATCTTTTAATTCGGACGATTTTATTAAACATAGATAAGAAATCTATTGATAAAATATTAGATTTAGTGGAACTTTCAAATGCTAAACATCAAATAGTTAAATATTTTTCATTAGGTATGAAACAGAAGTTAGGCATAGCTATAGCTTTACTAAATAATCCGAAGTTTTTAATATTGGATGAACCGACAAATGGTTTGGACCCTTTAGCAATTCTTAATCTAAAGAAAATAATGAAAAATTTTCAGAATAATGGAGGAACTATATTGATAGCAACACATATTCTAAAAGAAGTAAATGATATTGCCAATTACATTGGGCTTTTACAGAATGGTTCTTTTATTTGTCAGAAAGAAATAAAAACTGGAGAGGATGATATTGAAAGTATATTTATAAATGCAATAAAGGATAAAATATAATTACCAATGAACCAGTATTTTTTTATAGAAAATTTGAAAACAAATAGATTGTTTGTACGTAAAGCATCAATTTGTATATCATTAATAAGTGCGGTTATTGTTTTTATATTAAGCACGGATTATTTATATGTTCATTTATTTAACTGGTGGTATATGGCAGTCATTCCGATTGTTATATCCTACACTTGTAATTTGCTCAGTAATATAGATAAAAATAAACATTCAATTTTAAAGTCCTTACCGATTGACTTGTCCAAGATTTGGTTTGCAAAAATAAGATTAGGAGCGACTTATTTGTTTTATAGTTGTATTTTTCTAATAGTTATATTTTTATGCTTCAAAATTATTATTGGAGATAATAATCCTGACATATCATATTTGAAAGGAATAGGATTTGGAGTTGTTATTTATATTTGTTCATTATGGCAGATTCCATTGTTTTTATTTATTGCATACAATACAAATGTATTCTATATATTATTAATAAGTATTTTATTCAATACAATTTTAGGAACACTTTTTGCTTCTACAAAATATTGGATTTTATTCCCTTGTTCTTATCTGAGCAAATTAGGATTATATATTCTGAATATTGATTCTTCTGGAATATTTGCAAAAGAAATTGATTGTAATAATCATTTCATTGAAATATTATCATGTATAATAATATCTATCATATTGTTTGTTTTTTTATTAAAAAAAACTTCTAAATGGTATATAAAAAAAGAAGTTAGATGAATACAAATCTAAATATCAGGTTATTTGTAATAGAGTGTATCAAAGCTAGAAGATCCGGATTTTATCCTATTGTAGTAGGTGCACCTCTAATAATATTTTTGTGTTATATCTTGTATTTTTATTATACATCAGCCCCTATAACAGAGGTTTACTACTATTATGTAATAACATTAACTATAATTTCTCCCATTATATTTAGTTGTAGTTTATATATTCCTTTTGAAATAGAGAAGAAATGCTGTCAAGGAAAAGAAATATTTTCTTCTACACTTGGAATGAAAAGGATAATCGTAGGGAAAATTTATTTTACAGCCATCATTCATTTATGTATATTGATCTTTTTTATCAGTATATACTATATTTTCGCCAAAATAATCGGAGAATGTTTACCTATACATTTTCTATATGTCATACCTATTATATTTTTAGGAGAACTATTTCTATTCCTATCTTTTATATTTTTAATATTGATTTTAGATAAAAATATTGTTATTTTAATAGGAATGGTATGTACAATATTAAATGGGATATTAATGACTAAATTAGGAAATGGTATTTGGTTCTATTTTCCATGTTCATGGAGTGTAATTTTATCTCATTTATTTTTGATTAGTTTTGATATGGTGAATTATATATCACAGATATACATAATGCTATTCAAGTTTAGTTTATATACAATTATATTCTATTTGATTTTTCGTTTTTGGTTATTAGATAAGTCTTATAATTTAATAGAAAATAATTATAGAAAATATTGCAAATAAAATCGAAATATAAGGTTTCATTAGAAACTTTTGTATGAGGAAAAGAAACACTAGTTAATTACTTTTGTTTTTGTATTATGAAACGAAAAAAAAATCAAGGCTTCAGAAGAACGTGAAATTGTTTATTGGTGAACAATATAAATATTTGTTCTTCGAAGCCCTGACTTTATTTGTTTTGTTATACTTAATCTAAGTATAACATTTTAATTACTCTCAGATTAAAAGAAATGTTTTAGAAATTCTTTTCATTCGCCAGATTCCACATATTAAGGAATGAAGCCTTTGTGATATCAACAACCTTGTCCCAGTTGATTTTGTCTGTATGATCGCCTGGCTGGTGATAATCAGGATGTCCGTTAGTGTGATACCAGATAACAGGAATATCTCGTTTAGCAAACGAAGCATTGTCGCTTCCGCCAACTGGTCTGTCCCAAGGACGATATTCCGGTTTCAGATTCAGATTATAAGTTTTGATGTCATTCTTCAGCCATTCTCCAAAAGCAGGATGTGCTTCAGTATAGAAATAATCTACATGCTGAGGATTGGCTTCATTTGTGTTTCGTCCAATCATGTCGAAATTCAAATAACCTTTGATGTTTTTGATAAATGGACAAGACTGAGCGAAAGCTTCTGAACCAAGAAGGCCTTTTTCCTCACCATCCCAAAAAGCGAAAATAACTGTGCGTTCCGGCTGTTCGCCAGTAGCAAGAAATGCTCTTGCAATCTGTAACACCGCAGATACACCGGATGCGTTGTCATCTGCTCCATTATAAATTTTATCTCCGTCAAGAAGTGGGTCAACACCAAGGTGATCATAATGTGCGCCGACAATCACATATTCATTCGGATTCTTTCCTTCTATTTTAGCAAGAATATTTCTCAAAGACAATTTCTGGTGTGTTTCCTTTTTCAGAATAGCAATAGAATCAGGATGCACCTGATAGCGTGCCTTTTTCTGGCGTTCTTTACGATATGCTTCGAAAGGCTGGAAGAAAGAGTCGCCGCTCAGAGGTTCCAATCCCATGCTTTTCAGATGTGAAACAATATATTCACCGGCTATACGGCAGCTTGGATAACCTGCTTCTCTACCTTCAAGTTCATCACAGGCAAGAAAGCCGATATGTGCTTCTGCTGTGCTTTTGTTTATTGTTGATAGTCCTTTTTGTTCAGGAGTTTGTGCCATAAGTGTAGAGGCTAATGCAAGTGCTGCAGCTGTCAGTGTTATTCTTTTCATATTTAATACAATTTGTGTTTTCTATTTTTTGCTTTTACAAAAGTAGGCAAATTGAAGTAATATGCAAAATGTCTCAATCTTTATATGTCACAATCTATAATTTAGGTATAAATATCGTTGAAATGTATACAAAGTCCGCTCTTCCTAACATTTAACTTTGCAAAAAAGAAAGGTAGGATTATAAAACTGAATCAAAATGAAAACTAAAGTTATTATTGCCTTTATGGCGTTGGCATTAAATAATACTACAATTATGGCACAGGAAAAAATAAAACAGACAGCAGGACGTGAACAGCTTGGAGATTTCGCTCCAAAATTCGCAGAATTAAATGACGATGTTCTTTTTGGTGAAGTATGGAGCCGTACAGACAAATTGGGATTGCGTGACCGCAGCTTGGTGACTATTACCTCGCTTATCAGTCAAGGAATAACAGACAGCTCTTTGATATATCATCTTCAGTCGGCTCGTAAGAATGGCATTACTAGAACTGAGATTTCGGAAATACTTACACATATCGGTTTTTATGCAGGATGGCCGAAAGCATGGGCAGCATTTCGCCTTGCAAAAGATGTGTGGGCAGAAGAAACTGCCGAAGATGAAAAGGCAGAGTTCCAGAAGCAAATGATTTTCCCTATTGGAGAACCAAATACTGCTTTTGCAAAATACTTCATTGGAAACAGTTATTTGGCTCCGATTTCAAGTGACCAGGTTGTTGTATACAATGTTACATTTGAGCCTCGCTGCCGAAACAACTGGCACATACACCATGCTAAGCAGGGAGGAGGACAGATGCTGATTGGTGTTGCCGGCCGTGGTTGGTATCAGGAAGAAGGTAAACCCGCAGTAGAGATTCTTCCCGGAACAGTGATTCATATTCCTGCAGGAGTAAAACATTGGCATGGAGCTGCTGCTGACAGCTGGTTCTCTCATCTGGCATTTGAGGTTTCCGGCGAAGAGACTTCAAATGAATGGCTCGAAGCTGTTACAGATGATGTGTATAATCTTCTGAAATAGCATTTTAATTTAGCCTGATAATATAAATGAATAATATTATGGCTTTAAGTAAAGATTACATAAATGAATTGCTGACTTATCCATTTATGTTCTGTGTCTTCATGTTGTTTGTTTCGTGTAGCGTGGTTGATGATGAAGCAATGGAGCAAGCCGGGCAGACAGAAAATACAGAACAGGAAGATAACGAATCAGATAATAATAGTAATATGGAAAGTGGAAAAATAGTGCTGAATATAAATGGAAAAACTTTTACGGCTACTTTAGTGAATAACTCATCGACTGAGGCTTTGGTTAAACGTCTCTCTCAAGGTGAAATAACTATTCGAATGAATGATTACGGAGATATGGAAAAAGTAGGTTCGTTAGGTTTTTCCTTGCCAAGAAATGATGCGTACACAACGACTGGTCCCGGAGATATTATTTTATATCAGGGAAATTCATTTGTGATTTACTATGATTCAAATTCATGGAGTTTTACGAAACTAGGAAAGGTGGACGGTGTATCCACGAGAGAACAAATGCTTGAATTGTTGGGAGGCAAAGGTGAGAAGACAGTTGTCATTTCATTAGAATGATAAAATTTAGCCGGCAAATCTGAAAAGGTCTGCCGGCTAATATTATTTATTGTAATTGCTTTTCCCTTAAATTGGAGATTGAAGAAACTCCGATAAGTCTGTCATACCTTGCACCCATTGGGCGGTAATAAACATATATGCAATATTCATTTTCAGTCTGGTGAAAATCTCCTTCGATTGCATCTGTTCTGCCTTTGGTTTCACCGTTGGGAACATAAAGATATTGATAGTTATAGTTTCCCTGCTTCAAAAGCATTGATTTTTCGTACTGATTGGTTTCGTGGTTAAACGACATTTCTGTTTCTTCATTGAAGAGATTATGAAATGCTTCACCATTCAGATATACTTTGCCCTGTTTTGCTTCAGGCATAGCCAAAGTGAAATGAACGAAATAATAATCAGCTTCTGTGTCAGGGTCAGTACTTCCACTTGAATTCACATAAAAACGTCCGTTTTGGTCCTGGTCATATTCATATGAAGACATTGCGCTCGGAAAATCCTTGAGCAAGGTCACATGATAGAATGGATTGTGGAATGAAATATTTTCCACTCTCATTCCGTTATACTTGTTGCTCAGGAACTCCATTCGTCTGTATTCATTTCCTGCCGGGAAAATCAGTTCCGGAATGTTCTCATAAACAATTTGTCCGTCCAGAATGCCGCTTGGCTTAATGTTTGTAACAGCATTGTCTGTTCTGTTGTTTTGTGTAACACAGATTTTTATGTCGCTCTGCGGATAAGCAATCTGGAAATTTTTTGTGTTAAGCACAAAGTTGACTTGCTGATGACGCTGGTATGTATCAATATTTGTATTGCCTGTAACTTCTGCCGAAATCTGTATCTGTGGTTCCACAACCTGGAAACAAGCAGTCAGAACGATTCTCTCCGGGTCATCTTCCGGATAAACCTTCAGAACGTAATTGCCGGATACTTTGAATTGGATATCATCGTTTGGCAGAAACAACCTGTAATTTGTATATTGAGTTGTTGTTGCCATAGAATTGGCAAAATCATCAATTGTCAAATCCTGAAATCCATCCAGATATTCGATAGGAGATAAATCAGATGGTTGCCAATCTGCATCGCAGTGTATTATCGAGTATGCATATCTGCTGTGTGCATTCAGAAAATCATCAAATACAAATTCCAACTGTGCGTCAGAATTAAGAGCCAGAACCGGAATTGAAAAAGTCTGATCCGGCTGTAAAATCTGTAAAGATTTGATATGCTTATGTTCAAACACCTGAGTTCTGTAAGGTGTCTGAGCATTTAATGCTTGTCCGGCACTCAGTAGTGCGGCTAAAAATGCATAAATTGTTTTCATATTCAATCAAAACTTTCTTTTGAATAACTTCTGTATAAGGTCATTTCTCTTCAGTCGCTGGAGAGATTTGGTAATTTGCTGACGATATTCCGGCTTATACCAGAAGAAAAACTGTCTTTGAGCCAGTTTCTGTTCCTTTGTTTTTGCTGTATATACTTTTTCCAATGTGTATGGATGATATCCAGTATAATACATCTCCGTAGCAAGAGTCATCGGAGTAGGAGTGAAATCCTGTACCTGCTCAAGCTGGAAATGCAAATCCTTTGTAATGACAGCAAGTTCAGCCATGTCGCTTTCCGTACATCCCGGATGGCTTGAGATGAAATAAGGAATCAACTGTTGTCTCATTCCTTTCTCCTTATTTATACGGTCGAATATTCTTTTGAATTGTTCGAACAATTTGAACGAAGGCTTTCGCATTTGTTTCAGCACCTCGTCCTGTGTATGCTCAGGAGCAACTTTCAGCCTTCCTGAAACGTGTCTGGCAATCAATTCTTCTGTATATTGGTGTGCTGATTTGTTTAGCTTTTCGTCATCATAGCGATGCAGAAGAAGGTCGTACCTCACGCCACTGCCAATATATGAATGTTTTATACCAGGCAACTTATCCACTTCTTTATATATTTCAAGGAGAGGAGAATGGTCTGCATTCAAATTCTTGCAAACAGTAGGAGATATGCACGAAGGCTTTTTGCATTTCGCACAAATATCAGTATTCTTTCCTCTCATCTTATACATGTTTGCTGAAGGACCACCCAAATCACTCAGATTGCCTTTGAAATCTTCCATCTGTGTGATAGCCTTTACTTCACGCAAAATAGATTCCTTGCTTCTGGATGCAATAAATTTTCCCTGATGTGCAGATATAGTACAGAAAGCACATCCGCCAAAACATCCGCGATGGATATTAACCGAGAATTTTATCATTTCGAAAGCCGGAATCACTTTGCCCTTATATTTCGGATGAGGCAGGCGAGTGTAAGGCAAATCAAAAGATGCGTCAATTTGCTCTTCCGTCATAGGAGGGAACGGAGGATTCACAACCAAAGCCTGTTTGCCCACACGCTGGATTATTCTTTTTGCATTCAGTTTGTTGGATTCTTCTTCAATATGTCTGAAATTCTTAGCCTGTTTCAGCTTGTCTTTCAAACATTCTTCGTGGGAGAAAAGAACAATGTCGTCATCTCCGGCTTTTATGTCTGAAGATAAATAAACTGTTTGAGGAATATCCTTTATGTCCTTGAAAGGAATACCGGACTTTAATTTATGAACAAGCTCTTTCAGAGGCAATTCTCCCATGCCATAAATCAACAGGTCTGCCGGACTGTCAATGAGTATGCCCGGACGAAGTTTGTCCTGCCAATAGTCATAATGAGTAAGTCTGCGCAGTGATGCTTCAATACCACCAAGAACCACCGGAACGTCAGGATAAAGTTCCTTAAGTATTTTCGTATATACAATGCTCGGATAGTCCGGTCTCATTCCGGCACGTCTGTCCGGAGTGTATGCATCGTCACTTCTTAATCTTTTGTTGGCAGTGTAGTGATTTATCATCGAGTCCATCGCACCTGCTGACACACCAAAGAATAATCTCGGAGCACCAAGTTTCTTGAAGTCTCGGAAATCTCCACGCCAATCCGGTTGTGGAACAATCGCTACTCTCAACCCCTCAGCCTCAAGCGTTCTGCCCACAACGGCAGCGCCAAATGAAGGATGATCAACGTAGGCATCTCCACTGAAAATAATCACGTCGATATAATCCCATCCACGTGCTTCAACTTCTTTTTTTGTTGTAGGCAACCATGCCTCTGTTTTGAAAGATTTCATGGTGGCAAAGGTAGGGATTTATATAAAAATTATCAATATTTCGTCCGAAAGCAATTCGTTTTCCTTCCGTAAGTAATTTGATTTTCTTCCGAGAGAAATTTTATTTCCTTCCGTAAATATTTCAGATTACATTCGGATGAAAATGGAGCAATTATTTTTACCGGTTATTTCCGAAAAAAGGTCGGCATCTTTTTCCGGAAACACTACCATGTTTTCATGAAAAGATGCCGACCTTTTTTTCAGAATAATACGGTCTTAATTCCGTAATTATTATTTTAACCTGTATTATACAGTGTTTTTTACTTTCCCTAGTTTCACAATTCTCTTATATTCTTGATAGACAAGGAGAAGATGTGAATCTTGAACACTTTTTAATATTTGGCGATTAATCCAAATCAACAACCGTAATACCTGCGCCTCCAAACTGAACATGTTCGTCCTGGAAATGTCTCACTCCCGGAACAGTTCTCAGATATTCGCGTATCAATTGTCGCAAAATGCCAGTTCCCGTTCCATGCAGGATTCTCACTCTTGAAGCGCCGACCTGAATAGCATCGTCGATAAAATATGTGACAGCTTGCAGAGCTTCGTCGCCTCTCATGCCTCGGACATCAATGTCTTGTTTGAAATTCAGTTTCTTTTCGTGCATTTCATCAGTAGTATGAGCACTGACAAAAGTGCTTTTTTGAATTTCGCGCTTGATTTGTCCTTTGCTGACTTTTTCCAGTCTGTCAATCTTGATTGTACTCTTTATCATTCCAAAAGCAACAGTTACTTGCTTGTCCTGAATGTCGATTACAGTGCCGGCTGAAGTCTGACCTTTGATACGAACATTATCGCCAACCTCAATAACGTCCTTGTTGAAAGTCTGCTGGCTTGATGATGTCTTTTGCTTTTGCTCTTTTCGTTCTTTTCTTTCCTTGAGCTTTTGCATTTTACGAGCAATAGCATCGTTCTCTTCCTTCTCGTTTGCCACAGAAGCCTTGAAATCCTCGAAACTCTTGCGTGCAATCTTAGTTTTTTCCTTTTCTGCCTGAGCTTCTTTGATTTCACGGATAGTATTTTCTATTCGTGCATTTGCTTCCTGAAGGATTTTTGCAGCTTCAGCCTTAGCCTGGCGCATAATTTCCTTTCTTTGGCGATTCACTTCCTCAAGGTCTTTTTCGTATTTCGCAGTTATATCCTCAAGTTTCTTTTCTCTTTGGCGTATATTTTGTCTTTTGGTTTCCCAGTAACGCTTGTCTCTAACGATATCCTGAAGATATTTATCTGTCTCAATATATTGAGTGCCGACTTTCTGTGAAGCGTCAGCAATGACATCTTCCGGCAATCCGATTTTTCGTGCAATTTCAATTGCAAATGAACTTCCCGGGTTTCCGATAGATAATTTGAAAAGAGGCTGCATCAGATGGCGGTCATACAACATCGCGCCATTGATTATGCCCGGCGTATCTTTGGCAAAATGCTTAAGATTCTGATAGTGTGTCGTTACGATACCAAAGCTTTTGCTCTTGTTGAATCTGTCTAACAAAGCTTCAGCTATGGCGCCACCGATTTGAGGCTCAGTTCCACCGCCAAACTCATCTATAAGAAGTATTGTCCTGTTGTTGCAGTTCTTTACGAAATACTTCATGTTTGTCAGGTGAGAAGAGTATGTACTCAAATCATTCTCAATACTTTGCTCGTCGCCAATATCAATGAAAACATTATCGAATATTCCCATTCTTGAGCTTTCATGAAGCGAAACAAGCAAACCGCACTGCATCATATATTGCAACAGACCGACAGTTTTCAGACACACTGATTTACCACCGGCATTTGGTCCGGAAATCAGAAGTATTCTGTTCTCATCATTAAGCTCGATATCCAAAGGAACAACTTGCTTGTTCTGTTTTTTCAGAGACAGATATAATATAGGATGTATGGCATTTGCCCAGTCAATCTGCTGTTTGTCTTCAACAATAGGGCGTATTCCATTCATTACCTGAGCAAACATAGCCTTTGCTCTGATAAAGTCTATTTCTGCAAGAAAACTATATGATTGGAGAATTTCAGGAACAAGCGGGCGTACTTCATTTGTGAAGTCTGTAAGAATGCGAATTATTTCCCTTCTTTCTTCGCCTTCAAGTTCACGAATTCTGTTGTTAGCTTCAACAACAACTTCAGGCTCGATGAAAACAGTTTTTCCGCTGGCAGATTCATCATGCACGATACCACGGATTTTGCGCTTGAAGGCAGGAACAACCGGAATCATCAGTCGTCCGTCACGCATAGTCGGTGTTACGTCCTTCTCAACGAAACCTTCACTCTGTGCACTTCTGAGAATAGCTTGCAGACTCTTGGAAATGCCGCTCATCGTTATAGTCATCTCACGTCTGATTGTCTGCAATTCAACAGACGCTGAGTCTTTTACTTTTCCGAATTTATCCAGAATACTGTCTATCCTGTTGATTAGTTGAGGGAAAAGAACAGTTTCGCCAGCCAGCGCAGTTAGTGCCGGATAGCGTATTTCTTCACTTTCATCCGAAGGATGCAAAAATCTTACAATATCGGAAATAGTCTGTAACGAACGTTTCAAGTCGAAAAGCTCACGTTCGTCCAACCAAGTTCCTTCAGGCTTGATTCTTTTTAATGAATAACGAACATCGAAGAAAAAGTTTGCGGGAAAGTCGTCTTCTCCTTCAAGAATGGAAACAAACTCCGCTACTTGATCCAGTTTTTCATTGATAAGTGCATAATTGTTCAGGAAACTCATTTCATCAACAAGTTCCTTTCCAAGTGTACTCAGGCATTTTTCTGAAATAAGAAGACGGACTTTATCAAAGCCCGTCTTTTGTTCGAAATTATATGGATATATCATTATCGTATTTCTATAGTCATCTCTTTTCTAACGGTTGGACGGATAGTATATTCCTTTTCTGTCTTACCTCGTCTAACCTTGAATGTACAGGCGTTATTGCCGGTCGGATTTATATAAGGCGCATAGTTGAACAAATATGCAAATGCACTACGGCTGTTTTTCTTGTTTATTGCATTTGATACGTCAATATAATTAAATGTATCCCAATACATACAACGAGTGAATCCGTTGGCATCAGTAAACACTGTCTTTGTGTCTCTGTACTTCATTGTGTTTGTAATAAACTGTTTGTAAGCAGCCGTGAATTCTTCTGCTGAATATTCCATGCTTTGGTTACCGATTTCTTCTACAACATCTTTTGCTCTTATTCCAGCTTCATACGCAGGAGAATTTCTGTCAACACTTACTATTTGACTCAGATTGTCAATGTTGTAATTGATACCGGTGTAATTATAACTTTTCTGATTGATATAGAAAGTTACATTATTTGTATATTTCACATAAGGATATTGCATACACATCAAAGGAGTGTGAATCTGTGCATACTCATCCAACTGGAAAGGCTCGTCCAACATTTCGTTAGATTCGCATTCCCATAAAATTCTTCCAGGAACTTCTTTCTGGTCGATTAATCTGAAACCATATTGCAATAGGTAAGGAGCTTCAGCTTCGGATGCAGAAATATTCAAAAATGGGAAATCCATCATCTTTTTATGAATAGAGCTGTATCTCATCGGACGTTCCTTGTTTACCACCACTTGGTTATGTCCTACATAATTAGGGTTTTTGTCGAAGAAGTAGAAAGTCTGGATAATCATGTCCGGATTTTCAGTGTCAACTTCGAGGCCTTTGGCTATCAATTCTTTCTCGATGGAATTGTTTATTGCAGACTCAAGTCTTCTGTTGCTCTCGTCGATAGGAGAGAAGGCGAAAGTCTTGTAGTTAGCGAAATTAACTTCATCAGCAGTTACAGTTGTCTTGAACGGACAAGTGAATTTTCTTTCCGAAGTTGTTTCAAGGCTATACATACAGAAAGCCGAAGCCAATTGCTCTTCTGTAATAGCATTCGACTTCTTGCATTCTTTTCTTACAATAACTTCTCTAGTAGGGTTCTGAATATTAGATATTATCAGAACAATATCATTTTTCCCTTCCGGATTCATCAGGCTGGATATTTCTGCTTCAGTAAGGTCTGCGATTTTGTAACCGTCAATCTCCTCAATGATATCACCAGGCTTTATCCCTGCTCTTTCTGCCGACGAATAAGGATTGATTGTCGTAACAACAGGTTTGTTGAATCCCCAATTTTTACTTTTACTGATATCATAAGAGAATCCAGACCGGCAAACAGTTTGAACTTGCTTCTTTTGTGCCGGAGCTGCAATTGCTGCAATTAGGAAAACGGAGAGGAAAAAATGTTTCATATATATAGATATAGATAACTTATTGAATAAATAATTTAATTCAAGTTTCACAAGCTCAACTTTTAGTAACGATTTAACAAGTAAATAATAAGTAGATATAGTTCTTAATAATTAAATGCTAAGTGACAATCGTTTGACCTTATCAACTTTACTATTGAGCAACTGGGAAACTTCAATAAATAATAAAAGCTGAAGAGCATATTGCAGGCTGATATCACCTTGCAATATACGCTTCAGTCTTATATATAGTAATTACTGTTTTCCTTCAGTAGTTACTTCTTTGTTGATTTTCTTAATCATACCCTGTAGAACAGCACCCGGACCAAGTTCGATGAAATGATCTGCACCGTCAGCAATCATATTCTGAACAGACTGAGTCCAACGTACTGGAGCTGTAAGCTGAGCAATCAAGTTAGCCTTGATAGTATCAGGACAAGTTTCAGCTTTAGTTGAAACATTCTGATAAATTGGGCAAGTAGGAGCGCTGAAAGTTGTAGCTTCGATAGCTGCAGCCAATTCAGCACGTGCAGGTTCCATCAGCGGAGAGTGGAATGCACCACCAACTTTCAGTTTCAATGCACGTTTTGCACCAGCAGCCAAAAGTTTTTCGCAAGCAGCTTCAATACCAGGAACAGTTCCTGAGATTACAAGCTGACCCGGGCAGTTGTAGTTTGCACAAACAACAGTTTCGTCAGTGATTGTTGCACAGATTTCTTCAACTTTTTCATCTGGCAAAGCCAAAACAGCAGCCATAGTTGAAGGAGTCATTTCGCATGCTTTCTGCATTGCCATTGCACGCTTAGATACAAGTTTCAAGCCGTCTTCGAAAGAAAGAGCTCCTGAAGCAACCAAAGCAGAGAATTCACCCAAAGAATGACCTGCAACCATATCAGGCTGGAATTCTTCACCTAAAGTTTTAGCCAAAATAACAGAGTGAAGGAACACAGCAGGCTGAGTAACTTTTGTCTGTTTCAGATCTTCATCTGTGCCGGCAAACATAAGGTCAGTTATGCGGAAACCTAAAATATCGTTAGCCTTTTCAAACAACTCTTTAGCAAGAGGATTGTTTTCGTACAGGTCTTTTCCCATTCCTACGAATTGGGCTCCCTGTCCTGGAAATACATAAGCTTTCATGTTTCTAATTCTTTTCTAATTTTAGTTTTTTAAGACGTTGCAAAGGTAATAAATTTAAAATAATATGATGATAATTCATTTCAAATTGTATCTTTGCCATCGTTTTATCAAGATATATTAACTATATAAAATTTATAATATCATGAACGAATTGCTATTTTTAGGAAACCTTGGTACAGGTGAAATTATCATTATCGCATTGATAGTGTTGTTGTTATTTGGTGGTAAGAAAATTCCTGAGTTGATGAAAGGCTTGGGTAAAGGAGTGAAAAACTTTAAAGACGGAGTGAAAGGTCTGGAAGACGAAATTAAAGTTGACGATACAGAAAAAAAATAAAAAAGAATGGAACAGCAAGATGAAATGTCCTTCTGGGATCACCTGGAAGAACTCCGCTGGACTCTGTTTCGTTCCATTTTAGCGCTCTTTGTTTTTGCGATAGGCAGTTTTGCCTTTATGCGTGATATTTTTGATCGCGTCATATTGGCTCCTTGCTCTTCCGATTTCATATTTTACCGTTGGTTGTGTGCATTGAATGAATGGCTTCGCGACATCAGCCCTTATGTTGATGTGCTGCCGGACTTCTGTAATGACAATTTCCATGTTGAGATTTTCAACATCAGGTTGGCATCACAGTTCTTCACTCACATGACAACTTCTTTTTGGTTGGCTCTTGTATTGACATTCCCTTATCTAATGTGGGAAATCTGGAAATTCATCAGCCCTGCCTTGTATGAAAACGAGAAGAAGAATGTTCGATGGGTATTTTTCTTTGGTACATTGATGTTCTTCTTGGGTTGTGCAGTCGGTTATTTCGTGGTTTTCCCGATGACTCTGCGTTTCCTTGCAACATATCAGCTTAGTGCCAGTATCATAGAACAAGTATCCTTGGATTCCTACATGGACAACTTCCTGCTGCTCATCTTCGTTATGGGCGTAGTGTTTGAGATGCCTTTGGTATCGTGGCTGCTTTCTAAATTAGGCTTTTTGCATCGTGGATTCTTCCATGAATATCGCCGTCATGCAATTGTCGGTTTGCTGATTGCTGCAGCATTCATCACTCCAAGTAGCGATCCGTTTACGCTGAGTGTAGTGTTCTTCCCGCTATACGGATTATATGAACTGAGCGCATTCTTTGTGCGTCCTGCCCCGAAAGATGATGATGATGAGGCGGATGCTGATGAAAATGAAGAATGATTCTGAGACTGTCGGTATCGGATAAATAAAAGGCTGTGTTGAAATTCTCAACACAGCCTTTTTTGTTCATATTACATACTAATCTTAAATAAAATCATTCAGCTCTTTTATTTCTGCGGAAATAATGCTTTGTTTCTCTAACCAGAACTTTTGTCCCCAGCCAAACTCCGGTAATTGATACGATAAATCCGCCAATCATCAGCACCCACATGACAATTTTCCATACCAGAGGATTTTTTACCAGGAATAAAAGTTTCAGACGATGAAATGCCGGATAAACCCAGTGATTGAAACGATATGAATCGTCAACATATTTTATCTGGGCATTTCCCGGTTTTATGTAATAACAACTATTGTCGCAATTCTCAATTTCAACTTTCCACACCGGAAGCGCGAGTTTTACTCTCGACAGATAATATGTGTCATATTCATCCATAAGTGAAATCTTTATGTCTTTTTCATTATGGACATTCTTTATTTCAGAAATCACATCCTGCTCGGACAGATGCAACTCTTTGGGTTCTTTGTCTCTCGCATCAATATAATATATATTATCAGAAGTATATATTTTATAGAATGGCAGCGAGCCAAAGTTGTTCCATTCGATTTGCTTTATCTCTTTTCCTAGTGAGCCGGCAGCAATTCTGTAGTCAATGGAATACGACTGTAAATCCGGCCGGTTTTCCGACAGCTTTTTCACCGGGTCAAAACCCAGCTTTGGTTTCACAACCCAATCCATTGAACGGGCAAGAGACATCATTCCGCTGAAACAAAATAAAAATACAGTTATGCCAAACACCAAACCATAAATATGATGCCATTTGTATGCTTTTTTCTTAAACGGAGTGATTGACCTGTTTTTACCCGAATAACGAATCACCCTGAAACCTCTGTAAATACCGAAAATACACATTATGCATCCAAGCCCGGAAAGGAAAACAACAGTGTTGCTCCACAACTCAACATCCTGGCGCAGACGAGTGAAATAAACCCAGTGCGGAATCGCTCCCAGCCATGCCCAGAATCGGCTTTCACTTGTGGTGTGCTGCAATACTTTTCCGCTTTTCGACGAAATATAAAGCTGTTGCTTTTCTGCATCAGCAAAGTGGAATTTGTAAATTGGAAATTCCTCTCTTAATTTCCCGAAAGGAATCCATTGTTCCAGTTCGTACAACGTGTCAATCCTTGCTATCGGAGCATTGCACCATCTTTGAGCCGTCATTCTGATAGTATTGCCGTTTATTTCAGGTAACGACTGTAGTGAATCTGCAGGAATATCAAATGTTCCTGCATCAGTCTTGACATGAAAGAAAGTTTGCCCCAGAACACAATCTACATACAAACTTTTTATCGAAGCATTTCCCGGCAATTCTTCGGTGATAATATTTATATCCGGAAGATGGCGCAAATCAATATTGTCTTTCTTCCTTATTGTTTCATTGCTGGTTACACGCGGAAATCTGTGATAAACCATTACCAATCCGGAGAAAAACCAAACAGCCATCAATGCACTTAGCAATGTGCCGAGGATTTTGTGTATTTTACTTGATACAGACATTTCCTTTATAATTTATAAGCTATAGCAACCTGGAAATTCCTTGGCATACTTGGAACCAACTGATTTCCTAATGCCTGGTTGTAATAACTGTTGTTGAACAAATTGTTTACATTCAAAGTCAGACGGATATTCTGGTTTATTGTGTATGACGCGCCGCAGTCTGTCAGCCAATAAGGATTGAACCACATTGAATTTGCCGTATTTCTATACACCTTTCCAGTATAGTTCGTGCTCAAATGGAATTCCAGATTCTTGAATAAACCTTTAGGAATGGTGTAGCTTCCGTAAGCATAAAACGTCTGGTCAGGAATATTTGTCTGCCAGTTTCCTTTCTGGCTGTTAAGATTTTCCTTTGTTTCGTCAGGATTAGAGCCATAAATCGCATCAGCAAGAGTTTTATCCTTTACTTCTTTCATCTCACGTATTTTAGATTCATTCATGCTATAACCGACAGTTATTCCTAAAGAATGAACAGGCGTTACCGTAACTTCCACATCAAAACCTTTCGAATCCTGAACACCGACTTGTCCGATGATGTTCTTTTCAACATCGTTTTCCGTGTAGCCGGTCAGCAATGTAGCCGTGCTGTTCATCTTGCGAATATAGAAAACACTGGCATTTGCATGAAGAATATTCCCCAAACTGTATTTTACGCCGGCTTCAGCCTGATAACCGTTTTCCGGCTTGAACACTTCTCCATTTTGCGAAGCATTATATCTTTCGCCGTTTGCGTCGATATAAATCACATTATCCTGATAGAATGTTCTGATAGGCTTGAAGAATGAAGCGAACGAAGCATACAGAGAAGTGTTAGGATGAGGAAGATAAACCGCGCCGAAACGATAAGTCAAGGCCTTATTCAATATTCTGCTGAAACTTCCGTGACTGTCATATTCTCTGTATCCGGTCGGAGTTTCTGCCTTTGCAGACAGATAACGGAAGAAATCACCACGGAGAGCAACCAGAACTTTCAGCTTTTCACTCAAATCCAATAAATCCTGGATATAAAGGCTGTTGGTGTAATGATGCGTTACTGTGGCAGAAGAGAACTTGCTTGTCATATAACCCATACTTTGCGGATTATAAACCGAAACGTGAGAATATAATCCCGGTCCTTGGACATCATCGCCCAAATTATATCCTGTATAACTTGTACGGTTGAAAGCCACAAATGAATATCCTCCCATATAATTGTGTTTTATACTTCCGGTATGGAAATTTCCGCTCAGTTCAAGCGTATTTCCAACCGTGTTCGAAACGTGCGAGAAGCGGAGAGGAAAAGAAAGATAAACACTGTCGAGGCAGATATATTGCTTTTCTCCGTTGCTTTTCAGATAATAATGATTGTATATTGGCTCGCTGCTTTCCAGATAATCAAGAGATTCCGTGCCGAAATAATTTATATCGTCTGCCGAGAAAGAAAGTCTGTCCGTGAGCTTCATGTTATCCGAGAATTTATGGACATATTGAGCCGAAATATTCCATCCTCTGTTATAAAAGAAATCAGATTCGTTGTTATATCTTGCTTCTTTGTCTAGTCCCGGCAGCATCTCATTCTTCTTCAGATATAGCTTATTGTCCGATACGTTATAAATATCGTCAGTCATTATATCCGGCAAACCAATTTCCGTTCCATAATAATCCCGGTTGAATCCGGCACGCAAGTCAACTACATCCTTTTCTGATAATTTGGCATTCAGGGCAAGATATCCCGAAAACCTTTTGTTTCCCGTGCTGCGCCAGCCTTCCTGGTCCGAATAGTTTATATTAGTATAATAATTCACCGGGCCGGCAATTTTCCCGCCCATGCCGAAAGTGGCTTCTTTGCTGTCGTAACTTCCGTATGCCACACGAGCATTTACGGTTTGCTTTTCTGTCGGAGCTTTTCTTACGATATTCAGAACACCGCCCACGGCAGAATGTCCGTAAAGCACTGATGCAGGACCTTTCAGAAGCTCAATAGATTCGACAGACGAAAGGTCTGGAACCGGATATGAATTGCTTATTCCCGAACGTTCATCCCTAATTCCGTCAATCATCATAACCGCATGGTCAAAACCTCTGACCGAAATCTGCTGGAAAGCTCCGTATGATGTCTGGATTCTGATTCCTGGCATAAAGCGAACGGCATCCTGAATATTCCTGATTCCTCTTATCTCCAGACTTCCGGCTTCCAGAGCATTTATTGACAGAGGAAGATATTTTGAAGGAACTTCCAGTTTAGATATTTGTGGGCGAGGTTTGCGAATGGAATTAACGACGACTTCCTGAATGTTGAATGTCGTGTCGTTGAAGTTTGTATATTCTTTCTTGTCTTGTGCGGAAAGCACTATTGCACAAGATAATAACGGTAAAATAGTCAATACTTTTTTCATTTTTTTAAGCGTGTAAAGTTTGTGTCGGGATAAATTTTATATTTATCCCGACCAAGATAATTATATCAATAAGTAGTTATGGAATATAAATTCGAGAGGTCTGAGAATTATTTACTCTATTCTTCGGTATATGCCTTTTTCTTATCCATGATATCAATCATTCTATGCTTTGTCATAAAGCGAATATGGTCAATGAAAATATCCTGGATTTCCGGATTTTGTCCGAGTCCTTCAAGAAGAACAGTCACTTTGTAGCCCTTTTCCTCAAGTTCCTGCTTCATATCTCCGGCAATATCATTCTTGGCGTGGTCGCCGGCAACGAACATGAAAGGCAAAAGCTGCACTTCTTTTATCTTTTTCTGCTCCTGGATTCTGTCGATAGCATTGTTGAAAGAAGGATAACCTTCCACCGTTCCGACAACGAAATCCTTATGTCCGCTAGTCTGCATAACGTGGTCCAGCATAGCGTATTGTGCAGTCGACGGGTCGTAAGTTCCGTGACCGACCAAAATAGTCATAGCTTTTTCCTTTCCCTTCTTGGAAACTATTTCAGCAACTTTCTCATAATCTTCAACGGAATAGAGCAGAGGATTGCCCAATCTGATTTCCTTGAACAGAAATTCCATGCTGGCAATGTCTTTGCGGAGAGATTCCATTTCAACACCGTCAATTATATTTGTCGATTGAACTATTATGTGAGTAAATCCGTCAGCTTTCAGCTGAGCCAAAGCTTCTGCAGGATTCAACTTCCTTGTTCCTCTTTTGGCAAGTCGTGCCATTATGATTCTTGAGGTATAAGCCTCTCTGATTTCAAATTCAGGGAACAATTCTTTTGCCTTTTGGTTGATTGCGTCAATAGTTAGTTGGCGAGTATCATCATGAGTAGTTCCAAAATGAACCATAAGCAACGCAGCTTTGTCGCCTTTCTGCAGTGACGACAGCAAGTCGGAATGCACATAGTTTCCGTCACCATGAGCATTAGCCTGTGAGAATAATCCGCATGCCATAGCAAGACCTATGACAAGATTTTTTTTGATGTTCATATTATTTGTTTTATAGTAAATTAATATCCTAATCCCGGGATATGTAAATTATCCGTTAATCTTGGCAGGTTTCCTGACTCCACCTTTTGGAAATCATGCCTTCCCATTTGAAAAAACAGTGGCGATAGTGTTGATTCCCTTTTTCGATTAAGTGTTACAGTAGCGGGTACTGCTCCGGATTTTCACCGGATTCCCTTTTAAAAATGATAATCGGACGATTAATCATTTCACCAAGACGGTGCAAATATAAATAAAAAATAGAAATCAAGAAAAATTATTTTTTCTTATTTACTTCGCCAATTTGTCTATTAAATCCTGCAAATATTAATTGTGTAGCCATTAGGATTAAATATTTTCTTAAAACTAAGTCTTAGTTTTTACAAACTCAGATTCAGTTTTTATAAACTAAAGCTTAATTTATAGAAACTAAAGCTTAGTTTTAAGAATATTTGCTTCCCTTTTGGTCTTATATCAAATATTTATATAAAGAGGAAAGAATCTAGTCGGAGGTTCAAAATCATACTTTAAACTTTATAACTCCTTATAGTTATAGAGCTTGTGAAACTTAAATAATTTACATACTGTTGTTTCACGAATTTTTAATATCTTTGCTCGATATTATGCATAGTATAAAGCAAACGATTTGATATATGGGTATTTTTAGCTTTTTCAGCAAAGAAAAAAAGGAGAATCTGGACAAAGGCTTGTCCAAGACTAAAGAAAATGTGTTTACCAAAATCACCAGAGCAATAGCCGGAAAGAGTAAGGTGGATGATGAAGTGCTTGATAATCTGGAAGAAGTTCTTATCACTTCGGATGTAGGCGTTGAGACAACTCTTAAAATCATTGACCGAATTGAAAAAAGAGTGGCAAGGGATAAATATGTCACAACTTCGGAACTGACAGCCTTGTTGCGTGATGAAATTGCCAGTCTGCTTACAGAAAACAATACTGTTGACGGTGATGGTTTCACTATCCCTGAAGATAAAAAACCATACGTTATAATGGTGGTAGGTGTGAATGGTGTAGGAAAAACTACAACTATCGGAAAGCTTGCTTATCAGTTTAAGAAAGCTGGAAAAAGCGTATATCTGGGTGCGGCGGATACTTTCCGTGCTGCAGCCGTGGAACAGCTTGTTATTTGGAGTGAGAGAGTTGGCGTGCCGGTTGTCAAACAGAAAATGGGTTCCGACCCTGCATCTGTGGCTTTCGACACATTGAGCTCAGCAAAGGCAAACGGTGCAGATGTAGTAATCATCGATACTGCCGGACGTTTGCACAATAAAATTAACTTGATGAACGAGCTTACAAAGATTAAGAACGTGATGCAGAAGGTTGTTCCTGATGCTCCGCACGAAATCCTTCTTGTTCTCGACGGTTCTACAGGTCAGAATGCTTTTGAACAGGCAAAACAGTTTACTGCAGCAACTGAGGTCAATGCTTTGGCTGTGACAAAACTCGACGGAACAGCAAAAGGCGGTGTTGTGATTGGTATTTCAGACCAGTTCCGCATTCCGGTAAAATATATCGGCTTGGGAGAAGGAATTGAAGACTTGCAGGTTTTCCGCAAGCGTGAATTTGTAAACTCATTGTTTGGAGAATAATAATGCGAAAGAATAAGGTTGACATAATTACTTTGGGTTGTTCGAAGAATCTGGTGGATTCCGAGCAGCTTATGCGTCAGTTTGCAGCAAATGGCTATAAGATAGAACACGATCCTCATAAGATTAATGGTGAGATTGTGGTTGTAAACACCTGTGGTTTCATCGGCGATGCTCAGGCTGAGTCTATTGAAATGATTCTGGATTTGGGCGAGGCAAAGAAACAGGGCAAAATCGGTAAGCTGTTTGTGATGGGATGCTTGTCGGAAAGATTTATGAACGATTTGGTGCAGGAACTTCCGGAAGTGGACAAATTTTACGGTAAATTCAACTGGAAAGAGCTGATTACTGATTTGGGAAAATCTTATCATTCGGAATTGGCGCACGAACGTATCCTGACAACTCCAAAGCATTATGCCTATCTTAAAATAGGTGAGGGTTGTAACCGAACTTGTTCTTATTGCTCTATTCCTATTATCACCGGAGCATATCAGTCTCGCCCGATGGAGGAACTTGAGCAGGAAGTCCGTTCACTTGTGAAGCAAGGCGTGAAGGAATTCCAGTTCATAGCCCAGGACTTGACATTCTATGGCGTGGATTTGTATAAGAAAATGATGCTTCCGGAGCTTGTTGAGCGTATCTCGGACATTTCTGGTGTGGAGTGGATAAGGCTGCATTATGGCTATCCGACACATTTCCCGATGGATTTGCTTCGTGTTATGCGTGAGCGCGACAATGTTTGTAAATATATGGACATTGCGTTGCAGCATATCAGTGATAATATGCTGAAACTTATGCGACGCAACATCAGCAAGGAGCAGACATATGACTTGATTCGCCGCATGCGCGAGGAAGTTCCCGGCATACATTTGAGAACAACTCTTATGGTTGGCCATCCGGGCGAAACAGATCAGGATTATCAGGAGCTCGTTGATTTCACAAAAGAAATCCGTTTCGAAAGAATGGGTGCATTCGCATACAGCCACGAGGAAGGAACTTATGCTTTCAAGAATTACAAGGATGAGATTCCGGAAGATGTGAAGCAGGACAGACTGGACTATCTGATGCGTATCCAGGAACGTATATCTGCCGATGTGAACAACAGCAAGATAGGAAACACATATAAGGTGATTCTGGACCGTGAGGAAGACGACTTCTATATCGGACGTACAGAATATGATTCTCCGGAAGTTGACCCGGAAGTGCTTATTACTAAAGACAGAGAGCTTGTGCCAGGCAATTTCTATAATGTAGAAATTGAAGACGCGCAGCCTTTTGAAATTTACGGAAAGGTGAAAATATGAAACACAAAGAATTGATAGCCGAGCTTGCCGAGCGTATGCAATGGACTCCGGAGGAGGTGCAGGATGTACTTTCTGCATTTAGCTCGGAAGTCGGTTCTCGATTGGTTGACAATGATATAGTTTATCTGCAATATTTCGGTCAGTTTGAATCGCGGAAGAAGGCAGAACGAATTTCTGTTAACCCGGCTAATGGAAAGCGCTATCTGGTCCCACCTAAATTAGTGCCGGTTTTTAAGCCCGGAACCACAATAAAGAACAAGTTAAAAACATTAGAACAGGATGAATAACCGACTTACAATAAAAGAATTGGCTTCGATGCTTGCGGTCCGTACCGGACGGGACAAGGAGGAAATGGAACGTTTTCTCCGTGAATTTGTCGCGGTCGTTTCCGAACATGTGTTTATTGATAAGGTGGTTAAGATTAAGGGACTGGGTTCTTTTAAGATTATAACGGTTGAGAAACGTGAGAGCATCCATGTTAATACCGGAGAAAGAATAGAAATCCCGGACCATTACAAATTTTCATTCGTGCCGGACAAAGAGCTGAAAGATATTGTCAACAAACCATTCTCCTTTTTTGAGACTACAGAAATCAATGAAGGAGTTCAATTCCCTGACTTGGCTGAATCGTCAGAACCAATGGAAGACGAATCTTCGGTAGAAGAGGAAGAAGAGGAAACATTGCGCCCGGAAGCTGAAACTGATGAAAATGTTACTTCTCCAGAAGAACAGCATGTTGATGAAACAGTTTCAGATGACAATGAGCAAAACTCTGCTGAAGAAGTAGAACCGGAAATTGAAACTGAAGAAGTTGCCCATCATTCCGACGTGGAAGAAGAAACAGCTTCGGATAATATTCCAGAGCCGGAAAGCAATGTTGAGGAAGTTGTGGAAGAGGTCCGCAACGAGGAACCAGAAGAAGTTCCAGAACTTCCGGCAGCAGAAGAAGCGTCGCATGAAGAAGAAATACCCGTAGAAGAAGAAACTCCGCAGCCAAAAGAAGTCCCGGCTGCCGTTCCGGAAGAGAAATCTGAAATGCCGCAACCGAAGAAGAAGAATAAATCATTGCAAATGCTGGTTGCATTTTGGATTGCAGTCTTTGTTGTCGGAATATCCGTGTATATATATAATAATGTATATAGCGGGGAAGAAGTTCCTTCAGTTGAAACAACTGAAAAGCCGGTAATCGTTCCTGAAACAGTAATTCCGGATACGCTTGATGTTGAAGAAGAAAAAGCAGATACGGTTGCCTTCGTTCCGGACACAGTTAAAGCCGCAGATATTTCTTCTGAAACGGAAAAAGTGAAACAGCCGGCAAATAACCCGAAGGAAATAGGAAAAGACACTATTGCCCATGGTGACAGGCTCACTGTTATAGCACTGAAATATTATGGACATAAGATATTCTGGGTATATCTTTATGAATATAACAAAGCAGTGATAGCAGACCCGAACAATGTTCCGATAGGAACGGAGATAAGGATTCCTGCACCGGAACTGTATGGAATAGACGCGTCAAGTGCAGAGTCAAGAGAAAAGGCTGCTGCCTTGCAAAGTGAGATTCTTACAAAAAAATATTAATATATCAGTCATTTTATAATATGATAAACAAAGGAAATGTATAGTTAGTATTATTTAACGGCTAAAGTGAGCAATACGAATTTAACATTTCTAATTTTGCGCAGAAAGAAAAACAAATAACATAAAAAACTAAATTTATATGAGTCAGACAGTAGATATTCGCGAGCTGAACGAACGAATTGAAAGCAAAAGCTCATTCGTAAATATGATTACGATGGGTATGGATAAGGTGATTGTGGGTCAGAAGCATTTGGTAGAATCGTTGTTAATCGGTTTGCTTTCTGATGGCCATATTTTGTTGGAAGGTGTGCCGGGATTGGCAAAGACATTAGCAATTAAAACCTTGTCTTCATTGATTGATGCAAAATACAGCCGTATTCAGTTTACTCCGGATTTGTTGCCGGCAGACGTTATCGGTACAATGATATATAGCCAGAAGAGCGAAGAATTCCAGGTCAAGCAAGGTCCTATTTTCGCTAACTTCGTTTTGGCGGATGAAATCAACCGTGCTCCGGCAAAAGTGCAGAGTGCTTTGCTCGAAGCAATGCAGGAACGTCAGGTGACTATCGGCGAACAGACATATCAGTTGCCGAAGCCTTTCCTTGTAATGGCAACTCAGAACCCTGTTGAACAGGAAGGTACTTATCCTCTTCCAGAAGCTCAGGTGGACCGTTTCATGCTGAAGGTCATCATCAACTATCCTAAGAAAGAAGAAGAAAAGCTTATCATCCGTCAGAATATTTCTGGTGAAAAGGTAGATATTCAGCCAATTCTTACTAAAGAAGATATTATTGAAGCACGCAAGATTGTACGCGAAGTTTATATCGACGAAAAGATTGAACGCTATATCGTGGATATCGTTTTCGCAACACGTTTCCCTCAGGAACATGGTTTGCCTAATTTGGCAAATATGATTTCTTTCGGTTGTTCACCTCGTGCATCAATCAACTTGGCTTTGGCTGCAAGAGCTTATGCTTTCATCAAACGCCGTGGATTCGTTATTCCGGAAGATATCCGTGCAGTGTGTCATGACGTTCTTCGTCACCGTATCGGATTGAGCTACGAAGCAGAAGCAAACAATTTGACAACAGAAGAAGTTATCAGCGAAATTCTGAACAAAGTTGAGGTACCTTAAAAATGGAAACAAGTGAACTACTGAAGAAAGTTCGCAGGATTGAGATAAAAACCCGCGGTCTTTCCCGCAATATCTTTGCCGGACAATATCATTCAGCCTTCAAGGGCAGAGGTATGGCGTTCAGCGAGGTGCGTGAATATCAGTTTGGCGACGATATCCGCGACATCGACTGGAATGTCACAGCCCGCTATGTGCGTCCGTATGTAAAGGTCTTCGAGGAAGAACGCGAGTTGACAGTTATGCTTCTTATCGACGTTTCCGGAAGCCGTGACTTTGGTACTGTAAATGTGATGAAGAAAGAAGTTATCACAGAAATAGCAGCAACACTGGCTTTCTCAGCTATTCAGAACAATGATAAAATCGGAGTTATATTTTTCTCTGACAAGGTTGAGAAATTTATTCCGCCACAGAAAGGAAAGAAGCATATTCTGTATGTTATCCGCGAATTGATAGACTTCCATCCGGAGGACAGGAAGACTGATATCAGTCAGGTTCTTAAATATCTGACTAATGCGATAAAGAAACGTTGTACGGCTTTCCTTATTTCAGATTTTATAAATAAAGACAGCTTCAAGGACGCGCTCACCGTAGCCAACAAGAAACATGACATGGTTGCAATACAGGTGTATGACAGAAGAGAAACTGAATTGCCTTCAGTCGGTCTGATGAAGATAAAAGATGCTGAAACAGGAAAGGAACAGTGGATTGATACTTCATCGGTCCGTGTGCGCGAAGCATATGCCAAATGGTGGTCGGAGCGTCAGAAGGTGATGGATGATACATTCAAGAAATGTCGTGTCGATTCTGTTTCCATTCGTACGGAAGACGACTATGTAAAAGCTTTAATGGCTCTTTTTGACAAACGAAACTAAAATAGTAAAGATGAAATTGTTTAAAAAAGGCATATTGTTTCTTTCAGTTTTGGCTACTCTTGCCTCTGGTAAGGTGCAGGCTCAGCAGACACTCATTGAAGTGACTGTTGACTCGGCAGCAATACTTATCGGCGAGCAGACAAAATTGCATCTGACAGTAACTACTGATAAGGATAAACAAGTGCAGATACTTGTTCCGGCAGACACATTGATGCGTGGCGTTGAGGTGCTGGAACGTTCTAAGCCTGACACAACATTTATCGAGAACGACAGAATGTTGATTAAGCAGGATGTGCTGGTCACTTCGTTTGATTCATGTCTTTATCTGTTGCCGCCGATAAAAGTAATCGACAGAGCTGATACTGTATATTCAAACCAGGTGGCGCTTAAGGTGTCATCTGTTCCTGTTAATGTGGATAAACCTGAAGAGTTTGCTGATATTAAAGATGTATGGAAACCGCCATTCGTATGGGCGGACTATTATCCTATAATCGGCGGTATTCTGCTGGCTCTTCTGCTAATTGCTCTTGCCGTATATATTATCAAGCGTATACGTGAGCGCAAGTCGCTTATTCCATTCAAGCAGCCTGAAGAACCTAAGCTTCCTCCTTATGAGCAGGCTATCAAGGAACTCGACGAAATCAAGCAAAACAAGTTGTGGCAGCAGGGAAAAGAAAAAGAATATCATACGTCGATTACCGACACATTGCGTAAGTACATTGTGGACAGATTCGGTGTGAACGCAATGGAAATGACATCTGCGGAAATACTTGACAGTGTCTGCAAGATAGATGATGTTATTCCGGCATATGATAAATTGGAACAAGTGCTTAAACTTGCCGATTATGTGAAATTCGCGAAGTTCCGTCCTCTTCCGGATGAGAATGATTTGAGTTTGATGAATGCCTATTTCTTCGTTAACCAGACAAAACCGGTTGAGTTGCCAAAGAGCGACAACGACGACAACAGCTCTGACGATAACGATGAAGAGGCAAAAGAAACAACCGATAAAACAGTGAAACAGTAAAATGGTTTTTGCAAATCCAACATATTTATATTTATTGCTTTTGCTTATACCATTGATAGGATGGTACATTTATAAGCTGAGCAAGAGCCAGGCAAGTTTGCAGGTATCTTCTTCGGAAGTGTTCGAACTGCCCGAGGCTAAGTCGTGGAAAGTATATTTGCGTCATTTGCCATTTGTGTTTCGCATTGTGGCTGTGGCGTTGCTCATAGTGGTTCTGGCACGTCCGCAATCTACTAACAGTTGGCAGAACTCTTCGACTGAAGGTATTGATATAATGCTGGCAATGGATATTTCCACATCAATGCTTGCCGAAGACTTGAAGCCTAACCGATTGGAAGCATCAAAGGATGTTGCATCTTCGTTTATCAACGGCAGACAGAATGATAATATCGGACTGGTGGTTTTCGCTGCGGAAAGTTTCACACAATGTCCTTTGACTATCGACCATACAGTTCTTCTGAACCTGTTCAAGGATGTGCAGCCCGGTGTTATCCAGGACGGAACAGCCATTGGTTTGGGTTTGGCTAATGCCGTGAGCCGTATCAAAGACAGCCAGGCAAAATCAAAGGTGATAATCCTTCTTACTGATGGTGTAAACAATACCGGAGAAATTGCCCCGGTAACAGCCGCAGAAATTGCCAAGACATTTGGCGTCCGCGTCTATACTATCGGTGTGGGAACTCAGGGCGAAGCTCCTTATCCAATTCCAACTGCTTTTGGTGTCCAGTATCAGAATATCCCGGTTGAGATTGACGAAGCTGTGTTGAAACAGATTGCAGCCACAACCGGAGGCCAGTATTTCCGTGCGACCGACAATGCCAGTCTGAAGGAAATATATTCTGAAATTGACAAGATGGAGAAGACAAAGATTAGTGTTCAGGAATTCAGCAAGAAACAGGAAGAATACAAGAATTGGGCAATTCTGATTTTTGTGTTGCTTCTGCTTGAGTTATTCTTGAGAAACACTGTATTAAAAAGTATTCCTTAATATCTTAAGATTATGTTTCGTTTCGCAAATCCAGAATTTTTATACTTGCTTCTATTGTTGCCATTGGTGCTTGTGTTCTATGTTTACGCACGTTACTGGCGACGTAAGGCAATAATGAAATACGGCACACCGGCATTGCTGTCGGAGCTCATGCCGGACGTTTCGGCTTCAAGGCATCATCTTAAGTTTTGGTTGCTTTGGGGAGCTTTGGCAATGGTTATTATTGTGATGGCGGGACCACAGTTCGGTTCAAAGCTGGAAACAGTAAAACGCCAGGGCGTTGAAATTATGGTTTGTCTTGATGTTTCCAATTCAATGCTTGCCGAAGACGTTGCTCCTAACAGATTGGATAAAGCAAAGCAAATGCTTGCCAAGATTACCGATGGCCTTTCTAACGACAAAGTCGGCCTGATAGTCTTTGCGGGTGACGCATTTACCCAGCTTCCTATAACTTCGGATTATATTTCTGCAAAGATGTTCCTTTCGTCAATTAATCCGGAGATGGTTTCATCACAGGGAACTGCGATTGGAGCGGCAATCAATTTGGCTTCACGTTCGTTTACACCGAGCGAAACTTCAGACAAAGCTATTATTCTGATTACCGACGGTGAGAACCACGAGGACGATGCCGTGGGAGCAGCAAAGGCAGCTGCCGAAAAAGGCATACACGTGAATATCGTAGGTATGGGCGACCCTAAAGGCGCACCTATTCCATTGGATGGAAATAACAACTTCATGAAAGACAACTCAGGAAATGTTGTTATCACCAAGATGAACGAACAGATGTGTCAGGAGATTGCTGCGGCAGGCAATGGAATGTATGTCCGTGCGGACAATACAAACTCTGCCTTGAAAGCATTGCAGAAAGAAATTGACAAAATGAACAAATCGGAACTTGACAGCAAAGTCTATTCCGAATACGACGAGCAATTCCAGATTTTCGCATGGATTGCATTGATTCTGCTGTTGGTGGATTTCTTCACTTTGGACAGAAAGAATCATATATTTAAGAAAATTAAATTATTCTCTTGATAAAAAATGAAGCGTATGCAAAGAACTATATTATGTCTGACGGTTCTGATTCTTAGCAGCAGCTCCGTGTTTGCGCAAAAGGCAGAGAGAAAGCATGTGCGTGAAGGGAATGATTTGTATAAATCAGAGAAATTCACCGAATCGGAAATTGAATACAGAAAGGCTCTTGAAGTCAATCCCCGTTCAATTGAAGGCACATATAATTTGGGAAATTCCCTGTACAGGCAGAAAAAATTCCCGGAAGCTGCAGAGCAGTATCAGTTGCTTGCCGGTCAGAGTGAAAGATTGAAAGAAACACCCGAAGGAAAGCAGCGCCTTTCCGAAGTGTATCATAATATGGGTAATATCTTTATGAACGGTAAAGATTATGCCAAGAGTGTGGAGGCTTACAAGGAATCTCTTCGTTTGAATCCTAAAGATGATGAAACCAGATATAATCTGGCTCTTGCCCAGAAATTGCTGAACGACCAGCAGAACCAGGATCAGAGCCAGGACCAGCAGAATCAGGACAAGGACGAAAACAAGGACCAGCAAGACCAGCAGCAGCAACAACAGCAACAGCAGCAGGACAACAAGCAGAACAAGACTCAGGAGCAGGAACAGCCAAACGAGCAGATGAGTCAGGACAATGCCCAGCAAATGCTTGATGCTTTCTTGCAGGACGAAAAAGACACTCAGGAAAAGGTTAAGAAGGCTCAGCAGCAGCAACAGCAGCGACGCAAGACTGAGAAACAGTGGTAACTTCTTTGCCTTGGATATTTTTATAACGAAGTAAAAGTAAATAATTAGAGTTTTGCAAGCTCAACTTGCAGGAAACAAGTTGACAAGAAAACAAGTTAACAAGAGTTTTTAGATAACAACTTATAAAGTTACAGGCATTTTAACCTTGTAAACTTGTATCTGAAGCCTTGTTAACTATTAAGTTGAGCTTGCGAAACTTAAATGAATAAAAAACTGAATATCAATGAGAAAATTATTTTTCTTCTTTGTCCTTTTGCTTATGGTTGGTTTCACAGCCAAGGCAGCGGGCGATATTGTTTTCAAAGCTTCGGCTCCGAGTGCCGTTGCTATGGGAGAGCAGTTTCGTCTGACTTACACCGTCAATGCAGAGGCAAAGGATTTGAGAGTGCAGTCGATGCCCGATTTTGAAGTGCTTATGGGACCATCGCAGTCTGTGTCGCACAGTAGTTCATGGGTAAACGGTCAGAGTAAGAGTGAAACTACAGTTAGCTTTACTTATATTTTGATGCCGAAAAAGGAAGGAACTTTCGAGATTGCTCCGGCTACGGTAAAGGCTAATGGCGCAAACTACACGTCAAACGCTTTGACAATTAAAGTCCTTCCGGAAGACAAGACATCGAAAAACAAAACTTCAGGCGATGCCGGCTCTGCTTCGTCAATCGGAAAAGACGACTTCTTTGTGCGCATGGAAGTTTCTGACCGCAGCGTGTATGAGCAGGAAGGCTTTTTGGTCACATTCAAGCTTTATGCAGCCCGTCCATGTAACCTGAGTGGAGCCAAGTTCCCTGATTTCGCAGGATTCCTTGCCCAGGAAGTAGAATTGCCGGAACAGAAACAGTGGGAAAAGGACAATTATAACGGACGAAATTATTTCACTGTTGTTCTGAAACAAACAGTTCTTTATCCTCAGCGTTCAGGAAAGATTACTATCAGCCCGGCAGAGATTGATGCCGTAATTCCTGTTGCAACACAGCGAAAGGTGAGAAGTATATTCGACGACTTCTTCGATGCTTATCAGGAAGTGAACAAGAAACTTACAACAGCTTCGGCAACAGTTGATGTCAAGCCGTTGCCTTCCGGAAAACCTGCTTCATTCTCAGGTGCGGTTGGTAATTTCTCTATGTCTTCAACCATCAACACAAACAGCCTGAAGGCTAATGAAGCTGTTACTGTTACAGTAAAAATCAGCGGTAACGGAAACTTGAAGCTGGTCAAGAATCCGGAAGTGAAATTCCCTAACGACTTTGATATCTATGATCCGAAAGTTGAGATAGACAGTAAAACTACTGTGTCAGGCGTGTCAGGCACCAAAACTGTCGAATATATGGCAATCCCACGATATGCAGGAGATTTTGAAATCCCGGCTATTGAATTCTCATATTTCGACACTAAATCCGGTTCTTACAAAACAATCAAATCAGAACCGTATAAATTGCACGTAGAGAAAGGCGAGGGCGGAGATGCCGCAGCACCAGTTGTTTCAAACTTCAGCTCCAACAGGGAAAGCGTGAAATTCCTTGGCAAAGATATTCGCTATCTTAAGACTAAGGGATTCCATTTCACAAAGAAAGGTGAAGATGTATTCTTCGGTTCGTTCATGTACACATTATGCTATCTTATTCCTCTGGTGTTGTTTGCAATATTCTTCGTTATCTACAGAAAGCAGATAAAGGAAAATGCAGACTTGGCACGTGTGCGTAACAAGAAAGCAAACAAGATTGCCGTAAAACGATTGAAGAGCGCCGGCAAACTGATGGCAGAAGGCAAGAAGGAAGAATTCTACGAAGAAGTTCTCCGTGCTTTGTGGGGATATCTGAGCGACAAACTTAATATCTCAAAGGCAGAGTTGACCAAAGACAATGTTGAAGCAGAGCTTGCCAAATATGGCGTTGATGAAGTTCTTATCAAAGACTTTATCGAAATCCTTAATACATGCGAGTTCGCCCGTTACGCTCCGTCTCAGGCTCCTGATGCAATGGACAAGCTATACGGACAGACAGTTGATGCTATTGGCAAAATGGAAAATACAATTAAAAAGTGAAATTAGGTATGAGAGCAAATATTAGAATATTAATCTTTTTGTTTCTGGCTTGCATTTCTTTTCCTGCAATAGCACAGGATGCGGTTATCAAAGAAGCCGAAGTTGCCTACACAAAAGAAGACTACAATACAGCAATCGAACTGTATGAAGGCATTCTGGAGAATAACGGCGAATCTGCTGCCATCTATTATAATTTGGGAAACTCATATTACAAGTCTGGAAAGATAGCGCAGGCAATTCTTAACTACGAACGAGCTTTGCTGCTTTCACCGGCAGATGCAGACATCCGCTTCAATTTGCAGTTGGCAAAGCAAATGACAGTGGACAAGATTGAACCGCTAGGAGAATTTTTCCTCGTTAAATGGTATCATTCAATCCAGAATATTGCATCGGCAGATGGTTGGGGACGTACAGGAATTGTCACTTTCCTTGTATTTCTGGTTTGTCTTGCAGTTTTCTTTTTCTCAAAACAGAGATTATTCAAGCAAGTCGGCTTTTATGCCGGAGTTCTTTTCTTGTTTGTGACAATCATGTCCAACGTGTTTGGCTCAGCTCAGAAAAGTGAGCTTACAAATCGTTCGGATGCAATAGTCTTCACTCCGACAGTAACAGTTAAAAGTTCGCCGGACAATAGCGGAACAGACTTGTTTGTCATCCATGAAGGAACCAAAGTATCCGTAAAAAGCACTTTGGGCGAATGGAGCGAAATCTCACTTGAAGATGGAAATGTGGGCTGGATGCCAAGTAAGGATATAGTAAAAATATAATTGAACAATGGTTGAAAAACTTTTGGTCTATGAACGTGATGCGTTTCTTGCGCTGAACGGTTGCCATTCGCCTTTCTGGGATAATTTCATGTGGATTTATACCGGGAAAGTGATATGGCTACCTTTGGCAGCCTTTATTCTCTTTGTCCTGTTCTATAAGAAAGACTGGAGAGAAAGCCTGTTCATCGCCTTGGCAATAGCGTTGGTCATAACACTTTGCGACCAGTTTGCTTCAGGCTTCTGCAAGGCTTATTTCCACCGTTTCAGACCGACGCATCATCCGGACTTCAAGGATTTGGTTCATACAGTGTTCAATTACCGTGGCGGACGATATGGATTCATATCCAGCCATGCTGCAAATGCTTTCGGTTTTGCCATGTTTATGACATTGCTCATACGTGACAAGATTTTCGGCTGGACCATTTTCCTGTGGGCAGCTGTGACAGCTTATAGTAGAATATATATTGGAGTTCATTTCATAACAGATATCATACCCGGAGCTTTGTCCGGCTTGTTCTTTGGTGCTCTTGTATATTATTTATATGCTGCCGCCCGTCGGAAATGGCTAAAAGACAGAGTTCCGGATTTCGTTGATAATCCGGCGGACAGATATTCAGGGAAAAGAAAGCATTTGATAGTATGCGCCATTTTCCTTACGGTTTCAGTGATTGTTCTTGGAAACGAATTAATAGTAGGGCTGTATCAGTGATGATACAGCCTTTTTTATTTCTTCACCACCTTTTACTTGATTTAGTTGACGAGTTGACAAGGCTACAGATACAAGGAATATAAGGATGAAAGCCTTTGACATAGCTAGGGCGTGAGCCCTGGGTCACTATCCGCCGCCCAAATACAAGCTCTGAAGGAGCGGCACCTTGGTGCTTAACCTCGCTCTTTCAGAGCTGTGGTGAGAGAGTAGGGGCATCGTAACCCGGGGCTCACACCCCGGGCTATAACCCCAAGGCCTTCAGCCTTGATAGTTATTTCCCTTGTCCCCTCGTATCTGATACCTTGTCTCTTTCCTCACGGTTCCCCCAACCAATAAATTATAATACCTGCCTGTCTAGGCGTTAACACTCTCTGGCCTCTGTAAAATCCTGCGTCTACGAGCTCAGCCTGTAGCTGTGTGTTTTTCTGTATCCATCGTGACAACTGTCGGCGGGCAGAATCCGGTGTACTGTTCGGGAAGTACATCAGGGCCATTTCCTTGATTGTAATTGCTTCTGCTTTCATAGCATTAAGATAGTGAAAATCTTGTAAACAGGCAAGTTTTTATTCACTTTTCTTAATGCTATTGTAGCAGGAAATCAACCGTTTAGCCTTACTCCAAGTGTGGTTTGTCGCATTCTTCCGTAACCGTAACCGGCTTGACAATCGTGTAGCTAAAGTTGTTCTTCAGGTTTCGGAGAGCCTTGCCCGGAGAGAAGATGATTCTCGCTTTTCGGATGTTGTTTGCCACAGAGAATTCCTCCTCAGTTGCAGCACCGCTTGAGGAAACCGAAGGGCGGAAGTTCCCCAGTTCACCAAGTTCCACGATGTTGCCGTTGCTCAGCTCGCGGACAAGCACGTAGTTAAGGGAGTCGATGATACTCTTGACGTCGGCACTCGACATTGACGAACGTACTGCAACCAGTTCGCATACGCTTTCCAGTTCCACATTGCTGTTGTAAACGGTGCTTGCAAAGGTTTTTTCAACCTGGGCACCGCCTTTAAGGTCTGATACCTTACGTTTTACTAATCTGTACTTTACTGCCATAGATTTTAAGTTTTTTAGTTTGTTAGTTTTTAAGTTTATTAGTTGATAAGGCTGAAAGCCTTCTCAAATCAGGCATTAGTCTGATTTGTATAGCCCAGGGCGTGAGCCCTGGGTATAACGGTCACCATCCAATCGGAGCTCTGAAAGAGCGACACTCAATTAACTCCCAAAATCACAATCGGACATTGTGTCGCCCCTTCAGGGCTATATTGGTGGTGGGGGAATCTGCCTGACCCAGGGCTTACACCCTGGGCTATAAACCCAAGGCTTTCAGCCTTGATATTACAAAGTTACAACCGCCCATACCTTGCACTGTCCGCCAGCGTGCATCTACATTCGCCTATTGTTTTCTGTATACGAAAAGCAATATAAAAAAGACGGAAATTGCTAATGTCAGCAATTGAAAAGACGCGCTGTTCCCAATCGATTTGTCTTTTTCTTCCATTATTGTTGTATCTGCCTTTTCCTGTATCAGCTTTTCATAATCATATACTGTTGACATAATACTGTCGCAAACGGATTCAATAAACAACGTGTCATTTTCGATGCTTGCCTTTACCGATGTATGTGCATTGCGCGCCTGGTATGATGCGCCCGGAGGAAGCCCGGCAATTGTCCCATTGATTAACGGAATTGATAATTTCGCTTTTCTTGCCGGAATAGCCACGGTTTGAGCTTTCAGCATTTCTGTTGAAAACATATTTCTGCTGGCGGACATGGCGTTTCCCGTTTTTCTGCTGCTACCGCAAGCACAGCATACAGGAATCAAAATTGATAATAGGATTCTTTTCATTTACATTATATATTTTACGTTGGTATGATTGGTAAATATACGTTGCTTTCATAGCCCTGCTGTCCGCTTCTGTGTCCCAGTATCCGTATATGTCTTGCAAATGTTTCATTATTATGTTGGGCGTGAATTTTCGTTCGGAAGAAAATCAAAATAGGTTCGGAAGTAAATTGATTTACCTTCGGGAGTAAATTGATTTTCTTCCGAAAGGAAATATGAATTATATTCGTGGGTAAAATGATTACTTTCGCCAAACGACGATTTCTTGCTATATTGCCAATATCCTACAAATAAGGCAACAGTATCCCACAGTGCACCAAATTATACATATATTTTAAACTAAAAAAATTAAATGATATAAATCAAATAATTGATAATTAGTGCTATAAATGTTTTATTGTTTAAAAATAAATTGTTATATTTGTTACTGTAAGACAACGGGAATATTCTTGTTGCCAACACCTTAAAATATATTACATGAGAAAAAACAAATCATTAAATCTAAGATTGGAAATCCAATCATGTGAAACCGTTTTAGCAGAAAATGCTGGAAAAAGTATCAATGTAAAAAATACGGGAGAAGAGCTGTTGAAACAGGCTGAAGCCTCTGGTGTTAATGAAAACCTTGCCGATGAAATCCGTAATTACATTATTGAATGCTCAGGTGCAGTGCGTTTGATGCACGAAAATCGCCGACCGATAACTGATGCTTTGACAAAACTGCAAAAGCAGCTTGTCGCTCTTGAGAATGCTATTGATCCGAAAAAGTCAG
>CALCST010000007.1 GCA_937894065.1 uncultured Parabacteroides sp. | reverse complement strand
AGTCCGCCTCCTAATATAATGTTAAACCGTCCAACTTTTGGGGGTCATATCATTTATTTGAAACATCGGCATCTTTTGTAAAAAACATCGGTAAATAATTCCATAACAATATTAGGAAACTATTTACCGATGTTTTTGTAAATGTATATAACTACAGTTTATTAATCTTTTACAGTAGCCATCTGAAGAGTTTTGTAATCCCAAACTGGTTTATTATCCTTGAATTCTTTAACAAAATATACTCTAATCAGATAATAATCATTGTCTTCAGCCTTTTCAAGATAATTAATTCTGTCAATATATGCCTGAACATTAAATGCACATGGCATAAGAGTCAGAGTTTTGTCATCATCTGTTGGTGCGTTAACTTCAACTGCACGAAGGAACATTGAATAGCAATTCAAACCTTCTTCTTCATCGCATGCTTCGATTTTACTCATGTCAACATACAATTGCATCTGGGCTGTTTGGTTTTTCTGTAAGTTGATGCTAGGCCACAAGAACTGATGACCTCTTACATATGAATGCATATACATTCCTTCAACAGAGTTGTTAATTGGAAGCTCGCCTGTCAACATCATTGTTGTATCTGTTGGTAAAGATAATGAGCGGAAATTATCTTTGTCAATCTTTTCGCATGCAGAGAAGCTTACATTGTAATATCCTTGAGTATTAGCTGTTGCATTTTCTGGAGAACTGTAATCTACTTCGAAACTTGTAACAACACAATCTCCTGGTAATAAATCACCTTTGTCAAGTGTTGCTGAATAAATAGGAAAACTACCTATATCTACTAATGTCTTATAACCACTCAGGGCATCACCTGTGTAAACAACTCCAGGCATGCCTGATAAACGCTGTGAGTTTGTTGTCTCACCCAAACAAGAAGTCAACAGCACTAATGCAGAACAAATAGCTGTTGCCAAAATTCCTCTTTTTTTCATTCTAAATTAAGTATTTGTTATTAATTATATTTCTTTAAAAACCAAGTCTGAGGCCAATACTCAAATTAACATTAAAAGGTTTGTCTGAATGTATTGTCTCTATTTCAGTTCCGTTATCAAAATAATAACTTGCTCCGACTTCAGCAAAAGCACTTACAAATTTTATTATAGGATAACTTATACCTGTGTTTGCATTAAGCGACCAATATACTTCTTTCATTCTGGTACGTTCAGTAAGCGTTCCCATTTTTTCTGTACCAGAATAAAGAGTTGTTTTAGTTTTTCCCGCCACATTTATCTCAGCCATGCCTCCGGCAGATGCATACCAACGGAATTTATTCCATTCGGCAATTTTATAAGACACAGATAGAGGCAAACCTATGAAATGTAATTTCTGGCGTGTTTCTCCATGATAAATACCGGAGCTAGCCCAGTCAGAAATAAGCATTGAATAATTCAGACCACTTTGAAGAGCCCATCTGTCGTTCAAGTAATAGCTCACACCTAGACCAAAAGATACTGGCATCTTATGACTTACATTTGTGCTCGGAACATTGGTTGACAGAGAATTATTTGATGCTGCATTCAATCTGTCGAAATCAGTATCGTCAACCAGTGTATTTTTTAGAACTGATGATTGTAATGTGTTGTTTGAACCGGCAGTAATACTTCCACCGCCCATACCGAATCCCCATTTGCGAGATTTGGTTTTCTGGTTCTGTTCAATAGTTGCAGTCTCTTTAGTATTGTTACTTTGAATCTTTTCTGTATTATTCATAACCATAGCTCTTCTTGCTACAGTCTTTTTATCGTTTGCTTTATTGTCAGAAACAGAATATTCGACAGGAGAAAGGTCTGAACTATAATCTTCATCCTCAGGAACATCAACCAAATAAGCCATAAGTGCAAGTTTTGGCTTTTGACTTTCCTTTTTTACAACAGCATTATTTGAACTAACTTCAGAAACTGAAGCAATATTGTTCTGATTTGGAATATTACTTTCTGATGGAGATTGAGTTTCTGTTGTATTTATTATAGTTTGAACTTGGATTTCTTTGTCAGGCACATCATTTCTTAACAAAAATACACCTGTTGAAACAGCAATAAGCAGAATTGCTGCGGCTGCACTCCAATATTTTATCATATTATGGAAAGACACAACCTTTCCCTGTTCCGGCAAACGGCTTTCAATAGCCATCCAGTCTGCCGGATCAGTTTCAGCTTCAAAGTTGTATAAACTGTCACGAAACAAATCATCTATTTGGTCTCTTTCCTTATCGTTCATGGTCTATCCAAATAATTCTTTTACTCTTTTTTGTAATAATTGTCGGGCTCGTGTATATTGAGAACGGGATGTGCTTTCTGTTATATTAAGCATATCTCCAATCTCTTTATGCGAATAACCTTCAATAGCAAATAAGTTGAAGACCATTCTGAAACCTGTTGGCAATTCCTGAACCAGTTTCATTAAATCAGAAGCAGAAAGCTCTGATATGACTGAACTTTCGGATGGCATAGGTTCCGTTATGTTATCCCAATCAGTAGCTTCACGCAATACATCTGATTTTCTTAGGAATTCCAATGCACAATTTACGAATATTCTTCGCAACCAGCCTTCGAATGAGCCGATTCCGGAAAATGAATCTAAGCTTGTAAAAACTTTTACAAAGCCATCCTGTAATATATCGCGGGCAGTTTCCTTTTCGTTGATATAACGAAGGCAAACACCCATCATTTTACGGGAGTATTTGTCATAAAGTTCTTTTTGAGCAAGACGATTTCCTTTTTTACACTCATTTATTAGCTGTTGTTCCTCCATCAGCGTATTACTTAGCTACACTCTTATGATCATCTACACATATTTACTACATATATATGATGAAATATTTCATAAAAATGCTGCACCGATTATTAAAAAAAACGCACAAATATATAAAAAGGCAAGCGCAGAGCAAAATAAAAACCTGTTTTTGATTCTGCTTTACAGAACACCTTGCATCATTTATTATTTCAAATATTTAGATAGATAATAAAAAGCCTCTTCCGAATGTATACTTTCCTGATGATATCTGCTCGAAGCTGAAACAGAAAAGTTGAAAATTCTTTCTTTTGCCGTGTCAACAGGTAAATAAACAACAGTATCTCTCAATCCTGTTGATATGATTGATGCGGGAGATTCATAATCAATCGAATCAGAAGTGGAACAGTATATTGTATAACTTAAGTCCTGTTTTTCTTCTTTAGGTTTTGACCATGATAGCTTTAGCTCATTACCAATGCGTTCAACTAATAAATTTTCAGGAGAATTGGGCTTTACACTGTCCAGCCAGTTCAAAGGTGGCAACATTGCAGGATAGCGGAAATATTCGTTCTTCAATATGTCATATATACCTTTTTTATTGTCCAGTATATTTTCGCATCTGAAGAATGCACAACCAGCGCCTCCATAATATCTTGAATAATCTATTTGGTCAGTTATATCATTCAATTCCCAATTACCTTCAGAAACTTCTGTTCTGTATGCTCCCAGGCCTGGAACTACCAATCTGCCGTTTGAATTCTCTACCCAATTATCCAGGAAAGGAAAGAAATTGTCAAATTTATAGTACATCATTGGGACAACCATATCATGTATGCCTTTCCCCATCCAGTATTTTGGATCCTGATAAACGCTTTCATAAGCTGTCCATCCGGCATTTGGCACTTTGGGGATACGGCTATATTTTCCCAAGGGAGCACTGCTAACTTGCACCCATGGTTTTACGGATTTAACATAACAATAAATCCGTTCCATTATTTTGTTGATATTATTTCTTCGCCAATCAGCAAGAGTTTGTTTTTTACCATTCTTTTTATACAATGTCTGGTCCGGAAATTTCTTAGCTTCTTCAGGATATCTTATATAGTCGAAATGAATACCATCGATATCATAATTATCTACGATTTCTCTTACTAGAGACAAAATATAGTCTGATGTTCCCGGAACACCAGGGTCAAGATACCATTCTCCTTTATGTTTTTTGCAAAGTTTTGGATGGCGTTTCACTACAGACTGTTTTCCTTGTTCAGCAACTGTTTTGTCTGTTCCTACAGGAAATGTTACAAACCATGCATGACATTCCATACCACGTTTATGACATTCTTCTATTGCAAATGAAAGCGGATCATAAGGTAGCGAACGGCCATATTTTCCTGTAAGTATTTTCGCTGAAGGCTCTATTGCCGAACGATAAATTACATCTCCTCTCAATCTGGTTTGAAAGAACACAGTATTGAAGTTGGCATCCTGTAATTTATCCAATATTCTGCATAAAGAATCTTTCTGAGCCTTTATTGATTTATCATTAGTCGCATAGAAATGAGGCCAGTCCAGCCCATAAACCGTAGTTAGCCAAACTGCCCTTATTTCATGTTTTGGAATTTTTGCTGAATATAAAAATGAATTAGACAAAAACAATAGAGCTGTTAACAGCCAATAAAATCTTTTCATTTAATATGTTATAAATCATTTGGAATATGAATTAATAACTTTGACAGCTGTTTCAGGATGATCTGTTGTAATATAATCAACACCAAGATTCACCATTTCTTTCATAGTGTCAGAGTCATTGACTGTCCATACATTGACTTTCATTCCTAAATTATGTGCTTCCTTAATCCATTCTGGATTTTTTTGGACAACTTTATAGTGATAGTCAAATCCGGACATTTTCATTTCTTTGAGTTGTTCTGGGTTTAAGTCTCCGTTAAGATAATATACTTCTGCATTCGGGGCATATTTTCTTAAAGATTCTGCTGCATATTTGCTGAAAGCAATATATGTTGTTCTGTCTGCAAGTCCCATTTTCTCAACCATTTCGACTGAGAGTTTTGCAGCTTCATCATCACGTTTTGCTGATTCGTGTGATTTTAATTCGAATATCAGTTCTATATTATCCTGTTTTTTTGCTTTCTTCAGATATTTTTCCAAAGTTGGAAGTTTCTCTCCGTTGAATAATCGTATCTTAGTTAAATCTTTATAGTTACATTTCTGAATTTCTCGTCCATCAATTTTGTTGTCGTGATAAACAACAAGAACATTGTCTGCAGTAAGATGTACATCAAATTCTGAACCATAAACGCCTGCTTCTGCTGCTTTCCTGAATGAGGTCAGAGAGTTTTGTGATGAACCTTCTGTCTGCCAATATCCTCTGTGTGCGATAACTTCTGTTTTATTCTGTGCCTTGACTGTTGCCAGACTGAATAATATAAGGACAAATGCCATCAGACATTTGTTCACTTTTAATAAATTATTCTTATTCATAATAATACGGAGAAAATATGGTTATTTATTCAGAAAACAAGTTGACAAGGAGTTTTATTTATCTTGCCAACTTGTCTCTGAAACCTTGTCAACTTAAAAGTTGAGCAATTGGTAAAAATCAGTTATTTATAAATTGGATAAATATCTTTCAGCTTCAATTGCAGCTTTACATCCGCTTGCTGCAGCTGTGATAGCCTGACGATAATGTGGATCAGCAACATCACCTGCCGCAAAAACTCCCGGAACTTTAGTCTTTGGAGTTCCGTCAATTGTTTTGATATATCCAACTTCATCAGTTTCAATCCAAGGTTTGAAAATGTCAGAGTTTGGCTTGTGTCCGATTGCAAGGAAGAAACCGTCAATTGCAATATCAACCATTTCTTCGTCAGCTTCGCCTTTGCGTTTCACAAGGTGAGCGCCTTCAACACCGTTTTCACCAAACAAACCAACAGTGTTATGTTCAAACAAAACTGTGATATTTGGAGTGTTGAACACTCTTTCCTGCATAACTTTTGATGCTCTTAAATAATTCTTGCGGACAATCAGATAAACTTGCTTTGCCAATCCTGACAAATATAAAGCCTCTTCACAAGCAGTGTCGCCGCCACCAACAACAGCAACAGTCTTTTTACGATAGAAGAATCCGTCGCAAGTAGCACAAGCTGAAACTCCCATACCTGCATATTTCACTTCATCTTCCAAACCAAGATATTTTGCAGTTGCACCTGTTGAAATGATGATTGAATCAGCTTCAATAACCTTTTCGCCATCAATTGTAACTTTATATGGAGCTGCAGACAAATCAGTTGCAGTTGCTATACCTGAACGTATATCTGCTCCAAATCTCTGAGCCTGTTTCTTCAAGTCTTCCATCAGTTCAACACCTGTAACTCCTTCCGGATAGCCAGGGAAATTCTCAACTTCAGTAGTTGTTGTAAGCTGTCCGCCAGGTTGAATACCTTCATATAAAACCGGAGACAAGTTTGCTCTTGACGCATATATTGCTGCTGTAAAGCCTGCAGGTCCTGAACCTATAATCAGGCATCTTACCTTTTCGTTTGCTGTTTCGCTCATATTATTTGACTGATTAAAAATGTTATCGTATTTTATTTTGTTCAAAGAAATTACTTTTCGAAATTATCTTAAATCCACAACTTCAGCGTCAGGATAATCTTCTTCATTAAAAACAAAGAAATTATCCGGCTGGTTCATGTTTGTTTGCCATTTAGAAATAACAATTGTATTGCGTAGTCCGTTTTTAGCTTCAATATCAATTGAGGCAAGATTACCGGTATTCTTTTCAATCTGAATTGTTACCTTAGTTATATCACCTTTTTTCTTCGGTGTAAGCTCAATATCGTAAGCGCTTTTTCCTTGTCTTGTTGTGCTAGTTCCCTTCAGACTAGCCTTGAATCCTTTTTCGTATGAATTTATGAAAACAATAGGATTAGTGAACTGAAGTTCTGCTCCGTCCGGTTCAGTAACATTCACTTCTTCCGTTCTGTCCATATAAGTCCACTGAGTCTTTCCGTCATACCAAGTTATCATGTCAGGTGTTTGAGATTTGAATTTTTCGTTCTTCATATCTATTACACCATCAAAACTTTCGCCGGATTTAGATTTTTCTGAATATGCTCTCAGCGTAAAATTTATTTTCACTCCATTTGAAGCCTCATATGCTTCGGCAGACTTTTTCAGAATTGAAGTTGCATCTTGTGAAAATGCCTGAATGCTGACAAAGCATAAAAGCACTGAAAATACCAGACGCAACTGTGATGACAATTTGAATAAATTCATTTGTTCTTGTTTTTTATTCTACAAATAAATATTTAGGGGAAATCTCCCTTAGTTTCTCTTCAGACCTTCCAATATCTGATCTAACGTATATTCATCCGGTACAAGCACCTGGCGAGCCTTGCTTCCTTCAAAAGGACCTACAATTCCTGCTGCCTCAAGCTGGTCCATAAGTCTGCCGGCACGGCTGTATCCAATGGAGAATTTACGCTGGATAAGAGATGTTGAACCTTGCTGCTGAATAACAATCAAACGTGCAGCATCGTCAAACAATACATCGCGGTCTGATAAATCAACAGCACCTCCAACAGCTTTCGCTCCGTCATTTTCTGCAACATATTCCGGTAGAAGATATGCAGTTGGGAAACCAACCTGACCACCGATATAATCAACCAAAGTCTCAACTTCAGGAGTATCAACAAACGCACACTGAACACGTACTGTGTCACTTCCGGCAACGACAATAAGCATATCACCGCGTCCGATAAGTCTGTTTGCACCAGGAGCATCAAGAATTGTTCGAGAGTCGATCATTGACGCAACCTTGAAGGCTATTCGGCTCGGGAAGTTACTCTTAATCGTACCAGTAATAACTTTTGCATCAGGGCGTTGAGTGGCAAGAATCATGTGAATACCGACGGCTCTGGCTTTTGCCGCAATTCTCGAAATAGGAATTTCAATTTCTCGTCCTGCTGTGACAATCAAGTCGGCGAACTCGTCCACGATAGCAACTATGTAAGGCAAGAAACGGTGTCCTTTTTCCGGATTCAGATTACGGCTAATGAATTTAGCATTATATTCCTTGATATTTCTTGAGTTGGCACTTACAAGAAGTTTGTAACGGTTTTCCATCTCAACAACAAGAGAGTTCAAAGTTGCGACAGCATCTGCTGGTTCCGTAACAATCGGATTGTCCGAATTAGGAAGTTTGGCAAGATAATGGCGCTCAATCTTAGAATAAATGCTGAACTCAACCATCTTAGGATCCACCATCACGAACTTAAGTTCTGCAGGATGCTTCTTGTATAACAACGAAGTGATTATCGCATTCAAACCAACAGATTTACCCTGACCGGTAGCACCGGCAACAAGCAGGTGAGGAGTCTTGCAAAGGTCAAACATAAACACCTCATTAGTAATAGTTTTACCAATTGCAACAGGAAGGTCGTATTTGCATTCCTGGAATTTGCGTGAAGCAATTACAGACTGCATGGAAACCGTCTGAGGATTTCTGTTAGGCACTTCAATACCGATTGTTCCTTTACCCGGCATAGGGGCAATGATTCGAATTTGAAGAGCAGACAAACTCAAGGCAATGTCATCTTCCAATGTCTTGATTTTTGAGATACGAACACCTGCTGCAGGAACAATTTCATAAAGTGTTACAGTTGGTCCTACGCTAGTCTTGATAGAAGCAATACTGATACTGAAATCTTCCAAAGCCTGCTTGATAAGTTGCTGGTTAGCATACAAATCCTCCTGGCTTACCTGGCAGTTTGAAGTATCGTAGTCTCGCAATAAATCGATTGTCGGAAATACATATCTTGATAAGTCCAGACGTGGGTCATAATCACCCAATTCTTTTCCTTCGTAGTCCGTTTCTTCTTCCTTCATTATCTCGACATTGAAAGTCGGGTCATCAATAATTGATGCCAGTTTTTCTGTATTTTCTTCCTTTTGTTCTGTATCAGCTTCAACACTTTCTATATTCTCTTCAGGAATATTCTCTTCTGTATCCTCTTTGTTATATGTTTCTTCAGGGATAATGTCTTCTGATACAGGTTCCTCTGAAACTGTTTGGATGACAGGTTTAGAATCATTCTGCAACTCTTCAGTTTCTGTTTTCTTCTTGCTTATTTCTTCAGCTTCTTCTATTTCTTTCTGAGTGTCAAAAACATTCTGTGATTCGTCATTATTTTCTGCAGCAGGAACTGACTCTGCTTTTTTCTTTCTGAATTTAGGCAACCATCCGAATGACAAAAGATTCTGCAAAGCAGGGATAACTCTTTTGCTTGAGCAAACAGCTATGATAGCAACAATACCTAATAATATCAGTAATGTTCCTGGAACACCAAGATTTGTAATCATAAATTCGGAAATCACATAACCATGTCGTCCTCCCAAATAAAGGAATGTATCTTCATATCCTTTTACGAATAGAAAGGCAAGAAGAATAGAACCGCAAATCATTGAAGAAGCACAGAAAAGGAAACGCTTCAGCAAAGGTATACGGCGCAGTCTCATCAGTCTAGCACCGACCGACGCGACAAAATATACCATAAATAAAGTTGATATTCCAAACCAACGGTTCATCAGAATATCTGAAATATACGCTCCGAGCGAACCTGTCCAGTTCTCAACAGCACCTTTGTTGAGAGCCAAATCTGGCCAGAACGGAACATTCTCTATCTTACTCTGGTCGGCTCCTCCCGTAAAAAGAAAAGATATAAGGCTAAGCCCCACATACAACGAAAATATACACAAGAGCAGTCCTACAATAAAATTCGTTCTTTCCCCGGTGAAAAAAGATTTCAACAATCCTATTTTACTAACCTTATTTTCATCGCGCTTAGCGCTTACTGATTTCTTCGCCATAATTTAATTTAGTTAAGTTCCGAAAGTTGCTCGTATTAAAAGTTGACGAGGCTTCAGAGACAAGTTGACAAGGTTGAATACCTGTCAAGTAGCATTTGATTATCTGAGGATTCTTGTCAACCTGTTTTCTTGTTAACTCGTTAACTGCAAAGTTACACAGATTTATTTTAAAACATCCAACTTGACTTTATAAGAGTACGTTTTTATTTACTACAGAAATCCGTGACTTTGGAATTTGAGTCTGTAATTTATTTTCTTACAGTGATATGGAAGCAGCCTTGGCGTCGTTCGTGTTTTACATAGCAGCGCTCATCACGCTTCAAATCTCGCAAAACCATTGCCAACACCATCTTCAGCCTGTCTTTATCTATGTTCAATGTGTCTTTTTCATCCACTTTTGTATATCTTACCCACGAGATGTCAAACGTAGTTCCATATTGGTGTGTGGAGTTTTTGGACGAGTTTGAATTTCTTTTCCTTAGTTTCTTGACATCATCAACAGTGCGTGTTACGCTTGTAACTTTGATTTTGTAAAGTGAAGCGTTTCTGTTAATTAAAGTATCTTGGAAATTCTTTCCTATATCTTCCAGCAAATCCGCAGCTTCCGGAACAAGAAAAGGTATGGAATGTGTCAGTTCTTCAACTTCATAGTAGTCGTTTGTCTTGATTTCAACCATATCTTTTGAAGCATGTAGTGCTTCTTCTCTGTTGGACACTGGTTCAATTCCCAGTTCTTTTGCTGCCTTAAGCTGCACATCGTTCAAGTCATTGAAGTCTCTGTTGTAACTTCCGTTATACCATATTTTCTTCAATTCTCCACGTTTTTCCTTGCATGATGGCAGTAGTAAACACATGGAAACTGTGCCTATAAGTGCAAACAGGCAAATCTTCTTTTTCGATTTTTTTATCAGCATCTCTGTTTTTTCAATTTTTGTGATGGCAAATTTAAGAAATTCCATCTAAAAACTACGTCTGTTTTATATATAATATGTATGCTACAAACATAAACATGTTAGTTGTTTTTTAGCTATTGTTGATTATCTAAACAGGTTTTGCCTTTTTCAAATAAGAAGAATTTTATTCTGATAGGGAAGCATACTTTCTTGCAACTAAGACTTAGTTTTCAGAAACTAAGCTTCAGTTTGTAAAAACTAAGACTAAGATTATAAAAACTAAGGCTTAGTTTTGAACTTGTATCAGATATTTTTGAATTTGCTTCGTTGCCTTTGAGGTTATATCTAGTATAAAACTGGCACCACATTATTGTTATATTGAATGGTCAGAATTTATGAATAATTGTGCTAAAAGTTATATCTCAAATGAATTATGGAAGTGAAATTTTTTAGTACGGAAAAGTTTGTGTAAGTTTGCATTTTTGAAAACAGACAAATAAAGCTATGTTTAAGAATAAAACAATCGTTTATACGTCAGGAACATTTGATATGTTCCATTACAATCATTTACGAATGATAAACTATGCCAGAAGTTTGGCTGATATACTTATTGTGGGTGTAAGTACAGATGAATTGGTATCTTCATATAAGCCTAAACCAATAATACCTTTCAACGAACGTTTGCAAATTATTGAGGCATTGAAGACACCGGATATCGTTATCCCTCAACACACATTGGACCATTCAGAAATAGTCAAGAAACTAAATATTGATGCATTTGTCGTAGGTGATGACTGGTATGGAAAATACGATTATCTTAAGGATTTGGGAGTTCAGGTTTTCTATTTCCCTTATGGAACCGGAGTCTCTTCTTCAAACCTGAAGAAAACCATACATGATTCATATGAAAAGAATTTACAGTCTCAAAGACAATCAAAGCCAGATTCAGTGAAAGGCTTTGGCGAAAGATAAAAAATAGAGATGAAAAAGTTGGTGTTAATTACCGGAGGTACAAAGGGAATAGGTAAGGCTGTTGCTTTATGTTTGGCAAAGGCTGGTTATGACCTTATCCTGACTTATGCTTCGGATTATTCTGCTGCAGAGTCCAGTAAAAAGGAAATTGAAGCTGGTTCTGATTCTAATGTCAGATTATTGCAAGCTGATATCACAGACGATAAAACTATCGATCTCATAGATGGATATCTGGAAAAAGAATCTATTATCCTGGATTCAATAGTGTTTAATGCAGGGTTGACTTGCCGTGACTCTTTTGAATCTATATCTTTTGAGTCGTGGAACAAAGTGTTCTATGCAAATGTGCATTTCCCTGTATTTTTGCTTCAGCGCATAGTTAACAGAATTTCTAAAGGTGGTTCTGTTGTTTTCACTGGTTCGTTGATGGGAATAGAACCGCATTCTGTTTCATTGGCTTATGGAGTGACAAAGAGTGCTGTGCATTCTCTTGTGAAAAACTTGGTTAAGTTCCTTGCTCCATATAGTTTGAGGGTAAACGCTGTTGCTCCGGGATTTGTTGATACTGAATGGCAAAAGACAAAACCGGCAGAAATTCGCCGTAATATTGAGCGAAAAGTTTCGCTGGAAAGATTCTGTGAACCGGCGGAAGTAGCAGAAGTGTATAAAATGTTGATTGAAAACAACTATTTCAATGGGGAAATTGTTGTAATAGATGGAGGGTATTCTTATAAATAATAAAAATGGGAGAGCTTAATAAAGAATATGAGGCTTCGCTGAAGTCCATAGAAACTGAAAATTTTGTTGATAGAATTTTTTATCGTCCAATAGGTTTCCGTATAGCGAAGGCTTTGCGAAATACCGGAGTTACTCCGAATATGATTACTGTTATTTCTATTTTTGTAGGAGCGGCGGCCGGATTTTTCTTTTACAAGACTGATATTGTATATAATATAATAGGTATTTTATTCCTGATTATGGCTAATATTCTGGACTGTGTAGATGGTCAGTTGGCTCGTTTGACAGGTATAAAATCAAAGATAGGAAGAATACTCGATGGTTTTGCTGGTGATATTTGGTTTGCCAGCATTTACATAGGTTTTGCTTTGCGACTTTCAGAACAGACTGGCTGTTATTGGTTCTTTGCTTTGGCTGTTATGTCAGGAATGTCTCATTTGTTTCAGGCAAATATTACAGATTATTACAAAACATTACACCTTTATTTCATTAGCAAGGATAAAGGCGCAGAGTTTCAGTCAATAGAGCAAATTGAAGCCCAGCATAAGCAGCTTAAATATGGGGTGGCTAAATTCTTCTACTTTTTGTATCGCTGGTATTCTTTGTTGCAGGTAAAAGTAACACCTACATTACAGAATATGTTGAAACAGATGCATTCATTGTATGGTGATGACATACCTGAAAATATCAGGATAGAATTTAGAAAGAAAAGCAAGGCTTTGATGAAGTATATTGATTTGATGACATTCAACGGTCGTACTATAATAATGTTTGTAATTGTCCTGAGCGGAGAAGTTTACCTGTATTATTTGTATGAGATATTGGTGTTGAATGCAGTTCTGTTTTTCTGTATGAAAAAACACGAACAGATTTGTGCTTCATTTATTAAGCAATAAATATATATGAAAGAAACAGTTATAGATATTCAAGATTTGCAGGAAATGCTTCCTTTTTTCAGAAGTAAAATAGGAACATTTTTGGGTAAATATCTGATTAAATGGCTGTCTATAGATAAGGTAAATAAAGCTCATAAGAATAGTTGTCATTTACGAGGGGCAGACTTTACGACTGCATTGCTGAAGGATGAATTGATTGATGTGAAATATAAGATTCATAACGAGGAAGTACTTAATAGTCTTCCTGAAGGAGCTTTTATCACTGTGTCGAATCATCCTATCGGTTCGTTGGACGGAATAATATTAATAGATATTATGGCTTCGCGCCGTCCTGATTTCAAGGTTATGGTTAATGGAATCTTGAATAAGATTGGAGCAATGGAGGATAATTTCATTGCTGTAAGACCAGATACCAAAAGGGATGGTGCAAATGGTAATCCGGCTAATATCAATGGTGTCCGTCTGTCGTTGCAGCGGTTGAAAGAAGGACATCCGATGGGCTTTTTCCCAGCTGGTGCAATGTCCTTTTACAACTTTAAAGCGAAGAAAATTCGTGATTTGACTTGGGCGCGCAGTGTGATTAGATTGATAAGGAAAGCTAATGTTCCGGTTTATCCGGTTTATTTTGATTTTCGCAATTCAAATTTCTTTTACATTCTGGGTGTCTTAAGTTGGAAAATAAGAACATTGAGGGTTCCTGCTGAGGCTTTTAACAAAAGAGGCCGAACAGTGGATGTATATATTGGTAAGCCGGTTTCGCCTGAAGATATAAAGAATATTCCGGATGATGAGAAATTGGCTGACTTCTTGTATAATAGAACATATTCATCAAACAAGTGATGTATGTGGTTTTATTTAAAACATTTCAAGTTTAAGTAACTTATTAATTTGATATTATCCAATGAGAACTGATATACAACAGGTTAAACAACGCTTTGGCGTGATTGGCAATTGCCCCGCCTTGAACAGGGCAATTGATATTGCTCTGCAGGTTGCTTCGACTGATTTGTCAGTCTTGATTACCGGTGAGAGCGGAGTGGGTAAAGAAATATTTCCTCAGATAATACATCAGAACAGTGCCAGAAAGCATGGTCAATATATTGCTGTGAACTGTGGTGCTATTCCTGAAGGAACAATAGATTCAGAACTGTTCGGACACGAAAAGGGTTCTTTTACCGGTGCGCTTGCTGATAGAAAAGGCTATTTTGAAGTTGCTGACGGCGGAACAATATTCTTGGACGAAGCAGGAGAGTTGCCTCTGCCAACCCAGGCTCGTCTTTTACGTGTTCTTGAAACAGGTGAGTTTATAAAAGTAGGTTCTTCAAAAGTTCAGAAAACAAATGTAAGAATTGTAGCTGCTACAAATGTAAATTTGGAAAAGGCTGTTTCTGAAGGTAAATTCAGAGAGGACCTTTATTACAGATTGAATACTGTTCCAGTGAAAGTTCCTCCATTGCGAGACAGAAACGAAGATATTATCCTGCTATTCAGAAAATTTGCGGCTGATTGCGCGGAAAAATATCATATGCCGGCAATTCATCTGGAAGATGACGCTCGACAGATGTTGTTGTCTTATCGTTGGCCTGGAAATGTGCGTGAATTGAAAAACATTACAGAGCGACTTTCTGTGATTGAAGAAAGCCGTAATATAACAGCTGCTATTTTGGAGCAATATATTCCTGGTGCAGGAATTGACAAATTCCCTGTTGTTGTCAGCAATAAGGATAATGAGCAGAAAGTGTTCAATTCCGAGCGTGAAATATTATATCAGGTTTTGTTTGACATGAAAAAGGATGTCAATGATTTGAAGAAACTGGTTCATGATATAATGAGTGGAAATATTCAGATGCAACCGGTGAATACAGATTCTCATCCGTATCCTGCTCATCCTATACAGACAGTAACAAATGTTTCTCCAATGTCTGCTGTTGCAGAAACTCAGATACAGGAAGCTGAGACTGTCGAAGAAAATGATACAATGTCTCTTGAGGATGTAGAAAAGGATATGATAAAAAAAGCTCTTGAACGTCATAATGGACGCAGAAAGAATGCAGCTGCTGACTTGAAGATTTCCGAAAGGACTTTATATCGTAAAATTAAAGAATACAATTTGGAATAAGAATGAGTTTGAAAAGAATATATCCATATTTGCTTATTGCATTTATTCTGTCTGCTTGTACCATATCTTATAAATTTAATGGTGCATCTATTGACTATACCAAGGTAAAGACTATATCTATAAAGGATTTTCCAAATCAGGCTCCTCTTGTTTATCCTCCATTGTCACAGCAATTCACTGAAGGACTGAAAGATATTTATATCAGACAGACGAGGTTGAATATGGTTCGTGATAACGGAGATTTGGATTTGGAAGGAGAAATCACAGGTTATGACTTGACTCAGCTCGCAGTCAAGGAGAACGCTTTTGCTTCGCAGTCAAAACTAACAATCACTGTTAAGGTAAGATATTCCAACAGAACTAATCCGGATGAAGATTTTGAGCAGACATTTTCGGCATATCGTGAATTTTCAAATACACAGATGTTACAGGATGTTCAGGATGCTTTGTGTTCAGAAATGATAAAGGAAATTGCGGATCAGATTTATAATGCAACAGTAGCAAATTGGTAATTATGTTGAGTGATGATTTCTACCGATATATACAGGAGCCTTCACGTCTTGCAGATGCTTCATTAGAGGAAATATCTGACGTGGTGGATAAATATCCGTATTTTCATGCGGCAAATATTTTGCTTCTGAAAAAGTTGTCGATAGATAAATCTCCGGATTTCCTGAGTAAACTACAGCAATTATCTTCCGTGTTGCCTGACAGGAAAAAGCTGTTTGTCCTGATTGAGGATTTAGTCAGTGAATTATCAATATCTGAAGGATATGAAACTACAGCTGATGATAACAACTCTTTTACATTGATAGATGCTTTTCTTCAGAATTCCGGTATTCAGGAAGAAAGTGAAAGTTCTTTGGTCAATACTCTAATAGGCTCTTCTGTTGCGTCAAGTGATTATTTTAACTGGTCATCGTCTTCTTCTTCAGAAACGGAGAAACCAGAAGAATCAGATTCTATACAGCCGGAACAGAATGTGCAGTTAAAGCATCAGAATCTTATTGATTCCTTTATTGAAGGAGGCGAGCGCAGACTGATTGCTCCTAAATCGCTCAAGAATAACAAATCTGAGGAAAAAACAGATAATACAGAATTACCTTTGCCAAAACAGCCGGAGAACTCATATTTTACAGAAACATTGGCAAGAATTTATGTTAAACAGAAAAGATATGATAAAGCTTTGCAAATTATTAAAAACTTAAGCTTGAAATATCCGGAAAAAAATGTTTACTTTGCAGACCAAATTAGGTTTTTGGAAAAATTGATTATTAACACTAAAAAATAAAGCAAAAATGTACGTATTTATTTCTATCTTAATTCTGATTGCATCAATTCTTTTGATATTGATCGTGTTGATTCAGAATTCAAAAGGAGGAGGATTGGCTTCCGGTTTTTCTTCTTCAAACCAGATTATGGGTGTGCGTAAAACTACAGACTTTTTGGAAAAAGCAACATGGACTTTGGCTGGTTCAGTTATTGTATTAAGTATTGTAATTACTGCATTTATTCCTCGCGAAGAAAATGGAAATCAGTCTGAAATCAGAAAACAGGTAAATGAAGCTGTTACTATTGATCCTAACGCTGTTGCTCCTGATTTTGGTACAGCTCAGCAGTCTGCAGCACCAGCTGAAAATTCTGAAGCTGCTCCAGCAACAACAACTGAAGAAACTCCTAAAGCTGAATAATTTATTGGAATCAGTTTTAATCGAAAGATTTACTTATAAAATAAAACTGGAAACATTCTGTTAAAAGAAAGTTTCTTAAAAAATAAGATGGCATGTTTAAATTGATAACTCAATCATTTATACATGCCATCTTATTTTTTTGTATATATAATAATGTATATAGACAGAAAATATAATTTATAATATTGTGGATATTGACTATTTTATTGGTGAATTCTTTTTGTAATAGTAATGTTATTTGTGCTTATTTGAAACTTCCTTTGCTACATCAGGAGACAGTAAGGCATTTTTTACTTTTATAGGACTTACTGAAATGTGGCTTCCTTTTTGTTTACATATTAGATAATTATGTCTTAGTTTATGTGTCCTGAAATTGAATACATAATTAGGATTAAAATGAATTCCATTGAATCTTACCTCAAAATGTAGGTGTTCTGTGGTTGCTCTTCCTGTTCTTCCTGTCAAAGCTATTGGCTCGCCAGCTTTTACTTTGTCTCCAGGTTTAACCATATTTTTCGAGTTATGACTATAAACAGTTTCCAATCCGTTATAATGTCTGATGACGATAACATTTCCATAAGCAGAATAAGGCTTGGACATTCTGACAATTCCGTCGAAAGCTGCAACAATTGTGTCGTTAGCTTTTGTTTTAATGTCATAGCCTGAGTGATGTCTTCTTCTTCCTCCGTATGGTGATATCGTTTTTGCTCCTGGGAGAGGAAATGCATAATCTCCAGGTTGAATGGCTGAAAGATCAATTATTTCAGTATTGCCATCCGCAAATCTTTGTGGGTCTTTAACAGAAACATGGTTAATGTCGCGTGCAGAAAAAGATTCACTTATGCTTTTTCTTGGAGATTGTATAGTGTCCAGTAAACTTTCAGGAATAAAAGTAGTCAAATCAGAAATGCTGGGCAGAGGAATATTTGATTTCGGAAATTCGGCATTAGGAGTGACGAATTTTTGATTCTCGTTATCATTTTTGATATGAGAAGGCATACAAGCTTGTAACATTAAAGCCAAGCTTGCCGAAATGAAAATATAAATGCTTGCTGTTTTTGTTATTTTAGAATTCATGATATGCAAAGTTAGGAAAAATATAAATGATATGCTTGATTACACAGTTTTTAATAGTTTTTTTCAGGTTTAAAATCGTCGAAAATATTAGAGATTTTGACTAATGTTCTGTTATGATTTGATTATAAAAAGGGTGTATTTAAATGAATCTTCTCAATTAAGGTTAAAAATAAATTGAAATAAAGATACATCAATGCTTAATGTTGTAATTTTGCATAACATTTTAGTATTTATACCCAATCAGGCGTTAAACATATGTTTTGCTTTGCAGCAGAGATTTAATTTAACTAGTGATTAGAAATAGGTAATATAATATATGTTTTCGTTTGTCGCAGGAAAACAGACAAGCGTTTTTGAAATAGGCATAAAGAAAAAAGACAAAGGTTGAATATATTAATTTTTTATATATGGATAAACAAATATTGAAATTTGCGATTGCCCAATTGAGGCGAGGAGCCTTATGTGCAGTGAGTGTATCATTACTAACCGCATGTGGAGGTGGACAAAGTGGAATGAAGTTAGGTGATGATGAATTTGCGGTTATGCCGGTTTTATCAACATCAAGTAATCAAACGACTTCTTATCCGGCAACAATAAAAGGTACGCAGGATATTGAAATCCGTCCTCAGGTTTCAGGTTTTATTGTGAAGTTGTGTGTAGATGAGGGTGCTACAGTTCGTAAAGGTCAAGCTTTGTTTAAGATTGACGAAACGCAGTATGCTGCAGCTTATCGTCAGGCAAAAGCCTCTGTTAAGACAGCAGAAGCTAATGTAAATACGTTAAGTTTGACAGAGCAGAACAAGAAAATGCTGCATGAGAAGAAAATCATTAGTGATTTTGAATATCAGACAGCAGTGAATAACTTATTATCTGCAGAAGCAAACTTGGCTCAGGCAAAGGCAGCTTTGACAAGTGCTAAACAGAATCTGGATTTTTGTACTGTAACTAGTCCTTCTGATGGCGTTATCGGTACTTTCCCTTACCGTGTAGGTAGTTTGGTTAGTCCTTCTGTTGCTGAACCGTTGACAACTGTATCAGAAATCAAGAATATGTATGTGTATTTCTCAATGACAGAAAAGGAACTTTTAGGATTGACCAGAGCTGGTGGTACTTTGAAAGAACAATTGGAAAAGATGCCGGAAGTGCAACTTCAACTTTCTGATGGAACAATGTATGCCGAAAAAGGAAAAATAGATGCTGTTAGTGGTGTTATTGATCAGGCTACAGGTTCTGTAAGTATGCGTGCTATTTTCTCTAACTCTTCAAATATATTGAGAAGTGGTGGTATGGCAAATGTTATTTTCCCATACACAATAGATAATATTATTCTTATCCCTCAGTCTGCTACTGTTGAAATTCAGGATAAGAAATTCGTGTTTGTTCTTCAGCCTGATAGCACTTTGAAGTACACAGAAATTAATATCTCTGATTTGAATGATGGAGAAAAATATATTGTTACTAAAGGTTTGAACCCTAATGATAAAATAGTTATTGAAGGGGTGCAGACATTGCATAATGGTCAGAAGATTACTCCTATAACTCCTGAACAAAAGGAAGCTAAATATCAAAAAGCTTTGAAAGACCAGCGTGAAGGTAATATTGCAACTGCCTTTAGTTAATTAAACAATATCGTTTTATATAATTGAAAGGATTTTAGAGAATGAAACTAGATAGATTTATTAACCGTCCGGTGCTATCAACCGTTATTTCAATTTTGATAGTCATCTTGGGTATAATTGGTTTGGCCACTTTGCCAATTACTCAATATCCGGATATTGCTCCTCCTACTGTTTCCGTGAGGGCAACATATACTGGAGCAAATGCCACTGCCGTACTTAATTCTGTTATCGCTCCTTTGGAAGACCAGATTAACGGTGTGGAAAACATGATGTATATTTCATCTTCTGCAACGAACACAGGTTCTGCTGATATTAACGTTTACTTCAACCAGGGAACTGACCCTGATATGGCTGCTGTCAATGTTCAGAACCGTGTTTCAATGGCACAAGGTCTTTTGCCTGCAGAGGTAACAAAAGTCGGTGTTACAACTCAGAAAAGACAGAACTCAATGTTGATGGTGTTTTCAATATATGATGAAACGGACCAGTATTCTTCAGAATTTATTGAAAACTATGCAAACATTAACCTTATCCCGGAAATCAAACGTGTAAAAGGTGTGGGTGATGCGAATGTGCTTGGTACTGACTATTCTATGCGTATTTGGCTTAAACCAGATATCATGGCACAGTATAATCTCGTTCCAAGTGATATTGCTGGTGTTCTGGCAGAACAGAATATCGAAGCAGCTCCTGGTCAATTTGGTGAGAGAGGTAATCAAACTTTCCAATATACAATTAAGTATAAAGGACGTTTGCAGAAACCTAGCGAATTTGAAAACATTGTAATCAAAGCTCTTCCTGATGGAAATTTGTTAAGATTGACAGATGTAGCTGAATTGGAACTTGGCCGTCTTACTTATTCATTTATCAACAGAGTAAACGGTCATAAGGCTGTATCTTGTATCGTTTATCAGATGGCAGGAACTAACGCAACCGAAACAATTTCTGATTTGGAAGTAGTTTTGGCAAATGCAGAAAAGTCCTTGCCGGAAGGTTTGGCTATAAATATTGCACAGAATGCTAATGACTTCTTGTTTGCTTCAATACATGAGGTCGTTAAGACTTTGATAGAGGCGTTTATTCTTGTATTTATTGTGGTGTATATCTTCTTGCAGGATATGCGTTCAACATTGATTCCGGCAATTGCAATTCCGGTTGCATTGATTGGTACGTTCTTTATGTTGAAGCTTATGGGATTCAGCTTGAACTTGTTGACTTTGTCTGCTATGGTGTTGGCGATTGCGATTGTTGTGGATGATGCCATAGTCGTCGTCGAAGGTGTGCATGCTAAGCTCGACCAAGGATATAAGTCAGTTAAACAGGCTTCAATTGACGCCATGAGTGAATTGGGTGGTGCTATCGTTTCAATTACACTTGTAATGATGTCCGTGTTTATTCCTGTAAGTTTCATGGGTGGTACGGCCGGTACATTCTACCGTCAGTTTGGTTTGACAATGGCTATCTCAATCGGATTCTCTGCATTGAACGCTTTGACATTGTCTCCAGCATTGTGTGCTATCTTCCTTAAACCACATGATGAACATGAAGAAGGAAAGAAGAAATCTTTTATTTCTCGTTTCCATACATCATTTAATGCTGCTTATGATACTTTGTTGGCAAGTTATAAGAAAAGAATCGTATTCTTTATCCAGAAGAAAGTGCTTTCTATCGGTATTGTTATAGCTTCAATAGTATTGCTTGTTGTATTTATGCAGCGAACACCGACAGGAATGGTTCCAAATGAAGATACCGGAACAATTATGGGTGCTGTTACATTGCCTCCTGGAACATCACAGGAAAGAGCTTTGGAAATACTTCAGCGTGTTGATAGCCTTGTAGCTGCAGAACCTGCAGTACAGTCTAGAACATTAGTTTCTGGTTTTAGTTTCATTGGTGGTCAAGGTCCTTCTTATGGTTCATTCATTATTAAATTGAAAGACTGGGAAGAACGTTCATTAATGCAGAATTCAGATGTTGTTGTTGGAACATTGTTTATGCGTTCTCAAAAAGTTGTAAAGGATGCACAGGTATTGTTCTTTGCTCCTCCAATGATTCCGGGTTATTCAGCTTCAAGTGATATTGAGTTGAATATGCAGGATAAAACCGGTGGTGATTTGAATAGGTTTAATGAAATCGTTCATGAATATATGGATGCTTTGATGCGTCGTCCGGAAATTGGTCGTGCTCAAACAACATTTAACCCAAGTTTCCCTCAGTATATGCTTGATATAGATGCAGCTGCTTGTAAGAAAGCAGGAATCAGTCCAAGTGATATATTGTCTACTATGCAAGGTTATTACGGTGGTTTGTATGCTTCAAACTTTAATAGCTTCGGTAAAATGTATCGTGTAATGATTCAGGCAGAACCGGATGCTACGAAGAATATGGAGACACTTAAATCTATTAAGGTAAGAAATAGCCAGGGCGAAATGGCTCCTATTACTCAGTTTGTTTCTTTGACTAAAGTTTACGGACCTGATGTTATCAGTCGTTTTAACCTTTACACTTCAATTAAGGTGATGGTTGCTCCAGCTTCAGGTTATACATCAGGACAGGCTTTGCAGGCTATATCTGAGGTAGCGAAAGAGAATTTGCCAGCCGGTTTTGGTTACGAACTTGGTGGTATGGCGCGTGAGGAAGCTCAGACTAGTGGTAGTTCAACAGCTATTATCTTTGTATTGTGTTTTGTCTTCGTTTATTTGTTGTTGAGTGCACAGTATGAAAGTTATATTTTGCCGCTGTCTGTATTGTTATCAATACCATTTGGTTTGCTTGGTAGCTTCTTGTTTGTTAACGGTATGGGAGCTTTAGGAAGCATCCCTGCGTTAAAGATGATATTGGGTTCAATGTCTAACGATATCTATATGCAGATTGCCTTGATTATGTTGATGGGTCTTTTGGCTAAGAATGCTATTCTTATCGTTGAGTTTGCCCTTGACCGTCGTAGAATGGGTATGAGTATTACATGGGCAGCAGTTCTTGGTGCTGCAGCTCGTTTACGTCCTATCCTTATGACATCTTTGGCAATGATTGTTGGTTTGATACCTTTGCTGATTGCTACAGGGGCTGGTGCTCATGGTAATAGAACTTTGGGTGCTTCTTCTATTGGTGGTATGTTGATAGGTATGATATTCCAGATATTTATTGTTCCGGTATTGTTTGTTATATTCCAGTATCTCCAGGAAAAGATTAAACCGATAGAATGGACAGATTTGGATAATAGCGATATGAATACGGAAATAGAACAATATGCTCACACTAAAGAATGATTAGGATGAAAAAAAGAAGTATAATTTATATGGTATGTGCAACTGCTCTTTTGAGTAGTTGCCATATCTACAAAGCATATGACCGTCCGGAAGATATTACAGCCGATGGTATTTACAGAGATCCTATCTCTCAAACTGATACCTTGGCTGTTTCTGATACGGCAAATATTGGTAGTCTGCCTTGGAAAGAAGTGTTCCGCGATCCTATTCTTCAGTCGCTGATTGAAGAAGGTTTGGCAAATAATGTTGATATGCAGGCAGCAGTGCTGCGTGTTGAAGAAGCAAAAGTGCTACTTACATCAGCTCGTTTATCTTTCTTGCCGTCAATAAATCTTGCTCCTCAGGGTTCACTTACAACAATTGGAAACTCTGATTATGCTAAAGCTTACACATTGCCGGCTGCAGCTTCGTGGGAAGTTGACTTGTTTGGTAAGTTGTTGAATGCCAGCAGAGGTCAGAAAGCAGCCTATTTGCAGAGTAAATATGCGCAGCAGGCGGTTCGTTCACAATTGATCTGCGGTATAGCAAATACTTATTTTACGCTGTTGATGCTTGACAAGCAGGTTGACATAACTTCTAAAACAGTTGATATCTATAAGGAGAATGTACGCGCAATGGAAGCTATGAAAATAGCCGGAATGACAACTGAAGCAGCAGTAGCTCAGATCCGCGCTGTTTATCATCAGGTTTCAGCTTCTTTGATTGAGCTCAACAGACAGGTGCGTGAAGTTGAGAATTCATTGTCTGTATTGTTGGCAAAAGCTCCTCAGAGAATTGAAAGAGGCACATTGGAAGAACAGGTAATGCCTGAAGATTTGACAACAGGTGTTCCTTTGCAACTCCTTGAAAATCGTCCGGATGTTAAGGTTGCTGAAATGACCTTGGCAAGTGCTTACTATACTACAAATAAGGCTAGAGCTGCATTTTATCCGGGACTTAATATTACTGCAACAGCCGGTTGGACAAATGGTTCAGGAATTACTGTTTCAAATCCTGGCCAGTTTATGTTCCAGGCTTTAGCATCTTTGGCTCAACCGATTTTCAATAACGGTAAACTTATTGCCAATTTGAAAGTATCAAAAGCTGAAGAGGAAATTGCTAAGATGAATTATCAGCAAACTATTCTTGAAGCTGGCAAAGAAGTGAGTGATGCTCTCCATCTTTATGATGCTACTAATAAAAAACTTGTTGAGGACAAAGCTCAGATTGAACAGTTGGAAAAAGCTGCTGTATATACAAAAGACCTTTTCCAGAGCGGAAGCGCAAGCTATCTTGAGATTTTGACAGCTCAACAGAGTTTGTTAAGTGCTCAATTAACAGAAGTTTCTGACAACATACAGCGAATGCAGGCTGTAATAAACCTGTATAGCGCATTAGGTGGTGGCAGAGAATAACCTTTAAAATAATAATGTTATGATTAGTCCATTAGCTTATGTTGATTCTAGCGCAAAAATTGGGGAGAATGTAAAAGTTCATCCTTTTGCCTATATCGATAAAAACGTTGAAATTGGAGATAATTGTGAGATTATGCCTTATGCCAGCGTTTTGAGTGGTACACGTTTGGGGAAAAACAACAGGGTTTTTCAGCATGCGGTGCTGGGAGCAGAACCTCAGGATTTCAGATACAAAGGTGATGACACTTTGCTTTGGATCGGAGACAATAATGTCATACGTGAGAATGTTGTTATCAATAGAGCAACCTTTGCAGAAGGTAAAACTCAAATTGGTAATAATAATTTTATTCATGAAGGAGTACATGTTTCGCATGATACAGTTGTAGGTAATAATTGTGTTATTGGCTATGGCAGTAAATTATCCGGAAATTGTGTACTTGAGGACTATGTTATCTTCTGCGGTAATGTGCTGATGAGTCAGGGATGTCGAGTAGGTTGCTGGTCAATGATTCAGACAGGATGCCGTTTCCGTCAGGACATTCCTCCTTATATAGTTGCGGCAAAAGAGCCAACATCATATTATGGTGTCAATGCTTATGTATTGCAGCACGAAGGATTTGATGAAAAGATTATCAAGCATATTGGTCATGCTTACAGAATTATTTATCAGAGTAATGCTAGTATATTTGATTCTCTTCTTATGATAAAGGATCAGGTTCCTTCAAGCGAGGAAATAGAACATATAGTTAAGTTTGTAGAGGAATCAAAACTTGGTATTATTAGAGAATAATATACTGATATATTTATGGATGAGAGCTGGAGCTTGTTTTAGCAACAAGATTCCAGCTCTTGTTTTTTGTTACATATATTTAAACTTTTGTTACCTGTAGTGTAATAGTAGGAACATAATTAATAGTTTTAGAATTGAAGTTGTGATTTTTATTATTGCCATATATAATATCTTTGCATAGATTCTATTATATGATTTTGAGTTTTATATGAATGATATTAAACGTTAATATTTTATCAGACTTGATTAAGTTGTATTGATAGTATATGTATTGTTATTATCTGACTTTGTTTCGTCTTATATTTATAAAAATAATAATATATGAAAAGACTGATATTTATTCTGCTTTGTTGTTTTGCCGATTATGTGTGTGCACAGACTGTTTCTGTGAAGAATGGGGAAACAGAAAAATTGTATGCCATGCTGAAGCAAATGGTTGATGAGAGAAAGATAATGTTTGGCATGGCAAATCCTACGACAATAGGATTTACAGAGGGACCATTGAACAGTAATTATAATACTTCCGACTGCAAGGATATTACTGGTGATCATCCGGCATTTCATGAAAGTGATTTTATGTGGTATGAGCAAGATACAGCTTTCCACAGATATGATGTTGTGGCTATGAAGGCTGCATGGGAAAGAGGTGCGGTGATAGGTTACTGCTGGCATTTGAAAGGCCCACATTCAAATTCATTCTATGCAATGAAGAACGGGCAGAAAAGTGCGGATTATGATTTGGCTTCTGAAATTATTTCAAATCCGGACAGAAATACAAACAAAATTCTGGATTGGTATCTTGACAGATATGATAAGTATGCTATACCTTTATTTAAAGAAATCGGTTGTCCGGTTGTGTTCAGACCGTTTCACGAAATGACAGGAGAATGGTTCTGGTGGGGCGCGCAGATTGGCGCAGAAAATTATAAGAAACTGTTCAGACTGACTGTTGACTATTTGAGAAAGAATGGTGTTGACAATGTGTTGTATTGCTGGGCGCCAGACAAATATGCTGATTTTTCGTTTTATCCAGGTGACGACTATGTTGATATAATCGGTCTGGATATTTATGAGCCAGGGTTGACGGATTATTACCCAAAAGAAAAATTAATTGAGAATCTTACAAAGATATGTAACTATGCGGCAGAGCATGATAAAGTTGCTGCATGGACGGAGGTAGGTTGCAGACCAACGGACGATGGTGTTCCACGTTATCCCCAGCAATATCCTGACTTTTGGACTAAGTATGTGTGGGATATATTGGTGGATAATCCGGAAGCAGGACGTGTGGCATGGGTTGCCAGTTGGTATAACTCAGACTGGAAAAATGACCTTTCAGGATCTCCATATATCCCATATAAGGGAATGAAAAAGGATAACAGTGATAAGGCAATCAAAGACTTTGTGAAGATGTATGATTATCCGTCAAGTGTTTTTGAAAGTGAAATGAAGGAATATAGAAAACGTTTCTTTGATTCACCTGAAAAAAGCAAAGTTTTTGATGTAAGAGATTTTGGAGCCAAAGGTGATGGAACTACATTGAATACTGAAGCCATACAGAAAGCTATTGATAAAGCTTCAGCTTCGAATGGTGGTATGGTTGTAATTCCGGAAGGTAAATTTCTGTCCGGCAGTCTGGTGATGAAAAATAATGTTCATCTTCGTCTGGAAGAGAATGCTGTATTGTTGGGTAGTGTTAACCCATATCACTATACTACTTTAGAACCTGAGGGAGCCCCAGTTTCTCCTAACAGTGCTGATAATTCCAAACTGGCTTTGCTTTTGGCTTATGGCGCAGAAAATTTTTCAATAACAGGCAAAGGAACTATTGACGGTCAGGGACGTGAGTTAGCTTTGTATGGTGACAGCCTTCATCATATTGGAGAAAGGGTTGACAGCAACTATTCCAGCAGGATGGGTGAAAGGTTCAGACCGAAGATTATTAATTTCATGATGTGTAATAATGTTGAAGTGCGTGGAATCAACATAAAGAATTCGGCATGCTGGGTGCAGACATACGAAATATGCAGAAACTTGGTTCTTGATGGTTTGAAAGTTGAAAGCCGTGCTTACTGGAATAACGATGGAATGGATATAACAGATTGCCGGAATGTGAGGGTTACGAACTGCTATGTGAATACGGCTGACGACGGAATATGCCTTAAATCTTACTATCCGGGATATTATAATGATTCAATTTATATAGCAGATTGTGAGATTGTGACAAGCGCAAGTGCGGTGAAGTTCGGTACGGCTTCGTGGGGCGGTTTCAAAAATACGAAAATAGAAAGGATAAAGGTAAAGGACACATATCGTTCTGCTATAGCTATTGAAGCTGTTGACGGAGGATTCATTGATGGAGTTCATGTTGAGAATGTTGTTGCCGAAAATACAGGTAATGCAATTTTTATACGTGTTGGTAACCGCAGAGGAAAACCTGGCTCAATAAAGAACGTATATATCGGAAAGATGAAAGTTGAAGTGCCTTATGAAGATGCAGACATAAACTATGATATGAAAGGTCCGAGATTGTCTTTCCCTCATAATCCGATACCTTCATCTATTACGGGAATACCGGGAAACTATGTTGAGAATGTTACTATTGAGGATATAGAGATTGTTTATCCGGGACGAGCTTCGAAGGGTATTGCTTATATCCCGACATGGAGAGTTGAAAGTGTTCCTGAAAACATAAATCATTATCCGGAATATTCGATGTTTGGAGAACTTCCTTCATGGGCATTTTATGTTAGGCATACAAAGGGATTGAAGATGAAAAATATCAAAGTTTCATTGAAAGATAAAGATTTCAGACCTGCGTTTGTCTTTGATGACGTTCATGATGTTGAATTGGATAAAATAGACATTACACCAAAAGGTGATAATCAAATATTTTTCAATAAGTGAAATTGATTTTGGGGTTTTATATTTAGTTCATCAATTGACGGGTTGACACTGTTTTTAATTCATAAAAAAACAGTTGTTGGCCCGTTTTTTAAGTATAAAGATATATACGCTTGCAAGTTATCTGATTAAAAGTGTAACTTTGAATTCATAAATAATTAGAGATATTGGTTATGAATATATTTCGTCTTTTGTATATTTTTTTGTTTGCAATAATATTCCCCTGTTCAGAAGCATCTAATATTCGTTTTATACCTATTGGCGGGGAATTGTCGAATTGGAAAAGTGTGCATAATATATATCAGGATAGTAATAATTATATTTGGCTGTCAACGGATTATGGATTGAACCGTTTGTCCGGTAAATTAGGTAAATCATATATGCATTCTTATGCAGATAGTTTATCTATCCCCAACAATTATGTAATATCCTCTTTAGAAGATGGAAATGGACATTTTTGGATAATGGGAGGAGAGAAATTATCTCTATATGATAAACAGACAGAAAGTTTCAAAGAGTTTTCGTTGTCGAATGCCGAAAATAGAGGTTTGTCTTTGGTAGCTATGGTGGAAGACCGGGATAATGGTTCTTTATGGGTTTTGAGCAGACAAGGCTTTTATAAAATCAATACTTTAAATCTTCAGGTTGCTAATTGTTTCCGGGATGAAATATTTGATTGTATTCCTCTGTGTTGCATGCTTGTGGAAGATAAATTATGGATAGGAGGGGACAATGGTGTTTTGCTTAGTTATAATGTTGATTCTAATGAAATTCGGGAATATTCCATTGAAGGGTTTCGTGGAAAAAGAATTGTTTCAATGTGTAATGGCAGCAACGGGAAAATATGGCTTTCGGTTCTTGACGGCGGGATTTTTTCTTTCGATACATTAACTTATGAGTTTAATCAGATACATGCAGCAGGTGAGGCTCGCTCTGCAATAAAAATGTCTCATTCTATAATTAAGGACTCAAAGGGAAGAATATGGATTGGAACAGAAGGATATGGATTGTGGCAACTGGATGAGGACGAGGGTTCTATAGAACGGTTTGAGATAGGAAACACTGGTTTCAACCACAGAAAAGGAAAAATATCATGCCTTTTTGAAGATAAGAATGGTAATATATGGGTTCCTTATATAGAAAAGGGTTTAGTTGTTATACCCGGAAATGTTTCAGGTATAAGGACTATCGAAAATGATTATTTCTCTGACAAGCGTAATATCTCTGATAACAGTATTTTGTCTGTTATTGTTGATTCTGATAATAAATTATGGGTTGGAACAAATGGTGGTGGATTATACATTATGAAACCTGAACAAGGGAATTATAGTGTTGTGAAACGAATACTGCCTGACGAAAATGTCATTACCTCAATTCTTCAAGATTCGGAAGGTATGGTATATATTGGAACATATTTACATGGCGTATATGTTTACAATCCGGCTAAAGACCAATACAAACAGTTGCCAATGAAAAAAGATGGTTTTTTGCTTAATTATCACATAGTAGACATAGCTGAGGACAAGTATAAAAATATATGGTTTGCGACTCAGGGCGGTGGTTTGGTAAAGAAATGTGCCGATAGTGACCGCTTGATATTTTATGCTTCAGATTCAGAAAATGATGATTTCAGGATAAGCAATAACTTTGTTAATAGCTTAGCTCTGGATAATGATAAATTGTGGATTGGTACGGGTTATGGTGTTAACTGCATTGACATCGAAACTGGAGTTGTTATTAATAACCCTATGTTCCACCAGTTTGTAAATAACCAAATAATGGTGGTTTGTTTTGATGGAAACGGGAAATTGTGGGCAGGAACCAGAAGTGGCTTGAATAGTTTGGATTTAGAGAAAAAAGAAATTAGATTTTACACGGATAAAGATGGTCTTCCTGATAATTTCATAATGAGTATGGAATATGATCCTTCTACAGGTCTTTGGATTAGCACAAATGGAGGATTGGTACGTTTTGATGTTTCTAAAGAAGAGTTTGTTGATTATGATGAACGTCAGGGAGCGGAAAATATACAATATAAAGAGAGAGCTTCTGTATTTGCTGATAATGGAATCATGTATTTTGGAGGAAATAAAGGAATAATATTCTTTAATCCTCAAAAATTAAAATATGAGCAAAAAGTTTCAGAGATTACGTTCTCCAATCTTTATCTGGCAGAAAAAAAGATTGGAATTAATGATACTGTAGCCAGAAACGTAATATTAAATAAATCGTTGAATGAAGTTGAAGAAATCGTTTTATCGTATAAACAGAATAGTATTTCAATAGATTATGATGCATTTGTGTTTTCAAATCCGTCAATTGTAACTTACAAATATAAATTAGAGGGGTTTGATGAAACATGGAATACAACAATTGGAGATTTACAGAGATCTGTATATACTAATCTTCATCCCGGAGATTATGTTTTTAAAGTCAGAGCTTTCATTGGAGATGAATCTCTTGCTGTTGAGAAAAGTTTACATATAATTGTGGAACCTCCATTTTGGTTGTCTTTTTGGGCTAAAACCATATATTTTATTATTCTTTTTCTTATTGTTGTTTTGGTATTTAAGATTATAAAATCCAGAATAAAGGAAAAAAGACAAATTTTGGAGCAACAGCAAAGGGAGAAAATTTCGCAGGCACGTTTGCAGATGTTTACAGATATTTCTCATGAAATCCGTACACCTCTTACATTAATACTTTCTCCATTAAAAAAATTAATGTCAAACGAGCATAATTCTCATACTGCAGTTTCATATCATATAATGTATAAGAATGGAATGCGTATTCTTCGAATGGTAAATCAGCTTTTGGATTTAAGGAAACTTGAGAAAGGGCAAATGTCATTGAAGGTTGAAAGAGTTAATCTTGATAATTTTATTTCAGATACTATTGATTCTTTCCGAGGTATGGTTGAAGATAAAGGTTTACAGCTTCATCTGGAGATGAATGATTTACCTGAATATTCTTATTTTGACATTGATATACTTGATAAGATAATATATAATCTAGTGTCGAATGCTGTAAAATATACGCCGGTTAAAGGAGAGATTAATGTCAGAGTGTATAGAAAGGATGATAATTTTATCAAATTTGAGATAGAAGATACGGGCATTGGCATTTCAAAGAAAAACATAAACAGTATTTTCAATCGTTTTTATAGGGTTGAGGATCAAATGGGCGTAGGAAATAATGGTTCAGGAATAGGACTACATCTCACGAAAAGTCTTGTTGAAATGCATCATGGAGAGATTTCTGTGCAAAGTGAATTGGGTAAAGGCTCATGTTTTATGTTTGTTTTACCTTTTAAAGAGGAATCTTACAACGAAAGCGAGAAAAAGCATAATGAAGAAAATGCAAGATTTGAAGAATCTGTATCATTTTCGGAAAAGACAATGATTGAATCGGATATAGCTATTCCGTTTGATGAAAATACTATAGGAAGAAAGAAAAAATATAAGGTTCTGATTGTTGAAGACGATGAGGATATACGTTCTTATTTGAAACTTGAACTGGGAAAATATTATCAGGTTTTTACAGCGGTGAATGGTAAAATTGGATATGATATGGCTGTAAAAGAGCTGCCGGATATTATAATTTCAGATATCATGATGCCGGAAATAAACGGATTGGAAATGATGAAGAAACTTAGAAGTAATCCTAATGTTTGTGATATTCCGGTTATTCTGTTGACGGCAAAGGCTTGTGTTGAGGATTTTGTAAGTGGTTTGCAGAAAGGTGCAGATGCTTATTTGGCTAAACCGTTTGAGTTGTCACATTTGATAGCTCAGATAAATAATTTGCTACAAAGAAGTATTCATTATAAAGTACAAAAATCAGAAGTTCAGAATAATCGCAAAATAGATGAAACATATGATGTGAAGAGTGCAGATGACAAGCTGATAGAAAAATTGAATGCGAAAATAAAGGAAAGAATTGGTGATTCTTCTCTTTCAATAGAAGAATTGAGCGCTGAGTGCGGAATAAGCAGAGTGCATCTTCACAGAAAATTGAAAGAATTGTACCAGCAATCTCCAAGTGTGTATTTGAGAAATATCAGACTGGAACATGCTGCCTATTTGTTGCGTACTAAAAATATATCAATATCAGAAGTGGCATTTGCTGTAGGGTTTAATTCGCAGCAATATTTTACCAATTGTTTTAAGGAAACTTATGGAGTTTCGCCTAGTGTATATGCCTCTAAAGAGAATTCTGAAAAAATGTAACATAGTATAATTTTATAAGTAACATAAGTGTTAAGCGTTTTTTGTTGAATGCCATACCTTTGCTCTCGGACTTTTAACTTAAATGATTAAGGTATCGAAAAGTTGAGATTTGTTTATTCATCTTTTTAAACAGATGCAGACCGGATTTTAATAGTTCTTTTTCATGATAAAACTGATCCGGTTTGCAATGTTTAAAAATAAAACAATGTTACTTTAAAATGAAACGTAATCTTTTACTATTAGCTTTATTTTGTGTGGAAGCTGTTTACGGACAGAATCCGGTATTTACACATTTATATACTGCAGACCCTTCAGCTCACGTTTGGAAAGGAGACAATAGGTTATGGTTGTACACTTCGCATGATGAACCTGGAACTAATTCACATTATACAATGTCGGATTATCATGTTTTTTCAACAACAGACCTTGTAAATTGGGTTGATTATGGACGTGTGTTACATTTCAAAGATGTAAGTTGGGCTGAGAATCATGCTTGGGCTATTGATGCTGTTCAATACAGAAACAAGTTTTATCTGGTTTATTGTATGAAAGAAAAGGGTTCAGGTATATTCCGAACAGGAATGGCTATTAGTGATAAACCTCAAGGTCCGTTTGAAGATATAGGGTATATCAAAGGTGTTGACTGGGGACAGGACCCATCTCTGTTTATAGATGATGATGGCAAACCTTACTTGTTTTGGGGATGCGGAGGAAAAGGTTATGGCGCTGAGTTGAATGACGATTTGATGTCGATCAAATCAGAAACAATGGTTGAGCTTACATCACAGCTGAAGGATGTATTCGAAGGTTTGTGGTGTCATAAATATAATGGAAAATATTATATGACATATCCGGGGCTTCCGGATGGTGAATGGCCGGAGGTTATGTATTACGCGATTGCAGACAAACCACTGGGCCCTTATGAATTCCAAGGAGAATATATCGGAAAATTTGATGGACAGGCTGGAACTAACCATGGCTCTGTTATAAAATATGGTGATAAATGGATGGCTTTTTATCATTCTTCATGGTTGTCTGAAGGTAACAGCACATGCCGAAGTGTGATGATGGATTATCTGGAGTATGATAAAGATGGTAAAATCAAAAAAATAATACCCACAGAAAAAGGTTTAGGTTTGGCTCCAAAGACAAATGTTACGATTTGGCTTGAAGCTGAAAATGGAAGAGCTGCAGGAGGAACTCTTAATCGTACCTACGTTGATAACTATAGGAAAGGTTTTTCAGGTGATGGGTATGTGACTGGTTTTGATGGTAAAAATGATTATGTAGAAGTTCTTGCACAAGTTGCAAAGAAAGGTAAGTACAGATTGAAAGTTTCTTATGCTGCTCCTCTTAAAGATGAAAAACATAATCTTTTGATTGGGTTTAGAACAGAAATTAAAGATATAGTTTTCCCTCAGTCATCAGAATTTAAAGAACTTGATTTAGGTATTATCGAACTTCAAGAAGGTGATAATGAAATAAGAATTTATAATGGAACCGGAGGATTAGATATAGACTATTTTAAAATTGAACAATTATAGTAAGAAAGTGACTTTCCATTTTGTGTGTGCTATCTTAGTAAGTTTATTATTATAACAAAGTAATGTATAGATTAAAGGAAGTTGCTGAGTAGTTTTGTGGTTTTGGGTTAAGGTCGATGTGATTATCGATTTTAACCCTTTTTTCAAATTTGTATTATTTAAAACAGAATAAGATATGAAAAATATATTTTTACTTTCGATATTAATGGCTTTCTCAAGCTGTGTACAAAAAAATACATCTCCGTCATGGACATCGGATATGGAAACCAGGTTGGAGAATATGGCTGACAGTCTGACTTGTAATTTAAAACCATGGAATGTGCCGGATTCAGTATTTCTGGTTGAGACGTATGGTGCAAAAGCTGATGGTGTTACTTTGAATACAGCTCAGATTCAGTCAGCAATTGATGCTTGTTCAAACAGCGGAGGAGGAACAGTTCTTCTTTCGAAAGGAGATTATGTAACTGGAACAATAATCATAAAATCAGGTGTAATGCTTGAAGTTTCAGAGAACTCCCGATTGTTGGGAAGCACTGATATAAAAGATTATCCGGATATGATCGAAGATTTCAAAAGTGTGATGAGTGAAAATCACCGTTTCAGACAATCTTTGATTTTTGCAGAGAAAGCAAATAATATTGGAATTTGTGGAAAAGGTGAAATCTATTTCCGAGGAGAAAAGAAACATTTCTCAAGCCCTCAAACTGTAGGTCCCATCAAAGACCGTCCGATGGGGATAAGAATGGTTGAATGTGAAAACATTGTTGTCAAAGATATATTTTTGCATAATTCAGCTTCGTGGATGCAGAATTATATAGCTTGTAATAATTTGATTTTTGACGGCATAAAAGTAATCAACCAGGCAAATTTTAATAATGACGGCCTTGACCCTGACGGATGTAGAAACGTAATAGTCCGTAATTGCTTTATCAATTCGGAAGATGATGCAATGTGTTTGAAAGGTGGCAGTGGCTTGCCGACAGAAAATGTTCTTATAGAGAATTCTACATTTGTATCAACATGCAATGCTTTCAAGTTGGGAACTGACACTCAGGGCGATTTCAGAAATGTTGTTATTAGAAATGTTACACTTGGTGGTGTTCCTGATGATATGGTGTCTATTTCAGGTCACGAATCCAGTACAGGTCTTACTTTAGCAACAGTTGATGGAGGAAATGCGGAAAATATACTTATTGAGGATATAAGAATCAATCAGTCAAGATGCCCGATATTTATCAGGATAGGTGACAGATGCCGTGTGATGCCCGGACAGAGCAAACCTTCTCCCGGATATTTGAAGAATATAATTATTAAATCGGTTGATGGCAGCAGAAATCTGCGACAAGGTTCTATGATTTCAGGAATACCGGGACATAGAATAAAAAATGTATATCTGAAAGATATAACTTTGGGTATGATTGGTGGAGGAACTGAAGAAATGGCTAAACGTGAAGTCCCGGAGAATACAGCAGGATATCCGGATGCTCATCAGTTTAATGTTGATGGTCTGCCTGCTTTTGGATTTTTTATTAGACATTCTGAAAATATCTGTTTTGATAATGTGAAAGTCAATGCTGAAAATTCGGATGAAAGAAAAGAATTTGTTTTAGATGTTGACAATGCTAATATTATTATAAAATAATAGTCATACCATGAATAGGCGAGATTTTATATTAAAGAGTTCGGCTGTTGCTTTTTCAGCTGCCGGAACTTCTGCTTTGAATGCTACTCAGCAAATAGCATCAAACGATAATTTTAAAGGAACAATAGCGCGAGTTCGTCCCAGAGCTATAACAATGTGGGATTTCTCATGGCTTGAAAGAAGATGGGACGGCGCAGGATTTGAAGATTGGGATTCTGTCCTTGATGAACTTGTGGTAAGAGGGTATAATGCAGTCCGAATAGATGCATATCCTCATTTGGTTGCCGCCGGTCCGACAAAGAAATGGACATTGAATGAGGTTTGGAATCAGCAAATGTGGGGAAGTCCGGACTTGAATATTGTTCAGGTTCAGCCAATGTTGAATCAATTTCTTGAGAAATGCCGTGAACGTGATATCAAGGTATGTTTATCTTCCTGGTACAGACAAGATACAGATGGCATGGTGATGAAAATTGATTCACCGGAAAAGATGGCAGACAATTGGCTCAAGACTCTGAAAACTATAGAGGAAGGTGGTCTGTTGGATACGGTTCTTTATGTTGATTTATGTAATGAGTGGCCGGGAAACATCTGGGCTCCTTATTTCGAAAAATTACATCCGGATGTGTATTGGGGTCAATGGCATAAAGAAGCGTCATGGAAATGGATTAAGACAGCTTTGAGCATGATGAAAGAGTCATATCCAGATATACCATTTTTGTTTTCGTTCGATAATGCTGATGTTGAGAAATATGAAGAAATGTCTGCAAAAGATTATCTCGACTTGTTTGAACATCATATTTGGATGGTACAGCAAAATGGTAATGAATTCTATAAAGAAGTTGACTATCGTGACGGGCGTTTCTCTCCGGAAGCATATAAAAAGGTTGTTAGGAAAGCAGAACCTTTGTATCGCGAAAAACCTGAATATTGGCAGAAATTGCTTACAGACAAGATTGAGCTCGTTGCAGATATTGCAAAAAAACTGAAGCGTCCGTTAGCTACAACAGAATGTTGGGGTATTGTTGATTATAAAGATTGGCCTTTGCTTGGATGGGATTGGGTAAAGGAACTTTGTGAGATTGGAACAATAAAGGCTTCACAAACAGGAGCATGGGGAGCAATAGCTACGAGCAATTTTTGTGCTCCTCAGTTTGTTGGGATGTGGCGTGATATTAAATGGCATCAGCGTATGACAAGGATAATTAAAGATTCATTTATAGATGATTCTATATTGTCAGATCCTATTGCACAGAAGTTTCTTCGACGCTTATAGCATATAATTGTCATACTTATATATCTACTCCTAGATATATATAGAAGTAATCTAAAATACGTCCGTATGTATTTATCAATATTTACGGACGTATTTTGTTTTTCTGTCGGATGTGTTTTGTGGATTATATTTGTATAATCGGATATCATTTCTTTAAATTATATGTTTATCTTTACGAACTCAGAAAACATATTAAATAATGAATAAATATATAATATATGGATTTGTTGAATTTTGATGGTTTGCTCATAGGTATTGCAACTTTTTTAATTATAGGATTCTTTCATCCGATTGTTGTTAAAGCTGAATATTATTGGGGAACCAAGTGTTGGTGGATATTCCTGATATTGGGTTTAGTCGGCACTTTTCTGTCTTTATTCATACAAAGTACATTCTGGTCGGTGGTATGTGGAGTGTTTGCCTTTTCTTCATTTTGGACAATCAAGGAAGTTTTTGAGCAGGAAGAGAGAGTTTTAAAAGGCTGGTTTCCAAAGAATCCCAAAAGAACGTACAAAAAATGATGATTTTTTTGAAAAAAAGTTTGCCTAAACTATTGCAGATTCAAAAATAATATCTACCTTTGCACCGCAATCGAGAGAGAACGGTTGGTTAACGAAATAAGAAATTTTGGAGAGATGGCAGAGTGGTCGATTGCGGCGGTCTTGAAAACCGTTG
>CALCST010000006.1 GCA_937894065.1 uncultured Parabacteroides sp. | reverse complement strand
CCGCCGTTTTAGAAAGCGAAGAGACTCGGTTCCGAAAGGAATCGGGTCTTTTTTTGTTTATAAGATTTATAACCGTTATTCTTTGATAAGAAGTATCAATCAATCATCATTTCTTAAAAAGAAATACTACCTTTGTGAATATGATTTCTTATATATTGCAATAGAATATATTATTCCAAACATACAGTTATGCAAACAATCCAAATATCAAGTTTAGAAAATATCCGTGAAGCTGCGAAAGAATTCATTGCAGCAATGGACGATAGAACTGTTTTTGCTTTTCGTGGAAATATGGGCGCTGGTAAAACAACTTTTATCAAAGCAATTTGCGAAGAATTAGGAGTTGAAGATGTAATAAACAGTCCTACATTTGCCATAGTAAATGAATATAGAAGCGATGAAACTGGTGAATTAATATATCATTTTGATTTTTACAGAATCAATAAGTTGAGTGAAGCTGAAGATATAGGAACTGAAGATTATTTCTATAGCGGAGCTTTATGTTTCATTGAATGGCCTGAAAAGATTGAAGAACTTTTACCTGGCGATGTGGTTGAAGTTAATATATCAGAGAATCCTGATGGAACTAGAACTGTAACCGTAGATTAAAGATATTATAAGACAGATAAAATGAATCCTACAGATTATTTTATATTTGTTTTGTTTATAGCATTAGGCTGCTTCTCTATGATAGCAGCCTTATTTAATTTAGACTGGTATTTCCGTACTAGTGCAGCGCAAAGCTTTGTGAATTGGTTTGGACGAAAAGGTGCACGAATATTTTATTTGCTCTTGGGTGTTTTACTAATAATTTGTGGCTGTTTAGGTATCATTTATTGGTAGATTGAGCTAAATTTTCAGTATTTTTGTCCTCAATCATAATTCGTAAGTAGTTGATTTTATCGGTTTGTAAATTTTAGAGTTTTTCTGATGGATTAACGCAATGACTTATAAACTTACAAGCTCGGAAACAAAAGAACTAAATACCTGTATAATGAAATATTTAATAACTCCTCCTAGTTATCCAATTAAAGCATCGGTAAAACTGCCGGCATCAAAGAGTATCAGTAACCGAGCGTTAATATTGAATGCACTAAGTTATAGCCCTTATGATATAAGCAATCTTTCTGATTGTGATGATACGGAAGTAATGGTTCGTGCTCTTAACTCAAATGATTCTACATTTGATATTAAGGCTGCAGGAACTGCTATGCGTTTTATGACCGCTTTTCTATCTAAAATTGTAGGGGAATGGGTATTGACAGGTTCCGAAAGAATGAAGAATCGTCCAATCCGGATTCTGGTTGATGCTTTGAATTCTGTAGGAGCAAGAATAGAATATCTGGAGAAAGAAGGTTTTCCTCCTTTGAAGATATATGGGTCAGCATTGAACGGTGGAGAAATTGAACTTGACGGTAGTGTTAGTTCTCAATATATTTCAGCCTTACTTATGGTAGCTCCTTTAATGAAGGATGGGTTGAAACTGAAACTGAAAGGTGATATTATTTCCAGACCTTATATTAATATTACCTTGAAGATGATGGAGGCTTTTGGCGTTTCTGCAGATTGGAAAGGAAATATTATAGAGGTGAAGCCACAGGACTATAATCCTGTTCCATATACGGTGGAATCAGATTGGAGTGCTGCATCATATTGGTATGAAATAAAATCTTTCTCAGAATCTTCGGAAATTGAATTGTGCGGATTGTTTGAAAATAGTCTTCAAGGAGATTCTTTCGGCGCAAGATTGTTTGAACAATTGGGTGTTGTAACGGAGTTTGATAAAGGAACAGGAGTTAAGTTGATTTCTTCTGGAAAATCATGTGATATGCTGGAAGCTGATTTGGTAAATATTCCGGATTTGGCTCAGACTTTTGTTGTGGCAAGTGTTATGAAAGGAGTTCCTTTCCGTTTCAGTGGTTTGCAGAGCTTGAAGATTAAGGAAACAGATAGAATAACAGCGTTGAAGAATGAGTGCAAGAAATTAGGCTATGTTTTGAACGACTACAATGATTCTGTTTTAGAATGGACCGGTGAGAGATGCGCAGCAGATGATATACCTGTTATCAGCACTTATGAAGATCACAGAATGGCAATGTCGTTTGCTCCGGCAGCTTTATTGTTGCCTAAAGGTATAGTTATAGATGAGCCTGGTGTTGTATCGAAGAGTTATCCTGCTTTTTGGAATGATTTAAAAGGTGCGGGAATAGATGTCAGGGAAGCTTGAAATAAGGAGTTAATAAGACAAGAAGGAATATATTATTTCTGTATCCTTGTCAACTTGTCCCCCTATCAACTATAAACTCATAAACTTAAAAACTCATAAACTCAAATGATATATATAATATTAAGTCTATTGGTATTGGGTGTTGTTTCTGCCATTATAGGTTATTTAAGAAACAAGAAGCTTCAGGGTATGTTGGAACGTGGAGAAATAGATTCAATCCCTGAGCCGCAAGAACTGACGGAAGAATGTTGTGGGCAACACGAGACTTGTGAGAAAGACAGTCTTCTTGCCGCTGTAAGTAAAGGAATAGAATATTATAACGATGAAGAACTGGACCGTTTTAAAGGTCTTGAAGGTGATGCATATTCTGAAGAAGAAGTTGAAGAGTTTCGTGAGGTCCTTTATACTTTGCAGGAGACAGAAGTTGCTGGCTGGATAAGAAGTTTGCAATTGAGAAATGTGAATCTTCCGGATGCTCTTAAAGATGAAGCTTTCCTTATAGTTGGCGAGAGGAGACATTGATATGGAATTATTGGAATATGCTTTTTTCCGTAATGCATTGCTTGGTTGTATGCTTACAGCTATAGTGTGTGGTTTGGTAGGTACATATATTGTTTCCCGACGTTTGGTGTTTATAAGTGGTGGAATAACTCATGCTTCATTTGGTGGACTTGGATTAGGTTTTTATCTTGGAATAAATCCAGTATTATCAGCTTTGTTTTTTGCGGTGATGTCAGCTTTAGGCGTAGCATGGATGAGCCGTTCCAGAGGATTGAGAGAAGACTCTGCAATAGCAGGAGTGTGGTCATTAGGTATGGCTTTGGGAGTAATATTTATATCATTGTCTCCCGGATATGCACCTGATATGTCGAACTATCTGTTTGGAAATATCCTGATGGTTACTTCCGGAGATATTATAGCATTGGCAGCTTTTGCACTTTTACTCTTTATAATGTTTGCATTTTGGCAGCGAGAAATTGTGTATGTCGCGTTTGATTCTGATTTTGCTCATACTGTAAATCTTCCGGTAAAATTCTTGGAATATCTGATGATGTGTATTGTGGCTGTGGCAATAGTCCTTTCTATACGTCTGGTTGGGATAATGCTTCTTATGAGTATGCTTACATTACCTCAGACAATAATGAATATGTGGTGTTCTGACTTTAAAAAGATAGCTATTGGTAGTGTTTTGATAGGTTTTTTGGGGTCTGTTGCAGGTTTATGCCTGTCTTACACAATGAATGTGCCATCTGGTGCGTTTATAATACTGATTTATGTATTGATGTTCTTCGTTTCGGCGGGAATAAAGGCTGCATTAAATAAATTAATAAACAGAAAACTCGTTTGAAAAGTATACGCTACATATTGTTTTTTCTTCTTCTTTGTATTGTGGCAGGTTGTTCTACAAAGAAGAATACGGCTGCCAGCAGGTTTTATCATGCTTTGACATCACGTTATAATATTTATTATAACGGTAAAGTCTCTTTTGATGAAGCCTTGAAGGCACAGCAGACAGGTTATCAGGAAAACTATACCGAAATGATTCTGATGTATCCGGTTAGTTCTTTGCCAAAAGATAAGGCAGAGCCTGGTGGTCCGTTCGACCGTGCAATTGAGAAAAGCAATAAGGCTATAAAGCTGCACTCTATAAAGACTAAACCTAAAAAGAAACCAGGATGGAGAAACGATCCAAAGCAGCGTAAATTGCAGGAACAGGAAGAATACAATCCTTTCTTGAAGAATTGCTGGATGATGCTGGGAGAGGCTCAGTTTTATAACGGAGATTTCCTGCAAGCTTCAGCTACGTTTTCGTATATTTCTCGTCACTATGCTACAGATGAGACAATTGTTGCTGAATCCAGATTATGGCAGGCTCGTTGCTATTCGGAAATGGGATGGATGTATGAAGCCGAGGATATTCTTACAAAACTGAATACTGGAGGAATACCTGATAAGACCAGACCTTATTATGAAACAGTTTATGCTGATTATTTGATTAAGAATGGAAACTTTGAAGAAGCCATTCCTTATATGAAAACAGCCATAAAGGCTGAGAAAAGCCGTTTACAGAAAAGCCGTATGAAATATCTGCTTGGTCAGATGTATGCTGAATTGGGAAGAAATGCGGAGGCTTATAAATATTTTGGAGAAGTTGCCCGTTCAAATCCTCCATATGATTTGGAATTTGCTGCACGAATACGCCAGACAGAGGTTTATGTTGGTGCAGACAACCGTAAAGTTGTACGAATGCTTGAGCGTATGGCTCGTAATCCTAAAAATAAAGAATTGCTGGATCAGGTGTATTACGCTTTGGGTAATGTTTATATTTCGAAGCAAGACACTGCAAATGCGATAAAGAATTATGAGCTGGGTGTTGAGAAAAGTGTTCGCAACGGTATGGATAAGGCTATTTGCCAGATTCGCTTGGGTGATTTGTATTTTAAGATGAAAGATTATATCAAGGCTCAACCAAACTTTAGCGGAGCCTTGTCTGGAATAAGCAAGGAATATAAGGATTACGACCGTATATCTAAACTTTCTGCAGTATTGGATGAACTTGTTGTTCATGCCGAAGCAGTGCAGCTACAGGATAGTTTGCAGACATTGGCCCGTATGCCGGAGGCTGAACGTCTTGCCGTAATTGATAAAATAATTGAAAAAGTAAAGAAAGAAGAGGAAGAAGCAAAGGCTCTTGCTGAGAAAGAAGCTTATCTTGCAGAACAGGAAGCAAAGGGTAGTGGAATAGACCGTCCTGGAACTGAAGCCCAGACTGTTACTATACCTGTAGCAGGTGGTGGTTCTACATTCTATTTCTATAATACTCAGACAGTGTCACAGGGTAAAGCTCAATTCCAGAGAAAATGGGGACGAAGAGCTTTGGAAGATGACTGGCGACGTAGAAACAAACAAATGTCCACTTTTGATGAACCTATGGATGCTGAAGAAGGTGAGCTTGCTGATGGCGAAGGACAAGCAGTAGAAGGTGCTGCAATTACTGATTCGTCTGCCGTTGCTGCCGATGACCCTAAGAGCCGAGAGTTTTATCTCCAGCAATTGCCTATGACTCCAGAAGATGTGGAGGCTTCTAATATTATAATAATAGATGGCCTTTATAATATGGCTATGATTTATAAAGATAAGTTGGAAGATTTATCTCTAGCTATAGAAGGTTTTGAGGAACTTGAAAGAAGATTCCCAGAAAATTCCCATTTGCTTGAAAGTTATTATCAGCTTTATCTCCTTGCGTTAAGAACAAAAGATACTGCCTTGGCAAATAAATACAAGGAAAAGCTTATTGCTGCATTCCCTGAAAGTGATTATGCTGTTGCGATTGCTGATCCAAATTATGAGCGTAACATCAGAATGATGGATGTAGTTCAGGATTCATTGTATGAAGCAACATACAACCGCTATCTTGCTACAGATGTGGAAACAGTAAGGCGAAACTTCAAGTATATGCAGGAAAAATATCCATTGGCTAAACTTATGCCTAAGTTTATGTTCCTGGATGCCTTGACTTATGTACAAACAGGAGATGCCGAAGGGTTCAAGACTGCATTGAAGGCTTTGGTAGAGAAATATCCGGATGCAGATGTAATAGACCTTGCCGGTGAAATGCTTAAAGGAGTTCTCCGCGGTAGAGCAATGGTACAAGGAGGAGTTACCGGTATGACATGGAATCTTCGTTTTGGAGCTGAGGGTGATATGGTATCTGCGGCTGACTCAGCAAGGACATTCAATTCGGAAAAGAATACACCTTATCGTATGATGTTGGTTTATTCTGTTGGTGATGTTGATAAAAATCGTCTTCTGTTCAATGTCGCTGCATATAACTTTGCTAATTTCATGGTTAAGGAACTTGATGTGACAATTGAGGAACAAGGACCTGTAGGAATGCTTCATATCAGTGGCTTCTATAGTTTTGATGAGGCTTTGCAATATTATCGTATGATATATGATAAGGATGGATATGCAAGCGCTTTGGATAAAGCTGTAATAGCTTTGCCTATATCAGAAGATAACTATGAAACATTGATGCACGGTAAGACATTAGATGAATATATGGTATTCTTCGATGAGAATTTCGGTAATGAAGCAAAGGCAATATCTGCTAGATGGAAAGCTCGTAAAGAAACTGAGATAACGAGAGCTGAAAGCCCGGATAAGGATGATAAAGAAGTTTCACCTGAAGTTCCTGTTGAAACACTTAAACCTCAAATCTTGCATATAGAAGTGCCGGAAGAGGAAGTGATAATTCATGTGGATACCGTAATTCCAGTCCTTTTGCCTGAACAGGTAAACCAGCCGGCTGTAGTTCCTGCTGTTGAGGAAGAGCAGGGTCTTACTTTGAAAGATATTGAGGAAATCCGTAAACGTGAAGCAGAAGCCGAAGAAGCTCGTCGTGAAGAAGCTCGTAAGGCTTTCGAAGAAGAACAAAAAGCAGAGAAAGAACTTCAGGAACGTCTTGCCAAAGAAAGAGCTGATTTGGAAAAGAAACGTGAAGAAGAGGAAAAAGCTCTGCTCAAAGCCAAGAAAGAGAAAGAAAGACAACTAGAGAAAGAACGTAAAGAAAAATTAAAGCAAGCTGAAGAAGAACGCGAAGCAAAACTTAAAGCTCGTGAACAGCTGCGTAAGGAAAAAGAACGAGAATACAAGGAAAGAATGAAGCAACTTGCGAAAGAACGCAAAGCCAAAGAAAGAGCATATAAACAGAAACTTAAAGAAAAAGAACGTGCTCGTAAGGCTGAGTTGGAAGCCAAGGAAAAGGCTCGCAAGCAAAAAAATAAACAAGAATGATTCTGATAACTGATACAAAAGATATAAAGGAAAAGAACCTTGTTGCCACTATCGGATTTTTCGACGGTGTCCATGCAGGACACCGCTCTCTGATAGGTGAGCTTAAACAGGAGGCTGCTAGAAGGAATATGGCATCTGCAGTAATTACTTTTGCTGTGCATCCTAGAATGGTTCTTAACACGGATTATAAACCTGCTTTGTTGAGTTCATATTCTGAAAAGATAGCTTTACTTGATGCTACAGGTATAGACTATTGCATTGTTCTGGATTTTACCTATGAACTTTCCTGTTTATCAGCAAAAGATTTTATAGAGAAAGTACTGTATAAGGAGATGAATGTCCGAGTATTACTCATAGGTTATGACCATCGTTTCGGACACGACCGTAAGGATGGTTTTGAGCAGTATGTTTCATATGGAAAGGCGTGTGGAATGGATGTGCTTCGTGCTTCTTGTCTTGAGACACCAGGTGAGATTGTCAGTTCTTCTGTTATCAGACGTCTTATATCATGTGGAAAAGTTGCTGAAGCTGCGGATTTTCTTACCTATTATTATTCAATAACGGGAAAAGTTGTGGAAGGACATAAATTGGGAAGAACTATTGGTTTCCCAACAGCAAATATTTTACCTGATGAACCATTAAAACTAATCCCATCTCCAGGAGTATATGCAGTTCGTTTATATATGGATAATTCATATTATAATGGAATGCTTTATATAGGAAATCGTCCGACAGTAAATAACGGTAGCGATGTCTCAATAGAGGTTAATATTTTTGACTTTTCTGGAGATTTATATGGCAAAACCGTAACTGTAAGTTTTATTTCCAGAACGAGAGATGATATCCGTTTCGAATCAATAGATGAGCTTAAACTTCAATTGGAGAAGGATAAGGAAAAGAGTATGGAGATATTGAGGATAAATTGAAAATTAAATTTCTTTGTTTTTAGGAGTTAAGAAGTCAAGGAGTCAAGTAGAAATATCTATCTCCTGTAACCTTGTCAACTTGTTAACTTGTAAACTCATAAACTTAAAAACTCAAAAATATGTTCTACTATTCAATAGACCTCTTGAAGAAAATGATTTCCATTCCGTCTTTCAGTCGGGATGAAACAAAAGTCGCCGATTTTTTGGAGAATGAATGGCGCAGTAAAGGACATAAAGTTTCCCGAGTAGGGAATAATATCATACTTACGGATAGTAATTGGGATTTGACTAAGCCTACAATATTACTAAATTCACATATAGATACAGTCAAACCCGTTTCCGGCTGGACAAAAGACCCATTTACTCCTGAAGAATCAGAGGATGAGCGTTTGTATGGACTGGGAAGCAATGATGCAGGAGCAAGTGTAGTATCTCTCTATTCAGCCTTTTGCAGATTGACAGAGCATGAGCAACCTTATAATCTTATATTCCTTGCTTCATGTGAAGAGGAAGTTTCAGGTAAGAATGGTATCGAAGCCGCATTAAAACAATTGCCTCCAATAGCTTTTTCAGTTGTAGGTGAACCAACAGGAATGCATCCTGCTGTAGCTGAAAAAGGACTAATGGTACTAGACTGCGTGGCAAAGGGAAAGGCTGGACATGCTGCACGAAATGAGGGTGTGAATGCTATCTACAAAGCTATGAAAGATATCGAATGGTTTGCAGCATACCAGTTTCCTGAGAAAAGTGATTTTCTTGGTCCGGTTAAGATGAGTGTAACGGTTGTGAATGCCGGCACGCAGCACAATGTTGTTCCTGACCGTTGCGAGTTTGTGGTGGATGTTCGTTCCAATGAGTGTTATTCTAATGAAGAACTATATCGTCTGATACAGCAGAATGTAGAATGCGAGGTTACGCCACGCAGCTTCAGACTTAACTCTTCAAGGACTGATTTGAATCATCCTTTTGTTCGTCGTGCGGTAATGATGGGACTTGAACCATTCGGCTCACCAACACTGAGTGACCAGGCACTGATGTCGTTCCCTTCTGTCAAGATTGGTCCGGGTCAGTCATCCCGTTCACATTCGGCAGATGAATATATTTGTCTGATGGAGATACGTGAGGCTATTGAGGTTTATGTCCGTTTGCTTGATGGCCTGCATATTTAGTTAACAAGTTGACATGGCTTCAGATGCAAGGATTGGAATTAACCTTGTTAACTTTTGCCTATAAAATCTGTTATTATGGGTTTGCTTAAGAAAACATTTTCCACTATTGTCTCGCGCTATTTGGCTGCAGCATTGAACTTTGCAATAATAATCATTAATGCAAAGCTATTGGGTGCCGAAGGCGTGGGAAGAATAGGCATAATATTGGCTTCCGTAAATCTTGCTGTTATGCTGAACAGTATGTTTTGCGGAAGCACAATTGTATATTTTATGCAACAATATACTATGCGGCGTATAATGTTTCCTTCTTACCTGTGGATTATGTTTGTTTCAGCCATTTCATCTTTTGTTATGATGTGGTTGGGAATGATTCCTTCTGAATATACTATTGTAGTATATATTCTCACGCTTCTGAACTCACTTGTTGCAGCTAATTCCCGTTTTCTGTTAGGAAAGGACAATGTAAAAGCATTTAATATTGTTTTTCTTCTTCAAAGCGCTTTCCTTTTTTTCATACTGATGTTTATATATTATATCATTGGTTCGCATGATGTGACAGATTATATAAACGGCATGTATGTTTCCAACTTTACGGCTTTAGCAGTAAGCGCTGTTTATTTATATAAACCTTATCGGGAAGAAAGAGATACAAATACAACACCTTATTCACAGGTTTTCCGTCGTATGTTTACATATGGAATATGGAGTAATGCCGATAATATGGCGGAGTCAATATCAACACGACTGAGCTATTTCTTTGTAAATACTTGGGCAGGACTTTCGTCAGTTGGATTATTGGACGGAGCAACCCGTATTTCCGAAAGCGTATGGCACATAAGCCGTGCTGTAGGTTATATAGCTAATAGTGAAGTGGCACGCAGTGAAACAAAATCACATAGCCGCAGTATTACTTTAAAGCTTTTGAAGCTTACCTTCTTCTCAACGTTTGCTCTTATGGGAGTTATTCTTCTTATTCCGGAGAAATTATTTACGGCTTATATATTCAGTTCGCAATTTGAGGGTATTACTGTGGTTATACGTTGTCTTGCTCCTGGTATAATAGCAGCAGCCTGTAACACCGTTTTATGTCAGTATTTCATAGCTGGTGGAATGATAAAATATAGCGCCATCAGCTCTATCTTCGGACTTGTTGCCGCAGCTCTTTTCGGAGTTATATTTGTTCCTGCTTATGGAGTTGCAGGAGGAGCTGCGGCAACATCTGCCGGTTATTGCGTGATGGCGCTAAGCAATTATATTTTCTTTTCAACCAAAGCTTGAACCACGTTCAGAACATAGTCGCCAAGCTTTTCACTTTCGCTTACCATATCCATGTAGTAAACACCGTCCTGATACTGGTAAAGCTTGTTGTTGATATCTTCGATATTCTTAGCCTTCAACTGAGAACGATAGTTGTTTATTTCGTTTTCGATATTGTAAGAAGGATTGATATCGCTGTGAGTTTGGTCTGTTTTGTGGATTAAGACATTCATTCTGTCCAATGCCTGAGAAACGAGAGCAAACATTCTGTCAATATGTTCGTTTTGTTCCTGAGTGAAAGAAGACTTGTGTTCGTTTCTTCTCTTGATGCTTCTTGCAAGGTTGTTACAAGAGTCGGCAATACTTTCAATTTCAGAAACCGCACGAAGCATAACTCGTATTTCTTCTTTACTTTCCGAGCTCAATCGACCTTCAGAAACCGCAGTAAGGTAGTTGGCGATTTCAATTTCCATTCGGTCACTGATATTCTCGTATTTCTCGATACGGTTATATATTTTCAGGAAAGCTTCTTCGTTCTTTTCATAGAACAACTCTTTTACCATGTTGAACATTTTACCGGTACGTTCAGCAAACAGAGTGATTTCTTTCTGAGCCTGAAGAACTGAAAGCTCAGATGTTGAAAGCATACCACCAGTGATGAATCTGAGTCTGTATTCTTCCTCGTCTTCTTTAGGTTTGATAAGCCATGATACAGTTTTTTCGATGTAATTTACAAACCATATCATGATGAAAGTATTACAGATGTTGAAACATGTATGGAACACTGAAAGTTTGAAAGGCACAGCAACTGCAGGATCTGTTACGTGCATTCCCTTTTCTACGATGAGAGAAACAAGAGAAGTGAAAGGATAGAAAACCAACAATACCCAGCAAACGCCGAATACGTTGAACAGGAAGTGTGCCAGTGCAGCACGGCGAGCCTGTGTATTACCTGTAAGTGCCGCAATATTTGCAGTGATTGTTGTTCCGATGTTTTCACCCAAAACAAGCGCAATACCAAGCTGATAGTCAATCCAGCCGTTTGCACAAAGTATAAGAGTAATTGCCATTGTTGCAGAAGAAGACTGAACAATGACAGTCATTATCGTACCGATTAAAAGGAAAATCAGGATTGAGAAGAATCCCATGTCTGCGAAGCTCTGCACAAAAGCAAGCATATCCGGATTGGCACTCAAGTCCGGTGCGGAAGTCTTAAGGCTTTCAAGTCCCATGAAAAGGAACGAGAAACCGAAAATAATCTCACCCAGAGATTTTCTGGAGCTTTTGTTGGAGAAAAGAAGCGGAATACCAAATGCCAGAAGCGGCAGCGCAAACACAGAAATGTTAACTTTGAAACCGAGAGTTGAGATAATCCATGCGGTAACGGTTGTACCGATGTTTGCACCCATGATAACGCCAATAGATTGGCCAAGAGTAAGTAGACCAGCATTAACAAAGCTGACAACCATAACGGTTGTTGCGGAAGAGGACTGAATCAGAGCGGTGATAAGTAACCCCGTTAAAACTCCCGTGACTCTGTTTGTGGTCATTGCCGTAAGAATTTTACGAAGCCTGTCGCCCGCAAATTTCTGCAATCCTTCACTCATGACCTTCATACCATAAAGGAAGAAGGCTAACGATCCCAATAATTTCAGGAGGTCGAAAAATGAATATTCCATTAAAATAAAGTTTAAGTGGATTGATTATCCGATTAATATTCCTAACTTGGGAGACAAATATACGAAATTAAATTAAGTTAACAAGGTGACAAGGGCACAAGTTGACGAGGGAATTATGGAACAAATAGACGAGATTCTTTTCCCTTGTATCTGAAGCCTTGTTCCTATGTCAACTTATAAACTCAAAAATTCAAATCATGCCCACAATAACAATTTACTGCAAGAACACTTCCACATATAAGGAAGTACCGATGGGAGCATCACTAGCCGAAATATACACAGCAATCGGAGCTCCTCTTCATTTTCGTCCTATGAATGCCCAGGTTAATAACCGTACATGCTCACTAAGTTTCCGCTGTTGGCAACCGAAAGATATCGAGTATGTCGATTATACAAGTATGTCCGGAATGAGAACATATCTGCGCTCGCTTTGTCATATATTCTCCAAAGCTGTGCATGATATTTTCCCTAATGCAAGCCTGAAGTTGGAACATGCTGTTTCCAAAGGTTATTTCTGTGTTATCAACAATGGCGAAAACCCGATAGGAGAGGAAGATATAAAACGTATAAAGGACAGAATGCAGGATATTATCAACGCAGATATTCCTTTCATCCGTCGCTCTATTCACACAACGGATGCGATAACTCTTTTCAACGAACATAATATGCCCGATAAAGCCCGGCTTATTGAAACAACCGGAATGCTTTATACGACTTACTATGATTTGGACGGATATATAAATTATTTCTACGGCAGTCTTACTCCGTCAACAGGATATATTCATCTGTTCGACCTTATGCCTTATTCCGGTGGAATCCTGCTGCGTGTTCCAAGCCGAAAGAATCCTATGGAACTTGAGCCTTTCGTCCGTCAGGATAAAATGCTGAATGTATATAAGGAGCATCTTTTGTTTCAGGATGCTTTGGATTTGAGCAATGTCGGTGACCTTAATATGGCAATCAAAAAAGGAAAAGCTGCCGGAGTGATTATGATTTCCGAGGCTTTGCAGGAAAAACAGATTGCTCATATTGCTGATGAGATTGCTGAAAGATATGCCGATGGCGTGCGCATTGTCCTTATTGCCGGTCCGTCTTCTTCGGGAAAGACAACGACTTGCAAACGATTGGAAATACAGCTTGCCACAAACCGCCTCAGTCCTGTAGGAATTTCTCTGGATGATTATTTCGTGAATAGGGAAGACACTCCTAAAGACGAAAACGGAGATTATGACTTTGAATCACTTTATGCTCTGGACCTCGATTATTTCAACAGTGATTTGAACAAATTAGTTTCCGGTGAAGAAATAGAATTGCCGTCGTTCGATTTCAATACAGGCAAACGTGTGTATAAAGGCAAGAAGTTGAAATTGAAGAAAAACTCAGTTATAGTAATTGAGGGAATACATGCTTTGAATCCTGAGCTTACTTCACATATTCCGGATAAACTGAAATATCGTGTTTATGTTTCGGCTCTAACTTCAATTTCCTTGGATGATCATAACTGGATTCCAACAACCGACAACCGACTTATCCGACGTATTGTGCGCGACAGTAAATTCCGTGGTTATTCTGCCGAAGATACAATAATGCGCTGGCCAAGTGTGCGCCGAGGTGAGGACAAATGGATTTTCCCTTATCAAGAAAATGCTGATGCTATGCTTAACAGCGCGATGCTTTACGAGCTTGCAGTTCTTCGTCCGTATGTCGAACCGGTGCTGAACGAAGTCCCGGAATCTTCTCCTGCATATACCGAAGCATATCGCCTTCGCCGCTTCCTGCAATATTTCAAATGTATTCCGGAATCTGAAATTCCTATGACTTCTCTGTTGAGGGAATTTCTGGGAGGAGGAAAGTTTGAGTATTAAATAATTCAAGTTTCGCAAGTTGCTCAACTTAAAAGTTAACAAGGTTTCAGATACAAGTTGACAAGGTCAGAATACCTATAATTTCACGAATTATTATCCAACAATCTTGTCAACTTGTATTCTTGTCAACTTGTTATCTGGAAGTTGAGCTTGCGAAACTTGAATTATAATCTTACGCTTGTTATTGGAGCTTGAATAGTACCGGAATAGTATATCTTACATTGACAACTTGTCCATCATGTTTGCCAGGTTTCCATTTAGGCATACTCTCGATTACGCGAATTGCTTCCTTGTCCAATAACGGGTCGACGCCACGGAGAACTTCAACATTGTTTATGCTTCCTTCCTTGTCCACCACCATCGCAAGAATTACTCTACCCTGAATGCCTTTTTCCTGAGCTTCGACCGGATATTTTATTTCTTCTGAGATGAATTTCAAAAGACCGTCAAGCCCTCCGGGAAATTCTGGCATTTCATCCACTACTGTGAATACTTTGTTACTGCCTTCCGTAGTGTTCTCAACTTTCCTGTTCTCCTGTCTGTTTTTTTCTGTAACTGTTATTCCGGCATAGGTATCCTTGGCAGGAATATTTTCCAGTCTGATTTTCATCCCATCCTGAATATCTTTTACAGCAATTACCCTAGACTGGAAAGAGGGAAAACCAATTGATAAAGTATCGTCAGTTGACGCTTCAATAGTGAATTCTCCATTCGAATCAGATATCGTTCCGAGATTTGTCCCTTTGATTACAACCGTAGCACCCATAATAATTCCCGAATCGTCAACAACAAAAGCTTTGACCTTTGTTTTTGACGCTTCATCCGATGTTACGTTTTGCTTCGATTGCGGAGAATTGCAATAACTGAACAACAACATAAATCCTATAAGTGGAAGCAGCAGCAGACGCTTTGCTTTCTCGATTCTTTTTGAAGGCTTTTTGTTCATCATAATAATCCGATTTTTAACAGATAAAACATTAAAACTATTATATAAGTTAGCTGCAGCCTTATTATAACTTAAACCAAGAAGATGATATTGATAGCTTTTGCTGTCAATTCCACTGAGCAACACCTTGCGGTCAGCCAAATATTCCAGGTTGTCTCTCACCTCGCGTTTCAGCAACCATGCAAAAGGATTTATCCAACATATGATAGTTACTATTTCTGCTATCAGAACATCAATTGTATGATATTGCGCGACGTGTGCTTTTTCGTGAAGCAGAATCTCTTCAAGTTCATTTTCTGAATGAGCTTTCGGATAAATGAATATTTTGTTGAAAAACGAGAACGGACCTGAATGTGACGGAAGCAGACAAACTTCCGTATCATTGATATTCGTTTTGTGGCATTTCAGCGCCAAATTTATCAGAAACAGAAATTTGTAAACGAAACGGGCTGACAACGCAATCCATCCTGCTACGATTACAAAATATAACGATTGCCTGGCAATTTCTCCCCAGTTGATTCCAACCTGTTCAGCCTTTACTTCTATTTCCGGCAGAATCTGGCTGTAAAATCCGCTCAAACCGGCAATATATGATTCCGGTTCGATGAATTTTTGTATGCTTATCAGTGGGAAGATAATGGCTATTACCGGAAAGAACATCAGCAAAAACCTTCTCCACACCAGGAATGTGTCTTTTTCAAACATTAGCCGGTAAAATATGTAGAACACGGCTAATGCAATATTTATTTTAAGGTAATAAAGCATTTGAGTTTTTGAGTTTATAGGTTTGTAAGTTTATGAGTTGACGAGGGAACAAGGCTTCAGATACAAGGGGAAATTAACCCTCGCTCCCTTGTATCCTTGTCAACCCATCAACCGTTGGATTCGTCCTTTCCCTTCTCAATCATATTAATAATCTCGTCCAAATCTTCTTTTGAGATTTTCTCTTCTTTTGCAAAGAACGAAACAAGATCTTTATATGAGTTGCCGAAATATCCGGAAACAAACGAGCTTATGAAATTGCTTTTATATTCTGATTGTTGAACAACTGGAGTATATTCATAAACATTACCAATATGTCTTCCTTTTATATATTTCTTTTTCTCAAGATTTCTTACCACTGAAGCTAGTGTTGTGTATGGTGGTTTAGGATCTTCATACAAGTTCAGTATATCTCTGACGCAACATGCTTCAAGTTTCCAAATCATTTTCATTGCCTTTTCTTCTTGAGGAGTGAGCTTTTCCATATTTATTCTTTTTTAATTGATTACTACTGTCGCAAATCTACGCATAATTCGTAATAGTAGTGTAAATAGAAGGTTAAAAGAATTTAAAAGGATGAATTATATTATTGTGGTATTATTGGGCAAGGTTCTGATGGTGCAACTTTATTGTGGTTGTGCCATGTTTAGTTTTTGTAATTTATATTGTTTTCATAACTCTTTGTGGCAGTTTTCATTTCTCTTGATAGGAATAGCAATAATTGTTTTCGCCACAGCTGTGGAAAGATTAAATCACAGTTGTGGCGAAATTAGGTCACGGATGTGATTTAATTAGGTCACAACTGTGGCGAAACTAATAGAATAAATCTTAATAAACAGATAATATTTATCCCTTCTCAACTTGTCTCTAAAACCTTGTCAACCTAATATTATCTGTTCATCACTTTCTGATATGTTTCCAACGTCTTCCTTGCCGTTTCTTCCCAAGTGAACAAGCGAACGCGCAACAATCCGGCTTTGATCAGTTCCTGTCTGCGCTCTTCATCCGAGCAAAGTCTTTTGATAGACTGATATATTGACTCCGGATTTTCCGGTTGGAAATATTCTCCGGCTTCGGCAGCAACTTCCGGGAAACAACTGGCATTGCTCAATGCTACGGGACATTTGTTGATATAAGCTTCCAGAATAGGAATGCCGAAACCTTCATAAAGAGAAGGATAAACAAAGAGGCGAGCCTGCTGATAAAGTTGTCCTAATTCAAAATCATTTGCCCGTATATGCATTATTCTGTCCGACAAACCTGAATCTTCGAAAAGCTTTATCTCTGCTTTCTTCCATGCTTTTCCGGTGCAGATAAGATGCAGAGCCTTATCTTCGTGAGCCAGACGCGAGAAGGCTTCGAAGAATGTTGCGAAATTTTTATATCCGTGGCGGTCGCCTACATATAATATATATTTCTCAGGAAGGCGGAGTCCGTTGTATGGAATCATTTCCTGAGCAATTCCATGATATATTATGTCAATTTTTTCTTCAGGAACATCAAAGAATCTGATAAGGTCAGCTTTTGTGCGTTGGCTGATTGCAATTATTCGCGAAGCATTACTTACGGTTTCCTTTTTCCAAGCCGTCATCTTGTCGGCATTGCCGAAATATTGCGGAAACAGTTCGTGATTCATATCATGAACTGTTATAACATAAGGCTTTCCTTTAGGCAGAACGTCCAGGAAATAAGGATTATAATACGTAGGATGGAAAATATCATAATCGCCTTTACGTATTTCTTTTTGGCTAACGGAAAGATTATATTTTTTAATCGGTCCTTTCAGCCATTTATAAGGTCTTTCCGGAAGATAAAGAGCAGGACAATTGCCGGAACTTTTCAAATAATGGTTGGTAGTAACGCCAAGTGAGAGCTTCACGTTGCAATCCAGTTTTTGTCTTAATTCGAAGAAATATCTTGAAATACCGCCAAACTTCTGCATCTCGAAGGTCTGATGGTCGAAAAGTACTGTTTGTTTGCTCATCTCTTTCTGTTTTTGACAATACGACGATAATTCTTTTCCCTTATTTTACCCAAATATGATTTCGGAATCATACTGTGGAGAGCTTCCTTCAGATGTACTCGCAGACATTTGAAGGCAAACCATATTTTCCATTTAGCTGTGTTTTCCACACCATGTATGCGTGCATATTCTCTGTTTACCTGAAGTCGGTTCTTTGATGAGGCGCCTTGTTCAGATTCGAATCGTGCCACAACCTTTTCAACATAGTGGAATTTGCCGCCTTGCATATAATATCTGTAGAAAAAGGCATAGTCTGCTGCCAGACGGAACGAAGTGTCGAACTTCTCCTTTCTCATCAAGTCGCCGTCCACAAATACGGACTGATGACAGAACGACATCTTTTTCCGGAGATAATCCACCGGTTTTGGAAGCATTTCTATTTCACCGAAATCAAGGGCAAGAACGGTGTTTCCGTAAACAACCTTTGCTTCTCCATAATCCGTGTTGGAGAAAAAGCTGGAGAGAACATTTCCGGAATAGAAATTATCGCCGGCATTCATGAAATTTATCCATTTCCCTTTTGCCAGTTTCAGCCCTTTGTTCATTGCGTCATAAATACCTTTGTCCGGTTCGCTGACAATGACCAGCGGAATATTCCTGTCGGCAAAATCCTTTTCCTTGCTGCGTATAAGCTGCAAAGTTGAGTCGGTGGATGCTCCGTCAATCAATATATATTCCAGATTCGGATAGTCTTGAGCCAGAACAGAATCCATCGTAGGAATTATGCAATTCTCGGCATTGAAACAAACTGTTATAACTGAAACCAGAGGATAAGATTCCATTTTTAGTTTTTGAGTTTATTAGTTTTTAAGTTTATTAGTTGACAAGTTTACAAGGCTTCAGATACAAGGTATTTATACTTATTCCCTTGTCAACTTGTTAACTTGTTCCCTTGTTAACTATCTTGATACATTGTTCTTTGTCAAAGCCCCGAGCCTCTGCATACGCACCAATCATCACACGTATGGTTTCTTCGTCCATTGGAAGACGTTCGAAGTTCTTGCAGCCTTTTTCCAAATTCACCTTTCCGAAAGTAAGGCGATTGAGGTCGATTATCTCAATCTTTATTTCCGGCAAATCATCGCGGAACAGAATATTTCCGGCAGAATAATCTTCGTGATACAAACCGGCTTCGTGCATACGTGCCGTTACTTTTCCTATTTCCTGCAATATCTCATTTTTCCTTTCAAATGATTTCTTTGCGAAATCTCGGAAAGTGTAAGGACATTCCGATTTCAGGCAAACGAAATAACTTTTGTCGAACAGGCAGCAATTACCTTTCGTTATAAAACCAACGGGTTGAGGCGAGCCAATTCCGTTTGAGCGGAACAACTCTGCATACTGATAAGCTCTTTCTGCCTTTGACGAGCGGAAATATTCATATACAATGCGGTTGATGAAATGTGGACGCTTGTATGATTTCACTATCATTGTGCCTTGAGGAGTTTCTTTCTCCCGCAATTCATTTCTCCCTTTATATATTGATATTCCATCATTGTCAAACGATTTAGGAAGATTGTAAATCCAAGGCGAAAGACTTTTGAACTCTTCAGAAACAAAAACTTTCGATGGTGAGAAAATCCCGGATATGAAGTTTATTACACGCGACCATGTACGTCTGTAACGCAACGGACCGCCAAGGAAGCGGTGGAAAAACTCCGGATGCCTGCGGTTGAGAACAGCAATTACGTGTTTCTTCAAGGCTCTGTCGGTTACACGTTTCGAGCCTTCGCGCACTCTGTAATGGAGAGCAATGTATGGAAGTTTCCTGACTTCGCCGCCGTCTTTGAGCATGGAAATCCAGAATTCCCAGTCTTCGCGCGCTATAATTTCCTCACAATATCCTCCGATTCTTTCCCAGTCGGATTTGCGATACATAGCGCAAGTGTCCATTATGTTTTTTCTCGCTATAAGCTTAAGCGAGAAAGGAGGTAATTTCCATTCTCCACTTCTTGCACCGAAGAAGTCGGAGCGAGGCGCAACAACTTTAACCTCCGGATTGTCCTTCAGTATTGCTGCAGCATCGCCTATAAAAGTTGGCTCAACCAAATTGTCTGCATCCACCGGAAGAATATAGATGCCGTTTGCCTTTGAAATAGCATTGTTTCGGGCAGCACAAGCTCCTGCATTTTTCTGCGTGAACACTTTCACACGGCTGTCTTTTTCCGCAAAACTGCGTGCGACTGCCAGTGAATTGTCCTTCGAGCCATCGTCCATTACGATAACCTCAAATGAAGGATAGACCGACGACAAAACAGATTCCAGCGTTTCGGCAAGGAACGTTTCCATATTATAAACCGGAATAACCACGGAAACCATCGGAGACATATGATTTGAGTTTTTGAGTTTTTAAGTTTATTAGTTGGCAAGGCAAGCCTCTTGTTTCTGTAGCCTTGTTCCTTTGTCTCTGTATTATATCTTATCCAGCCCTTTTGTGAACTTCAGCCAGTAATATTTCAGAGGATTCGTATATTTCAACTGTTTCCACGGGCGACTGCTGTGCGGGCGGTGCCAAACAGGAAGATTGGTGAAAAGATAGTTTGTGAATCCTTCTTTCAGCGAACGGTGTGAGATTGTCACATCGTGCCAGTTCTTTTCCGGATCCAAATTATGGAAATCAAATTTGTTGAGGAAGTTCAAAGTAAGAAGAGAACAGCAGAAACTTAGATGCTTTTTCTCGGCAAACACCATATTCTCTTTTCCTTTGGCAAAAAGATACGGATAATTGATTTCTCCTTTTTCATCGACAGTAACGGAAGCGGCAATTCCGCAGTCTTTTCTTTCCATTGCACCGTCAAACAGTTTTTGGATTGTGTCCGGACGCACCACCACATCCGATTCGATAATCATCAGACCGGCTTCTTCTGCTTTGGCTAGCTCTTGTGAGCGCTGCAAAACCAGCAAATAGTTTGGTGACGGATGCGTAGTCAAATCCGAAAGATTCACCAGCGTGAATCCCATCTTTTCGGAAGCTTCCTTCAGACGGGCAGTATTCTCTTCGGTGCTGAAGTCATTATATATATAATATGTATATGGAACAGAAACGTCAGATGCCAAGATAGCTTCTGCCGTTTGTAGAGTCAACTCAATGGAATCTTTTACCGGAGTGATAATATGTAACTTCTTCATACAATAAAGTATATTAAGTTTCGCAAGTTGCTTAAATTGTCAAGGAGTTAAGGAGTTAAGTAGTCAAGTAGTCAAGAAGAAATGTATGTTTTCCTGTAGCCTTGTCAACTTGTCAACTCAAAAATTTAATCCTCCGTGTTCTCTGTGTTGAAAAATAAACTCCTATAGCCACGTCAACTTGAACAAGGTCCAAAGGTACAATATTATTTGTTCACATTCAAGCAATTTGAATCTTTGGCGCTTTTGCCGGAATCAGAATTTTCTTATATAAGCAATAGAATATGAATCATACAAGATATCTCTTATTCCATGTTTATATCTGAAGGAAAGCACATTCTTTTTCAGTTCATATTCCAGTTTAAGTCTTAGCTGTATTGGTTTGTCACCATCACCGCGATAACCGTTGAATCCGGAAACGTCGCAATCCAGAAGGAAATTCCGGTATGTTCCTCTTGCTCCTGCGCCATAACAGAAAGCGTCGTTCTGGCGATGTTTTGTGTCGTTAGTCATCCAGCAATAGAATCCGGCAAGCATCTGAAGTCTGAATGATGCGTTGCACGATTCATCTTCCCAAAGATTACGGCCGATATTACAGTCGAACCAATATGAAGCTGCATCTGTAAATCGGGCATCACAAAGTCTGCCTCCGCTTGCTGTCTTTATGTTGGCGCTTATAACCATATCTACCCATTTCTTGTTACGGAGTATCTGATAATAGCAGTTTACAATGACATCACCGAAACAAGGAATAGGAGAAGATGTTTCTACGGCAGAACGCTCGTCGCGCACAGCTTCCGAAGTTTTATACCATTCCTGAACCACACCGCTGACCGACAAACCTGCTCGCCCTTTTACGATTGGAATATACAGACGTGCATAAAGGTCTTTTGTCTTGTCGCCAGGCATTGTGTGATATTCGCCACGAACTTCTACTTCCCATTCCGAACCAAGGTCTGCGCCCATCATTTCAGGAATAGGAAAAGCATTTGCTCCGAAATATCTTGGAGTGTATTTGAGGAATTCCATTTTCTCCCACCAACCTTCGGCTCTCAGAGGAATTGCAGCTGTGAGAAGTAAAAACAGAAAAATATATTTAAGCAAATGTTTTGTCATTTTATATATGTAAGCTTAAGTGATTGAATATATTTTGTGAAAAGATGGACAAAAGTATGAAATATGATGTTTTTTGCAAACAAAATGATTGTGATATGTGTTGGAGTTTTTATTTTTGTGAAAGGTGAAGAGGATATGAGGAGTTAAGTAGTCAAGGAGTTAAGAAGTTAAGTAGTCAAAGAGTTTTTTAACTTTCAACTCTAAACTCTAAACCCTAAACTTTCTTGTCTCTGTAGCCTTGTCAACTCGTCAACTGAAAAATAGTTATTTATGGAAAAGAAAGACTATACATCTATATTAAATAATGCAGTGGATGCCCTTTCCGACCCACAATCATACCGCGGACTGTTTCATAAGCAGAAAGACGGTGAGGCAATTCCTTCGTGGAAAACATTGTCGAAGATTGTGGAACTGTCAAGGGCAATCCTTTTTCCCGGATATTTCGGGAAATCATCAGTTCACAGCCGTACGATTAATTATCATATCGGTGTGAATGTGGAGGAAGTGTTCCGCATGCTTGCTGGACAAATACAGGCTGGTCTGTGCTTTGGCGCAGCAAACTGTGAGAGTTTGTCGCATGAATCTCCTTGCAGTGAGAATGCTACACGTATAGCTGCCGATTTTATTTCGAGACTTCCGGAGATTCGCCGTATATTGGCAACTGATGTTGAGGCTGCATATTTCGGAGACCCGGCTGCAACTTGCTTTGGCGAGATTATCTGCTGTTATCCTGCAATAAGGGCAGTAACTAACTACCGCATTGCTCATGAATTGTACAAGCTTCATGTTCCGCTTATCCCAAGAATAATTACTGAAATGGCGCATTCCGAAACAGGAATAGATATTCATCCAGGAGCAGAAATAGGACATCATTTCACCATCGACCACGGAACGGGTGTTGTTATCGGTGAAACATGTATAATAGGGAATCACGTGAAACTTTATCAGGGCGTAACTCTCGGAGCTAAAAGTTTCCCTTTGGATGAAGATGGAAATCCGATAAAAGGTATTCCACGTCATCCTATTCTTGAGGATGAAGTTACGGTTTATTCTAACGCAACTATTCTTGGAAGAATTACTATCGGTAAAGGTGCGACAATTGGAGGAAACATTTGGGTTACGGAGAATGTTGCGGCTGGGCAAAGGATTGTACAGAAAAAATAAGAGGAGTTGACAAGTTAACGAGTTGACAAGTTGACAAGGATTTTTTCTTGTTTCCTTGTTACCTCGTCCCCTCGTATCTAAATAAAAATATATGGAAAGAAACATCAAAAACTCACTTATAGAACTTATAGGCAGCACACCATTGTTGTGCCTGTCCAATATTTTCGGCAACGAAGGCAGTGAAGCTGAAGTATTGGTTAAAATAGAATACTTCAATCCCGGAGGAAGTGTGAAAGACCGTGCTGCACTTTCAATGATTGAAGATGCCGAAAAGAAAGGTTTATTGAAACCTGGAGGAACAATTATAGAACCGACAAGTGGAAACACCGGTGTCGGTCTGGCTTGGATTGCAGCCATCAGAGGTTATAAACTTATCCTCACTATGCCGGAAACTATGAGCATTGAAAGGAGAATGTTATTGAAAGCCTATGGCGGTGAATTGGTTCTGACTCCTGGAAATTTAGGAATGAAAGGAGCGATAGAAAAAGCGGAAGAATTGAATAAATCTATCCCGGGTTCCGTTATTCTCCGTCAGTTCGACAATCCGGCTAATCCTGCTGCACATAAGCAGACAGCAAAGGAAATTTGGGACGATACGGCAGGAAATATTGATTGCTTTATAGCTTGTGTGGGAACAGGCGGAACTCTTACCGGAACAGGAAGAGCTCTGAAAGCAATGAATCCTGACATTAATATTATTGGAGTTGAACCTGCATCTTCGCCGGTATTGTCAGGAGGAAAAGCCGGAGCTCATAAGATTCAGGGAATTGGCGCAGGTTTTGTTCCTTCAATATATGACTCAACAATTGCCGACAGAATAATCACTGTTACTGATGATGAGGCAATGGAAACAATGCGTCTGCTTGCCAGAACTGAAGGTCTTTTGGTTGGTATTTCTTCAGGTGCGGCTGTCAGTGCAGCTCTGAAAGTATGCAGAGAAGAGAAATATAAAGGAAAACGTATAGTTGTTCTTTTACCTGATACAGGAGAAAGATATTTGTCTTCAGGCGTGTTCTGAGGAAATGAACATATATACGGACTTGTCAGTTAGTCAACTTTTTAAATCTGAACATTATGGCAAATCCGAGAATACCGGGGCTGTCAGAAGCCGAAATGACAAAGGCTTTTGACAAGCTCAACAATTATAACAGGAATAAGAAATCCTACAAGGATGTGGGCTGCTATCTGGTTGTACTTCCACACGAAGGTTACAGCAAATATAGTTTGTGGATTTATACACCTTTGCTGGAACGCAGGGCAGTTTTGTTCATCAGCGAGCTGAGCGAGGATTTTTATATTTCGATGCGTTTCGTAACGTCGGAACTATGGTATTCCGAACGTTGTATATTCCTTGTGGATTATAACCAGAAACGAATGCAGACTCACGGCGATGACCTTATATCATTCGGGAAATACAGAGGGCATTATTTATATGAGATATTGAGAATCGACCCGTCATATATCAATTGGCTAGGATGTAAGTTCAATGCACGCATTCCTAAGCAGGAACGTATGGTGAAGATGTCTCAGGCATATATGCTTTTCTATATGGACAGACTGAAGAAGAAGAGCACTCAGCCTTATCGCAACAGTAAATTCTTGGGCAAGAAAGGCGATAAAATAAAAAGCCTTTCTGTGAAAGTCTTGAGAGTAAATCCTGAAGATGACCCATATTTGACTAAAGTTGAGGGAAACACTCCTTTGTTCTTTGTCCGCCAGAAAATAATGGCTGTCGATCATAATGGCAATCTTGTTGTCTTCAGTATTCCTGCCCAATACCCCAGCTACGAATCCGGCAAGCTTTCTGCAATGGAGAAGAAATATATACCTGGCGAAGTGCTTGGTATTGCTTCTGCACGCATTGCCGCTACTTATGTAAGTCATAACATTTGCTTCACCCGGCTTAATTATGTGAAGATGGAATAGACGATATGTCATAACTCTGTTATTCAGATATTTGCATTTCCAGCCTTTTTTATATTACTGAAAAACTTTTTTCATCGGGAAGAAAATAAATTTTCACCCGTATGAAAAAGAATTTTCATCGGCATGAAAAACTTTTTCCAGGCCTATGGAAAAGGTTGGGACATTAATCTTACTTTTGCACAGGATTTAGGTTTTCGATGTTTAGATATTATGGGCAAGGATAAAATGCTTTCGCCGAATTTCTGTTATATACTGGCGGCGAATTTTCTGTTGTATTTTGCATTCTACCTGATTATGCCGATTATGGCATTTTATTTGCAGGAAGAGTTTGGGGCAGATAAGACTTGGATAGGATTTATATTGTCCTGTTATACTGTGGCATGTCTGTGCATCAGACCTTTTTCCGGTTATTTGCTGGATACATTCTCGCGCCGTCCTCTTTATCTTGTTGCTTATCTTGTGTTTATTGCTGTGTTTGGAGGATATATTCTTGCCACAACCATAACATTGTTTGTCGCATTGCGTATCATCCATGGTATTGCATTCGGAATGGTTACTGTTGCCGGAAACACACTGGTCATTGATGTTCTGCCTTCGTCGAGACGAGGAGAAGGAATCAGTTACTACGGACTGGCAAACAACATGGCAATGAGTTTCGGACCTATGATTGGTCTGTTTATGCATAATACATATTCTTATCCTTTTATATTTGCCTGCTCTTTATTGTCCGGAAGTTTGGGTATGATAATGGCGTATATGGTGAAGACATCATACCGTGCTCCGGTAAAAAGAGAGCCGATATCATTGGACCGCTTCTTCCTTAAGAAAGGAATATGGGCGGGAATATCACTTCTCCTTTTATCTATTCCATATGGAATGACTTCTACATATGTGGCAATGTATGCGGAGGAAATAGGTATAACCGTAAATTCGGGATTGTATTTTACATTCATGGCGATTGGCCTTGCTACATCGCGTATTATATCCGGAAAACAAGTGGATAAGGGAAGGATAACTCTTGTCATAACTTTAGGTATGTATCTTGCTGCCGGAACATTCTTCTGCCTTTCAGCATTGCATCTCCTTGCCGGATGGAATATTACATTAAGTTCTTATTTATATATAATCATAGCATTGATGCAGGGTATTGCGTTCGGAACAATGTTCCCGGCATTCAATACTTTGTTTGTAAATCTGGCTCAGAATAATCAGAGAGGAACGGCAACATCCACATATCTTACAAGTTGGGATGTGGGTACAGGTGCCGGACTTATGATTGGCGGACACATAGCGCAGCAGTGGGGCGGCTTTGAATATGCATATCTGTTTGGCGCAAGTCTGACGATAGTTTCAATTCTGTTTTTCCGATTCAAGGCAGGGCCGCATTTTGAGAAGAATAAGTTGAGAGGATAGGAGCTAGGGTAAGAAGTTAAGAAGATATCCCTTATTTCCTGTAGCCTTGTCAACTCGTCATCTTGTCAACTTGTCCCCTAAATTATAAATATAAATAACTGATTCAAAATGAAAATCATTGCCGATAACACAGTGCCATTCCTTAAAGGAGTAGCAGAGCCTGTGGCTGATATAGAATATATAAATTCTAAGGAATTCACACCGGAAAAGGTTAGTGATGCCGATGCGCTTATAGTGCGTAGTATAGATAAATGTACGCGTGAATTGCTAACCGGCAGTAAGGTTAAGCTTATAACTACAGCCACAATTGGTTTTGACCATATTGATACTCATTATTGCGATGAGGCAGGAATAACATGGTTTAATGCTCCCGGATGCAATGCGGAGTCTGTGGGGCTTTATGTGCTTTCATCCTTGATTGCAGTGTCATTGCGTAGTGGCGAAGAGCTCAATGGTAAGACTTTGGGAATTGTCGGTGTAGGTCATGTTGGCCGTGTAGTTGAAAGAATAGCAGGACATATGGGAATGAAAGTTCTTCGTAATGACCCGCCTCGTCAGGAGAAGGAGGGAAGTGACGGTTTTGTTTCTCTGGATACTATTGCTGAGGAATCTGATATAATAACCTTGCACGTTCCATTAACCAAAGAAGGAAAATATCCTACATGGCATCTTGCAAATACTTCCTTTTTTGACAAACTCCGTAAAAAGCCTTGGTTGGTAAATAGCTGTCGTGGTGCAGTTCACGACACTGAAGCTTTGCTCAAAGCAGTTAAGGAAGGGAAAATCAGTCGTCTGATATTGGATTGTTGGGAAAACGAACCAACCATAAATCGGGAATTACTTTCTCTTTGTGACATAGCAACTCCTCATATTGCAGGTTTCTCTGCCGATGGAAAAGCGAATGGAACACGTGCTTGTTTGATGAATATTGAGAAATATTTTGATATAAGATTTGATAAATTGAAAGATGTGGTTCCTCCAGCACCAGCGAATGATGTAATAGATATGGATAAGTTTGGTGACAGTCACCGTGTTGAACAGGCAGTCCTAAGCTGTTTCAATCCGGAAAATATAGACAGTGAATTACGCCGGAAACCGGAAGATTTCGAGCTGTTCCGTACAAATTATAAGCATCCTCGCGAACTTCTTGCCTATAAGGTGGTAAATGCCCGGGAGGAAGAGAAAAAACAGCTCCGGAATCTTGGATTTTCCTGCTGAAACATGGATGAATCAGATGCCCAAAATTTCTATACATAAATGGATTTATCAGGGTATGTTTATTCAATTTGTAACTGATATAAATGTTAAATAGTTAGAAATTTGGCATAGTTTGGAGCATTTTAATGCACAAGAAAAGAAAAAATGTGCAATAATCAGCATTTTTAATGTAGTAAATTTGTGTTGTTACGTAAAAAATTCTTTTCTTTGCAGTGAAAAATAAAAAAGTAAATTCATATTATTAATCTAAATTAAAAAGTTATGTCTGAAGTTGCATCTAAAGTAAAAGCTATCATCGTTGATAAATTAAGTGTAGAAGAATCTGAAGTTACTAACGAAGCAAGCTTTACTAACGATTTAGGAGCAGACTCTCTTGATACAGTAGAATTGATTATGGAATTCGAAAAAGAATTCGGTATCTCAATTCCTGATGATCAAGCAGAAAAGATTACAACAGTAGGCGACGCTATCGCTTATATCGAAGCTAACGCGAAGTAATCAACCCCTTTTATAAAAAAAGGTATGGAATTAAAAAGAGTAGTAGTAACAGGTCTTGGTGCTATTTCTCCTCTTGGTAATACCCTCGCAGAAACCTGGGAGGGTATTATTAATGGTAAAAGCGGTGCAGGACCTATTACTCATTTTGACGCAAGTAAGTTTAAGACACAGTTTGCATGCGAAGTGAAGAACTTCGATTCATCATTGTATGTTGATCGTAAGGAAGCGCGCAAATGTGATCGTTATAGTTTGTTGGCCATCGGTGCAGCAAAACAAGCAATTGAAGATGCAGCGATGGACTTGGACAACGAAGACAAAAACCGCATAGGTGTTATCTTCGCTGCCGGTATTGGTGGTATCAAAACATTCGAAGATGAGGTAATGGGCTATGCTCAGACTAAAGATACAATCGGTCCGAAGTTCAATCCTTTCTTCATCCCTAAGATGATTGCTGATATCGCAGCCGGTCATATCTCTATGATTTATGGTTTCCGTGGTCCTAACTTTGCCACTGTTTCAGCTTGTGCATCTTCAACAAATGCTATTGCTGATGCATTCAACTATATCCGTTTGGGTAAAGCTAATGTAATTGTAACAGGTGGTGCAGAAGCTGCTATTGCTGCTGCAGGTGTTGGCGGATTCAACTCAATGAATGCATTGTCAACTCGCAACGATTCTCCGGAAACAGCATCTCGTCCGTTCAGTGCAAGCCGCGACGGTTTCGTTATGGGTGAAGGTTCTGCTTGCCTTGTGCTTGAAGAACTTGAACATGCTTTGGCTCGTGGTGCTAAAATCTATGCTGAAGTTGCAGGCGCAGGTATGTCAGCTGATGCTTATCACTTGACAGCAACTCATCCGGAAGGTCTTGGTGCACGCTTGACAATGACTAACGCTTTGGATGATGCGGAAATGAAACCTGAAGACATTGATTATATCAATGTCCACGGAACATCAACACCAGTAGGTGATATCTCTGAAGCTAAGGCAATCAAGGAAGTATTTGGTGAGCATGCATATAAACTTAATATCAGCTCAACAAAGTCTATGACAGGCCATTTGCTTGGTGCTGCGGGTGCTTTGGAAGCTATTATCAGTGTAATGGCTGTTAAGGAAGATATCGTTCCTCCAACAATCAACCATGCTGAAGGCGATGAAGATCCTGAAATTGACTACAATTTGAACTTTACTTTCAATAAGGCTCAGAAACGTACTGTCAATGCAGCTCTTTCAAATACATTCGGTTTCGGTGGTCACAATGCTACTGTTATCGTTAAAAAATTTGTGAAGTAACGTGTTATCACAATTATACAAGAAAATAAGGCTCCTTAAGAATAAAGGTAAGGAGCCTTATTTGTCTATTTATAAGATTACCGGTTATTACCCGGACGATATCAAGATTTACGAGCAGGCATTTCTTCACAGATCTTCGTCTGTCGAGGACGAGAATGGAAAATCACTTAACAACGAACGTTTGGAATTTCTGGGTGATGCTATTCTGGATGCCATAGTCGCTGATATTGTCTATGTTCATTTCCCTAATAAAAAGGAAGGTTATCTTACTAACACGCGTTCAAAAATAGTGAAGCGTGAGACATTGAACCATATAGCCCTCGAGCTTGGTCTTGATAAGATGGTGAAATATGCTACCAAGGTAAGTACTCACAATAATTATATATACGGAAATGCCTTGGAAGCACTTATTGGTGCTGTTTATCTGGATCACGGTTATTCTGCTGCTTTCGATTTCATAAGTAAGATTATCATCAGCAAATATATCGACCTTGATAATATTGCTAAGAAAGAAATGAACTTCAAATCGCATCTTATAGAATGGGGACAGAAAAACAAATTGTCCGTTGATTTCAGTATTATTGAATCATTCAACGATAATGACGGAAACCCGGTTTTTCAGACTTCTATAATTCTTGAGGGCGAGATACAAATGGGTATCGGAATAGGATATACAAAGAAAGAATCTCATCAGAACGCTGCACAAATGGCTTTGAAAAAGCTGCGCACAGACAAAGAATTCCAGCAGCTTGTCAATGATATAAAGAAAAAGAAAAAAGAAGCTCGTGCTGCCGAAAATAGTTCTGAGGTGAACAGTAGTGAACCTGTTGTTTCAAACGAACAGCCGGTCCTGACTGAGATTCAGACGGAAGAATTGGAACAAGAAAATACATCTCTGCAGACACAACAGGAATCTGTGGAAAAGTAAACAATAGATAAAGGAGGTAATAAGTCAGGATTTCATGCTTTTGACATATTGCCTCCTTTTTTATATCCGTAAGTTTACATACATTTGCGCTATCTAATATCATTATCAGCAAAAATAGGCAATGGATTTATTAACAAAAAGTATTTCCGTATTTTTCCATTCCCGTCAGAAGGCTATTGAAAAATACTATAATCATGCTCATGAACTGCAGGATTTGCAGCTGAAATATCTTCTGAAAACTGCTGAGAAAACAGAATGGGGTAAAAGATATGGCTTCAACACAATTCATTCACATAATGATTTCTGCCGTATTCCAGTACAGACTTACGACTCTTTGAAGGCTGACATAAAGCGTATGCTTAATGGGGAGAGTAATATTATCTGGCCTACTCCCGTAAAATGGTTTGCCAAAAGCAGCGGCACAACAAGTGATAAAAGTAAATTCCTTCCGGTTACTTCTGAAGTTCTTAAGAAAACTCATTATCAGGGCGGTTTTGACACTGTCGCTTTATATTTGCGCAATAATCCGCAAAGTCGTTTTTTTCAAGGAAAAGGGCTGATTCTTGGTGGCAGTCACAGTCCATCGCCTCTGAATAAGGATATTCATTGTGGCGACCTTTCAGCTGTTCTTTTGCAGAATCTTAATCCGCTGGTTGAAACTATCCGTGTCCCTGAAAAGAAGATAATCCTGATGGATGAATGGGAAAGTAAAATAAAATCCATTGTTGAAAATACGTATAATAAGAATGTTACCAACATATCCGGTGTTCCTTCCTGGATGCTTGTGCTTATCAAGGCGGTGATGAAAAAAGCAGGTGTGGAATATCTGACGGATGTATGGCCCAATCTCGAAGTATTTTTCCATGGAGGAATAAGTTTCAATCCTTATCGTGAACAGTATAAGTCGCTTATTCCATCGGACAAGATGCATTATATGGAAACCTATAACGCTTCTGAAGGTTTCTTCGGCATTCAGGATGATCCGAATGATGCCTCACTTCTGCTTATGCTCGATTATGGAATATATTACGAGTTTATTCCGCTCAATGAATTGGAGAATGATAATCCGACCGTATTGCCTCTTGAAGCGGTGGAAACCGGTAAAAATTATGCAATGCTTATCTCAACTCCCGGTGGTTTGTGGAGATATGAGATAGGGGATACAGTATGCTTTACTTCTACAAATCCATATAAATTTGTAATCTCCGGCAGAACAAAACATTTCATAAACGCCTTTGGCGAAGAACTTATGGTTCATAATGCCGATAAAGCTCTCGCCGAAGCCTGTAAACTTACTGGTGCAGTCATTACTGATTATACCGTGGCTCCTCTGTTCCTTCTTAACAATGCAAAAGGCCGTCATCAGTGGCTGATTGAATTTGACAGACAACCTGAGTCATTGGCTGAATTTGCCCATATACTTGATCTTAAACTTCAGGAGGCAAATTCAGATTATGAGGCGAAACGATATAAGGAAATATCACTTCAGCCTTTAGAAGTCATACCTGCACGTAAGAATTGCTTCTATGACTGGCTCAAAATGAAAGGGAAAGAAGGCGGACAGCATAAAATCCCGCGTCTGAGCAATAACCGCATTATTTTGGAAGAACTGCTGAAGATGAATAACGGGATTTGAAAAATTTGTAAACTCAAAAACTCAAAAACTCAAAAACTCAAAAACTCAAAAACTCAAAAACTCAAAAACTTATATCTATGATATCCCCTAAACAAATAGGCCTGGACAAACTGGAGCAAACTTTCTCTTTGCCTGATGTTGTGGTGTTAAACGAGAAAGAAGATTGCCTCGTAATCCTTGACCAAACTCAACTTCCGGAACGGGAGATTTTCCTTAAAATTGAAGATGAAAAAGAGCTGATAGATGCAATTGTACGATTGAAGGTCAGAGGAGCTCCTGCAATCGGAGTTGCCGCGGCAGCAGGACTGTATGTTTGTTTTGTGCGTACTTTATTGTCAGTTTCTTCTGTGTCTATTCTGAAAGAAGAATTTATGGCGTTGGCTTACAGAATTAGAGCTAGTCGACCAACTGCTGTTAATCTTTCGTGGGCACTCAACAGGATGGCTGATTGTTTCAATCAGTATATAAACGGTAAGGAAATTCTTTCAGAGGCAGATTCTTTTGAATTGAAATCTCGTTTGTTATCTGAGGCTATTAAAATCAAGGATGAAGATATAGAAATGTGTAGACAGATAGCTTCGCATGGAGTAGATTTGATTTCAGAAGGAAGCCGAATACTCACACATTGCAATGCTGGTCATCTTGCGGTGTCACGTTATGGAACAGCTCTTGCTCCAATCTATTTGGCGCAGGCTATGGGTTTGAATCCTAAAGTATATGCAGACGAAACACGCCCGTTGTTACAGGGCGCACGTCTTACCGCATACGAGTTGATGAGGTTTGGGGTTGATACAACTTTATCCTGCGATAATATGGCTGCATCATTGATGAGCCGTGGAATGGTTGATATGGTAATGGTTGGTTGTGACCGAATAGCGGCAAATGGCGATGTTGCCAACAAAATTGGAACTTGCGGACTTGCGGTTCTGTCACATCACTATGGCATCCCGTTCTATGTCCTGGGACCTAGCAGCACGTTCGATAAATATACACCTACGGGGAATGATATTGTTATTGAACAGCGTTCCGCATCTGAAGTAACCGAAATGCATTACATTCACCGTATGGCTCCCGAAAATGTAAAGGTTTATAATCCTGCATTCGATGTTACTCCTGCATCTCTTGTCACTGCATATGTAACGGAAAAAGGAGTTTTCAAAAATGTGGATTTAATGTAGTAATGTGTTGAAAAAAGATAGCAATGTTGAAATTGCAATAATTGTTTTATAAAAAACCTTCCGGAAAAATTTCTCCGGAAGGTTTTTTGTTAACCAAACAAATCTTTTTAATCCGTTAAAGACTTTACTGTAATATGTCAGTTATTATCTAGTTCTTATGTTTGTGGATTTATTTTTCTACACCCCACTTTTTATTAGGTTTGTCACCCATTTCAAGTACTAAGGTCCCACCTTTCAGCAATTCCGATGCCGGGAATTTGAAAGAATTCAGAGGCTTGCCGTTGAGAGTAGCAGACTGAATATATTTGTTCAGACGTGAAGCGTTGCGTGCTTCGATAACGAATTTGTCGCCACGACCATAACGGTTGTCTAGTCTGATAACAGTCTTTTCATACAACGGGCTTGAGATTTCATAAACCGGATTAATATTACATCCTCCGTCTGTTTGGAATAATCCTATCGCAGCCATGATGAACCATGCACTCATTTGTCCCTGGTCTTCATCGCCAAGATAAGCATTTGCAATACCTGCGCCATAGTAGCGGTCGATGATTGAACGGCTCCATTTCTGAGTTTCCCAAGGTTTGCCCACCCAGTTAAATAGGAAAGCGAAATGCATTGACTGCTGGTTGCCCTGCACTACAGGGAAATCCCAATATTGGTCGTTTGGAGCATTGTAGCGCCATGGTTCGCTTGCTTGGAATCCCCATTCCAGACGTTCTATGAAACGTTTCTTGCCCATATAATCAGCCAGTGCCGGAACATCCTGGGGAACAAAATATGTAAGCTGCCAAGCATTTCCTTCAACATAATGCTGGTTTGCTCCTGAACGGAACGGGTCGAAATCTTTTGCCCATTTACCTTTGCTGTCTTTTAGAACGGCAAAACCTGATTTGCGGTCTATTACGTTTTTCCACCAGTAACCGCGTTCGTTGAATTTCTTGTAGATATCATCTTTACCAAGAGCTTTCGCAAACTGTCCTACAGTCCAGTCATCGTAGGAATATTCAAGAGAATTGGAGAAACGTCCTTGGTCAGACGGAACGTAACCATGTTCCAGATAAGTTTTCAAATCTCGGTTTCCGGCATATCCGTCGAATACTTTTTGTGATGGAGTGCTTTGCATTTTCAACATAGCTTCGAGTGCCTTGTCAGTGTCAAAGTCGCGTATACCCATTTGGTATGCACCAACGATGAGAGGAATTTCATGTTCTGCAACCATTACAGGGATATAATTCATACCAGCAGGGCCTTTAGCCAGCCATCCGTTGGCATCATACATGGCAAGCTGTGAGTTTACCCATCGTTTGCTCCATTCCGGAGTGACAAGATTCCAGAACTGGTTAAGGTTCCAGAATGTATTCCAGAAAGCATCACATCCCAAAGCCATATCGTCAGAATTAGCCAGGCGGCGAACCTTCTTGTCTGTCGAAATCCATTCACCGTTTACGTCGCTCCAGGTATTACGACTACACAGGGCTCGATACATATTGTTGTAGAAACGGGTCTTTTCCTGACTGTCAGCCGTATTTATCTGAACACGTCCGAAAATGTCGTTCCATACATCAAGCTGTTTTTTCTTGACAGCTTCGAAATTCCAACCGAATGGTCGTGTTATTTCTGTCTCAAGGTTCAGACTGGCATTCTCAATACTAACCAGAGAAATACCTGAACGAACCTGAACAACAGGATTATTCTTGACATCGAATTGCAGATATGCTCCTGCATCCTTCAAGTCTTTAGCTTTAAGGATGGTGTCACGTCTGACTTCTCCATCTGCCCAAATACCCATATCTGCGATAGGCTGGTCAAATTCAAGAACAAAATGAAGCTTATAGTCCTGGTCGGCATCATCACTCCATACATTCTTTGATAACTGATGACTTACACCTTCGATTCTATAATCGTTGACACGGCGCAGCTCAACTTCGCGAAGCATATAGTCGTATTCTGTCGGGATGTGCAAATCCACAAGGATACGTGCTCCTTCGCGGTCTGTCGGGAATGTATATCTTTGGAAACCGCATCGGGTTGTGGCAGTCAGTTCTGCCTTGATATCATAGTCCTCAAGATTTATCGCATAATATCCGATACCGGCTTTTTCCGTGCGTTTATCAATACGTGAACGATATCCGGAATCCGGATCAGCTTCGTCACCTTCCTGAATAACCAGTTTGCCGTTTGTAGGCATCAGGCCTAATCCGCCCAAAGTCCATTCATGGATATGGCTGAAGCAACCGATATTTTCAAACGTAGGTTGGTATCCGCTTTGCCATCCGCTGTTCTGGTTGTCCGGACTGAGCTTAACCATACTGAAAGGCATCCATGGTCCCGGTGCAATCATCCAGCGTGAGTGTCCTGTTCCTATGCGTGTGTCAACATAGTCGGCAAGGGTCTGTTCAGGTTTCTGAGAACGGGTCACTGAACCTTTGGCAATAACTTTACCGTCAGCTTTCACTACATAGTTGCTTTTCTTGTCAGCTTTAACTGCTGGCATTGGAGCTTCCAGGATATATCGTGCAGTATCCAGGCGTTGTGAGAAAACTTTTTTGCCGTCAAGTTCAACTTCAAGGTTCGGCCTTCCTGAAAGCTCTTCTACATCTACTAGTAAAGGCTGAACACTGTTTCCGTTGTCTTTCAACTCGTATTCTGCTGCTTTTACGTTACGCACAAAAGCTTTTCCAGGCTTTACAAGAGAAACACCGGACGGACCTTCAAGCATTACCTGGTCGAACATAATCCACGAACCTTGAAGGACAGACAGACGTATCTCGTTTCCTCCTTCGTGCAGGCATTCCGGATTAACAGGAATTTCAATTCTGTTTTCAGTAGTGCCGGATAAATCACCTGTTATAGAGTTTTTGTTTTTACCTTTTGGCAATTGGAATTTCCACATTTCTCCGTTCACGGTAACCTTCAAAAGTGGAGGTAATTCAACTGCATTATCCAGAACGTCGATAACCAGTTTCCACTGTTCCGACGAAGAAGGCATTTTTCCTATTCCGAAAAGTATGGTTGTTTCGTGAGTACGCCAGCCGGAAGTTCCTCCTGTGCCGCCCCATCCGTCGGATGGTCCGGGAATGATATAAGGAAAGTCTTTCTCTGCATCAGAATGTCCGATAAGGAAATATCTGTCTTCATATCCGAAATCATGTGCCAGATAGTCCTTGTATTTGTCCGGAGCCAATGCGAATCCTTTGGCGCTGTTGTCGTTGTTGCCTATTGTCCATATCTGTTCGGCAAATATTGGCTGCGAACAGAATGCCGTAGCTAATAATAAAGAGGCTATTCGTTTATTCATGATATTGTTGTGTTTTTATGCAAAATAACGGAAAAAATTACCAGGAAGGATGGTTGTTTTTTATTATGTGGTTGGACTATCTTATGAAATTGAAGTTTCGCGTGATTCCAGTCCTTTAACTTGTTAAGTTTTAATGATGATACATTATATTTACATTGTCAAAATTCCATATATTTCGCTGTTTTAGTATCATTAATTGAAAATAACAGACTTTCTGCTAACTCGTGATTTGTTCATTTTGATTCTGAAAAATTGATTTTTCTCTTCTTTTTCTATCATTTCAGAAAATCATTGCAATGATTTGGGTAAGTTATCTCAATCGTTTCACCAAGTTATTGTAATGATTCGGGACACTCTTCACAATGATTACCTCAAGTCATTGCAATCAAATTTTTAACAAATGCTCTAGTTAGTTCAATAAATTGTTTTTTAGTGAAAAAATGGACGTTAAAACTATGTTTTTTATTCAGGAAGAAGAAAATATACAATTGTTTCGGGAAAGATATTTTGATATGTAATCTTTGCTTTTCTTTACTCTTTGATATTGGAGTTGAAAATCGTTGCAATGAATAATATATTTTGTAAGTTTTATATAAGAAACTCTGTCAATATGTATTTCCTTAAATTCGTGAGAATGCCATCGTTTTGGAATATTTGTAGTTTGCTATGAAAAAACGGAATCTCAGGGTAGTTAATTTGTCATAATGTCAAATTGACAAAATGATATTTCGCTGATTAAGTTTAGCAAGTTACTCAACCTGAAAGTTAACAAGGCTACAGAGACAAGTTGACAAGGAAAAATATCAGTTACTTTACATAGGATTATTAGAAAAACTTGAATTAATGAAAACTATGCATTCATTTGCCTCTGCAATTATCTTTTACTAACTTTGTTACATATCAGAACATAAATTTATCCCGATAAT
>CALCST010000005.1 GCA_937894065.1 uncultured Parabacteroides sp. | reverse complement strand
CTGCAAAGAAATTTTAGAAACACTGCAATGTTTGATTTGGAACACTGCAGTGTTTTCTGTTTAATATAAAATAATCAGACTGGATCAACATCATAATGCATAATAATCTGCTTGAATTGATTTATATTCATCATTTCTTTATGAACTTGATCCAATATATTACGCACGGGAATAATAGCTGCAGAAGATTCTATTTTGAGAACAATCTTTCTTATATGTAATGTTTGTACAAATGTCACAGGAGGAGTGACAGGACCAAGAACTCTATCTCCAAAAGGCTTTCTTAGTTTATCGGCATATATACGTGACAAATCTTGTAGTATACTTTCATTTTTGCATCTCAGAACAAGAATAATCAGTCTGTGATAAGGCGGATAATGAAACATACTTCTTTCCGAAAGTTGAAGAGAAAACATTTCCTTATAGGAAAAGCGCTGAACCATGTTGATTAAAGGATGCTCAGGTTGTCCAGTCTGTAGAATAACAACTCCCTGTTTGTCTCTTCTGCCGGCACGACCGCTAACCTGAAGCATTAGCTGGAATGCTCGTTCATGAGCACGGAAATCTGGAAAGTTCATCAAGCTGTCTGCATTAAGAATACCTACGACTGAAACATTGCCGAAATCCAGCCCTTTTGAGAGCATTTGTGTTCCAATTAGTATATTGTTCTTGCCTTTTTCGAAATCGTCGATTATACGCTCGTAAGCAGCTCTGGTGCGGGCTGTGTCCAAGTCCATCCTTGCCACTTTGGCTTCAGGGAAGAGAGTGGAGATTTCTTCTTCCACTTTTTCTGTTCCGAAGCCCATCATCTTGAATTCTGTAGATTGACATTCCGGACATTGATTCGGAAGCTGATAAGTGTATCCGCAATAATGACACGATAGATGATTAAGCCTTTTATGATAAGTAAGGCTTACGTCACAATTATTGCATTTAGGTGTCCATCCGCAACTCTTGCATTCTACAACCGGAGCAAAACCGCGTCTGTTCTGGAAAAGTATGACCTGCTCACCATTGTTCAAAGCAGAATTTATTTTCTCAATCAGTAATGGAGAAAACAACGAATCTTTCATAATCTTTTTCCTTTTCAACTCGCGGGTGTTTACCGGGATTATTTCCGGAAGAAGACAATTTCCGAATCTCTGAGTCAATTCAACAAGACCGAATTTTCCACATGATGCGTTAAAATATGACTCTATTGAAGGTGTGGCAGAGCCTAGTAGTGTTTTCGCGCCATGCATACCCGCAAGAACTATAGCAGCATTTCTGGCATTATATCGTGGCGCTGGGTCTTGCTGTTTATATGTATTCTCATGTTCTTCGTCAACAATAACAAGTCCCAGATTACTAAACGGGAGAAACAAAGAAGACCTAACACCAAGAATCACTCTCGGTCCGGAATCCTTTAGTAATGTGTTCCATACTTCAACACGTTCATTATCCGAAAATTTAGAATGATAAACCAGCAATTTATCTCCAAAAAGTTTGGATAATCTTTCTGTAATTTGAGTTGTGATAGCTATTTCGGGAAGCATATACAACACCTGTTTCCCAAGTTCAAGAACATCTCTGATAAGATGTATGTATATTTCAGTCTTACCACTTGAAGTTACACCATAGAGAAGAGAAACATTCTTTTCCCTATAAATATCCAGAATCTTATCATAAGACTTTTTCTGAGCCTCACTAAGCGGATTAAGAGGCAGAAGATGATGATATTTAATTGTGAGACGACTTATTTCTTTATCATATATTTCAAGAATACCTCGCTTTACCAATGCATCAAGAACTGCAGAACTGCAATTACTTCTTTCCAGAAGCTCTTTCTTTGATATTTCTTCCTCATTGTTATCACTCATGCAATGAGAAAGGTCGATATATGCTAGAAGGAGAGTTTCCTGCTTAGGAGCTCTTTTGACAAGTTCAAAAGCTTCCTGCAATTTTTCTTCAGATTTCCATACATTGCATAATCTTACGTAAGATTGGGTTTTCGGTGTGAAACCTTGCTTTATCTCTTCGTTTACAACAATTGCCTCCTTTTGCATCAGAGACGAAATTACTGGTACAACATTCCTCAGTCCGGTTTTCTTTTCCAATTCCGAAACGGTTAATTTCAGCACACCGGAAAGAGCATCAAGAACAGCAATTTCAGCCGGTCTTAGTTGTTCGGTTGCTTGAAAATTTTCATTAAGAGAAACGGCAGTTTCACTTTCCAGTTTGAGGCCCGAAGGAACTGCAGCTTTGTAAACATCACCAAGCTTACAGATATAATATTCGCTAATCCATTGCCAGAACCTCAGTTGTGGGCGGCGCAGCACTGGAGTGAGATCCAGAATTGCATAAATATCTTTCGTTTCATAGTTGGATTCAGGTTTTCTGTCGTGAACAGCCATGACAATAGCAGTATAATATTTCTTCTTACCGAAGTGAACAATTACACGGCACCCGGGTACAACAGATTTTTCCATATCTTCTGGAATATGGTATGTATAACTGTTTTCCAAAGGCAAAGGCAATATTACATCTGCATATTTCATATCATGAACTAAATATTAAAGAGAATAAAATTACAAGGATATAAAAAATGAAGAAGTTAAGAAATCCTTTTACCATATATAGGTGGATTTCCCAACTTCTTCCAAGATTAATTTATGAATTATTAGAACAGAATTGCAGCGGAGATTGACCATCCACGATTCTTACCGTTCATATTCAGTTTGTCGATACTGTAATTGTCTGTTAATCCTAATCCGTAGTTCAAACCAACCTGAAGATGTTTGATAACTTCAACACCGGCACCAAAATTAAGACCGGCACTAAAAGATTTTGTCTTGAACTGATCGCCAACACTTCCCAAGTTATCAATAAAAGTATCAAAAGAATCACTGTTCCCAAGTTTGAATCCGATGTATGGACCCGCAGTAAGATATACTTTCAATATTGGCAATCCGAATTTCCATTTTAAATTAACAGGAACATCAAGATAGTCTGTACGGAATGTTTCGCCATAAGCTTCCATACCTTTCTGAGAATATAAAACTGCAGCATCAAATCCCAGACCAATTACCGGAGCCATCAATTCAACCATAGGACCGATATGAAATCCGGTCATATTTGATGCATTAAAATTCTCTACTGGGTCTGAAAAATGTATTGACGAAATGTTTGCACCACCTTTGACACCAATTCTGAATTGAGCTTGAGCTGGTAAAGTCAATATTGCCAACAGAGCAATTAAAAATAAACTAAACTTCTTTTTCATATTCTTATATTATTAAAGTGAAAATTATGCAGATATGAAATAATATCTATATTTCATTACTGGCATATAAATCAAATACAAATAAATATATTAAAATTGAAATTCCATATAAATAAATTGCTAAAAAAAGAAAAGCACGATTACTGGCGGAGCTCATCCCGCCGGAAACCGTGCTTTTATTCCTAATTATTATGGCAAAATAATTAAAAAATCAAACTTGTTTGTTTCAGACGGATGAGTAAGAAATTTCAGATAAAAACCTTTCTGCAAGAAGTTTAATGGAAGAAGTTTATATCTTCAGGTCTTTCCTCGAAACCTTCTGAAACTGAGCATTGCAGGTCTTCTGACTTACTTCCGGATAAAGCGCCTTCCCGGATATTTACCAGTGGCTAAAGGAATGCTTTTCCGTTTTTATGAAGCTTACAGCAGCGGGACTGTTCAGGATTCTCACCTGATTCCCTTTTAATCTTATCCGGCGACAACCGGATTAAGAACAATGTTCAGTTGCAAATATAATGCTTTTTTGATATTATGAAACTCTATGCCGATTTAAATTTTCTCCAACGATTGTGACAAATCTTTAATAATATCGTCAATATGCTCAGTTCCAATTGACAGGCGTACAGTTCCTGGAAAAATTTCCTGTTCCAGTTTTTCCTTGTCTGACAATTGTGAGTGGGTAGTTGTTGACGGATGAATTACAAGAGACTTCACATCAGCAACATTGGCAAGAAGTGAGAATATTTGCAGATTGTCGATGAATGCATGTGCCTCTTTGGTTCCACCTTTCAAATTGATGGTAAAAATAGAACCGCCACCGTTAGGGAAATATTTCTTGTAAAGCTTATGGTCAGGATGCTCTGGCAGAGAAGGATGATTAACCTTTTCAACTTTCGGATGAGATTTCAGAAAATCTACTACCCGCAAAGCATTATATACATGACGTTCAACACGTAGAGAAAGAGTTTCGATACCCTGCAACAGAAGAAAAGCACTTATTGGACTGATAGCAGCACCGGTATCGCGAAGGAGAATAGCTCTTATACGTGTGATATATGCCGCATTCCCCGCAACTTCGCTGAACACCGCACCATGATAGCAAGGATCAGGCTCCGTCAGCTGTGGAAATTTACCTGAAGCTTTCCAGTTGAATTTTCCAGAATCAACTATTATACCACCGAGAGTAGTTCCATGTCCGCCTATAAATTTCGTAGCAGAATGAACCACAATATCAGCTCCATGCTCGATAGGACGCAAAAGGAAAGGTGTAGCGAAAGTGTTGTCAACAATCAGAGGAATATTATGTCTGTGAGCAATGTCGGCAACTATACTTATATCAATAATATTGGAATGAGGGTTGCCTAATGTTTCAATGAATATAAACTTTGTATTTTCCTGTATAGCATTCTCGAAATTTTCCAAATTTGAAGGATCAACAAAAGTTGTTGATATTCCATATTGAGTCAAAGTATGTTCCAGAAGATTATAAGTACCACCGTAAATAGTTTTTGCTGCAACAATATGGTCGCCCGAGCGGGTAATATTCTGGAAAGCATAAGTTATAGCAGCAGCTCCGGAAGCAACAGCAAGAGCTGCAATACCACCTTCAAGCGCAGCAATTCTTTTTTCCAGTACATCTTGAGTTGAATTAGTAAGGCGTCCGTATATGTTTCCTGCATCAGTCAGATTGAACCTGGCTTCAGCATGTGCCGAATTTCTGAAAACATAGGAAGTTGTCTGATAAATAGGAACAGCTCGTGCATCTGTCGCAGGATCCGGCTGTTCTTGACCAACGTGTAATTGTAAAGTCTCAAAGTGTAGATTGTCTAGCTTCATATTAATATTGTGTACAATTTGTATACAATATTATAGAAAAAAGTTGATTTGTGCAAATTGTGGGCGGTTTTGGTAACAAGCTGATAAATTAACAAGGAGACAGAATACACTTCTTGTCTCCTTGTCAACATATTTCTTTGTATTCTTCAATTACTGATGCTCAGGACGTAACAAATCATTTACAGTCTTAACCGGATTGAATGTACTGATAGGAACTTCAACAAACACTGTATTCCAGTTGCTCATTGCGCCATTCCACAATCCAGGCAATTCCAGAGCCTTCAGCTCACGTCCGTCTTTGCTCTTATGAGAGATAAATCCTGTATTTTTATCTACATAGTCAGGCAAATTATATTTCTCACCTTTATGATTCTTTACAGCACAAACCAAATCAACAGGATTGAAGTGAGTGCCTTTTTCAAACAAAGCTTTCTTCTGAGGATCGTTCATGTCAATCTGAGAACTTTCCAGAACCTGCAAAGAAACAGTACCGTCAGGATTAACAGCCAGGAACGGACCACCGCCAGGTTCGCCAACATTCTTAACCATTCCACAAACACGGATAGGGCGAAGAAGTTTGCTCTTTATATAAAGAATCAATTCTGCATCTTCCAAATCTTTGATGTCCGGCTTGCGGATACAAAGTTCGTTCTGCAAGAAATGAATCATTTCTTCAATCTGGCTGTGAGAATATTTTCCTGTTTCGATAAGATTCAGATAACCGAATATCTTTTCCTGAAGAGTAACCAAAACACCAGCCAATACCTTTTTCCATATAACAGTTGAGCATTTGAAGCTGTCTGGAACAACATTATCGATATTCTTAACGAAAACAACATCAGCATCAACATCATTCAAGTTTTCAATCAAAGCACCGTGACCACCCGGACGGAAAAGAAGATTTCCATTCTTGTCGCGGAAAGGAGTGTTGTCCATAGCTGCGGCAACAGTGTCTGTGCTTGGCTTCTGAACACTGAAAGAAATATCGTATTTTACAGAAAAACGATCTTCGAATATAGGTTTTTTAGACATTACAAGCTGTTCGAAAAGCTTTACATGCTCAGGAGAAACTGTGAAGTGGATATTTACTTCTCCTGCGTTGTTCTTAGCATACATTGCACCTTCGGCAAGATGTTCTTCCATAGCAGTACGTTCTCCATCATTATATTTGTGGAACAACAACAAACCTTTAGGAAGAGAACCGTAATTCAAACCTTTGCTTTCAAGGAGATTTGCAACAACAGCTTTATATTCACCCGCAGCAATCAGTGCTGGAATGTCTTTACCTTCGTTTTTCAGGCAAACTTTGTTTAGTGCATTATAGAATGCAAAATTTGTGATTTCGTTGAAGAACTTCTGTTCGAAAGCATTGCTTGGAGTAGAATAATCTGCTGAAAGGAACTCATACAGATTCTTGAACATTCGGCTTGCAGCACCAGATGCAGGAACGAATTTCAAAATCTTTTTGTTTTCAGCAAGATATTTGTCCCAAGCTTCCATATAAGTAGCCTGTTCGTCCTGTGAAATAACTTTAATACCTTTTTCTACAGAAGCGGAAGCTTCGATTTCAAGGAAAGGAAAGCCTTTTGCAAAACATGCCAGCTGTTCTTCCAATGCTTCAGGAGTGATTCCTTTTGAAGCAAGCAGTTCTAAGTCTTTTGCGTTTAACATAGTATAAATATTTTGTGAATTTCATAATCATTCATTCAAGTTCTGTTATTTCATGTCAGATAATCGAAGAAATTTCAGAAAATGCTGTTTGTTTTTCATGAGCTTTTTTATAAGCTGGTTTCACAAATGTATAAAAAACCTTACAAACTACTATGTTTATTGCAAATAAAAAGATAATTTTACGATATGTTTTACGGCTGGTTCGTTTTCTGCGAACCATAAATAAAGGATTGTTTATGGAAAAGGAACCGTTTTTTACCACCGAAGAGAAAAAAGAATTTCTCTCAAAATACAGGCTATTGTTGCGTTCTTTATCTTCTTTCCTGGAGAAAGAGGATATTCCGAAGATGAAAAAGGTGATGGCTCATATCGTAGCTCAGGATTGTTATGGTAGAGATAAAAATGGAATTAACGGTTTGCTTCGTAACATCAACACTGCTCTTATTGCTGCGGTTGAAATCGGGTTGAAGCGCACTTCTGTTATTGCAATTTTGCTTTACCGTCCTGTTTACAAACAGGTAATCACCATTGAGGAAGTGAAAGATATGTTCGGAGAGGACATAACATTGATGATTCAACGTCTTTTGAAAACTTCTGATTTGTATGCCCGTAATACTGCTGTAAATTCTGAAAATTTCCATCATTTGCTGTTTACGTTTGCTGAGGACGTTCGAGTAATCCTGCTTATGATTGCCGACCGTCTGTGCATGATGCGTTTGGGAAAGAAACTTCAGGAAGATGACCGTATCCGTCTTGCAACCGAAGCTGCATATCTTTATGCTCCTTTGGCTCACCGACTGGGGTTATATAAGATAAAGAGCGAACTTGAAGATTTGTCTTTGAAATATACAGACCGTAAGCAGTTTGATTTTATCAAGAAGAAGCTGAATGAAACCAAGCGTTCGCGCGATGCATATATTGCAGAGTTTATTGCTCCTATCAAAAAGAAACTTCAGGAAGCTGGCCTGAAATTCGACATCAAGGGCAGAACAAAGTCCATACATTCTATAAACAATAAGCTGAAAAAGCAGAAGGTCGAATTTGAAGGCATCTATGATTTGTTTGCCATCAGAGTTGTGCTTGACACTCCATTGGAAAAAGAGCGTTCGGAATGCTGGCAAGTCTATTCTATAATAACAGATATGTATCAGCCTAATCCTAACAGAATGAAGGACTGGATTTCCATCCCGAAATCAAATGGTTATGAAAGTCTTCATATCACTGTTATGGGCCCGCAGAACAAATGGGTTGAGGTTCAGATTCGTACCAAAAGAATGGACGAAATTGCCGAGCGTGGTTTGGCTGCACACTGGAGATATAAAGGTGTGAAGGCAGAAAGCGGACTTGATGAGTTTATGAACAATGTGCGTGCTGCGTTGGAAAACAAAAACTCCAGCCCGATGGATTTGATGCAGGATATCAAGATGGACCTTTATAAGGATGAAATCTATGTGTTTACCCCGACTGGCGAGCTTATTAAACTTGCAAAAGGTGCGACCGTCCTTGATTTTGCTTTCAGCATTCATTCTCAGCTTGGTAGTAAATGCGTTTCTGCAAAGGTTAACGGTAAGAATGTGCCGATAAAATATGTGTTGGAGAATGGTGATACGGTTTCTGTGGTAACTTCTCCTTCACAATCTCCAAAACAGGATTGGCTTAACTTTGTTGTTACATCGAAGGCTCGTGTTCGAATAAAACAGGCTTTGCGTGAAGAAGCTGCCAAAACAGCAAATTTTGCAAAGGAAATGTTGCAGCGCCGTTTCAAGAACCGTAAGATTGAGATGGAGGAAGCTCCTTTGATGCGCTATATTAAACGTAAAGGATATAAAACTGTAACAGATTTCTATATTGCTTTGGGCGAGGAAAAACTTGACCCGAATGTGGTTATTGATGAATATCTGGAGCTGACTCGCCGTGAGTCCGAAAATATGGAACATACGAATATCCGCAGTGCGGAGGAATTCGTTACTACAACAGAAGCTGAGGAAATCTCAACAAACAAGGATGTTCTTGTAATAGACAAAAACCTTACAGGTATTGAATATAAACTGGCAAAATGCTGTAATCCTATTTATGGCGACGAGGTGTTTGGATTTGTATCAACTCAGGGAATCAAAATCCACAGAATGGACTGTCCTAATGCCCAGGAGATGTTCAGCCGTTTCGGTTACCGTATAATTCGTGCAAAATGGAGTGGCAAAGGTGATAATGGATATATTGTTACGCTCAGAGTTGTCGGTCGTGATGATATTGCAATCGTTACAAACATCACATCTGTTATAGGAAAAGAGGCAGGAATAAACTTGCGTTCAATTAATATCAATTCTGTGGACGGTTTGTTCCAAGGAAACTTTACGGTAATGGTTCGCGACACGATAACATTGAATATGCTTATGAAAAAGCTCAAGACCGTCAAAGGGGTGAAAACGGTTGAGAGATTGAATTCCTGATGTGTTAAATTATGTTCTCTGATCACATGATTTCTCTGATAATCAATAATATTGAAGAAATGTGAAACTAGCGAGAATAAAATACATGGAATAGATTGGATTTAAAAACAATCATTGTAAACAAAACACTGCAGTGTTCCTCAAAAAAGGTAGGCATCTTTTTCTGGAAACATTGCAGTGTTTTTTTTGAAAGATGCCTACCTTGCCAAATTATCTCTGATGCCTTGTTAATTTATTTTACTATCTAAATCTAATAGAATTTACTTACGGAAGTAATTTCAATTACATACGGAAGAAAATGAAATTTGTTCCGAAAGAAAAACAAATTGCTTTCGGATGAAAATTCTCAGTTTCTCTAAAGCTGTTTTTGCTTCTCTAAGTTCTTAAGATTCAGCTTCCTCAGTTTCTCAACAGCATTCTCAAGTGATTCCGTAGGCTCGATAATATTATAATCACCCCAGAAATCTTCGTCTTCGAAATTATCTACTTCGTCGGACAAAGAATGCGACTTCTTGAAAGAATCCTTGTAGGAAATGCCTTCGTTGGCAACACTGTTGTCCGTTGCAACCATTTCCGAAACAATTGTGTAAGTGGTTGAGAAAAGACGGCGTTTCCAGTCGCATTTGAACCTGATAACATTCCGGACATAATTCAGATGCAAGAATCCGTTGTTTTCCTGATATGTCACAAGGAACGACACTTCAACCGGCTTGAATCTCAGTCCGAACGGTTTTTTATGAAGAATAGCCTGGGTTGCTTTCAGCATATCTTCCATGTCTAGTGAAAACTCAGCACGGCTGAACGACATTTTTTCCTGGTCGATATAAAGAAGACCTTTATACAGAGCAAATGGCAATTCAACTTGTGGACGGAAAGCAACAACGAAATGCGGTCTTTCGTTCAACCATGCTATTTCCTTGATGTCAAATCTGTAGTAAGGCAGGATTTCCGGGTCAAGAAGAAGGTCCGGATTTTTCACTATATCCAGAAAAACAGGCAGAGTTGGTCCGCCAAGCAGTTTCACAGCCAGAGTGTCACTAGTCTTCGGGCTCAGCAGTTTTCTTCCTTTGAGCACCTGCACTCTGTCGCGCAATGTATTGTTATTGGAGTAAGCCGTTTTATATGTATTTATAACAGCTTCCGAAATGTTAATATAACGTCTCCTTTTCTGAGCCGTTTCCCTGTAAAATCCGGTTTGCAATGTGCTGGTCTGGGCATAATTCTTGCTCACAAGCTGCAGAGCTTCTTCAACAATGAAGCGTGCATCACCACCTCTGATAATGACCTCACTCAGATTTTTGCTTGCCGGAGTCAGATAAATATCAATATCAGCCATATTTACGGTATCAACCGTAAATGGCATATTCTTATAGCCGATGTGTGAAAACATGATTTTATTTACATTATCCGTCTTTTTCAATTTCAGCATAAATTCACCGTCATTGTTGGTGATTGTGCCAATTGATGTGCCGGGAACTGTAACGTGGACAAACTCAAGTTTCCTGCGGCTGTCTTTGTCGCGCACGGAACCTTCTATTGTGATATAATCGTTGTTGTTTTCCTGTGAAAAGACAGGTGCGGACAGCAATAATGCAAGAAAAACAACAAATAGAGATGTGGCAGTTGATTTCATAATGCAGATTTTTAGAAGTTAGACAATCAGCTCAAAATATATCATCAGCACTGAATCAACCTTTATAAATAGAAAGTAAAAAAGCAAAATCAAAACTTGTTCAAGCCTTTTTAAAATACCTATCCTATATTACCCAAAAATAAAATAATTAAACGAAAAATCAAAGATATTTTATAAAAAAAGTATGTCAAACTTTGTTCATAATTTTCTTTATTGCAGGAAGATTAAGAATTGGCAGCAACATGATTGATGGAGTTACAGAACATAATAAAACAATTATTTTAGTGAACGCACCCGGAATACATTTATGCCTTTTTCGGAACATACATTTCAGAGCTGTAGATACGGTTTCCTCCGGAGATTGCATAACTCCAAGTTTACGCAAAATATTTCTTTTCTTTTGGGAAAGTTCATATAACGGAGTATCGACAGCTCCGGGATATACTGTTGTGACTCCAACACCATAACGCCTCATTTCGAACCACAGTGAACGGGCGAAACTTTTCAGAAAAGCTTTTGTGGCAGCATAATGTGAAATAGTAGGATAGGGCATCCATGCCGTAGCAGATGAAACTATAAGAATATAACCATGTCGTCGTGTTGCCATATCTTCGGCAAACAGACGTATCAGCTTGAGTGGGGCAAGACAATGAAGTGCTATTATACGTTCAAGATTAGCTGCTGATGTTTTGATTAATGTTGAGAAAAGAAGGATACCTGCATTACTTATCAGCACATCTACTTCCACGTTCCACTTTTTTACTGTGTCGTAAATAAATTCTGGTGCATATACAGAAGTCAAATCTGCATCAATAATCCTTACATCACTGCCGGAAACAGCATTTCTCACCTTATCCGCGGCAATAATATTATCATCATGCCTGTTACTGACAATAATAATACCATATCCTTTTAGGGCAAGTTGCAGAGCATAATGCAATCCCATTCCTGACGATGCTCCTGTTATCAATGCGTATTTCATATCAAGCTTGGAGTAAAAATATTTATCTTAATATGTTGTGATATAAAAATACTTATAATTATTGTATGGTAGGTGATTTTTACAAATAATTTGTGTCTATATAGAAAATGTTTTTTTTATTTTTGTAAAAAAGCAAGCCTATGAAAACTCCAATTACATTGCAGAAACATCCGGTTCTTCTGTTTGTTGCCTTATTAGCCGGTGTGTTGCTTATGACAGGAAGATTTTGTGATTTCTATGAACACATTTTGAGTAAAGGTATAAGTGCCAATAATTATAGCTGGGGATTACTCCTTGGTCAGAGTGTATATTTCGTTCTTCTGGCATGGCTTCTTCTTCAGGTGAATATAAACAGAAGGACACACAAGTTGAAGCAACTTTTCATATCTGTTTTGATAACTGTTTTCTTCAGTGCTGCTGCTTATTTTGCAGTTCCGACTTTTCAGAATGAGGCAAATGTCAGAATCAAGAATGAAATGAAGGTGTATAATAATGAGCAAAGTTTTATAGAATCTGAAGAGCAGGAATCTGGAACAATGGTTGGGGAATATTACAATTTCCATGAATCCAATAAAGTTTGGGTAAGTGAATCAGTTGTTTTGCTTGTAGTAATTTATTCCTTGAGTCAGTTCTTTCTTGTTTCGGTAAGGAAGGAAGAAGTTGAGTAGTTAAGAAGTCAAGAAGTTAAGTAGTTAGATAGTATCTCCTTGACTCCTTAACTCCTTAACTTCTTGACTCCTAATTTATCATTTCTCAATCTCCATCTCCTCCAACAAATATCCAGCCTTTCCATATTTGTCGATGAGGAAGAGAACATATCTGATATCAACAATGATGCTTCGCTGATAGTCTGGAAGATATTCGATATCACCGCCGACACCTTCCCAGTTACGGTCGAAGTTTATACCGATAAGCTCACCGTTAGCATTCATCACCGGACTGCCGGAATTACCTCCGGTTGTGTGAGTCGTAGCACAGAAAGCAACAGGCATGCGTCCGTCAGGCATAGCATACTGGCCAAAATCCTTGTTGTTGTATAATTCCTTAAGTCTGTCGGAAACAACAAACTCCCAATTGTTCGGGTCTTCTTTCTCCATCACTCCGTCCAGAGTGGTCTGATGTCCGTAATAGTCGCAGTCGCGAGGGCTGTATCCTTTCACCTGTCCGTAAGTCAGACGAAGTGAGAAATTAGCATCCGGCCAGTGCGGCTGGTCTTTTTCCATTTCCAGCAAACCCTTCACATAAGTACGGTGTGCAAGATTATATGCAGCATCAAAACCTTTGAGAGCTTCATTTAAAGCTTTGTATTCTTCCTTAACAGATTTGGCAAAAAGTACCATCGGGTCGTTGAGTAGCTTCTTTGCCGAAGGCTTTGAAAGGAATTTCTCATAATTCTCTTCAGAAGCGAAAATAGATTTCTCAAACAAATCATCAACAAAGGCATCGATGTTTCCTTTGTATTCTTTGTTAATTACAGAGAAATATGAAGGTTGGGATTCTGCCGGAACAAGGCGGCAATATTCCTTAAGCATCACCTTCGCAATTTTGCGGTCCACATCAGGAGCATAATCCTTATTGAAGAATTTGTTGAAATCTTTTGTAAGCTGGTCAATCAGCTGTTGTTTGTCTGCCGATTTGTTCTTCAATGATTCAGCCAATGCATCTACATTTGTCGGAACTGAAGAAAACTCTATGCCTCGCATCAAAGCCTCGCTGAGCATCCACTGGCGGAAACGCAGATCCTTGCGCTCGGAAACAATCCTTTCAATTTCCGAAAGAGCTTCCTTATATTCAGTTACACCTTTGTCCTGTGCCCATGCCAGAAGAGCTTCCTGCTCGTCGCGTTTCACCTTCTCGAAATTACGCTTGTTGATAGCCCAATTCGAACCGATAGAATTTTTGTAAGCATTTTCCGAACCTGCATATTTGCTTGAATACTGGATTCTCACCTGAGGATCTTTCAGCATTTCCTCAAGCATAGCCTTTTGGCGAAGGTCGCGTATATTAATACGTACGGAATTATCAATGTCACGTCGTTCGGCAACTTCCCACGAAGTATAATATTTGTTCGTTCTTCCCGGGAATCCCATAATCATAGCATAGTCATTTTCCTGAACTCCACGGATTGAAATCTTGAACCAGCGTTTCGGTCGCAAAGGCACATTGCTTTCTGAATATTCCGCAGGATTACCATTTTTGTCGGCATAAACACGGAACACAGAGAAGTCACCCGTATGTCGCGGCCACATCCAGTTGTCTGTGTCAGCGCCGAATTTTCCGATAGAAGAAGGCGGAGCGCCAACCAAGCGAACATCAGAATAAATCTTCTTTGTAAACATATAATATTGGTTTCCGCCATAGAAAGCCTTTATCTCAACTTCAGTTCCCGGATTGTCCTGAAGAAATTTTTCTCCGACTTTAGCCTTGGCAAGACCGTTGAGATATTTCGGGGAAAGATAGTTCATGCTGTTCGGGTCGTTGTCTTTCTCCAGCTCTTTCTTCACATACTCCGTTACGTCTTCAATTTTATCAATGAAAGTCACCGTAAGTCCCGGATTCGGAAGTTCTTTATCTTTGGATTCAGCCCAGAAACCATCAGTAAGATAATCGTGTTCCAGTGTGCTGTGCGATTGGATAGCACCATATCCGCAATGATGATTAGTCAGCAGCAATCCGTCCGGCGACACAATCTCACCGGTACAACCGCCACCGAAAATAACTACTGCATCTTTCAATGACGCACCACTAGGATTATATACATCATAATCCTGAAGCTTCAAGCCGAGCGACTGCATTTCTGCAAAGTTCTGCTGCTTCAGCAATGGCAGCAACCACATACCTTCGTCGGCAAAAACCGGCAGCGAAAGAGCTGCGGCTAGAATGGTTGATAGGAATTTGTTCATGATTGTTGTTGTTTGTTGTTGATAATAAGGATTAAGGAGTCAAGTAGTTAAGTAGTAGAGTAGTATCTTCTTGACTTCTTGACTACTTAACTTCTTGACTCCTCCATTTACAATACGGCACCTTCGTCAACATCGAATTATAATACTTTCTGTCACCGGTCACTTCATCGCCAACCCATTCCGGAAGAGAGAAAGGTTCATCTTCCGATTTGAGCTCGATTTCAGCAACAACCAAACCTTCGTTGTCGCCGGCAAAAACATCTATTTCCCAAATATGAGAACCGTGTTTGGCAAGATGTCTTACCTTGTCGATAGCGCCCGGTTCGCATAATTTCAGTAATTCCTCGGCATCAGCAAGAGGAATTTCCTGTTCAAACTCGTAGCGGCTCATCCCCGAAGCATCCGAAGCACCCTTAATCGTAAGATATCCTTTTTCACCACGGATACGCACTCTTACGGTTCTGCCCGGAGTTGAGCAAATATAACCTTGCACAATTCGTTGTGAATTGTAAACTTCCGGCATAAAGTCTCCTTTAACCAGGAATTTTCTTTCGATTTCTTGAGACATAAAAGGTAGTTGACAAGTTGACGAGTTGACAAGTTAACAAGGAATAAGACTTTCCCCTTTGTTCCCTTGTCAACTTGTCCCCTTGTGTCTTATTTAATCGTTACCATCGTTGCCCCATATCCATACTCCCGGAATGAAGCATCCTGATAGTCATGATGTTTATATTTTGTTCTTAGTTCCTTTTCAATAGCCTTGCGCAGAACACCGTCGCCTTTGCCATGAATGAATACAATCTTCTGGCCTTTGTCGTTAGCATACTGAGCCATCACTTCGTGGAATTTCTCCATCTGATAATTCAGCATATCAGCATTTGACAGACCATTAGTATTGTCGAGCAATTCAGTGATATGAAGGTCCACTTCTAGGATAGCCGAGTTGCCACCACCTTTTTTCTTTATAATTGGCTGAGGAGTAGTTCGTCTGTCCTCACGAACCTTCTGCAGCATAGCTTCCTTAATATCACCGGCAGAAACTAGCATTTCTTTTTCCGGCAAATCATTTCTGACGATAGGATAAATAATAGCACCTTCATCAAAATAATCATTAGCCATGAAACAGTGCAGTTTGTAGAACTTCACAGTGTCGATACGCAGTTCCACCGAAACAGCATTTTTCAATGAATAAGGTTTGTCTTTCTTAAAAGCAATAAGCTGAACGCAAACACGCTCAAGAGAGTTAAGATCTGCCTTTGCAAATTCCTCGAGGAAAATTTTTGTGTTAGGCTCAATCATTCCGTTATATCTGCTTGTCCAGCTGTTATTTTCGCGGCTCATATAGTTGAACAACAGATAATAGTTACTGTCGTTAACAAAATAAGTTTCATATCCGCAGTTCTGAATAGATTTCGGATCATCCGGCAGGAAAGCAAGGAAAATATTCAGACGTTCGCCTTCCGGAGTTTCCTCCACTTCAACCTCAGGCTCAGCCTTTGGCTCTTCAACCGGAACCTCAATCTTTGGTTTGTTATTGCTGTGAACCTGCATGTCGCTGTCGCCCACCACTACACATTCACGTATAAAAGCCGGGATTTCAAAACCGTCTTCATCTTCAACCAACACCTGGTCTTTTCCCTGGAATCCTTTTATCACTCCTCCGCCAACTGAGTTAAGAAAGCGGACTTTATCTCCAATTTTCATATTGATTTGTGTTTTTGAGTTTCTAGTTGCAAAAATAGCTATTTATGGAATATATGGAAATAGGGATTTATTGTATGAAAAGGTATTTTGAGTAGCACCTTCTCGTCTGAGTAATTATATTTCCGGCAAATGTGAACCTACATTGAAAGTTGCACGTGTTATAAGCCAAAAATTAAATATTGATGCTAATATAGTTTTGGGTGTATAATATATTTCGTTCAAATAATCGTGGCTTTATCTTGATTTGTTCGCATCTTTTTATCGGCTCACCTAGGTGGGTTGATATTTTGAATGCGATTTCCGGCATTAATTATTAGGATCAAAGATAAAAGTTGTTACATTTAATGTGACAATAATTGTTTTATATATTTATGGTACTTAATTAGTTCGTTTGATATACAATTATAAAAAGTTTATAAATTGAATCTATTTGATGACAATAGTTATTAACTAATCTTGCTTTTATTTGAAAACTCATATTGTTTTTGTCATTTTTTTCTACTTTTGGGAATTCCAGAGAAATAATAAATACTTTATTAAATATGAAATCATTAAAGGTTTTGGCATTCTTGACATGCTGTATTATAATGAGTGGATGTTTTTCTTCTTCTTTAGGTGTAAGTAGATTTACTTCTGAGAAAATTGAAATAGGAATGAGCAAAGATGAATTTCTTAAAATATGCGGAAAACCTTTTGCTAAAGAAATGACGACTAATCGTTATAATAATAAGCCTGTGGAAAGATTATTGTATCAGGAGAGTTTATATTCATCAGAATGGTATGTATTGACTTCTGCTTTTGTATTTGAAGATGGAAAACTTATAAGCCAGGAAGTTGTCGGAAAAGAGGTCATTGGAGAAAAATCAGAAAAAAAATAGATTTTTTAGCTTGTAACAAAATCTAAACACATCGTAACATATATGAAATAAAATCGTAAAAGATGTAAAACATAAGTGTTTCTGTTATGAAATATCGCAGCCATAATTTTGCGTCGTGAAAATTATGGTAGTTATATGAATAGATTTTTATCAACGAAGTATTTATTACTTTTACTATTAACATTAATCCCTGCCTCGTTGATTAAGGCAGTTGACTTAAAAGGAGTTGTGAAAGACAAAACCAATCAGGAACCTTTGATTGGTGCAACAGTGCAGATTCAAGGAACAACAGTTGGAGCCATAACTGACATTGATGGTAACTTTGTTCTCTCAGGACTGGATAAAGGTACTTACACTTTGATTGCTTCTTATGTGTCTTATAAGGCAGAACAAATAGTAGTAAACACTAACCAGACTACAAGTATAGAAATAGAACTTTCTCCAGATAATCAACAGATAGATGAGGTAACAGTGGTTGCACGTAAAAAGCTTGAGTCTGAACAGGCTCTTTTGATGGAAAGACAGAAAGCTTCGGTTGCAATCGAGAATATTGGTTCGAAGGAAATGAGCATCAAAGGTATTTCGACTGTTGAGGATGGAGTGAAGAAAATTACAGGTATTTCGATAGCATCGGCAGGACAGTTGATTGTGCGTGGATTGGGGGACCGTTACAGTACAACTACGTTGAACGGATTGCCAATCGCTTCACCTAACCCTGATAATAAGTTGATTCCACTTGATTTATTCCCTACTTCTACTGTAAAGAATATTACTGTAAGTAAAGTATATGAAGCAAGTTCGTTTGCTGACTACTCTGGTGCGCATATTGATATCAGTACTAAGGATCAGACAGGTGAGGATTTCTTCGCTGTGTCATTGAATACAGGTGGTAAATTCAATACTCTCGGCCGTGAGTTTTACCAGATGGATAGAAATGGAACTTTGTTCAGAAACAATAATATGAGTTCAAATGTACTGAATATGCCTTTGGCTGATTTTGAAGATTATTCATCAAAGAACAATATATTCAATACAACATTCCAGACTTCAAAAAGAACTGCTCTTCCTGAATTTGGCGGTAATATCGGATGGGGAAAGACTTATGATATTAACGGTCATAATCTCAGCATTCTTGCTTCATTGGGTATTAGCAATGGTTTGCAGACTATGCGTGATGCTACAGTGAAAACTCTTGAGGCAACAGGAACTACTCTTAACGAATTTGAATATGACAGTTATACTAATGAGCTTAAGATTGCCGGTTTGGGTAGTTTGGCTTATCAGTTGAAAGGCGCGGATTTATTAAGCTATACATTCTTCTATGCACGTAATGCCAGTGATACTTATCTGAATCGTGAAGGTATGGACTATGAAGATCATCATTTGTTCGGTAGCCATAGCGTTACACATATTTACAGCTTGCAGAATCATCAGTTGAATGGAAAACATAGTTTCGGTGATAACTGGTTGCTAAACTGGGGAGCTTCATACAGTAAGACTGGTAGTGATGAACCGGACCGCCGTCAGATAATGTTTATTGAAAATAACGGTAAACTAGAATTGTTCAAATTGAACAGACAGGAAACAATGCGCTACTTTGGCCAACTTGATGAAGATGAGTTTGCTGCAAATATCAGTAGTACATATAAGTTTGGCGAAATGAACAAGATTCAGTTCGGTTTCAATATGAAGAATAAGAGCCGTGATTATAGCAGTACTCGTTTCTACTATAATCTGAACAAATTGAATCCTGAAATCTCAAATATATATGATACTGATGATTATATGAATTTTGAGAATGTCCAGAATGGAACAATCGTTATTCAGCGCAGCCGTCAGCCTCGTGATGGATATAAGGCTGGTAACGATATCTATGCAGGATATGTTTCGGCAGATTATTATCCGGTATCGGCATTGTTGATTAACGTTGGCGTACGTTATGAATCAAGCCGCCAGTGGGTTGATTATTACGGTGACGACGGTATTGCTAAAAGAAGAAACTTGGATAAGGATGATTTCTTCCCGGCAACAAACTTCAAATATCAGTTGAACGACGAAAACAGCTTGCGACTGTCATTCTCAAGAACAATCACTCGCCCGTCATTTATCGAAATGGCTCCGTTCCTTTATCAGGAATCATACGGATCAGCTCAGATTCGAGGTAACGAAGATTTGCAGAACGGATATAACTACAACCTGGATTTGAGATATGAATTGTTCAAGCAGAATCAGGATATGATTTCCGTTACAGGTTATTATAAGTATTTGAATTCACCAATCGAACGAATTCAGACATTGGCCGGTGGTGCTGCTGTTCACTCTTTCCGAAACGCAGAAGATGGTTTGGCAGCAGGTTTGGAAATTGAAATGAGAAAAGCTCTTACTCGTGAATTGAAACTGGGTGTTAACGGTTCGTTCATGTACACAAATGTAAAATTGCCTGAAGGCGGAGCTTACACAAACAGCCAGAGAGCGTTGCAGGGCGCTTCACCTTATTTGGTTAATGCCGACTTGACATATTCTCCACGCATAAATGATAAGCAGGCACTTAGCGCAGCGTTGCTTTATAACTTGCAAGGTCCGCGTATTCACTCAGTAGGTATTTCTGGTTTGGGTGATGTCAAACAACGTCCGCAGCATACTTTGAATTTCAATGCTAATTATCAGATAAACGAGAAATTCTCACTTAAACTGAAAGTAAACGATATCCTAAACCAGGCAATTGTTTTCGAGCAGGAAGTTCCAAGAGAGAACACAACTGTTGAGGTGGAAAGATTCAAGAAAGGTGTGAATTTTGAGGTAGGTTTCGGATATACATTGTGATAAGTTTTTGAGTTTTTAAGTTTTTGAGTTGAAATAAAAACTAACAAACTAAATATATAATTATATTAAATTTTGATCGTATGAAAACAACTAATTGGAAATTCTTAACAATGTCAATGTTAGCAGGTATGACTGCATTCACTTCTTGTGATAATGAAGATGGTAATGATCCAACTCCAGATCCAGAACCAAATCCGGTAGAATATAAACTTGAGGGTGAAATTACATCAGACATGACTTTGGAAGCAGGTCAGACTTATACATTGAGTGGCGGTGTTCATGTTAAGAAAGGTGCTACTTTGAGTATTCCTGAAGGAGTTAAGATTGTAGCTCAATACGATGATGTTGCTGATTATATTTTGATTGAGCAGGGTGCAAAAATCAATGCAGTTGGTACAGCTGAAAAACCAATCGTGATGACAAGTTCAAAAGAAGAAGTTGGTTCTTGGGGTGGTTTGCATATTTGCGGTTATGCTCATACTAATGTTTCTGGTGGTACTGGTGTTTCTGAAATCGGTGGCGCTACTTATGGTGGAGATGATGATGCCGACAACTCAGGTACTTTGAAATATATCCGTTTGGAATATACAGGTTTCGCTTTGGACGAAGAACATGAATCAAACGGTATTTCTTTCTATGGTGTAGGAAACGGAACAGTTGTTGAAAATATCCAGGCATACAAAGGTGCTGATGACGGTTTGGAATTCTTCGGTGGTTCTGTAAATGTTAAGAATATCGTTGTTACAAGCTGTAGTGATGACTCTTTCGACTGGACTGAAGGCTGGAACGGTAAAGGACAGTTCCTTGTTGCTTATCAGGAAGGTGAAAGCTCATTGGGTTATGATTGCGACTGCTTGATGGAATGCGATAACAACAGCAAGGACTTGGCTGCAACTCCAACATCACATCCGGTTTTGGCAAACGTGACATTAGTTGGTAACGGTGGTGAAAAACAGGGCGTACGTCTTCGTGCCGGTACTCAGGTAGAATTGTATAACGCTATCATTGCAAATAAGGGTAAAGCATTGACAGTTGAAACTGTAGAAACAGAAAATTCATTGGCAGACGGTACTTCTGTTTTGGAGAATGTTGCTATCAGCACAGAATTGGATTCTGAAAATTCAATTTATACAAATGATATGTTTGTAAAAGCAGGTAACTTGACTAATCAGAAATTTGAATTGTCAGACTTGTTCGTAGGAACAATTGAAGGCGGTTCAAAAGTTGAAGATTCTTTCTTTGTTGACGCTCCTTATAAAGGTGCTGTAAGCGCAGACAATAACTGGACTGCAGGTTGGACTTTGTAAACCGAACTACCAATATTTGACTCACATATATTATTAATAGCCTCGGAGAGCTTCGGTTCTTCGGGGCTTTTTAGTTATTGAACTCATGTTTTTTGATTAACTTTGCACCATAATCAATTATTCGAGATGAATACGCAGCAAATACACATAGACGATTTCAATTATGAACTGCCGGATGAGAGAATAGCTAAGTTTCCGCTTCCACGCAGAGATGAATCAAAATTACTTGTTTATAAGAATGGTAATATAAGCGAGAGCCAGTTTAAGAATATAGCGTCATTATTGCCGGAGAAATCATTGTTGGTTTATAACAATACGCGTGTAATTCAGGCTCGCCTGTTGTTCCAGAAATCAACAGGAGCAAAGATTGAAATATTCTGCCTTGAGCCTGTTGTTCCTCATGATTATGCATTGGTGTTTCAGCAGAACGAATCATGTAGCTGGAATTGCCTTGTAGGAAATCTTAAGAAGTGGAAAGAGGGAGCATTGACCAAAACTGTCATTATTGATGGTAATGAGGTTACAATGACGGCTGAAAAGAAAGAAAGTTATGGTGATACTCATTTGATTGAATTCAAATGGGATAATTCTGATTATACTTTTGCTGATTTGCTGGATGCTGCCGGAGTTCTTCCGATTCCTCCATATTTGCATCGAGAGACACAGAAAAGCGATTTGCAGACCTATCAGACTGTATATTCTAAAATAAAAGGTTCGGTTGCAGCTCCAACTGCCGGTTTGCATTTTACACCTGAAGTCCTTGCAGATGTTGATGCTCATGGAATAATGAGAGAGGAGGTTACTCTTCATGTAGGTGCAGGAACTTTTAAGCCTGTGAAGAGCGAGACTATAGAAGGTCATGAGATGCACACTGAGTTTATTTCAGTGAAACGTTCGGCAATTGAAAATATAAAGGGTAAATTAGGAAATATCATAGCTGTAGGAACTACTTCGGTGAGAACACTCGAAAGTCTTTATTATATAGGAGTTATTTTGGGAAATAATCCTGATATTGCAGCTGAAGATATTCATATTAAACAATGGATGCCATATTCAGAAGAAAATAATCTTATTTCGGCGGATGAGGCTTTTCAGAATATTCTCAACTATTTGGACAGTCATAAACTGGAAGCTCTTGTTGGTTCAACCCAGATAATAATTGCTCCGGGATATGAATTTAAGGTTGTAAGAGGTATAATAACCAATTTCCATCAGCCTAAGAGTACGTTGATTCTTCTTATTTCAGCTTTTGTTAAAGGAAATTGGAGACCAATATATGATTATGCATTGAATAACGGTTTCCGTTTCCTTAGTTATGGCGACAGCTCGCTGTTGCTTTAGGCTGTTATTTCGTCTCCATACAAAAAAACACAAAAATGTAACACTTTATCCGAAAAAAAGTTACATCTTTGAGAGACGATAATAAAAGAGTTGATATATGACAGATGAGAAAACTCCCATGCCGTATAAATTAGGCTTGGCATTAAGTGGTGGAGGCGCAAGAGGTTTTGCTCACCTAGGCGCCTTCAAAATGTTGGAAGAGTGCGGTTTGAAACCTGATATAATTGCAGGTACAAGTGCCGGAGCTTTGATGGGTACACTGTTTGCTGATGGATATACGGCAGAAGAAATAAAACGCCTTTTTACTGATAGAGAGTTTTCAGAGTTCGCTCAGTTACAAATACCAAAGTCTGGCCTGTTTGATACAGAACGTTTTCAGGATTTTCTTAAACGTCATTTAAGAGCGAAAAGGATTGAAGACTTGAAAATACCAATGGTTATAGTTGCCACTGACCTTGATAATGGTGTCAGCCGCGAGTTCCGTGAGGGGCCGATAGTTGAGGCTGTAACTGCTTCATGTAGTATTCCAATAATTTTTAGTCCTGTTGAGATTGATGGGATAAATTATGTTGACGGTGGATTGTTTAAGAATTTCCCGGTTTCTGTTATCCGTGATGAATGTGAGAGAATTATTGGTGTTAATGTAAGTCCTCTTATCCCGAAAAAATATAAACAGACTTTGTTCCATATAGCAGTGCGTTCTTATAATTATATTTTTCAGGCGAATTCTTTGGAAGACCGTGAACTTTGTGACTTGCTTATAGAAGCACAGGAGGTTGGTCTTTATAAAACATTTGATCTGGATAGTATTGATGAAATTGCTAATATTGGTTATGAAGAGTCTGCAAAAGCCTTTGCAAAGATGATCGGAGAAAATAAGTGTGAAGCTTTGATAAAGGCTATAGATGCAGGTAAACGTAAAGCCTTGGAATCATAATAATTTAAGTTTCGCAAGCTCAACTTCCAGATAACAAGTTGACAAGAAGACAAGTTAACAAGATTTTTGGAT
>CALCST010000004.1 GCA_937894065.1 uncultured Parabacteroides sp. | reverse complement strand
CTTGGTATCTGACCGGGAGAATACACAGCGACTGGGAAGAATGGGCTATGGCTACGGAAGACTTTCTAAAAGCAAAGGAACTGACTGCAAATTCAAAAGATCTGATTTTAAGAGGAAGAATTGCAAGCTATTTAGGCAAAGTCAATTGGGAAAATTATCTTTATCCTGAAGCACAAACATATTTCCGTGAGGCATATTCTTATTACGAACAGGCTAAGGATACATTCAGAATGGCATATACATTAAGAGAAATTGGTGAAACCTATATGGCAAATTATCAAACAGATAGTGCTATTACCATTTATAAGCAGGCGCTTACATTAGCGATGTTTACTAATAAGCGTAATATAATGACTAATATCCATCACCGTCTTGGATATATGTACCAAATAAGTGGAAATAACGATTTGGCTATTAAACATATGTATTTAGGTATAAAATGTTCGGATAGTAAACCATATGCCATATTCAACAATATAGGCAACATATATCTTCAAATGAATAAGCTGGACTCCGCTAAGTTTTACCTTGAACAGGCTTTGGAATCTTCTTCCCTGCCAACATTATGCCTTGCTAATTCCTATCTGAGTGAACTGGCAAAAAAGGAAGGAGAATTGGAAGAGGCTTATGCCTATCAAAAGAAGTATGAAATGTTGGCTGACAGTCTTGACAATTCCCTACAAACAGAAGATGTTGTACGTTTACAACATAAACAAAAGGAAAAAGAACTTACAGAAACACACAAATATATGCTCAGAATTAAAGATTTTATTATCGCGGGATTAGCAATATTTGTTATTATTTCTACCTATATTACATATAGACTGAGATATAAAAAAAGGTATTACCAAAAAAAGGTCAATAAACTAATTGAGAATATTCACCAAAACGAAAATATAATCAGAAACCTGAAAGAGACTAATGGCAAATATCCAGAAAACAATATATCTAAAAAACTAATAGAACAGGAAAACTCTTGTTTATTGCAAAAGTTTTGCAAATTAAATATAGAGCAATGCCGACGTAATCCGTTCCTAAAAAAATTATATGGAGGGAAAAAGGATATTATTAAAGACTTTGAACAAAAAGATTGGGAACTATTTGATGAAGCTTTCCATTCCGTTTATCCAATGTTTACCAAGTCTTTGAAAAAATCATTCCCGAAACTTTCGGAACAGGAAATACGTATTTGCCAACTTTCTGTTATGGGGGTAAAAACATCAAAAGTGGCGGATGTATTGTTATTACAGGCAGACACTGTTTCTTCGTACAAACAGAAAATCAAAAAGAACTGTTTCCCCGGAGAAAACAAACAATTGGAGGAATTATTATTGCATTTTATCATATATTAATAGTTCAAAAATTAGATTTTTCAGCATGGAAAAATAAAAAAAACGCAAAAACACTGTTATATAGATATTTATAAGACAAAAAACTTCCTATATACTTAGATTTCCTAATTAGAGATTCCATTATTTTGCCCTTGTAAACTTATAAAACAAAAGAATTTATGAGAAAACTTTATTATTAAGTATTATTCTGTTAGGAACATTTTTATAAATGTTAAGCTCTAAATAAAATATTAATTATTAATCCAATATACTATGAAGTACCTCATTTCTTTAATTCTATGCAACATTTGCCTATTTGTTACAGGACAAACAAAATATTATGTACAACAAATCAAAGTTACAGATTCGTCCAACAATCCTGTCGAATATGCCAATGTCGCTTTATATCTCCAAAAAGATACTTCATTAATATACGGAGGGATAACGAATAAAGACGGGATATTACAATTTGAGGAAATAAAGGAAAATTCTTATATTCTTAGAATTTCTTATATAGGATATGAAGACTATGAAACGGAATTTGTACCCAAAGGAAACAAAAATGACCATATAGCCATTGTCTTGAAAAAATCGGAAGTTGCCTTGAACGAAGTGACAGTGGTCGGTCATAAACCTATAATCTCAATGAAAAACGGGATATTGACTACAGGAGTAGCCAATTCATTATTAAGCACATTGGGTACAGCTGATGATGTATTGAGACATATTCCAGGACTTGTTGCCAATCAGGACGGATATACAGTATTTGGAAAAGGAACACCGGTAATTTATATTGACAACCGGAAAGTTAGAGATAACACGGAGTTAATAGGAATATCTTCAGAAAATATCTTGAAAATAGAACTTATAACAAACCCTGGTGCCGAATATGACGCAGAAACGCGCAGTGTGCTGAAAATCATCACAAACAAGAAAAAAGAGAACGGTTTTTCCATGTCTTTATACGGAAATGCCCGGCAAGGCTATGAATTCGGTCATAAAGAAAACATTGAATTAAACTATCATTATAAAGGATTTAACGTGTTTGCAATGTACGGTTATACTGATAGAAAATGGCAAGAAAAATATAATTTGGACTATCTTGTAACCAGTGATACTATTTGGAATCAGAAAAGCAGTAGTAAATATAAAAAAAGCACACATTGGCATACTTTGACAACAGGGTTGCAATATGAGTTAAACAAGAAGCACTCTCTGGGCGCACAATACCGTTATTCAACCAACGATTTCAAAAACGCCTCTTTGTCTTCCAGTTATCAATTATATGCAAATAATAATTTAATTGAAGATGTTGTCACTGATGGACCTTACTTGATGGACAACAAGCAGCACCAACTTAATATGTTTTACCAGGGCAAGTTTTCCGAACATCTGAACATGCAGGTGGATATTGACTATTTTGGACAAAATATGAATACATTCGGTGAGACGAACGAAACTTCTGTAATAAATGGAAGAAAGATTTCTTCAATAACTGAAAATTCAAATCAATTTCGCGTCTATGCAGGAAAAGGTATATTAAACCAAAAAATAAATGAGAATCTCTCTTTCCAATACGGAACGGAATACAGCCTTGTCAATGGAAACGGAACTTTATTAAGCAATGCTGTAGCAAACAATGACTTCAGCAACAGAGAATCGAAAATAGCGGCGTTTGCATCAACTGATTTGCAAATCAATAATTTAAGCATGCAGTTAGGGCTACGTTACGAGTATGTCAGAAGTGAAGCTGACGAATATGGGAAACAGGTAGTAAACAGGAAGTATTCGGATTTTTTTCCGTCATTAGGCTTGTCATTGCCTGTCGGGAATGTGGATATGTCATTGAACTTTTCCAATAGAGTATCACGTCCTTCGTTTTCCATACTAAATAACAATATGCAATACATTGACCGTTTTCATCAGGAAATTGGAAATCCGTTCCTAAAACCTGAGAAAATATATGATCTGGATTATTCTATCAGTTATAAATTCTTGAAATTACGTTTTAATTATCAATATGTCAAAGATTATATAGCTTTATATACTGAACCCTCTGAAGTTACGAGTGCCGTTACATTGACATCATTTACCAATTTCCCTAAATATCAGGAATTGGGAGCAACATTGATAGCCGAACATAATATTGGCTGTTGGACTCCAAGTTTTTCTGCCGGGGTTTATAAACAATTGTTTTCTACTGATATGGCAGGATTCTATTATAAATACGGGAAACCATCATTGGACCTATCTCTTGACAATTATATCTCATTGCCTTGGAATATGATTTTGAACATCGATATGTATTATTGTACAGGCGGAAATATGGGAATGAAGTTATATGAAGATTACGGAAACATCGATGTCGGATTGCGTAAGAGTTTTCTTAAGGAGAACTTGGTATTGTCTCTTTGGGGATATGACCTATTCGGCTGGCGAAGATATAGCACAGAACAGTATCTTGGTAAACTATATACCAGCAGATATGCAGACCAAGACAACAGATATGTCACTTTAACAGTAACCTGGAAATTCAACAATTTCAAAAATAAATATAAAGGTAAAGGGGCAGCCAATGATGTAAAAATGAGATTATAACAAAATACACAAGACTCAAATAATATAAATCAACATATGAATACATTTAAATTCATCACCCAACCCGATTCCATGGAATGCGGCGCAACCTGCCTAAGGATGATTGCCAAGTTCCATGGACGGGAATACAGTGCGGAAACAACGCAGTTGAATATTTAGGTTTCAGCACTAAATGTTAACAAACGTTCTCAAATCACATGATTTTACTGATAATTAACAATATAGTAAAATTGTGAAACTTGCAAAAGTAAAAATCCCCTGCATGAGGTGATTAAAACAGTATTAAAAAACAAAACACTACTATGTCTCACAAAAAAGGTAGGCATCTTTTTTCAGAAACACTACGAGCTTTTCCGGGAAAGATGCCTACCTTTTTTTGCGAAACAACGCATATAAAATTTCCGCCATTTCCATCCGAATGGAACTTCATTTTCTTCCGAAAGAAAATTGAATTACTTACGGAAGAAAAACAAATTTGTTTCGGAAGTTTTTTTATTTTGTCTCTACTTATCCTTTCATTAATTTTGCAAATCAAAAGCAACAAAGATAATTTGATAAATGGAAGAAGAATTCGATATAAGAGACACACGTATGCCGGAAAGCGAGCGCGAATATGAAAACGCGCTACGCCCTCTGTCGTTCGAGGATTTCAGCGGACAGGCAAAAGTGGTTGAAAACCTGCGTGTGTTCGTAATGGCAGCACGTATGCGCAAGGAAGCGCTGGACCACGTTCTGCTGCATGGACCTCCAGGATTGGGAAAAACAACGCTGTCCAACATTATCGCTAATGAGCTTGGTGTCGGTTTCAAGGTCACTTCGGGACCGGTGCTGGACAAGCCGGGCGACCTTGCCGGTATTCTGACTTCGCTCGAAAAGAACGATGTGCTGTTCATCGACGAGATTCACCGCTTAAGTCCGATTGTGGAAGAATATCTGTATTCGGCAATGGAGGACTATCGAATAGATATTATGATTGACAAAGGACCGAGCGCAAGGTCCATACAGATTGACCTTGCCCCGTTCACGCTGATTGGCGCAACCACACGAAGCGGTTTGCTGACTAGTCCTCTGCGTGCGCGCTTCGGCATAAATATGCATCTGGAATATTATAATATCGACACCCTGACAAAGATTGTCCTGCGAAGCGCAGCGTTACTGAATATGGAATGTGACACCCAGGCGGCAAAAGAAATTGCTTCACGAAGCCGTGGCACACCTCGTATCGCCAACGCATTGCTGCGAAGGGTGAGGGATTTTGCCCAGGTGAAAGGTAACGGCACAATAGACAAGGCTATTGCCTGCTATGCTCTGGAGGCTCTGAATATTGACCGCTACGGTCTGGACCAGATTGACAACAAACTGCTGTCGATAATGATTGACAAATTCAAGGGCGGACCGGTGGGACTTACCACTATGGCTACGGCTCTGGGAGAAGACCCTGGAACTCTTGAGGAAGTATATGAGCCTTTCCTCATTAAAGAGGGTTTCATCAAGCGAACTCCGCGCGGACGTGAGGTGACTGAGCTTGCATACAGTCATCTTGGAAGGACGAGAGGAGATTGGGAGAAAGGGTTGTTTGATTGAGGGAGGAGTTAAGGAGTCAAGAAGGGGAATTCCGTTCCATTGGATTTGTAATCCTTACCTATTAATGCGGATTATAAATCCGCCTGATTGAACCAACGGATTGCAAATCCGTTGGAACAAACCTTGTCAACTTGTTAACTCGTCAACTTGTCAACTCATCAACTGAACTTATAAACTTAAAAACTCAAAACATGTCATCAGGAATAAAACGTCTCGCCAAAGAGACAGCCGTTTACGGACTTAGCAGCATATTGGGCCGTTTCCTGAACTGGATGCTTGTGCCGATGTACACACGCGTCTTTACAAACACGGGAGACTTCGGAGTGGTGACAAACCTTTACGGATGGACGGCACTGCTGCTGGTAATACTTACGTACGGAATGGAAACGGGTTTCTTCCGTTTCATCAACAAAAAGGAAGAACAGGAGCCAATGCGGGTTTACAGCACGGTGCTGGCATCACTGGGATTCACTTCTGCCCTGTTTTTCGTTCTGGTAATGCTGCTCTTGCAGCCGATATGTAACGGCATAGGCTATGGCGAGCATCCGGAATATATAGCGATGATGGCGGGAATTGTTGCGGTGGACGCATTCTGCTGTATTCCATTCGCATACCTGAGATATAAAGGGCTTGCATGGCGATTTGCAGGAATAAGGCTTTTCAACATATTCCTCAATATTGCCCTTAATATCTTTTTCCTTATCGCTTGTCCTGCAATTTATGAGAGCCATCCGGAAAGCATATCATGGTTTTTCCGTCCGGACTATGGAGTGGGATATGTGTTCGTAGCCAATGTGGTTACTACTCTGGCAACTTTCGTGATGTTGCTGCCTTATATGTTCCCGGCATTCAAGTCACGCTGTAACACTGCACTTCTGAAAGAGATATTGAGATACTCCTTCCCTATTCTGATTCTGGGTATAGCGGGAATATTCAACCAGACTGCGGATAAGATTCTGTTTCCGTTTCTTTTCGAGGACAAGGATTATGCCAACGAACAGTTGGGAATATACGGTGCTTGCTTCAAAATAGCGGTTGTTATGGTGATGTTCATACAGGCATTCCGCTACGCATACGAGCCTTTCATCTTTGCCCGAAACAAGAGCGACGACAACAAGAAGGCATACAGCGAGGCAATGAAATATTTCATAATCTTCGCTCTGTTTATTTTCCTCGGCGTAATGTTCTATCTCGACATATTGAAATATTTCGTTGGAGAGAATTATTATCCGGGCTTGCGTGTAGTTCCGATTGTGATGCTCGGAGAGTTCTTCTTCGGTATTTATTTCAATCTGTCATTATGGTATAAGCTTATCGACCAGACAGAATGGGGAGCATATTTCTCTGCTGCGGGCTGTGTGGCTACTGTGGCAATCATCATTCTGTTTGCACCGTCGTATGGTTATATGGCTTGCGCATGGGCTTCGTTTGTATGCAACCTGCTGATGATGGTTCTGTCGTATTTTATCGGGCAGAAGAAATTCCCTATTAAATACGACCTCAAATCGGCTGCGACATATTTCGGCCTGGCTGCCGTGCTTTATGCTTTAGCCATGTATCCGGAGATAGAATCTGAATGGTTGAGACTGGGATACAGAACTGTGCTTCTGCTGGTTTATGCAGGTATTGTTCTGAAAAAGGAGAATGTTTTGCAGAGGGCGAGAATTTCAAGGTAACTTGTTCTCTCGTTCCCTTGCCAACTTACTCCTAAAACTTATCTTTGCAAAATCAAAAAATCATAACAAGAGATGGGAGATAAAAACCTTCATAAATACATAAAAGATTTCTTTGTCCGTAACTTCGATTTGCAGCACGACAAAGAAGACGAGGCGGAAACCATCGAATCTATTCGCCGCGGTGTTGAATTTAAGGGAATGAACCTTTGGGTTCTTATTTTTGCCACATTCATAGCATCATTGGGATTGAACACAAACTCAACGGCTGTGATTATCGGCGCCATGCTTATATCTCCGCTGATGGGACCGATTATGGGTTTCGGACTGGGACTGGGTATTAATGACTTCGAACTTATAAAACGTTCGTTCCGCAACTTTGCCACGGCTACGATTTTCAGTGTTATCACATCATCACTTTATTTCCTTATATCACCGATAAGCGAAGCACAAAGCGAGTTGCTTGCCAGAACGCAGCCAACGCTTTATGACGTGCTTATAGCATTCTTCGGCGGATTGGCGGGAATAGTGGCAAGCTCCACAAAATATAAAGGAAACGTAATTCCCGGAGTAGCAATCGCAACGGCTTTGATGCCACCGCTGTGTACGGCAGGCTTCGGACTGGCTACCGGAAATTTCTATTATTTCTTCGGAGCTTTCTATCTTTATTTCATAAACACGGTGTTTATAAGCCTTGCCACATATCTGGTGGTACGTTTGCTGAAATATCCCAAGAAAGAATTCCTGGACAAAGACAGGGAAAAGACTGTGAGCCGGTATGTGGGTATAATAGTGTTATTCACTATTGTTCCAAGTATATACCTCAGCTATAATCTTATAAGAAAGACATATTTCCAGCAGATGGCAATTACGTTTGTCAACTCCGAATTGAACTTTCCTAACACTCAGGTCCTGAACAAAGTCATAACAGATACGAAAGAGAAAAAAGAAATAAAGGTTGTTCTGATTGGCGACCATGTTTCGGAAGACCTTATAGTCAACGCAGAATCCAAATTGGGAAAATATGGATTGCACAACACTGCTCTTGTTGTCCAGCAGGGATTCGGACAAGGCGAGCAAGACATAAACCACCTGAAGAGCCTTCTTATGCAGGACTTATATAAGAACTCGGAAGATTTGCTGCGTATGCAGACTATTGAAATTGACTCATTGAAGAATCAGATAAGCAATTACGAAGAGTGCCAAAAGACAGGCAAGAATCTTACACCTGAGATAAAGGTTCTGTTCCCTGAAGTAGAAGCAGTGTCGTGTGCCCACACAACAATCGTAAATTCTGCATCACTGAAAGAAGATTCTGTTCTTCTGGTATATCTGAAATGCGGCAAGAAGCTTCAGGAAAAAGACAAAGAGAAGATACAGGAGTGGATTGCTTCGAGAGAGAATGTAAAGAATATCAAATTACTAATAGAATAAATTATGAATCTAATCAAGAAAATCGGAGTTGCCTTGCTGTGCTTCCTTGCAGCAGGTTCAGCTCATGCCGACGAAGGTATGTGGGTTCTGAAGGAACTTACAAAACAGAATCTGGCACGTATGCAGGAATTGGGTTTCAAGCCTACGTACGAACAGTTATACAGCGAGACTGATCCTTGCGTTGCAAATGCAGTCATAATTTTTGGCGGCGGATGTACAGGTATCACAGTATCTAACGAAGGTTTGGTGTTCACCAACCACCATTGCGGATACGGAGCTATCCAGCAGTTGAGTAGTGTTGAGCACGACTACCTGAAAGACGGTTTCGTTTCACAATCAAAGGAAGAAGAACTTCCTGTTCCGGGACTTTCAGTAAGATACCTCGACAAGACTATTGACGTTACAGAACGAATAATGTCAAAAATCAGCGGTATTGCTGACGAAAGCGAACGCCTTGCTGCTGCCGATTCAATCGGTAATTTCCTTTGTGACTCAATCGGAACAGACGAATTCAAGGCTGCCGATGTGATTCCTTTCTATTCAAATAACAAGTATTATCTGATTGTTTATAATGTGTTCCGCGACGTGCGTATGGTGTTTGCTCCACCTTCATCAGTGGGTAAATTCGGAGGTGACACTGACAACTGGATGTGGCCACGACACACAGGCGACTTCTCTGTGTTCCGCGTTTATGCCAACGCAAACAACCAGCCGGCTGAATATGACGCGAACAATAAACCATATACTCCGAAATATGTTGCCGAAGTTTCATTGCAAGGCTATCAGGAAAAAGACTATGCGATGACTATCGGTTTCCCGGGCAGCACAAGCCGCTATCTTTCTTCATGGGGAGTAAAACAGCGTATCGAAGACAGCAATGTTCCTCGTATCGAAGTGCGCGGTATCAAACAGGAGATTTGGAAAAAGGCTATGTCGGCAAGTGATGAAGTGCGTATCAAATATGCTTCAAAATATGCCGGAAGTTCAAACTACTGGAAGAATTCAATCGGTATGAACAAGGGTCTTGCACGCCTGGACGTTGTTGCCCGTAAAGAAGCTCTTGAAGAAGAATTCGCTAATTGGGTGGCAAAAGATCCGAAACGCCAGGAAAAATATGGCGAAGTGTTGAGTCTCCTTAAGAATGGCTATACTTCTTCAAACGAAATTGTGAATGCACGTACTTATCTGATGGAAACATTGCTTTCCGGTACAGAAATCACACGCCTTGCAAGAATGATAAACAGCTTCGATGCTAAAGGTTCAACAGATGAAGACAGAAAGGTATTCATGGAAGACCGCGTTCTGCCTTTCTTCAAGGATTATGAACCAAGACTGGATCAGGAAGTACTTGGAGCTATGCTTGCAATTGCCAAAGTAAGAGTTCCGGCTCAATATCTTCCTGAAATATATCAGAAGATAGACAAGAAATATAAAGGTGACTACAAGAAATATGCTGCTGACTTGTTCAAGAAAACCCAGCTTCTTTCATTGGATAAAGTGGAAGAATTCCTGAGCAATCCAAACCTGAGCAAGAAACTGGCAAAAGACCCGGCTGTGGAATTGGCTGAATCTGTTTTCACTGCTTTCATGGATATTTATCAGAACGGAAACAAAGCAAGCTTCGATATTGACAAAGGCGAACGCCTGTTCCTTGAAGGTTTGATGGAAATGAATCCTGACAAGACTTATTATTCTGACGCAAACTTCACTATGCGTCTGAGCTATGGTTCAATCGGCGGTTATCGTCCTTATGATGCGGGATGGTATGACTATTTCTCAACTCACAAAGGTATTCTTGAAAAGGAAGACCCTGAAAACGATGAGTTCTGGGTTCAGGAAGAAATTCTGGATTTGATCCGTAGCAAGGATTTCGGACAGTATGCAAACGAAAACGGAGATTTGCAGCTTTGCTTCCTTACTAACAATGATATCACCGGAGGTAACTCAGGTAGCCCTATCTTCGACAAGAATGCACGCCTTATCGGTCTTGCCTTCGACGGAAACTGGGAAGCAATGAGTGGCGATATCGCTTTCGAACCGGAATTGCAGCGTTGTATCGGTGTTGATATCCGCTATGTGCTGTTTATGATTGACAAATGGGGTAAATGCCCAAGGTTGATTGAGGAGCTTAAGCTGGTTAAGTAAGACACAGAGAGCTGATTAATATTCGATAGAATATAAATAAAGAGACACTGAAAACACAAGGATTTCGATTTAGAATCTGTTTTGTGTTTTCAGTGTCTCTTTTCTTTATATAGTTTTCTGTTTTACGAATTACCTCTTAGCCAACCATCTCCTCAGCGGCTCATCATACAGTTTCAAACATATATAAGCCAAAACTATATTCCAGCAGACTACAGGAATTGCAACATACCACGTTTCGGCAAAAGTGAAGAGCTGATTCTTTATAAGCCATGCATAGAACAAATACATGAAAGGATAGTGAACGATATATAAAGGATAAGACAAATCTCCGAGGAATTTGCAAATCATAGTTGAGCGTTTGTCTGTTGTTTTTCCTGAAGCGCCCAAAAGAATAAGAACAGGAAAAACAAGAATCACACAAAACATCTCATAAGCTCCGTTCCATAATACAGGTTCATTGCCCTCAACAAAAGGAACAATAAACAAAAGGAGAAGAACTAAAGAACATATCCAAAAGGCTCCTCTGACAGGTATTTCCCTGAAGTTACGCATCAGAAACATTCCCATAGTAAACGGGAAAAGCATACGAAGCAGACCTCCGAAGAAATTTGTCACGTCCAATGTCCAACCAACTCCTATACTTTGATAACCGGATGCATCGGTCAACGCAAATGTGCTCCACGCAACTCCCAGAAGCAGGACAAGCACACCCAAACCTTTGTTGGACAATCTACGTATGAACAATGCATATAAAATGTTGCCTATATACTCGAAGAACAAAGACCAGCTTGGTCCGTTGAGAGGAAACATTTCCCCATTGCCACGCACCTCATATCCTGCTCCCGGATATGCTGGAATAAACAACATGGAACAAAGCAAGGAAAGCATAACCATAGAAAACGCTATATGTTCCCCACTCCATTGAACGCTTCCCTGTATCAGATATGTTATGAAACCAAGAACAGCGCCCATGACCACCATAGGATGCAAACGTATCAGACGACGTTTGAAGAAACTCTTCAAGGTCAGTGTTCTGTTCCAACGCTCATCATAGGCATAAGCAATGACAAAACCCGAAAGCATAAAGAAGAAATCAACAGCAAGGTATCCGTGATTGATGCTTTCAATCATTGTTCCACCGGCAAAGGCATAACCTTCAAAAATGTGATAGCAAACTACGAGAAGGGCGGCAACACCTCTGAGACCGTCCAACAGCTCGTAATGTTGTTTAGTGTCTGCAAATGATGCAGAGGATATTTTTTGCATGATATTTAAAATGGTTTAAGTTGTTTGTAATAAGCCACCGGTGATGTTGCAAAAGTAAGTAAAAGCATATCTAATTCTTTTGTTCTAAGTCAAAATCAGTTTTGTTCCCGTATCACTTTTGCGAGCGAATACGGCTGAGGGTTGAAGGAGTAATTCCCAAATATGACGCTATATATCCTAAATTGGCTCGACGGCATACTTCCGGAAATTGACGCTGGAACTCTTCGTAACGTTCCTTTGCCGGTAAAGTGAGACGTTCCTTATGGGAACGGTGCAAACGGCGATATTCATCCTGATGGATTATACGTCCCCAGTTAGCCAGCTCTATATTTGTATGAAACAGCTCAAGCAAATCACTCAAAGCTATACGATAAGCGACAGTGTCTTCCAGTGTTTCTACAAATTCCTCACTTGGCTTGTTGTAGTAAAGCTCGTCCATGCTGAACACAATTCCTCCCTCTGTGGAAAAAGAAGTAGTTATTTCTTCTCCGTTTACAAGCCAGAACGAACGTGTCATACCTTCTTCAAGAAAATAAGCAGATTTGCAGAATGTATTTTCCTTGACCAACTGGTAGCGTTTTGGGAAATGGCATAATGTCAGTTTTTCTTTTAAAGCCTGCAATGTCTCATCCGAAACTGGACATATGGAAGTCATTTTTTCAATTATATTATTCATCTTTGGTTCTGTGCTTTTTCTATAAAGACAAAAATACACAGAAATAAGGAATATTATAATTGATATATTCTATATTTGTAAACAAGGACTTATAAATTTTTACTATATGAAAACTGTATTTATTACCGGCGGCTCAACAGGAATAGGAGCCGCTTCAGTAGAGAAATTTCTAACACAGGGTTGGAATGTAGGGTTTATGGATATCAACGCCAAAGCTGCCTCTGAATTAATGGAAAAACTATCTAATGACAAGCATTTACTATTTATTGAAGGTGACACAAAAAAACGGGCTGACATAAAACATGCCGTAGAAGCTACTGTTGAAAAGTTCGGGAATTTGGACAGTGTAGTTGCCAATGCAGGAATACACCGTTGCAACACTTTGCTCGACATTGAAGACGAAGAACTTGATTTGATGATACAAACAAATATTTACGGAACGGTAAACACTCTCCGTGAAGCTGTGCCTCATATTATCAGTAATGGTGGCGGAACAATAGTAATCAACGCCTCCGACCAATGGTTTATAGGCAAGGCAAACAGTTTCGCTTACGGATTGACAAAAGGGGCTTTAGGTCAAATCACGCGAAGCCTGTCAATTGACCTCGGACCTAAGAATATCCGTGTAAATGCAGTTTGCGCAGGAACTATACGAACTTCTCTTGTTGACAATCTGTTTGCGGACTTTGCAAAGGTTAACAACTGTAATATAGAAGATTATTGGAAAACTGAAAACTCACTTTATGCACGTGGTTCTGCCGGCGAACCTAAAGAAGTGGCTGAAGTGATTTATTTCCTTGCTTCAGACGCTTCAAGTTTCTGTACCGGAGGTCATTATCTTGTGGATGGAGGACTTGTGGCAAGGTAAGTTTAAAAGGAACAAGGCTACGGAAACAAGGTTAAAAACAAATTTACTCAATCACAGAGGCGCAAAGACACTGAAAAGTTTTGAGATAAAAAACTCAGTGTCTATGTGTCTCTGTGTTTTGTTTATGAAGTTAAATAAACCGTTACTTAAGAGTTAAACGAATTTACACTGGTGAAACTTAAATATATTAAGAATGTTTTATGTACTTTTGCAGCATTACTCTTCATTCTTACAAAAGAATAACATAAAAAACGACATATAAAAGTTATGGATTACAATTTCAGAGAAATTGAAAAGAAATGGCGCGAATACTGGATCGCCAACAAGGTTTATAAAGTTGAGAAAAACGATAAACCGAAATATTATGTGCTGGATATGTTCCCTTATCCATCAGGAGCAGGTTTGCACGTAGGACATCCGCTGGGATATATCGCTTCAGATATTTACTCACGCTACAAACGTCTTCAGGGATATAACGTGTTGCATCCTATGGGTTACGATGCTTACGGTCTGCCAGCAGAACAGTATGCTATTCAGACTGGCCAGCATCCGGCTATTACAACTGTAAACAATATCAACCGTTATCGCGAACAGTTGGACAAGATTGGTTTCAGCTTTGACTGGGACCGCGAAGTCCGCACTTGCGACCCTAAATATTATCACTGGACCCAGTGGGCTTTCCAGAAGATGTTCAACAGCTTCTATTGCAATTCTTGCCAGAAAGCTCAGCCTATCAGCATGCTTATCGAGCATTTCGAACAGAAAGGTACTGAAGGGCTGGATGTAGCTTGCAGCGAAGAACTTTCTTTCACTGCTGATGAATGGAAAGCTAAGAGCGAAAAGGAACAGCAGGAAATATTGATGAACTATCGTATCGCTTACCTTGGCGAAACAATGGTAAACTGGTGTCCGGCTTTGGGAACAGTGTTGGCTAACGACGAAGTTGTTGACGGTGTTTCTGAGCGTGGTGGTCATCCTGTAGTACAGAAGAAGATGCGCCAGTGGTGTTTGCGTGTTTCTGCTTACGCACAGCGTTTGTTGGATGGTTTGGACAATGTGGACTGGACAGATTCATTGAAAGAAACTCAGCGTAACTGGATTGGACGTTCTGAAGGTACTGAAGTTCGTTTCCGTGTGAAAGATAGCGACATCGAATTTACTATCTTTACTACTCGTGCGGATACTATGTTCGGTGTTACATTCATGGTGTTGGCTCCGGAAAGCGAATTGGTTCCAATGCTTACTACTGAAGAACAGAAGGCTGAAGTGGAAGCTTATCTGGACCGTACAAAGAAACGTACAGAACGCGAACGTATTGCTGACCGCCGTGTGACTGGTGTTTTCAGCGGTTCATACGCAATCAATCCATTTACAGGCGATTCTGTTCCGGTATGGATTAGCGACTACGTATTGGCTGGTTACGGAACAGGTGCTATCATGGCCGTTCCTGCACACGACAGCCGTGACTATGCTTTCGCAAAACATTTCAATTTGCCTATTGTTCCGCTTGTTGAAGGTTGCGACGTAAGCGAAGAAAGCTTTGACGCAAAAGAAGGTATTGTTTGCAACTCACCGAAAGCAGGCGTTACTCCATATTGCGATTTGTCTTTGAACGGACTGACTATCAAAGAAGCTATTGCTGCAACAAAGAAATATGTAAAAGAGCATCAGCTTGGACGAGTAAAAGTAAACTACCGTTTGCGTGATGCTATTTTCTCTCGCCAGCGTTATTGGGGCGAACCGTTCCCTGTATATTACAAAGACGGTATGCCTTATATGATTGACGAAAGCAAATTGCCTTTGGAACTGCCTGAGGTAGCTAAGTTCTTGCCTACTGAAAGCGGCGAGCCTCCATTGGGACATGCAACAAAATGGGCTTGGAATATTGAAACCGGAGAAGTTGTTGAAAATTCTTTGATTGACAACAAGACTGTTTTCCCTCTTGAGCTGAACACAATGCCGGGCTTTGCAGGTTCAAGTGCTTATTACTTGCGCTACATGGATCCGCACAACGACGAAGCTTTGGTTTCAAAAGAAGCTGATGAATACTGGCAGAATGTTGACTTGTATGTAGGCGGTACAGAACACGCTACAGGTCACTTGATTTATTCTCGTTTCTGGAACAAATTCCTTCACGATCTTGGTTTCAGCGTGAAAGAAGAACCATTCCAGAAATTGGTTAACCAAGGTATGATTCAGGGACGTTCAAACTTCGTTTATCGTATAAAAGATACTAATACTTTTGTTTCTCTCGGATTGAAAGATCAGTATGATGTTACTCCGCTTCATGTTGACGTTAACATCGTATCAAACGATATTCTTGATGTTGAAGCATTCAAGAACTGGCGTCCGGAATATAACAACGCAGAATTCATTCTTGAAGATGGCAAATACGTTTGCGGATGGGCAGTTGAAAAGATGTCAAAATCAATGTTCAACGTGGTTAACCCTGATGTAATAGTTGAGCGTTATGGTGCTGACACTTTACGTTTGTATGAAATGTTCCTTGGTCCGATTGAACAGTCTAAGCCTTGGGATACAAATGGTATCGACGGTGTTCACCGCTTCTTGAAGAAATTGTGGTCATTGTTCTACAGCCGTACAGACTGGCAGGTAACAGATGCAGAGCCAACTGCTGAAGAATTGAAATCATTGCATAAGCTAATCAAGAAAGTAACAACAGATATAGAAAACTTCTCATACAACACTTCAATCAGTGCGTTTATGATTTGTATAAACGAACTTACTTCAATGAAGTGCAGCAAGAAGAGCATTCTCGAACCGTTGATGGTTATTCTTGCTCCGTTTGCTCCACATATCGCAGAAGAATTGTGGCATAAACTGGGCAACGAAACAACTGTTTGCGATGCAGCTTGGCCTAAATTTGAAGAAAAATATCTGATTGAGAACACAGCTGTATATGCAATTTCTTTCAACGGTAAAGCTCGCTTCAATCTTGAATTGCCGGCTGATATGTCGAAAGAAGATATCGAAAAGGCTGCTTTGGAACACGAAAATTCTGCTAAATGGCTGGAAGGTAAGAGCGTGAAGAAGATTATCGTTGTTCCGAAGAAGATTGTGAATATCGTAATCGGATAAGGATTTAATAAATACTGAAGTTTTGCAGGTTAAATTATTAAGGAGACAAGTTAACAAAGGCACAAATTGACTAGTATAATTATAAATACTTGTCTTATTTCCTTATAAACTTGTTAAATTAAGTAACCTGCAAAACTTAAAAATATCAACAATTATAGAAAGGAGGCAGTTATGCAATTCTTAAAATCAAGTCTAGACAAATATGATCTGCGTGATTATCTGATGATTATTGTCGGCACATTAATCTATGGTTTCGGCTTCAACGGTTTTATCTTGTCTAATGAAATTATCACAGGTGGTCTAAGCGGTCTTTGCGCCCTGATATATTTTGCAACCGGGCAAATGATTCCGGTTTCTGTTTCCTATTTTGTAATAAATATCCTGCTGCTTGCAATAGCACTGAAAATTCTCGGACTGAAGTTTTTGATAAAAACTATTTTCGGAGTTTTCTCGCTTTCCGCATCACTTACTCTGTTTGAGAATATATTCACTGAACCTATTATCAAGAATGAGCCGTTTATGTGTATCATCATTGGTGGTTTGCTTTGCGGTACAGGTCTGGGACTTATATTTGCATCAAACGGAAGTACGGGTGGTACTGATATAATTGGCGCAATCATAACGAAATATAAGAATATATCTATCGGTAGAGCAATGCTTATGCTCGATTTCGTAATCATCGGTTCATCATATATATTGTTCCATGATGTTGAAAAGATTGTTTTTGGTTTCGTTGAAATGGTTGTCAGCAATTATATGATCGACCAAGTAGTCAATGGTTCACGTGAATCCGTGCAATTCTTCATTTTCTCGCAAAAGCACGACGAAATTGCAGATCGTATAATCAACGAACTTGGACGAGGTTGTACAATTCTGGACGGAACTGGCGGATATTCCAAAAAACCTGTAAAAGTGGTTATGGTTGTTGCCCGCAAATCTGAATCTGTTACAGTGTTCAGACTGGTGAAACGAATAGATCACAATGCCTTTATTTCGCAGAGCCCGACGAGAGGTGTGTTTGGTGAAGGATTTGATCCGATTAAGGCGTGATACAGTTGACAAGTTAACAAGTCGACAAGTTGACAAGGCTACAGGTTATTTTCCTCGTCAACTAATAAGCTTAAGAATTTATCCTTTGTATTTCTATCTGAATATACTCAAAGTATAATCTATATAATCAGAACTGATTCCTGCTGCATCCAATATGGAGTGAAAGAGGTAATCAGTTCTGATTCTTTTTTTACTGTTATCTTCAACCTTCGCCCTGTAATCAGGAAAACTTTCACTGTAAGAATCCGACATCCATACAAAGCCGGCAGCATAATGAGCTGCTTCTGTTTCGGAGGCGTGAAGCCATATTCCGTCTTCGCCTAATGCTTCTCCGTGGTCGGACTGAAATATCATTACAGCCTTTTCATTCCTCAAACGTTTTATGACTTCCGAAAGGAAATAATCTGTATATACAACAGTATTGTCATATGAATTTATCATTTCTTCAGGAGTACAAGAAGAAATAACTCGGCTTTTCACTATCGGCTTGAACATTGTTGTTTCTTCATCGAAATGCGAATTATACCACCAATGCGAACCTATTGTGTGAAGGATTATAAGTTTTCTTTCATGAGATGAGGACAGAGCTTTGTCCAGCAATGGCAACAAATCTTTGTCCAGCCACTTGTCATAAACGTATGATGATTTGTTTATATTGGCATATTCCAGATTGTCGCATTCATTCATAAAAGATACGAATGTCTTTGCAGGCTCCTGATTTGCCAGCCAGAAAGATTCAAATCCGCAATGATTGAATATATGAACAAATGATTTCTCGGTGTAGGCTCTGTTGAAATCAGAACTGTCCGCACGAGTCAGCAAATGCGGAATACTGCGCATCGTGTATGTTTGATGAGTATATACAGACGGGAAAGATATGATATTCTCTGCCTGTAGTTTTGGTGTTGTATTTCTTTCATAACCGTTTATTCCCAAATGGTCCGGGCGCAGCGATTCACCGATTACAAGAACAACAGTAAGAGAATCCTCCTTGCAGAAAGCTCCTTCACTTAAATCTATCCTTTCACTGCTCAAAGCCTCTTTTTCTTCTAAATATCTGCTGACAGTATAATAAATATTGAAAGGAATACGTTCTGATATCGGACGGCTCAGTTTGTCGATACCAGTAAGGATAAACAATCCTGCCAATCCGACGACTACCGAGACCAAAGGTTTTTCATTGCTTATATGTTTCCATCTGTATCTGCACCAGAAGAATGATATGATTCCGGTAAACAGAAGAAGCATAATAAGACCGGGAGAAACCAGGTCGGCAGATGTCTGTATGTCATTGTCGAGCGCCGCATCCAATATCATAGGAGTAAGCACGGCATTCATGGTGTAACGGAAATAGGTAAGTGTGGCACTGAGAACCGTAATAACAGGAAAAGAAACAGCAAACAGCAATCTTGCCGAAGCTATCACCAGCATCAGGGCAAAAAGAGCAGCGAGCATAACGCCCCATTGCATTCCGACTATCACAACGTCTTTCAACGACTGAACAGGCATTGAAACGAAATCGGACGATGTAAAAAGCAAGGCTATCAGCAATGCTGATATAAAACTGAAACTAATATATCGGAAACTGTTCCTTTTCATTTTATTTATCAACTTGTCTCTGATGCCTCGTCAACTTTAAATCAAACAGAGCCAACGAGACCAGAATTAATATTATATCTATATAACGTAAAACAATTGTAAAACCGTATTTTTGTACAAAAATAAAAACATAATCATAAAGACAATGAAAACTTTAGTATTTGCAACCAACAATGCACACAAACTAGAAGAAGTAAGAGCCATCCTTGGCAATGATTTCCAAATTGCCAGTCTGAAGGAAATAGGCTGCCACGATGATATTCCGGAAACTGCCGACACGCTGGAAGGCAACGCTATGCAGAAAGCACAATATATAAAAGACAAATTCGGTATGGATTGCTTTGCCGACGATACAGGTCTTGAAGTTGAAGCCCTCAACAACGCTCCCGGTGTTTTCTCCGCCCGCTATGCCGGTCCGGGTCACGATTCTGAGGCAAATATGAAGAAATTACTCCATGAAATGGAAGGCAAGGAAAACAGAAAAGCCCGTTTCCGCACTGTTATCGCTTTACTGCTCGACGGAAAAGAATATACATTCGAAGGCATAGTAAAAGGTAATATAATCGAGGAGAAACGTGGTGACAGCGGATTCGGTTATGACCCGATTTTCGTTCCGGAAGGCTATGATCTTACTTTTGCAGAATTAGGCAACGATATAAAGAACAAAATCAGCCATCGTGCCGAAGCTGTCAAGAAGCTTAGCGCTTTTTTAAAGAAATAAAAACATATCAAATGTCTGAATAATGAGGAAAATTCTCAACATATTATTATGCCTTTCATTTTGTCTGGCAATCAACGCGCAATACGGAAGATGGCAGTCATATCTTTCGTATAACAACACGACTAAGATTGCCCAGGCAAATCAGGAAGTTTTTGCCGTTGCCAATGGTGCTTTGTATTCGTTCAAGCAGGAAGACAATAGCCTCAACACTTACTCCAGACTGAATTCTCTGAGTGATGTTGACATAACTCAGATAGGTTATAATTCCGAGGCCGATGCTTTGCTGATTGTATATAGCAATGGTAATATCGACATAATCGCTGAAGGGACAACCTACAATCTTCCTTTCCTGAAAGAAAACACAACAATCCAGGATAAAACCGTCAATACTGTTTCTTTCAACAAGGAATATGCATATATATCTTCACAATTCGGAATAATGGTTGTAAATCTGAAGAAAAGAGAAGTGACCGACACTTACATGATTGGTAATGTATATGCAAGCGCTGTGCTAAACAATTATGTATATGCCGTGACCGACGAAGGCGTGAAGAAAGGAAACGTAAACGACAATCTTCTGGACAGCAACAACTGGAGCAGCCACAGTGTGAATTCTTCAGCTTTTGAGGCAAAAAGTATCAGAAACATTGCAAGTTTTCAGAATGTCCTTTGTTTCTATGTTCCATCGAACGGTGTATTTTATCAGACGGCAGACGGAACAGTGAACACGTTATTTAAAGATGCCGGAATAAAAGGCTTCAAGTTGGAAAACGGAAAACTGATGAGTTTTACCAACGGAAAAGTTTATATTTCAAACAGTCTTACTTCAACAGAGCAGATTACCGGGCTTAGTACAATTCAGGATATTACAACTCTTAAGGGTAATACTTATTGGATTGCCAATTCCACCTCCGGAATTCTTGGTGTTCAGAAAGACGGAAATTCTTCTTCATTCAAGAAAATTGTGGAACAACCGGCAATCAACAGTCCGAAAAGGAATCTTCAGTATTTTATGTCGCACGAATCCGGGCAGTTGCTTGTAACAGGCGGAGCGAGATGGGCTGAAAGAGAAAACCAGCCTGCTACTTTCATGAGATATAAAGACAGCAATTGGATTAATTTCGATGAATCTCAATTAACCAAACAAACCGGATTGGATTTTTGCCGTGACATCCTCTGCGCCGTAACCGACCCTGCTGATACAAGCAGATTCTTCATTGCCTCATATGGCGAAGGTTTGTTTGAGATAAAAGACGGACAGGTTCAGAATCATTACACTGTTGGAAACAGTCCGCTTCAATCTGCAGCAGGAACGTCAAAGCATTATGTACGTGTTACTGGACTAACTTTTGATGAAAGCGGAAATCTTTGGGTTGTCAGCAGTGGAGTAAATTCAACAATCAATGTGCTGCAAAAAGACGGCAATTGGATTACGTTCAACAACACTCCGATTAATCAGTCAACAACTACGGATAAACTTATCATCACAAAGAATAATTTCAAGATTGTGAATAATATGCGTGCTACAAATGCCGGTATTTTCGCTATGGATGATAAAGGCACACTGGACGACACTTCGGATGATACATATAAATTATATACGTCACTTATCAGTTCACAAGGCGAAACTTTGTCGGCTAGCCTTTTCTATTGTATGGCTGAAGACAAGAACGGAGCAATCTGGGTTGGAACAAATATCGGTCCGGTTGTATGTTATATGCCTTCAAACATTGAAGACTTGCGTTTCAACCGTATTGTTCTGGCTGACGAATCAGACTATCTTCTGAATGGAGAGCAGATAAATGCAATTGCCGTTGACGGTGGAAACCGAAAATGGCTTGCTACGGAAAGCTCCGGTGTGTTCCTTGTAAACGAAGACGGAACTGAAGTGATTGAGAATTTCACTACGGATAATTCTCCGTTGTTCTCTAATCGTGTGCAAAGTATAGCTATCGACCCGAAAACGGGAGAAGTATTCTTCGGGACAGACAAAGGAATAGTATCATATATTGGTGACGCAACCGAAGGAAGTGAGGATTTCTCATCCGTACATGCTTATCCGAATCCAGTCCGTCCGGATTTCGACCAGAAAGTGATTATCACCGGACTTATGGACCAGAGTAGTGTAAAAATTACCGACGTTGCCGGCAATCTGATTTATCAGGGCAAATGCACTGGCGGACAATTCTCTTGGGATTGCAGAAATATCAGTGGTCGCCGCGTTGCTACTGGTGTTTATCTCGTATTATCTGCCACAGAAAAGGCAAAAGAGAGCGTTGTGACCAAGATTATGGTTATAAAATAGCTGTTTTAAATCAATTTAAAACAGCTTTAACAACTATTAGCCGAAAAAGACTTGACAAACCACGGGAAAAGGCTACCTTTGCACCGTGGTTTTTTCATAATAGTATTAGATTTAAGGTTAACAAAGTTTGATTAGGGGTTGTCGTGAGACAGCCTTTAATTTTTTATAGGGGTGTGTGTTTCCCAACCCTCATCTCAAACTTCACATAATCCGTACTAAATCCCTTTCTTTCTTTCAGCGAAACAGAGAAAACAACCTTGCCACGTTTCAGCTTGGGCGATGTTTTCATTCGCACTTTATATGTTATTTTTCCACGAGCCGGAATATCACCGACGGGAACAATTTCCTGTAATTCCACCTTCGAAGCATTTTTGACAACCTTTATATCCGGCACAACATCAAGAGCTGCATAATTCCCATTATTGACAATGTCAAATTTCAATTCATAATCTTTTCCACCATATAAAGGTTCGTTTGCCGAAACATCATCACCGACATAACAATTCTCTATTTTCAACAGAGGTATAGCCATCAATGATGCCGGGCGCTTATAATCGTTTGATGTAGCCAACTTGGCAGCATCTTCCCTTTCAGCCTTATTATAAGCTATTGTCGAACCGGCGGCTCCTCCAGCTATTGCTCCTATAATTCCGCCTATTTCCTCACCATTGTCGGAATCTATTGCACTTCCTACTCCTCTTCCAAATAATTCTCCAACCCAAGAACCGATTATAGCTCCCACTCCCGCTTTCTCACTTTTATTCATCTTTCTTGAAGAGCCGCATCCGCTCATCAACACTAAAATCAGAAATAATGGTAAAAACTTGTTCACTCCCATAAAAACTCAATTATATTTATAGTTTACAAGAAGACAAAAGAACTAGTTTACAAGGTTTTTCAAAGACTTTGAAAACTTGTTTTCTTATCCGTCCAAAAATGAATGTAATCGTTCCAGCATTCCATAATATATGAAACTTTTTTCCCATATATTGTGAAAATCTTTTTTCATACTAATGAAAATTCTTTTTCATAATATATGAAAAACTTTTTCCAAGCCTTAAAAAAAGGCTGAAAATGTAATTTACTGGAATACAACAATATATCAAATACCATAAATTATGGATATATTATGATAAACACACGTAATATATTTTCCCCCTATCGCATACCGATACTTTTATGAAATATTAGTATTTTCAACCCGTATATTGAAATTATATAATTGAAGTTTCGCAAGCTCAACTTGTATCTGAAGCCTTGTTTACTTTTAAGTTGAGCAACTTGCGAAACTTATAAATAATAAGACAAAGACTTAATCATAATTAATACAATATATATTATCGAAAAATAAATCCATGAAACTAAAGTTGTTAACCGTTCTTTTCGTTTTGTCCACCATTTCATTGTGGGCTGGGAACGAGAAAAAACGTAAAGTTGAGTATGTAAATCCATTTATCGGAGCAAGTACGAATATCAAAGATGCGGGAGCTGCCCACGGATTGGGCAAAACTATTCCCGGAGCAACTTCTCCTTTTGGTTTGGTGCAAGTAAGTCCGAATACAATTACCGGTGGAGATAATGGTCCGGGCTACAGCGACGAACACCGAAGTATCGAAGGCTTTGCCTTCACCCAAATGAGCGGAATCGGCTGGTATGGAGATTTGGGGAATTTCCTGGTTATGCCTACAATAGGCAAAATGCACACTAACTCCGGCCATTTGGACAATCCCGATGCCGGATACAGGTCGCGCTATGCAAAAGACAGTGAATATGCCGAAGCCGGATATTATCGTGTATTGCTCAGTGACTATAATATCACAACCGAAGCCACAGTTTCACAGCGCTGCGGTTTCCTTAAATTCACATATCCGGAAAATAAAGAATCTAGAATACAGATTGACCTTGCACGCCGCGTCGGCGGAACTTCAACTTGGCAGGAAGTGCGCGTAGTAAATGAAAACACAATCACCGGAAAAATGGTTTGTACACCCGACGGTGGCGGTTGGGGAAATGGCGACGGAAAGGGAGATTACACTGTTTATTTTTATGCCCAATTCTCAAAGCCTCTGAAAAATTACGGTGTATGGTCGGTTGCAATTCCCGAAGGACAATCTCGCAAACGTGAGTTTATCGAATCCGAAGCATTCCAACAACTTACTTCAAAGGCTGAAATTCACAGAAAGGTAAAGGAATATTCCGGTAAACATATCGGTTTCTTCACCGAATTCGAAACTGGAAAAGATGAAGAAGTTTTTCTGAAAGCTGGTATTTCTTTCGTAAGTGAAGAGGGAGCAAAAAAGAATCTTGAAGCGGAAATTCCTCACTGGAATTTCAAACAGACATTGAGCGAAAGCCAGGATAAATGGGAAAAGGCTCTGTCGAAGATTTCTGTTGAGACAGACAACGAAGATGATAAAGTTATTTTCTATACTGCATTATATCGCACAATGCTCGACCCGCGTCTGTATTCCGATGTTGACGGCAAATATATCGGAGGCGACAAGAAAGTGCACGAAACAAAAGACTTCAACAAACGTACGATATTCAGCGGTTGGGATGTTTTCCGCAGCCAGATGCCATTGCTCACCATTATCCGTCCGGATGTAATCCACGATATTCTCAACTCTCTGATTACATTGGCAGAGGAAAGTGGTCAGAATTATCTGGAAAGATGGGAGTTCCTGAATGCATACAGCGGTTGTATGGTGGGAAATCCGGCAATTTCGGTTCTGGCAGATGCTTATAAGAAAGGCATAAGAGGTTATGATATAGAAAAGGCATGGCGTTTCGCAGACCTTACATCAAAGAAGTTCGGTAATGCTCCACTTGGTTATACTCCAAACTCCATTTCTCAGACATTGGAATATGCCTATACGGAATGGTGTATGGCAGAATTAGCAAAAGAGTTAGGGAAAAGCGAAGATGAGAAGCGATACAGAGAATTGTCGCAGTCATACAAAAACATATTTGACGCAAGCCACAACAGTTTCTGCCCGAAAGACAAAGAAGGTAATTTCCTTCCTTGGCCGGAAAAAGGACGATTGACAGAAGGTTTCGGCAGCGTAGAGTCAAATCCTTTCCAACAAGGTTGGTTTGTTCCTCACGACATCAAAGGTCTTATTAATCTTAAAGGAGGAAGAGAGCTGACTGTCCGCGACTTGGATTATATGTTCGACAACACTCCGTCGGACTTCCTTTGGAACCAGTTCTATAATCATGCAAACGAGCCGGTTCATCACGTTCCTTTCCTCTACAACAGATTAGGCGAACCTTGGAGAACCCAATATTGGTCCGGTTATATTTGCCACAATGCATATAAGAATGGTGTGAAAGGTTTGGTTGGAAATGAAGACGTAGGACAAATGTCTGCCTGGTATGTTCTCGCCTCAGCAGGAATACATCCTATTTGTCCGGGCGACACACGTATGGAATTGACATCTCCGATATTCGATGAAGTAAATATTGAAGTCGGTCCTTCAAAACATTTCAAGATAATGGTGAAAAAAGAATCTCCTAAGAGTGTATATATCCAATCAGCAAAACTGAACGGAAAAGTATATAATCATTGTTATCTGGATTATGCAGATATTATGAAAGGGGGAACATTGGAATTGACTTTAGGTGACGAGCCAAATAAAAAATGGGGTGTGGAATAAACACACCCCAAATCTTATATTGCAGCAAAACGCCGTATATTCTTGTCCCAATCCGGCAAAGAAAGCACAAGCTCCACAGCTTCATCCGGAGTTTCGGCAACAGCCCATATTGCACTGTGCTGCTCACGCATAAAATTCTCATCCACTGCACGACGGAGCATCTCCAGCAAAGGATTGAAAAAACCGTTTACATTCAATATTACTATCGGATGAAGATATAACCCAAGCTGTTTCCATGTGATAATCTCCAGAAGTTCCTCCATAGTTCCACAACCACCGGGCAAGGCAATTACAGCATCAGACATACGAGCCATTGTCTGTTTCCTTACATGCATATCAGGAACTTCAATAAGTTCCGTAAGTCCTGTATGATTCCAACCCTGCTCAACCATAAAATGAGGAATCACTCCGGTTACTTTTCCTCCGGCAGCAAGTGCCGAATCTGAAATCTCGCCCATAAGACCGATATTTCCCGCCCCGTTAATTATACGTATTCCCTTTTCCGCAAGAATTTTTCCCAAACGGTTTGCAGCATAGAAATATACTTGATTTATTTTGGTGCTTGAAGCACAATATACACAGACTGAATTTATTTTCTTCATAAACATTTATATCGTCCGGCAAATATAAATCCAATAATGATAAGATACAAGTTGACGAGAGAACGGGTTAACAAGTTTTTCATACTATAAACTCAATACCCAAACCTCGACACATCCACCTTCTTATGTTCCTTCGATTTGAAACCGCCGAATTTGTATGTGAACGAAACTGACAAATATCTGCTGTCCGCATGCTGGAGAGTTTTGAAGTTCTGACCTTTGTAATTGATTGTTGCATCAGGTGCGGCACTGTTGAATATATCGTTCGCCATAAGGCGGAGTTCAGCATTTTTATCAGCAAAAGTCCATTTCAGTCCGGCATCAACTTTCCATATAGATGTAAGATCATAAATTCCCTGAATGGATGGAGAAACATACAAACCATTCAACTCAAGGCTTAATGATGGTTTTGATGAAATATTAAATGTATTGTTCATCATTGCCACACCTCGCCAAACGGAATTGTCAAAGCTTATATCATGAAACTTGAGGCATACGTCTCTGAAATACGAACCGTCAAGAGTGATTCGTGAACTCCAGAAATTTCCAACCGTAAACGGAATTACTGCCGATACACCATAGTTCTGTTCATAATCGAAATTCACAGTCTGGTATAACATCGACAGTTCATCAGGATTCTGATAAGCCAGCTGAGCAAACAAATCTTTTTCATGGGTATAATAAATATTGAATATATATTTACTCATCAAAACGTATGTGAGATTTACAGTATATTCAGATGACGGGCGCAGCAACGGATTTCCTTTAACCTTTGAATATCCGTTGATATATCCTGTAACATCCTGCATTTCCCAATAATCCGGATATTTCTTATCTGATGAAAATGACAACTGGAAAATATGCGAAGCTGATGGTATGAAACTCAATTGCATTGACGGATACACAGCCCATTTGTCATAATCTGCCAGTTTATAATATTCACCGGCAACAGACAGAGAAAGAGAAAGACGCTCATTGAATGCCTTCTCAAATCCGCCATAGAAATTATATGTTTTCTCGCCCAGTTCAGTGTCTGTATTCAATGAAGACATATCTTTTCCATCCTTAGGTTTATAAACCTGTGAGCTCTTTTCATTGGCAAAAGAGAAATTGATTCCATAGTTTATATTCCAACCGGCAGCTAAAGAATGATTCTGTCCGGCATATACATTCCAACGATTGATGTTCTGATTGCTGTTCATAAGGAAATTATCCTTACTGCCATCGGCTGCAATATTCTTGAAATCCTGTAGTCGGGGATAAGAATAATATGTATAATCAAGACCAACATTCATTCCCCAATTTGAAGTATAGTCAACATTTACATTATGCATCTGCTCATCACCTGTAGTTATATTTGATGACTCAGACAAACTTCCTTTTGAGTTATCCACGCTCTTAGCGTTCGGACTTATGGCCGCTGTATATGCCATATTAATATTGTCATTCTCCGCTATCTGATAGTCTAAAGAAGTGCGGATATTATGAGCCATGTTTCTTTTTGAGCCGTCATTATATTGGTCCACGTCATATACTTTCCCATTTACCGTGTGGTGAGATATGAAATCATAAGCTGTTTTCACTTTCGAATAATCGGCAGAATACAAAACATCGGCAGTTAATTTTTCTCCTACGAAAGAAAGATTCAAATCTCCTTTGCCACGTGAATATTTTCCTTGTGTAAAAGTTCCTCCAACTTCGCCACGGACAAAGGAATTTTCAGATTTCTGTCTTTTAAGTTCTACATTTATTACAGCGCCTCTCACTCTGTATTTTGCCGGTGCGCTATACATCACCTCTGCTTTTTCCACATTCGACACCGGAGTGTTTCTGAGCAGATTCGTCAGCTGTTCTCCAGTCATGGAAGAAGGTTTTCCGTTAAGAATAACTGTAACCTCACCTGCTCCCAACAGATTCAAAGCTCCATTCTGTTCCATTACGCCGGGCAAGCGGGTAATTGCATCGTAAGCATTGCTGACTGCCGACTTTTCTGCTATCACGGCAACGTCATAAGTCAGTGAACCATTTACTGCTTTAACCAGCGGACGTTCACCTTTTACAACTACCTCGTTCAGTGTATAATCCTTTTCTTTCATAATAATTGCACCGGTACTATCTTCCTTAAATTCTTCCGACACTGTTTCATAAAGAAGATGCTGGAAAATCAGACGATAATGTTCAATATTATGATTGAATGTGAAATCTCCGTTCACATCTGTTATCGCGGCATCCACATATACGGAATCTGCGGACTGCATGACAACAGTTACCGCTTCAATTGGTTTATTCTCGTTATCAACAACTTTGCCTCTGATATTCTGTGCCATCAGATGAACAGAACAGGCAGCAACACCCAGAATAAAAAGTAAGAATCTCTTCATAATATGCTTGTTTTAATTTCTGCGGCAAAGTAACCGGTTTATATCCCGATAATAGGTTATCCTCATGTTATGGCTTTGTTAATTAATTGTTATATCTTTTTCGGACAGATAACCTCAAAAGATGTTTTCACTACTTTTACCGGCAAAACAAGATATATGATTGGGAAATACATTAAAATAATTACATTCCTCGGACTGATAATCATATTGGTTTTGCAATCCGTATGGTTGGCAAACACATACCAATTGCTGGAGCATCAGTTGTATCAAACTGGGAACCGTCTTTTTCCAAAAGCTGTATTGAATGAAACTATTGAACGGTTAAGCGAAATTTCCGGAGTAGACACGACATTGAATCTTTCCTCAAATATGAACTACGACGAGAATCTAAATGACCAAAGACTAAAGGAACATATTATATCTTTCCTCAATCATTATGCAGATTCTTTGTATCAATCGCAAACATCACTTCCGTTGCTTGACTCTATATTCAAAAGTTCATTAGAGGAAGAAGGTTATAAGGCTGAGTTGTATTGCATAAAGGTTGATTCTCTTGGAAATTCACTGGAAACAGACAACGAATCTCATCCAAACGGATTCTTCAGAACAGTGAAAACATCAACAGTCTCACTAAATTGGGAAAGGACGGAGTATGTTCAGGCTGTAATAGTCAATCCTTATATTATCGTTTTCCGTAAAATGAGTTTTCTGCTTATAGCAACAGCTTTGCTCCTCTGCTTCGTTGTCTGGTGTATAGTTTATCAGGTAAGAATCATTATCCGACAAAACAAAATAGCTCTAATCAGGCAAGATTTCACTTATGCCATGATTCACGATATGAAAACACCTATCAACACAATCACCATGGCAAGCCATGCTTTGGAAAGCGGATTGATGGACAACAAACCGGAATTGAAAAAGCAATATTTCTCTATTATAAATGAGGAAAGTTCTCATCTTCTGAATCTCTCGGAAAAAATATTGACAATAGCCAAACTGGAACAATCCAGACTTAAGTTTACTTCTGAAGAAGTTGATTTGTCGGTATTATTTGAAGAACTTGTAATGAAATATAATGTCAAGACAGATAAGAATGTTACTTTTCTGCAAGATTGCCCACAGCCGTTAAATATGACAACAGACAAAGAATATCTGAAAGAAGTTATCAGCAATCTGATTGACAATTCTCTGAAATATTCCAATAAAGATGTTACCATAAAATTATCGGCAGAGCTGCAAAGCAATTCGGTTGTAATAAAAGTATGGGACAATGGTTGGGGAATTCCGTTGAAAGAGCAGAAACACATATTCGACAAATTTCACCGTGGCGGACTGGAATACCGGAAAGACAGGAAAGTTGCCGGCTTCGGTCTTGGCTTGAATTATGTATATAAAGTCGTTACAGCAATGAACGGCAACGTATCGCTGAACAGTGTGGAAGGAAAATACAGTGAATTTGTAATAACATTGCCAATAAAAAAATAACAGAATATGATACGTGTATTATTGGTTGAAGATGACAAGAACCTGAGTTTTATCCTAAAAAGCAGTCTGGAGCAAATTATCGGAGGCTATGAGGTCGAATCTGTAGTCAACGGAAAAGACGGTCTGGATGCTTTGGCAAAAGATACGTTTGACGTTATTGTTTCGGATGTTGAAATGCCGGTAATGGATGGAATGACAATGGTTCAGCATATAAGGGAACATTATCCTTCGATTGCCGTGATTTTCATTACCGGACTCACCAATGCCCGCGATGTAATAAACGGTTATCAGGCAGGAGCCGACTTTTATATCAAAAAGCCTTTTCTTCCCGAAGAACTTGATGCGCATATCAGAGCCGTATTGAAAATAAGACAAAATATATCTGCTCCGAAAGCAGACGACAAGGCGGAAGAAATCATCTACCAAATTGGTAAATACACCTTTACTCCTTCACAAAATCTCCTTTGCCACGACGAAGAAAAACAGTCTCTTACTGCAAAGGAGGCGAAAATTCTTGAAATGCTCTGCAAGGAAAAAGGCAAAGTTGTAAACAGAGAACACATCCTCAACACTATCTGGGGCGTTTCTGATTTCTACTCTTCCAGAAGTCTTGATGTCTTTATTACAAAACTCCGAAAATATTTGTCCAAAGACTCCAACATTTCATTGAATGTGTTGAAAGGGGTTGGGATTTGTTTGGAGGATTGAGATAATATAAAAACCAAACCTTTTTCACCTAAAAATATATACGGACGTAGCTCAAAATACTTCTATATATATTTGAACTTATTTCTATATATATTCAAAATTGGGTTCGGATGGTTTTTCATTAATGATTTTTCCCATACCGAAACTATATTACACATACCAAATTTCCTTAGAAAAGTGTATACAAAACACATTTATGCTATATAACATATCAATAAGATAATCAAGCTATTCAAATAACTCCTACTTTCGCAATAAGTAGGTGAGTGATAATTTGCATGTATTTAATTGATGTAAAACTTATAGACTCACAAACCAAAGAGCAAATAAATCAAGTTTCTGCAGACTCAACTTTCAGTTAACGGATTAACTGGTATTTTGCCTTGTAAACTTTTAAGTAGAGCAACTTGCGAAACTTATATAAATAATTAATAATATGCTGGAAGTTTTAAAAGAAAAAGTTTTCCGCGCAAATCTGGATTTGGTAAAACACGGGCTGGTTATTTTCACATGGGGAAATGTTTCGGCTATCGACCGCGAAAGCAATTTGGTTGTAATAAAGCCAAGCGGAGTTTCCTATGAAACAATGAAGGCTGAAGATATGGTGGTTGTTGACCTAGACGGTAATATTATAGAAGGTAAACTGAAACCATCGAGCGACACTCCGACACATCTTGTGTTGTATAGGAATTTCAAGGAAATTGGCGCCGTGGTCCATACACATTCCACTTATGCAACTGCTTGGGCTCAGGCAGGGAAAGATATTCCTAACATCGGAACAACTCATGCCGACTATTTTCACGACGATATTCCTTGCACAGAAGATATGACTGAAGAAGAAGTGATGGGTAACTATGAACTTGAAACAGGCAATGTCATAGTGCGCCGCTTCAACGGTATAAATCCGGTTCATACTCCCGGAGTTCTGGTAAAGAACCACGGTCCTTTCTCATGGGGAAAAGATGCGGCTGATGCCGTTCATAATGCTGTAGTTATGGAACAGGTCGCAAAAATGGCATGCTTCTCTTTCTCCATAAATCCTGCACTGACAATGAATCCGCTGTTGGTGGAAAAGCATTTTAACAGGAAACATGGACCGGGAGCATATTATGGACAAGGGAAATGAGGAGTAAAGGAGTCAAGAAGTTAAGTAGTTAAGAAGTCAAGAAGAAATATCTTTTTTCCTGAAGCCTTGTCAACTTGTCCCCTTGTCAACTCAAAAACTCATAAACTTAAAAACTAAAAAACTAAAAACATTATAAACTTTAAAACTTAAATCCTATGAACTCTTATGATCAATTCGAAGTCTGGTTTATAACCGGAGCACAGTTATTGTATGGTGGCGACGCAGTAATCGCAGTAGACGCACATAGTAATGAAATGGTAGCAGGCTTGAATGCCACAGGCAATCTTCCTGTGAAGGTTGTTTATAAAGGAACAGTAAACTCAGCAAAAGAAGTGACAGCTGCTTTGAAAGCTGCAAACAACGATGATAAATGTATCGGTGTTATCACATGGATGCATACATTCTCACCTGCAAAAATGTGGATTCACGGCTTGCAGGAACTGAGAAAACCATTGTTGCACTTCCACACACAATATAACAAGGAAATTCCTTGGGATTCAATCGACATGGATTTCATGAACTTGAACCAGTCTGCTCACGGTGACCGCGAATTCGGACATATATGCGCCCGCATGAGAAAGAACCGCAAAATCGTTGTAGGCCACTGGCAGGACGAATCTGCTCAGAAGAAAATCGCTGCTTGGATGCGTGTATGTGCTGCTTGGGCTGATGCTCAGGATATGCTTATCTTGAGATTCGGTGACCAGATGAATAACGTGGCTGTTACAGATGGCGACAAAGTTTCTGCTGAACAAACTTTGGGATACCACGTTGACTATTGCCCGATCAATGACCTTATGGTTTATTATAAAGCTGTAAGCGATGAAGATACAAAAGCTTTGGTTGAACAATATTGGGCAGAATATGACCACGACCCAAAATTGGAAGAACCGGGAACAGAAGCATATACAAAAGTATGGAACTCTGCTAAGGCAGAAATCGCATTACGCCGCCTTTTGAAGGATAAAGGAGCAAAAGGTTTCACTACTAACTTCGACGACTTGGGCGAATTCGACCAGATTCCTGGTTTAGCTTCACAGAGATTGATGAGCGAAGGTTATGGTTTCGGCGCAGAAGGCGACTGGAAAACTGCGGCACTTTACCGTTCTATGTGGTTCATGAGCCAGGGCATGCCTAAAGGATGTTCTTTCCTTGAAGACTATACTTTGAATTTTGATGGCGAAAGAAGTGCAATTCTTCAGGCACATATGCTTGAAGTTTGTCCGCTTATCGCAGAACACAAACCTAAACTGGAAGTACACAGGCTGAGCATCGGTATTGACAGTGAAACTGCCCGCCTTGTGTTCACTAGCAAACAGGGTGAAGGTGTTGCTGCAACTATCGTCGATATGGGCAACCGTTTCCGTATGATTGTAAATGTTGTTGATTGTATCAAGAGCAAACCTCTGCCTAAACTTCCGGTTGCTTCTGCATTGTGGATTCCTCAACCGAATCTTGAAGTTGGTGCTGCTGCATGGATTATGGCTGGCGGTACTCATCATACTGCATTCTCTTTCGACCTTTCTGTTGAATATTTGCAGGATTTCGCAGATATCGCAGGTATCGAAATGGTTGTTATCGACAAGAATACCAACCTGAACGACTTCAAGAAAGAGCTTAGAATGAATGAAGTTTATTATATGTTGAGATAACAAGGAATCATAGACAAGGTGACAAGGCTACAGATACAAGGGAGAAAAGGCTGAAAGCCTTTTTATAGGTGGGTGTTGCAAAACATAGGCTGAAAGCCTTACACAAATCCGCACATGCGGATTTGATAGCCCGGGGTATCAGCCCCGGGTTAAAATGACACCACCCCCTCCCCCAAAAAAGCCCTGAAGGGGCGACACAATGTTCAGTTGTGATTTGTAATCCCGTTGGAAAATGCGGATTGCAAATCCACCTAAACAAACCAACGGATTGCAAATCCGTTGGAACAAACCTTGTCAACTCGTCAACTCAAAAACAAACTAATAAACTTAAAAACTCAAAAACTAATAAACTCAAATCCTATGTTCGTCATCGGTTTAGACTACGGAACCGACTCGGCACGCGCCGTAATAGTGAATGCCGAAACGGGAAAAACTATAGCCACAGCGGTTAAATATTATCCGCGATGGAAAGAAGGGAAATATTGCAACCCTTCAATCAACCAGTACAGACAGCATCCGCAGGATTATATAGACGTACTGATTGCAACTGTTCGTGAAGCATTGGCTGAATGCCCTGAAGGAACAGCAGAAAAAGTAGTCGGTATAGCATTCGACACTACCGGCTCAACTCCTGTATTCACAGACAAGAATGGAGTGCCACTATCTATGTTGCCTGAATTTGCTGAAAATTCTAATGCAATGTTCGTTTTGTGGAAAGACCACACTGCAGTAAACGAAGCAGCAGAAATCAACGCTCTTTGCAAGAAATGGGATATCGACTATTCTGCATACGAAGGAGGTATCTATTCCTCTGAATGGTATTGGGCAAAGGCTCTTCATGTTCTGCGTGAAGATGAAGCTGTCAGAAAGGCTGCATATTCAATCGTTGAACATTGCGAATGGCTTCCGGCATTACTGACAGGAGTTTCATCATCAAAAGACATTGTACGTAGCCGTTGTGCTTGCGGTCACAAAGCCATGTGGCATCCTAAATGGGGCGGTCTGCCAAGTGAAGAATTCCTTACTGAGCTGGACCCACTTCTTGCAGGATTCAGAGAAAGACTGTTCACCGAAACAGAAACTGCAGATAAACCTGTCGGTCATCTTACTGAAGAATGGGCAGAAAAATTGGGACTTACAACTAATGTCGTTGTTGCCGGTGGAGCTTTCGATTGCCATATGGGAGCAGTAGGAGCTGGAGTAACTCCTCATACTTTTGTCCGCGTTATAGGAACATCAACTTGCGACGTGATGGTGGCTTCGTATGAAGAAATCGGAGATAATCTTATCAAAGGTATTTGTGGTCAGGTGGATGGTTCAGTAATTCCGGGAATGATTGGTCTGGAAGCCGGTCAGTCTGCTTTCGGTGATGTATATGCTTGGTTCAAGAAAGTCCTTGAGTTCCCACTAAAGAATATTCTGGCTAAGTCTTCAATCATTGATGAAGAAACAAAGAAGAAACTTATTGAGGAAACTTCAGACAGAATCATACCTGAACTTACTGCCGAAGCAGAAAAAATTCCAATGGAAGAAAGTACAATCATTGCAACAGACTGGATCAACGGCCGTCGTACTCCGGATGCAAACCAGATGCTGAAAGGAAGTATCACTGGTCTGAGTCTTGGTTCTGATGCTCCACGAATCTTCCGTGCTTTGGTTGAAGCAACGGCTTTCGGAGGAAAAGCTATTGTGGACCGTTTCCGCAACGAAGGCGTGAAAATTGACAATGTAATTGGAATCGGAGGTATCGCTCTGAAATCTCCTTTCGTAATGCAGACATTGAGCGACGTTCTGAATATGCCTGTGAAAGTGTGCAACACCGACCAGGCTTGTGCATTGGGAGCAGCAATGTTTGCAGCAACAGCTGCCGGCGTATATCCTAAGGTAGAAGATGCTATTGCAGCTATGAATTCAGGCTTTGCCAAAGAATATTATCCTGATGCTGCACGTGCGGCTGTATATCAGGGATTGTATGAGAAATATCTTGCTCTTGGCAAGTTCACTGAAAAGAATTGAAATTTTGTTCATGACTGATTATATAAGGAACTACAGTCTGCTTTATAGCTTTCTGTAGTTCCTATTTTTATGTTCAAAATGCTTGTCTTGCCTCACGGTCCGGATCGTTCTTAACTTCACATGTGTTATCCAAAATCATAACCTCACCTTTTTCCTTGGTATATACCGGCCAAGTTGGTAATTCATCACAATTAGGATTGCCTGTACGCATGAAACTAAGCAAAGCCGAAGACATCTTGTCCGACAAGGCACGAGGAATACGTCCACCGCCAGTATGAGTAAACATTCTGTCTGTATTCTTGAACCAGAAGCATATGTCAAGGCAATGGAAAGCTCTCATCCTGCCATTGAACAAAGGAGGACACCAACCGAACCAGGCAAGATAAACCGGCTGTTGCTGAGCTAATTTAGCATCAGCTGCTTCCACAACACGTACACGAGATGAAAGAATCAACGCCCACAACTCAATTGGTCGTTTGCCAGGGAAACACTTTTCATAAGCATCAACTATGGCAGCTGCTTTTTGACCATATTGAGATCCAATTCTTTCGACAACATCTTCCTTTGTCATATTTTCCAATGAAGCATCGGCTCTGTTCGGGCTGAATTCATGGAATGTAGTACAAAAAATCATCGGAATATTAGGCGTATTCTCACTATTCTCAGCAGAGAAGAATTGTCCCAAAGGAATATTACGTCCGTCAGCTACTGGGCCAAACGAACGTCTTTGAGAAAAGCCGTTCTCTTTCCAGCATTTCTCACAAGCACGATTAGCAAGTTTCAGATATTCAGGCCAAGGAATATCCTGTAATTTATCGATTTCAGCAGCAGACAAACCTGCTTCTTTCAGGATATATTCCCCAACTTTTTGCGTAATCTTCTGGTCGGATGCTCCAATTGTTGATCCACTCAAAGCAACAGCCTTATGCACTAATCCTTTTGCGGAAGGCATTGAAGCTACGGTACAAACCTTAGCTCCTCCACCAGACTGACCAATAATAGTTACATTATCAGGGTCGCCACCGAAGTTCTCGATATTATCGTGTACCCATTGCAAAGCAGCGACAATATCCAACATACCGACATTTCCGGAATCTTTATATTTATCTCCACCTACAGATGAAAGATCAGAAAAACCTATTGCTCCTAAACGATGGTTGACGGAACAGAAAACAATATCACCCTCACGGCTGATGTTTTCTCCATGATATCCATCCTGCTCTATTCCGTTTCCGTTCGTATATCCACCGCCATGCAACCAAACTAATACCGGACGTTTTTTGCCGTCAGAAATTGCAGGAGTCCACACATTAAGGCACAAACAATCCTCACTTACATCCCAATAATTCCAATGGTCCGAGAATGTCCAATAATTATTCGGCCATCTGTTCTCCATATCCTGAGGTGCAGAATTTCCATAAAAAACAGCAGAACGAATTCCTTGCCAAGGTTCAGGCTTCTGCGGAGGCATGAAACGGTTCTTTCCGGAAGTATCCGCACCATAAGGAATACCTAAAAAAGTGTACACATTATTCAACAGATAACCTTGCACTTTTCCATATTCAGTTTGCGCAATGGCTATATCGTCTCCTATAAAAAGGAACTGCTCGTCTGACTGAGAAAGAGATACTGCAGAATCTTTGGTATTTGCCACACAAGATGGAATTATTCCACCGGCACTAATAGCAGCTGTTCCTAAGCCTACATTCTTAACAAATTGACGTCTATCCATATATCATTTTACATTTATATGTTTATAATCTGTTTAATAGGTAACTCAAAGAAGTTCTAATACATAAACGCCACGTGCTGGAATTTCAACAGTTCCGTCAACAGGAACAGTAGTTTCTGTTATAACATCCTTTCCCGAACGAGAATCTTTTATAACCTCATGGAAGCGCTTCATATCTAATGTCTTATTCTGATTTGTTCCATTCATTAAAACCAGGACAGTCTTATCTCCTTTAATTCTTGCATATACATAACAACCAGACTGGTCCGGAGTATAATGGATTAGTTTTCCTTCTTTCACGGCATCGCAACCTTTCCTCCAGTTCAGCAGTTTTTTCATATAGTTCCATGCTTCATTCTGCAAATCCGTACGTCCTTCAGCAGTGAAAGCATTCTTTGGGTCGCCACTCCAACCTCCAGGAAAATCTGTGCGGATAACACCGTCACCTTCCGCTTTGGTTCCATACATCAGGATTTCCGTTCCATAATAAATCTGAGGTATTCCGCGTGTAGTCAATAAAAATGCTATTGCCTGTTTATATCTTCTCAAGTCAGATTCTCCTTTTTGCATAAAACGGCCTAAGTCATGATTATCCAGGAAAGTCAAAATATTGTTTGGGTCTGAAAACATAAAATCCTGGGCAATCACTTCATAAATCTTGAACAAACCTGCTTCTGAACCTTCACTGCTTGAACATTCATCCACAAATGCCTTTTGGCAAGTGAAAGTCAAATCAAAATCCATTACCGTTTTCAGGTTACTGTTTGATTCATTCAATTTTGAATCCCTTTGCCACCAGGCAGAAGCTGTTCCTCTCGGATACCACGCCTCACCCACAATATTGAAGTCCGGATATTCATTTTCCACTTCCTTACACCATGCAGCCATAAATTCAGAATCTGCATAAGGATGAGTATCCTGGCGAATACCATCTATACGTGCATATTCAATCCACCAGATACTGTTCTGAACCAAATAGCGTGCCAAATGCTTGTTCTTCTGATTCAAGTCCGGCATACCTCTGGTGAACCATCCGTTAACTAGAATATCCTTTTCTGATTTCGGAGCATGAACATCCATAAGAGTCCACTTATAATGATTTGTCTGAACATAGTTTTCCTGATTGTTCAACCAATCCGAAGAAGGAAAATCCTTCAGCCACCAGTGAGAGCTGCCGCAATGGTTGAAAATCATATCCATCACAACTTTCAGACCTTTTTCATGTGCTTTATCTACAAGCTCACAATATTCTTCGTTTGTTCCAAAACGTGGATCCACCTGATAAAAATCCGTAATAGCATATCCATGATAAGAACCACCTGGCATCCTGTTCTCCAACACTGGATTCAACCAGATTGTAGTAAAGCCTAAATCGCGAATATAATCCAACTTATTTATAATACCGCGTAAGTCACCCCCATGACGTGCACCCGCCTTTGAACGGTCAATTTTCACATTATCCAGATTGTCATTTGACGGATCTGCATTTGCAAAACGGTCCGGAGTTATCAGATACATAACATCTGCAGAAGAAAAACCGGCAGCTCCCGGTTTTTTATTCCTTTCCTTCAACTCAAAATTCTTGGTTAGACTTTCTTTTCCTTTCTGGAATGTCAAATTCATTACTCCTGGAGAAGCTTCCTTGGATATATCCAAATAAATAAACAGATAATTGGGATTTTCCAACTCAACAACTTCCTTGATTTTTACTCCCGGATAATCAATATGCACCTTTGACTCTGCAATGTTATCACCATACACCATGATCTGTAATTCCGGATTTTTCATTCCTACCCACCAGCAGGAAGGCTCCAGCCTTGACACCTCAATGGAATATACAGAACAAACACTCAAAAAACATAAGAGAAATAATACTAGCTTTTTCATATATAAATATTTAGCGTTACAAAAACTAAGTTTCAGATAAAATTAACGCTTTTATCGCTATGTTCATAATTTCTCTTATATCTTTTGATTTTCTTACTTAAAATTATAGGACCTGATTAATTGTATTCCGAAACTATCTGACCGTCGAAAAGGTTAATAATTCTTCCAGCATATCCGGCATCATGCTGAGAATGCGTAACCATAACCACAGTTGTTCCTTCACGGTTTAGTTCTGTAAGAAGTTCCATCACTTCCTTTCCGTTACGTGAATCAAGATTTCCTGTTGGCTCGTCGGCTAATATAAGTTTTGGATTTGCTACAACGGCACGTGCTATTGCCACACGCTGCTGCTGACCTCCGGAAAGCTGCTGAGGGAAATGTTTGGCACGATGGGCAATAGACATTCTTTCCATTGCTTCCTCTACCCTGCGCTTACGTTCATCTGAAGGAATTCCCATATAAAGGAGCGGAAGCTCGATGTTCTCATACACATTCAGCTCATCAATCAGGTTGAAACTCTGAAAAACAAAGCCAATAACTCCTTTCCTCAGATTCGTACGCTCGGCTTCTGAGTATTTGGAAACCTCTACTCCATCCAGATAATATGTTCCTTCCGTAGGATTATCCAACAATCCCAAGATATTCATCAACGTGGACTTGCCGCAACCGGATGGTCCCATTATGGCTACAAATTCGCCTTTTTTCACTTCGATATTTACGTTGTTCAACGCCCAAGTTTCCACTTCGTCTGTGCGGAATACTTTCTTTAAATTTTCTGTTTTAAGCATATGTTTTAAGTTTTTGAGGTTATTAGTTTTTAAGTTTTTGAGTTATTAGTTGACAAGGGGACAAGTTGACAAGGCTTCAGGAAATAAGATATTTCTTCTTGACTCCTTGACTCCTTTTTAAACACGATGAATTAACACCAACCGTAACTACCGCAACAATCCATACAGCAAATAGAGGCAGGATAAAATCAAATAGAGAAAATGAAACATGATATGCAAACTGTTCAAGCCATGAAGAAACCAATCCATATGTAACAGGCAATGCTATCAGATAAGCAATCGTTGCCTGTATTATGAACGGCTTGTTCAACAGCCAAAGAATATCACGGTTGTTTGCTCCATGAATCTTGCGTATCTGTATCTCACGGCTTCTCTGTCGGATTGCATACCAGGATATTCCCATCAATCCAAACAAAGTAAGTAACAAGCCTATTACTGCATAAATGGTTATAATCTCGGAATAGGAAGTGAAGCGTTTGTTTTTATCCATAAAATCCGAATACATATCTATGTATTTGAAATCAACGCCTTCGTTCACTTCTTCCCATTTTGCTTTGATGCGGCTTATTGTTTCTTCCTTATTCTGGATATCCATCTTTATATGTAGCACATTTGCCTTAGCCATTTCGGACGCCGGCGGCAAATAAATGACAGCAGGAGTTATTTCATTTTCCAAGGAATTGACCGGAAAATCATTTATTACTCCACCTACCACATATAATGAATCTGCCAATTCATCAAATTCTCTCAATGTTCTTCCTATTGGATCTACTCCTTCAGGAACAAGATTACGCACGTAACTTTCATTTACCAATGCAGGATATGAAAACTGCTGATGAAGTTTATCCGGAGAATATCCTGATAACTGGCGTAATCCCATAGTTCTGACCAGAGAGGTATCGCTATATATCATAAGCAAGAAGCTGTGTTTTTCCGAACCATCTTGCTGAGGTATATCTAATTCTCTTATAAAAGAATTCAGTATTGAGCTTTTCGACAGAAACACGGATTTTATTCCTTCCACATCTTCCTCCAGCGCAGCCTTCATAGGTGCTGCAGGAGGTGCAAACATATCTCCTATTTCAATCAGTCCCTCATAATGACAAGCCCTGCTAACAATCAGTTCTTTCTGCTTATATGCCATATCTGTAGCCAACACCAAAGCACAAGCAATAGCAAACTGTACAACAACAAGCGCACCGACAAAAAGCTGTTTATTTCGTCCTGTAGATGTGGTCCTATATTCCGAATAATCCATTTTCATCAGTCGGCGACTCGCATACCATGCAGGGATAACAGCAATCACCAACATAAAAACAACAAGTATCGGAAACATCATTCCACTGAAGAAAAACGAGAATGTAAGACGTGAACCAAGTACAGAATTAAAATAAGGCAACACGTCTGCTATTATAATCATTGAGAGCAGAAACGAAATAACAACAGTCAGCAACACATCACCAAACAATTGCGTACGTATTTCCCTCATCGAACCTCCCATAAGTTTTTCCACATGGATCATCTTCAACTGTTGCATCATTCGGCTAATATTCATATTCGTATAATTGCAGCAGGCAATCACCAGAATAAGTAATGCGGACAGAATCCCGGCATACAACAATTGTACTTGTGCTTGCTGTATGAAAGGTAATGATTGCTGACTTGTTCCTTTTGCGGAAACAAAATACAAATCAGAAAGATTATCCACATAATATTGCGTTTGTCCCGGTAATAAAGTCTTTATGGATTCATCAGCACGGATGGCAGACTCTATCTTTGACGGAGAAACGCCATTCGACAATCTTATAAAAGTCACTCCTCCATAATAATCATCGGACAGCTTTGAAAGCATATCAAATTTCAGCAACGACTGAGTGTTATCCTCCACTATCGCAACCACCTCAACAATCTTCATCCCTTCATCAAAATGAATTTTCAAAGACTTTCCCAATGGATTGTCGTTTCCAAACATACGCTTGGAGTATGACCGGCTCATTGCAACCTTATCCGGCTTGCCTAGTGCCTGCGACAAATCACCGGATACAACAGTCATAGGGAAAAAGCCGTTCAATGTAGAATCCACTCCTATAATATTTAAATTGTCCGAAGTCTGTCCGTCATATTCCACAGAAGCATTTCCGAAACTTTGTATTCTGAAATAATCCTCTACTCCGGGAATTGTTTCCTTTATCTTCATAGAAGCATCACCTGCAGCATAAGCTACTTTCTGGTCTCGTTCAAACGGATTATCCTGCCTCAGACAGAAAATACGATCTTTATATGGATTGCCTTCCTCTATGAAATAATCATGTACGAAATATGTCATCAAAAGATTAGTCCCGGCCAATCCGATGGAAAGACTTGTCACCGCTATGAGGAAAAACAGTTTGTTTCTCCACCAGCTGCGGAAAATCATTTTGAGAGTAAATGCAAGGGGCATATGTTTTGAGTTTTTAAGTTTATTAGTTTTTGAGTTGACAAGTTGACGAGTTGACAAGGCTACAGGAAATAAGATATTTCTTCTTGACGCCTTAGAGTTGACAAAGCTTCAGATACAAGGTAATTCCACTTGTTCCCTTGTCAACTATTCTGTTTTAATTGTCTCTGCCGGATTTATACTTGCCGCCTTATGGACTTGCCAGTATAATGTTCCTAAAGAAATCACTGTAACTATTACAAAAGCAAACAGGAAGATATCAATACCTACCGGAGCCTTAACAACAAAATTATCTGTATAGCTGAAAATCAACATCAATGACAACGGAATGGAAACTATAAAGGATATTATCAGTAACATAAGATATTTCCTTAAAAACATCAGATTTATTTCCTTGAATCCGGCTCCATTTATTTTACGTATTGCAATTTCCTTATAATGCTGCCGCATATCAAACAATGAGATTCCGAACAGTCCAAGGCAAGAAACTACTATAGCAACTATGGCAAATACGGTGTAAATATTAGCTATACGTCTGTCATTCGCATACAATTTAGCTACATCATCCTCAAGCATAGTATAAGAGAAATCTCCACTGCCATACACATCTTTTTCTACTTTTTCCAGATAAGATAAAACATTCTTAACCTTTCCCGGAACACAAGCAATCTGATAAAAATCCCCACTTATATTCTCCATAACAAAGAATACTGTTGGTTTCTTGCCTAAAGAGAGGTGACCTCCGTAATAGTCTTCTACAACCGCAACAACAGGGAATGTCGCATTCTGTCTTCCTCTCGACATCATTGGAGTTTCTTCAGTTATAACAGCGCCCTGAATATTATCGTAACCCAGCAAATCCATTGCAGCCCTATTTAAAACGGCAACACAAAATGCTCCATCAAAACTTAATTTATCTCCAGATGCACATTCTTGAAAACGGATGTCATACAAGTCAAAAAAACGAGGAGAAGCAAGACGCATATTCAATGTGAATTTCTGTCCTTCTACATTAAAGAAATTACTTTCATAATCGCCGTTTAAAATATCAATATAGCTTGCTTCCCACTGTTCTATATCAGGGCACGAAGACAACTTGGCGTCAATCGCTGAAACTCGTTGCATTCTTTGTTGCATATATTCGGACGTATAGCTCTGGAAATCTTTTGATTCATAAACTAGATTTGCAATTATCACATCTTTAGTCCTGAAACCTGGCTCTGTATTGAGCATGACTTCTAGTTGATTATTAAAATAGAAAGACATAGACAACAGCAAAAACGTCAAAACATACTGAACACTCAAGAATACTTTACGCATCCGTACCGACGATATACTAAGACTAACAGAACGTATAGATAATACCGGTGACGTATTGCTATATTTCCAGTAAGGATAAATCGAAGTCAATATCGGAACTACAATAAGAATAGCCAATGCTGACAAGAAATCAAACATTTTATATTCATATGTTATATCTAACATATCTCCAAGAGGAATAATCATTATTTCCATGAAAAGCCAGGCTATTACCAGAGAAAGAGCCATCAACAGAAAATTCTCTGTCCATATCTGCAGAAAAACATTCCTACCGGAAGCTCCGAAAACCCGTTTCAAGCCGTATTCCTTTCCTCGTTTCAGCAATGTTATCAAATAAATATTCACGAAATTAAGAAGGCCTGTTAAAAACAACAACAGACAAACTCCAGTCGTAATCATCATGTAAAAACGATTTCCGCCATAAATCATATCCGTCAATTCCCTTTTCAAAGACTGGTCAAGATAAACATCTTTTACAGGAATAAACTCAAATGTAAATTCACGCGAATCAGCATCTGAAGGATAAAGTTTATGCTGTTTGTTTCCTTCCATATTCAACTTTGACACATCTGTTCCTTCTGTAAATGAATAGAATTCCATTGGCGTCATATTTCCTCCCACAAATGAAATCGGTACCAGTATATCAAAGTTTATCGAAGTCTTATTCTCAGGTTGATTCAATATTCCTTTTACCACCAATTCTTTACCGTTCGAATATCCTATAACCTTCCCTACCGGATTTTCTTTTCCAAAAACCTTATCGGCAAAATCTTTCATTAACCATACAGACTCCGGAATATCCATATCTGTTGTTCCTTGCAATAGCTTATAGTCAAAAAACTTGAAGAATAAACTATCTATGCCAAGCGTGCGGGCAACAAACCGATGTTCCCCGTTTATAATAAAATCATTCTGTGAAGGAAGGATACGAGTTGAATTCTTTATTGAAGATACATCTATACCAACACTTTGTTTATCCTTTATCTCTCCCAAATATGAATTTCCCTGCATATTCATTTTCACAGCATATATATTCTCCCTGTCCACACAATGAGTATCCACAGTCAACTCTCTATGGATATAATGGACAAGTAACAGGCAACAAGCCAGACTAAACGACAAGCCTATAAGATTTATTGTCGTATAAGTCTTTGAACGAAACAAATAACGAATAGCGTGTTTAAGTGTTTTCATAATGTTAGTTATTAAGTTTATTAGTTCATTTGTTGACAAGACCTCAAATACAAATTTTTTATTCGCTCATAACACCTTGTCAATTTGTTTAGTTTTACCTCAACTCCAGCACCTCCGCCCCTCCAAATTTATCATATCCCGAGACTATCACAAACTCTCCGGGTTGCAATCCGTCAGTCACTTCATACTGGCGAGGGTTTTGCCGTCCAATGGTCAGGGGAACTTTCACTGCTTTGGTTTTATCCGCATTCACCTTATAAATCCATTGCCCTCCGGTCTGCTGATAGAAATTTCCACGAGGTATGACAATTGTTTTTTCAGGCTGACCGAGTTCAATCTGTACTCTATAGCTTTTCCCAAGGCGGACATTCTCGGGCATTTCTCCGGTAAACACCAAATCGACCTCGAAAAGGCGGTCTTTCACTTCAGGAATAACCTTGCTAACTTTCAAAGTATAGCGTTTTCCCTGATAACTAATTGTCGCCGGCAATCCGCTCGTCACCCTGTCGATATAATATTCGCTGATTGAGGTGTTGATTTTAAACTGGTCCATAACCTTCACTTCTGCTATATTCTCTCCGGCTGTTACCTGCTGGCCGGGAGTAACCTTTACGAAACTCAACTGACCGTCCAACGGTGAACGAACCACCAAATCTTCCATTCTCTGCCGGCTTCTCAAAAGTTTTTTCTCCTCACGATTGAAATCGTTTAGAAGAAGCTCTTTCCTTATTATCGTCATCGCCGAATCACTTTGCAGGCTTTTCAGTTTCAGGCGTGTGGATTCTGTTTTATAACGGAATTCATCTTCCGACACTTCCAACTGTGCCTTGCTGCGTATGCCCATCGCATATTCTTCTTTCTCCAACGAGAAACTTTTACGGATTTTGTTCAATTCATATTCGGCTTCGAGTGTTTGCTGTTTCAGCGTAAGGCTTTTCTGTTCCATTTCCAGTGCCTTTTCCTGATAGGATATACGCTGCTTTTCCCACTCATCCTGCTGGTCTTCTATCTCACGCAGCAGATTGGGATTAGTGAGAGTGAGTATTGTATCTCCTTTTTTAAGCAGACTGCCTTCCTCTCCGACTATGCGGTCCACGTTCCCAGCCTCACGCGAGTTCACAACTATAGTAATTATGGGATGCACCACGCCTTCTACATCAACAAATTCCATAAAATCATCGTTCCGGACTTCCTCTATCATGATTTCATCAGAACTGATACGCAGACGGCTTGGTCCTGAGGCAAGGACGATTACGTATATCAATCCGATAATAAGCAATGCTCCTCCGATAATATGGTAACGGTATCTGATATACCAGGGTTTCTTTTCCAGTTTGATATCCATTTTAAGTTTTTGAGTTTATTAGTAAATCATACTTTCATTAATTTCCCAGATGCCGGTGTTTCCGAAAAAACATCGGCAATTTTCAGAAAAAACATCGGCATCTTTCCGACGAAACATCAGCATGTTTTTTTCAAAACACTACTATCTTTATAAATAGGATATTTCTATTTCACATCCATTCCTAAAATCATACTGTGTCATACTCCTCAATCCGAAATACAATGTCCAGTAAGTTTTCATCGCAGATAAGTAATTACGTCGTGCCGAGTCCTTCTCAGCAGTGGCAGCATTCAAATCCAGTATGGATGATTTACCCATCAGATAAAGTTTCATTGCCACGTCATAACGCTTACGAGCCGTTTCATCTGTCTTGATTGCCACCTCAACCTGTTTAGCCTGGAGATTGAACTGGCGCACCATCTTATGCACATTAAGCTCGAAGTCCGTCAACGCCTGCCCAACCTGCGTTTCCACAAGTTCAATTTGAGATTTTGCTACACGAACCTTTCCTTTTCCCTTTCCCCAATCGAGGATAGGAACAGCCAACGAAAGACTTACATATTGCTGGTTCATAGGATTGCGGTATGAAGCAAGGAGTTCGTTTCCTGTTTGCGACAAGCCAAATTGCAAATACAAATCCGCTTTCAAACCTCGTTCTGCTCTTGCCGCCGCAAGGTTACTTTTGCTTTCCAGACGCAAGCGTTCGTATGTTTCCATTTCGGGACTGTTTTCGTAGGCAAGAACCAAAGCCTTGTCCATAGGAACCTCAAAAGGCTCTATATCTTCAGGGTTGAGTATAACTTCTATTTCTGTTCCGTCTCTTATACCGAGAAATGAACGAAAAGTAAGCATAGCGTCGTCCACCTCAATACCAGCTTTCATCATATTAGTTTCCTCATTCAACTTGTTTACCTCAAGTTGGAGCATCTCATTCTCAGTTATACTTCCTATTTCATATCTTCCACGGGCATATCGGTATAAAGTATCTGCCGAAGCATAATTAGCCTCGGCTATTTTCAGATTAGCCTGTGCCGTTGCAAGATTGAAAAACAGTTCGCAAGTCTTGGCGGAAATAAGCTCCAATGTTTCCGCATATGTCTTACGGGCTTCCTTGAAACGTACCGGCTCAATCTTCCTATCCCACTTAAGGCTATTATATCCGAATATTGATTGACTGTAACCAATTGAGAACGGTATCGTGCTGTATGATTTCGATTTCGACGAGAGCTCGTCAATCCTTTGGGTTCCGGTCTGGACAAAGACGTTTCCGCCCGTAAACCATATATTCTGGCTAATCTCCAGCGCAAGGTTTGTGCTCAGCTGATTCTGTCGGATAAACTGCTCCGTTCCGTCCGGCTGGGTAATCTTGTTTATCTGCCTGTTCAGAAAAGGGGTGGAAACAAGACTCACTCCCGGAAGATAATTTGCCTTATATGCCCTATAACTCCAATAAGCTGCGCGATAAGTATGCTCGGCAGCCCTTGCCTCAGGCGAAAAATCCTGTGCCATTTTTATTGACTCCCATAAGGTAAGCTGAATGGTGTTCTGTGCAGCCATGGACAAATGGAGCAATAGAAGTATGAGAGCCTTTAAGTACATATATTTTGAGTTTATTAGTTTTTGAGTTTTTAAGTTTATTAGTTGACAAGTATTTATCAACACAGAGTCACAGAGAATTAATTTTCAATTTACCAACGACTCTGCGCTGAATTAAATTCAAAAACCATGCCACAACGATAACTTAATATATTACAAGGCAATACTCATAAATCTTCTTCTTCATCCAAGTGCGAAAGCGCACAAAAATCGTGCGTTATCGCACACACAACCTATGCATATAACTTATATATTTGCCAATATGGAAAACAAAGGGAAAATATTAATAATCGACGATAACGAAGATGTGCTATTCGCTCTTAATCTTCTGATCGAACCTTATGTGGAGAAGATAAAGGTGACTACACAGCCGTCGCGCATCGAGCATTTCATGCACAGTTTCAATCCGGATGTTATTCTTCTGGATATGAATTTTAAGCGTGATGCCGTAAGCGGACAGGAAGGTTTTGAATGTCTTGAACAGATTCTTGCCATCAATCCTGACGCAATTGTGATATTCATGACCGCATATTCAGATACGGAAAAAGCTGTAAAGGCTATCAAGGCAGGAGCCACAGACTTCATCTCAAAACCATGGGAAAAGGAAAAACTGCTTGCAACTCTTTCGTCGGCTATTAAGCTAAGCTTATCAAGGAAAGAAGTAGGAAGGCTACAGGAGAAAATGAACGTAATCAACTCCGGGAGCGATTCACCTCTGCTTATTGGCGAATCTCCAGAGATGATAAAGATAAAAGATACCATCATCCGGCTTTCCGAAACAGATGCGAATATCCTGATAACCGGGGAAAACGGAACGGGTAAAGACGTGGTGGCTCGCCTGCTCAAACATTACTCTCCGCGCAGCAACGAGACTTTCATCATAATAGACCTCGGCAGTATTCCGGAACAACTCTTCGAAAGTGAACTTTTCGGATATGAGAAGGGAGCTTTCACTGATGCCCGCAAGTCAAAACCCGGACGTTTCGAAGCAGCAAACGGCGGCACTCTTTTTCTCGACGAAATAGGAAATCTCTCAATGCCTATGCAGGCGAAGTTGCTGACGGCTATAGAGAAACGTTATATCACTCGTCTGGGCGCAGTTGAAAATATACCGGTAGATGTTCGCCTTATTTGTGCTACAAATGCCAACCTTGGCGATATGGTTTCAGAAGGAAGTTTCAGGCAGGATTTATTATACAGGATAAATACGATTGAGATTAAAATACCGCCTCTCCGCGAACGCGGCAACGACATCATCCTGCTGTCCGAACATTTCCTGAAACATTATAACAGGAAATACAGGAAAAATATAAGTGGTATTACTCGTGAGGCTGAATCGAAGCTGCTAAAATACAACTGGCCGGGCAACGTAAGAGAGTTGCAGAATGTTATCGAGCGTGCCGTCATACTTGCCGGAGGGAATATGTTGCGCCCTGTGGATTTTCCTCTTTATCCTTCAAGCGCAGAAAAGAGAAAAAGTACCGACGAAATCCTGAATCTTGAACAGGTAGAGAAAAACGCTATTGAACGTGCAATGCGCCTCAGCAGCGGAAATATCAGCTATGCAGCAGAACTTCTGGGTATAACCAGATTCTCTCTTTATCGGAAAATAGAAAAATACAAATTATGAGAACATATATATTCAAGCTTTCAACTCATATAGCCGGACTCATTGTCTTGTCTGTGGCTCTTGCCTATGGTATTGCTGCAGATATGCTTTTCTGTATCGTAGTTCCTGTCCTGTTAATAATATGTATAGCGATAAGTCTATATATGATGCAGATGAAACAGTTGAAAAGCTGGAAATATCTCGTAAACTGTATCAGGCAGAACGACCTCACTCAAACCATCAGACCGCCTTTCAGCGACAGTGAAATGACCGAACTTGCCGACGAACTCTCTGCTGCGCTCCGGAAACTTAGTGACAAGTTCACTACACAGGAGATGAAAAGGCATTTCTATGAAAACCTTCTCTCCAAAACAGAGAATGCGATGATTGTATGTAGCAGTAATGGGAAAATAGAATGGTGCAACAAAGCCTCTGTAAATATTATAGGCAATAAACCTTTTATTCCGGAAAATATCCTTTCTGCCGTAAATAACAATGAAAAAGTGATACGCATGGATAACGACTCCTATCCGATAGAATTGTCTGTCGAAACTAGCCGTATATTCATAAAAGGAATAGAGCACCGGATTGTATGCCTGAAAAACATACATCACGCCCTGGAAAGGAAAGAGATGGAAGCATGGCAAAAACTTATCAGAGTGCTTACGCATGAAATCATGAATTCCATAACTCCTATCATCTCTCTTTCGGAAACACTTAGCGAGCGTTGCAATACAGCAGATTCAGTATGCGACACTGCTACGGTACGTCATGGTATTGAAGTGATTCACCGCCGTAGCAAAGGTTTGCTTGACTTTGTGGAGAATTATCGCCGGCTTACACGTGTTGCACCTCCGGTGAAAAACAAAATACCAATCAAGGATTTCTTTTCAGATTTGAAGAAACTTTTTCCGCAGCCTTTCATCTCTTTCAGTTTGAAAAACGAAGGTTTATGTTTCTACGCAGACCGTTCACAAATGGAACAGGTATTTATAAACCTTATTAAAAACGCTATCGAAGCTTGTGCCTCCAAAGAAAATCCGGCAATAGGAATCTCCGCCAAAATGGAACAAGATAAAATCATATTCTCAGTCTCCGACAATGGCGAAGGCATTCTGCCGGAAGTTATGGATCGTATCTTCATTCCTTTCTTCACCACTCGTCATTCCGGTTCCGGAATCGGCCTCAGTCTTTGCCGCCAGATTATAACTATGCATGGAGGAAGTATATATGCTACTTCCAAAGATGGAGAAGGAAGCACGTTTGTTATTGAAGCAGAGAGCGTATAAAAAAGTCATATTTCCAGCATTGGGAAATATGACTTTCAAAATCTTATTTTACAAATTTCGCTCCAAGAAGATAATCAGCACAGCCTTTTACTCCCTCGAATTGTGTTCCACCCTTCATACCTTCCAATTCGACGAAGAAACTCTTTATTCCATTTGAATAAGCCAGTTTAAATATTTGTTCGAAATTCATCATGCCGGATTTACCTAATACAGCTTTATCCTTAATATGCAGTGCCTGAATGCGGTTTTTGTACTTGTTCATATATTCAACAGGATCCTGTTGCCCCATAACTGTCCAATAAACATCCATTTCAAAGAAAACCAGCGACGGATCCGTATGTTTCATAAAACCGTCATAAATGATTTCATATTCATCCTTAGACTCACGCGGAACAGCTCTGCGTCCAAATAAAGATTCCTTTCCGCCTGCTTTTACATAAGCGAACTCACCTTCATGGTTGTGATAACCGAACTTAAGACCAGCAGCCTTAGCTATTTCCCCTGCTCCATTAAATATCTCACCGACATACTCAACTTCTTCCTTACTACGTGTTGACGGTTGTCCTGGCTGAATCAGTAATTTACAACCTATCTCTGCATGGTCAGCTGCCGTTTTTTTCCAATAATCCATTATTTGCTGCTTATTGGATTTTGTATATTCACGTACAGGAGGATTAACATGAGTACTGCGTATCTCCAAACCACAGTCATCACAGATTTTCTTGAACTCTTTCAATGTCATTCCATGTAAACGTCCGTCTTTATAACCTGCAAGCTCAATATAGTTGTAACCATAACTCTTAACCTTCTTCAAGCCTTCCGGAACATTTTCTGTCAATTCTTTTCCCAAAGAATAAATCTGCAATCCGAAATTCTTACTGGAATTAGCCTCCATATCTGAAAAAACAGATGTAGATGTTGCAGAAAGCATATCCGGTTTACCTACCAACAATCCTCCTAAAGCAACTAAAGATGCATTACGTAAAAAGTCTCTTCTGTTTATCATAACAAAAATTTTAAGTTAACAATGTAGTAAATTTATAATACCAAATATTCTTGAGTCTTCAACACATTAATTTCTCTCAACCATCTTCCATTCCTCTATCGTCCCAGTATCCGATGAGAACACCGCACCTATCTTATACAGCTTGCGATTGTCTGATTCATATTCTCGCGCATATCCTTTTTCTTCTATCTGGCGCATTGCATCATCCACACTTCCGTCAAGCTTGAACTCGAAAATATAAATATATTCAGGTGTTTCAACGATACAGTCAACACGACCATGGCTTTGGACTTTCTCTGTATAAACTGTATAAACTCCTATCAGGCGCATTATCAGGTAGAATGTATAATGGAAATATCTTTCTCGCTCGCGCTCGTTCTCCTTCCTGCGCATTGTGTATGGGATACTCGCAAGGAATGAGGTCAATCCTATACGGAAATCTTCTATATTACCTTTTTTGAGATTTGATACTGCGCTCCTTATCCACGACGGTGTTTCACCGATATTGAAATAACTTGAGGCTATCATAGTCAGAAAACCTCGCTTCACTTCTTTATTGGGGTATTCCAATAGGAAAGTATTATCCTCTATGTCAAAATCCTTTATTGTAAGATAACCACTCTGATATATCATAGGCAATGGCTGTTCAACGTTTGCCTTGTAGTCGATAAACTCCTCTGCTGAATAATATTTTCCGGTTATCTCATTCATATTCTCGTTCGTATGGGATAACA
>CALCST010000003.1 GCA_937894065.1 uncultured Parabacteroides sp. | reverse complement strand
CAACGACCCCGAGATTACAAATCACGTGCTCTGGCCAACTGAGCTAAAGAGGCATATGCTAATTTGCAGCTATTTCGATACCACACCGAAACGGCTGCAAATTTAAGCATTATTTCTTATATACCAAATTTATCCACCGTTTTTTTTACTTGGCTCTAATTTTTTCTTTGAATTTAACCAATTGTTTCTCTAATGCAGAAACACATTCATCAACAGCGCCTTCAAAAGTATCATCTATCTTATCTGCAAAACATTCACCATTCCTAACTTTCAGCATTATTCCAACCTGTTTGTTGTTTGCTGTTTCAGGTTTTACGACCTTCAAAGTTACTTCTGCTGATAGTATGCCGTCAAAATATTGTTCTAGTTTTGAAACTTTCTTCTGAATAAATGCTTCCAATTGGTTAGATGCATCAAAATGGATAGCTTGAATTCTAATTTCCATAAATACCTCCTTCTTTTTTTGCTCTAGGGTGAGCATGATAAACTTTTTTTAATTCTTCAAAGGTTGTATGTGTGTAAACACTGGTTGAAGCTAAACTGCTATGACCAAGAATTTCTTTCACAGCATTTAACTCAGCACCATTATTCAACATACTCGTTGCAAAGGAATGTCTCAGCACGTGTGGACTCTTCTTTCCTAAATTTGGAAGAACCGACAAGTAATCCTTTACTATATTATAAACAAGCTTAGGATATAATTGTTCACCATTTTTACGAACAAAAAAACTTACCGTATGTCCAACTTCACGATATTTAACATCCAGATAAACATGCATTAAGTCTTTAAGACTGTCAGCAAAAGGAATAATTCTCTGCTTATTACGTTTTCCTAAAACCTTTATCTGTTGCATACCAAAATCAACATCATCTTCACGAAGATTTATCAACTCAGATTCACGGATACCGGTATCATAAAACATTTCTACAATAAGCCTATTCCTTATACCTTCAAAGTCATCCTTAGGCAATTCCTCGCATAGCAAATATTCCATTTCCGAATCTTTTATAAAATAAGGCAAAGGCTTTTTAACCTTTGGACCATTCAAAAGACGCAATGGATTTTTGCTCACTATTCCTTGCCGTTTAAGGAACTTAAAAAAAGATTTCAAAGAACTTAATTTCCGGTTAACAGATGTGGTTTTGTCTCCATTTTCAAGCAAAAAGACCATCCAATTTCGAACAACGTCTAAATCTATCAACTCCGGATTCAACGCCTGGTTGCCATTATTAACAGTCAACTCATCATTTAAAGGTAATCTCTCCAAAAATGAAATAAACTGCGCTAAATCTGTTTTGTAAGCAAGTATGGTATAATCTGAATAATTACGCTCATACTTCAAGTATTCCAAAAACTTATCAACCAAACATCTCACGCTGCATGTCTTTTTGTTTTATGCAACGAATATAAAAATAAGAATTCAATAAAACAAGCCTTGCGGAATATTTTTATTCTTCAGTCTGCTGCAAATGCTGAACATAAATCGCACGCATTGTCTGTTTTCTTTTAGTTACAGACGGCTTTTCAAATGCCTGACGATTTCTCAACTCTTTAACAACACCTGTTTTTTCAAATTTTCTTTTGAATTTCTTAAGCGCTTTTTCAATGTTTTCGCCTTCTTTCAATGGAACTACGATCATAATTTAATTTTTATTTTATTGTTTAATACTATATCCTATTTTATTCAATAGATTTCCGCCTCTTCTATAAAGATATTACCTGATGGTAATTTATAGAAAAAACAAAAACCACAATCGGGCAGCAAAGGTACCGATAGTTTCGTTATTAGCCAAATTTCTGACTTAAAATCTTATGTTTTTATTAATTGTTAATCAACAACCTCCTTTCCCGGTCTGACTTAGAATTAAACATTTTTGAGTTCCTTATAAAATGCATAATAAATCACATATCCATTTTTATAATGCGGTGCAAAGGTACAAATAAATATTTAATTTTAAAAGTTTTATATCACAAATAGAATATACAAAAAAAAGCCTTGAAACAAGATCACTCTCACTTCAAGGCATAAAATACAGATAATATAATTATTTCATGAACAACATTACTTCTTTAATAAAATCCAAGAAAGGCTGTGGAAATTTTTGTTCTGTAATATTTCTTATAGTAACATATTTTTGCTTTCCGTCTGCCGACAATGCAATCTGAGAAAAGAATCCGTCCTCATCTTTCGAAGCTTCATCATATCCGTACATATCTTCCATATCAAATATATCCGCATTCTTCAAAAGTTTATCAAAACGTTCAAACTCCTCATCCGTAAACTTTCCACTTTTCATAACAGGCCTGATTTTTCCCTGAGCATTATCCATGTAGAAATTACATTTTTCAATCTTATAATTTCCATCACTGTCAAAGGCAAAAACAAGTTTAAACTGAGATAAATTCTCCACAGTGTATGAGAATTCATATTCTTTAAAAGATCTGGGATAAGAAAAATAGACGATTAGTATCACCAGCACTATTCCACCTATTAACAAACACCATCGTTTCATACCCTACATTATTATATAATACAGAGCCAAAGGCTTCTTACTGTCTTATGGCTCTGTATTTTCAATGTTATACTAATAATACTTTTATATTATCTCCATGCTTCTGGCTGAACCAAATATGGTTGACCATTTTCATCATTACCTACAGTCTGAATCTGTTCATCAGGTATAGGGAACATTGTTTTTGCAGGACTTAACACTGCTGCAGCTGCATATTTTGACAAATATTTTCTTTCATAATCAACATATGCTTTCAATTCAGCAGACATCACATCACCACCATAACGAACCAAGTCAAACCAGCGTTCACCTTCCATTGCTAATTCAAGTTTACGTTCCATTCTGATAGCCTTGATGCAGACATCCTTATTTGAGAATGCAGCATGAGTTGAAGGATATTCTGATATCTTGTAATTAGCAGCAGGTGTACCATCTTCTAATTTGATAATGTTTACAGGCAAAGCAGCACGGCGGCGAATCTTATTGACCTGTTCCATTGCACCTTTCAAATCTCCAGCGTTAGCCAAACATTCTGCATAAAGCAATACCATATCTCTGACGCTCAGATACTGCATATTCATTGCTGAACCAGGAGCCCAACCACCATATAAGTTAGTCAACTTAGCATCAGCTTCATGTTTGCTGTAAACATGTTTCTTAGGCATAAATACACCACCATTTGACGGGTCTCGGATCCAACCAGTTTCAGGCATACCCCAATCTTTATAAGGTATTCCCAAACGACCTACAGTAAAGTCCAAACGTGGGTCTACAGCTATAGATGCATTATTTTTACTAACATTACCGTCACCTGTAGGTTCTGTCACAGTTGGCATATTTCTATATTCTCCATTCAAATAAGGAAGTCCGTTTGCATCTACCTGGAATGAATTAGCCAATTCCTGTGAAGGCTGATAGAAACCGCAACATCCACCAGGACCTGTATTATGAGGATAGTTCAAACAGAAGGCTGCATTACCCATATCCTGAGCTGAGTTAGAATACTGAACAGCAAAGATAGATTCTTTACCATTTTCCATTGTTGCATCCCAGTTCGCATTCAAATCATCTTCCAATCCATATGGTAAGCCATTTGAAGTCACACCACTCTCAAGCAATTCTTTCAATACTGGCTGAGCTTCTGCTACCTTTCCATAATACATCAAGGCTTTTGCTTTTAAAGCTTTTGCAGCCCATACATTAGCTCTACCCACATCCTGCTGTGTATTAGGCAATGCTGCTATTGCTGCATCTATATCAGCCAACACATTTGAAGAAATATCTTTATCGTTATGTGCCTTTGGATCATTATCTGTAAATGATTCATCAAAGTAAGGAATGAATTTACCAAAAACTCTTGTGCCTTCGAAATAAATCAAGCCACGCAAGAACTTCAATTCTCCTTCACGAGTTTTCTTGATATCTTCATTCATATCTTCTACTTTTGCCAAAATCTGCAAAGCTGTATTTACTCTTTTAGAAGAAGAATAAACCCAACCCCATTTCTGGCGCAAATAGTCATTTGTACTCAATGTCTTGTAAATCTCAACTTCGTTCAATGTTGCCTGGTCACCAGTGTTTGATCCTTTATTGGCATCACCACCATACATACCACCAAACACCCAGTTGAAAGGAGATGCCTGATATGGGTCATAACCATCAACAGGAGCAGCCAAAGCTGCATAAGCATTGATTGTCAACATTTCAACCCCTGTAGCATTTGTCAAAGCGTCTGAGTCCAAGCTACCCTGAGGACTTTTATACAAGAAATCTTCACCGCAAGAGCCTAAGAAAAGCAAAGCACTCAAACTTAATACGGTTATATATCTTTTTTTCATAATCTAATCATTTAAGTTTAACAATTAATCATTAAAATGAGAAGTTCACACCGAACAGCAAACGCAATGTAGTTGGCCATCCACCCATATCCAAACCTCTTCTCAAATCGGCACCATTACCATCACCTACTGATGCATTTGTAAATTCTGGGTCAAGACCTGAATAACCAGTAATAGTCAACAAGTTTTCAGCCTGTACATACAAACGCAAATTTGAAATATTAGCTTTCTTCAACCAGTCTTTTGGCAATGTATAACCTAATACCATATTCTTCAAACGAAGGAATGAAGCATCTTCTACATAGTATGAACTTGAGTTCGCACCACTGTAGTTATCCTTGTTATCCAAAATTGGCAATATAGCGTTACTGTTGTCAGCACCAGGTGTCCATGACTGTTCCAACATTCTTCTTGAACGGTTACCGTCGAATCCCCAGAAGTCAGTGAAGAACTTAGTATTGTTGAACAAATCATTACCTAAAGTTGAATACCAGAACATTGTGAAGTCCCAGTTTTTCCAAGTTACAGTTGCATTCAAACCTGCAATCAAATCTGGGTGAGGGTTACCAATATAAGTACGGTCTGCTTCTGACAATTTACCATCCTTTGTTTCATCAGCAAACTTGAACTTACCTACATAAGCCTTTGCTTCATCTTCAGTAATTGAGGACATTCCAAGAGGCGGTAATGCCATAACTTCCTGAACACTTTCATAGAATCCGTCAACTTTATATCCGTAGAACATAGAAATAGGCTGACCTGCTGTTGTTCTTGTAACCGGACCACTCAAACGAGTACCATATCCCCACAATGAATAGTCTTCTTGTTCTGACAAACGAAGAACTTCATTCTTGTAGTGTGAAAGGTTCAAGTTGATATCCCAGCTCCAGTCTCCCTTCTGATCACGATAGTTGAAATTGAAGTCAACACCGGTATTCTTCATATCACCAAAGTTAACGTATGGTTTTCCAGCTTCACCTGCAAATGCAGAATATGCAGCAGAAATCAACATATCAGTTGTTTTCTTATGATACCATTCTGCACCAATACTGAATTTACCATTCAAGAATGTAGCATCCAAACCGACGTTGAACATTTCTGTTGCTTCCCACTTAGTATCTTCGTTACCATATTTATCCAAACGGAAACCAACCTGTGTTGAAGTGTTCGCACCTGTTATATCATAGTCAGTACGTTTTGAATTTGTAACATATTCGTAAGCGAAGTTTGTTGCACGTGGCACTTCAGAGTTACCAGTCTGACCATAACCTACACGAAGTTTCAAATCGTCCAACCAATCACGAGTATTCTCCATAAATGCTTCTTCAGAGATACGCCAACCTAAAGATACAGATGGGAATACACCATAACGATTTGACTTAGAGAAACGAGACACACCATCTCGACGGATAATACCTGTTACCAAGTATTTATCAGCAAATGAATAGTCAACACGGCCAAACAAACCGAACAATGCAAACTCTCCTTTATATGAAGATTCGGCAAGACGTTGGTTGTCATTAGCACCCATGTTCAATACCCAAGTATTCTCATTATCTTCGAACAAATAATTATAACGTTTACCAAGCAACTCTCTACCCATTCCGTCACGGATAGCCTCAGTACCTAACAATACTGTAAGTTTATGAACATCATTGAATGTTTTGTTATAAGTCAATGTATTTGTCCAAACCCAACGGAAATTATATCCAGACTTTTCTTCCAAGTCGTTCTGACCTGTTGTTTCAGAGAACTCAGGATTAAGTTTGTTCATTCTATAATAATACTGGTTTGTATAGTCCAAACCGAAATTTGTACGGAATGTCAAACCATCCCAAATATCAGCCTCAGCCCATAAATTACCGAAAATACGGCTATTAGAATAATAGTTGTCCTTATTACGTATCTGATTTGCTACCGGGCTCTGGAAGTTACCTGTTCCTGAGAATTTAGAACCGGCAAAATTTCCCTGAATATCATATACTGGAACCCATGGAGAAGCACGATATGACCATGAATACGGGCTTGATTCAGCACCGTTAGGGCTCAAACCATTATCTTTAGTAAATGCATAAGTCAAATTCTCACCAACACGCAACCAGTCACGGATGTTGAAAGAAGTATTGGCACGAACCTGATAACGTTTGTAGTAAGACTCAATAACTGTACCATCCTGTTTGAAATAGTTGGCACTCAAATTGTATTGACCTTTTTCAGTACCACCGGAAACAGAAATCTGATGATTCTGCATAATACCAATACGGTCAATTTCATCCCACCAGTTTGTGTTAGAGAATGGAGCCAATGTATTATCAGGATAACTATAACTGTTAGGGTCAATATCCTGACGGCCACCAGCACCTGCCTGAGTCATTAAATTAGGAATAATGAAACCGTTTTCACCAGTTCCAAACTGCACGTGTGAAGGTCTAGCTCCAGAGCCAGTAAGCATTGCATTGTTCATCTGAGCCTGCCATTCAACGTCCAAACGTTCCTGTGAATTAAGAACATCATAGTCCTTCATCGTTTTCTGCATACCAACATAACCGTCATAAGTTACTTTTGGCTGTCCGGACTTAGTACCTTTCTTTGTAGTAATCAAAATTACACCATTTGCTGCCTGAGCACCATAGATAGCTGCAGAAGAAGCATCCTTCAATACCTGCATACTTTCGATATCATTCGGGTTCAATGAGCTCAAGTCCTGATTTCGTGTAGAAACTCCATCGATTACATACAACGGACCGTTATCATTTACGGTATTGATACCACGGATACGAACCATTGCTGGAGAACCAGGAGAACCAGACTGACCGATATATACACCGGCTGCCTTACCTTGCAACTGTTGAGTCGCAGAAGATCCTGAAGAAGCAAGCAATTCCTTTGTATCAACTACTGCTACAGAACCTGTAATATCCTTTTTCTGCTGAGTGCTATAACCTGTTACAACGATTTCACTCAGATTCTGAGTATCTTCCTTCAATGTAACAGTCATTGTTGCAGAAGGTTTTACTTCCTGAGGCACATAACCGATATAAGAAATTACCAATGTGGATTTAGCGTCAGCTTCGAGAACGAAATTACCGTCCAAGTCAGTAATTGTACCATTTGTTGTTCCTTTTACAAGAACGTTAACGCCTAACAAGGGCTCGCCTGAAATGTCCAGAACCTTACCTTTTATCGATACATTCTGGCCTATCATGCATGTGGAGCATAACAATAAGGCTGAAGAAAGAAGAGCCACTCTCCTTTGCTTTCCAATAGATTTAAAGGTCTTTCGCATAAAAATAAAATTAAGTTATTATTTTAAGGTTACAATAATACAAACTAAATAATCCAAGTTTCACAAGTTCTAAATCTTATACTCTTCCGATCTCTCTATTGTCTATAAAAATCATAGTGTAACTTATATAGGCTTGTTCAACTTAATTATTTTCATTACAGTGTGTTTATATATTTTCCCTAATGTTTCTATTCTTTTAATTTTTAAGGTTAATCATCATCAAAATCAATCATCACGAACGCAAATGTAAACATTATTTTACAATAAGCAAATGTTTCGAATGTTAATTCCATACATTTTTATAACGCTCTTAAAAATTTAACATTTACTTTTTAACACATATTACTTTATTATACCCCAAAAGTATTCTATAAATTACAAAATATAATCAATAACAATCTGTGATTCAAACCCTGAAACCTAACAATTGCTTATATAATCTTAAAACTAAGTCTCAGTTTTTATAAATCAAGCTTTAGTTTTTATAAACTAAGATTCAGTTTTTACAAACTAAAGCTTAGTTTTAAGATTAAATAGTTACCTGGATAAGTTTAAATAGTCATTTAATACAGCAGATAATATTTCAGAGACAGGTTTACAAGACCAAATCCACGTCTCCTCACGCTTAATTGTTCCAAATCTCTTGTTCACTTATTTCCTTTGCCAACTCGTTAACCGGAAGTTAAGCTAGTAAACTTTAATAAGCTAATATTTAAAGTTAGTAGTTGAAATTTTTTATGTAAGTTTGCATAGTATGTTGACTATAAATTTTTGATACGATGAGAACAGAAATTTGTGAACGCATCGCAGCTCTCAGAAGTGCGATGAAAGAAGAAAACGTAAAAGCATATATAATACCGACATCCGATCCTCATATGAGTGAATATCCGGCAGCTTGCTGGAAATACAGGGAATGGATTTCAGGTTTTACTGGCTCAGCTGGAACAATTGTCATCACAGACAAAAAAGCCGGGTTATGGACAGACTCCAGATATTTCCTTCAAGCAGAAGCACAACTTGAAGGAACAGGAATCGACTTATATAAATTAATGTTGCAAGGCACACCATCCATTGCTCAATTTCTTTCTATGGAACTTAAGGAAGGTGATACTGTCGCATTAAACGGTCTTACTTACAGTGTTGCAGATGCTCAGAATCTTGAGTCTTCATTAAAGAAGAAAGGTATCAACCTTAATTGTAATCTTTCTTTGATTGACCCTATCTGGAAAGACAGACCTTGCATTCCAGACTCACCGATATTCAAAATGCCAATCGAACTTAGCGGAAAGTCTTCAGAAGACAAGCTTTTGGAAATAAACAATATGTTGCATCAGGCTGGAGCTGACTGCACAATTCTTTCAGCTTTGGACGAAGTTGCATGGACTTGTAATATCCGCGGAACAGATGTTTCATACAATCCGGTTGCCATCAGCTATGCATTCATTTCAAATAATGAGAACGTATTATTCATCAATCCGAAAAAGGTTCCGGCAGAAATTGCTGATAATCTTAAGAAAGAAGGATGGATTCTTGCCGACTATGGTAAATTGTTCGATTATCTGGCAAAACTTCCTGAAAATTGCAGAGTGTTCATCGACAGAGGCAGAACAAATGTAGCTATTTATAATGCTTTGCCAAAGAGCGCAATAATAATTGACGGTATTTCTCCAGCAAACCATCTGAAGAGTATCAAAAACGAAACTGAGATAAAAGGTTTCCGTAGTGCTGTTGTTAAAGATGGTGTTGCCATGACTAAATTCTTCTATTGGTTGGAAAAACAGATGGAAGCCGGAGAAAAAGTTACAGAGTTGAGTGCTGCTCATAAGGTTTCGGAATTCCGCTCCGAACAAGCTCTGTATGTTATGGACAGCTTTGCTCCTATTTCGAGCTATGGAGCTCATGGAGCCGTAGTTCACTACTCTCCTACTCCTGAAACTGACACAGAGTTGAAACCGGACAGTCTGTATCTTCTCGACAGTGGTGCTCAATATCTTGACGGAACAACAGATATTACCAGAACAGTCGCTCTTTGCAAAGAACCTACAGAGCAGATGAAAAAGGATTTCACACGCACTCTGAAAGGAACTATAGGCATTGCAAAATGTAAATTCCCTGCCGGAATACGTGGTTGCCTCATCGATGCATTTGCCCGCAAAGCTCTTTGGGATGCAGGTATCAATTATCTGCACGGAACATGCCACGGTATTGGTCATTGCCTGAATGTTCACGAAGGTCCGCAAAGCATCAGGATGGAAGAAAATCCTGTAATCCTTGAACCGGGAATGGTTATGAGCGACGAGCCTGCAATGTACAGAACTGGCGAATACGGAATCAGAACTGAGAATATGGTTCTTATCCATAAGGATAGTGAAACAGAATACGGCACATTCCTTGGATTCGAAACTCTGACACTTTGCTATATAGACACTCGTCTGATTGTAGTTTCAATGTTATCGGCACGAGAACATGCATGGATAAACAAATATCATCAGCAGGTTTACGAAGAACTCAGTCCGTATTTGAACGAAGAAGAAAAAGCTTGGTTGAAGGAAAAGACGGCAGAAATATAATATTAGATACAAGGGGACAAGTTGACAAGGGGACAAGGAGAAAAAGCATAATTTCTGTAGCCTTGTCAACTAGTAAACTTGTCAACTTAAAAACTAAAAAACTCATAAACTCAAAATGGCTTTAATAAAATCAGTAAGAGGTTTTACTCCTAAAATTGGAGAAAACACATTTCTCGCAGACAATGCGACAATTATCGGAGATGTTGAAATAGGTGAAGGTTGCAGTATCTGGTTCGGCGCAATTCTTAGAGGCGACGTAAACTCAATCAGAATCGGCAATGGTGTAAATATCCAGGACGGTTCTGTGTTGCATACATTATATGAAAAGTCAACAATAGAAATCGGTGACGATGTTTCAATTGGTCATAACGTAACAATCCACGGAGCTAAAATATGCAACGGAGCTTTGGTTGGAATGGGTTCTGTAATCCTTGACCATGCAGTTATCGGTGAAGGAGCAATTGTTGCAGCAGGTTCTGTTGTCCTAAGCAAAACAATCGTTGAACCGGGAAGTATATATGCCGGTGTTCCTGCTAAATTTGTAAAGAAAGTGGATCCGGAACAGGCAAAGGAAATCAACCAGAAAATTGCCAAGAATTATCATATGTATTCTTCATGGTATAAAGAAAACGAATAATGAGATAGAGATGACGAGTTGACAAGATTAATAGGTTTAAATATCAGAAAATCTTGTCAACTTGTCTCTAAAGCCTCGTCTACTTTAAATCAAACAGTTAGCATAACTAAACTAAATAATAAATAAACGACAAAACGTGAAAAAAAGCATTTTACCTTTGGCAGCACTTACTGCCACATTATTCTCTTGTTCAGAGAAATCAGCAGAGAAAACAACAGAAATCAGTTATCCGGAAATTGCTCCGTTCAACCCGCCTACTTATGTTTGCTATCAGGCAGACAAAGATATAAAAGTTGACGGCAAGCTCGACGAGTGGGATGCAATTCCATGGAGCAGCGACTTCACTGATATTGAAGGAGACAAAAGACCTGCACCTCATTTCAAAACTAACGCAAAAATGGCTTATGATGAAAAAGGTATGTATTTTGCAGCTCTATTGGAAGAACCTCATGTGTGGAGCTATCAGACTGAGCACGACTGCGTGATTTTCAATGAAAATGACTTTGAGATATTTCTCGACCCAACCGGAGATACTCACAATTATCTGGAATATGAAGTAAATGCTTTAGGAACGCTTTGGGATTTATATTTGAGTCAGCCTTATCGCGACCGTCCTGCTGTTCTTAACGGATGGGAATTCAACGGTATGCTTTCTGCTGTTCATGTGAATGGAACAGTGAACAACCCGAACGATACTGACAAATCATGGTCCGTTGAAGTATTCATTCCATGGAGTTCTTTAAATCAGGTGATGAACAAGAAAGGTATGCCAGAAGCCGGAGACCAATTCCGTGTTAATTTCTCACGCGTGCAATGGACTACAGAAGTCCAAGATGGCAAATATGTCAAAATACCTATCAAAGGCGAAGACAAAATCCGTGAATACAACTGGGTTTGGGCTCCAACAGGTGTAATAAACATTCATATGCCGGAATATTGGGGATATGTTCAGTTTGCAGGCGTTAAGGCAGGAACTGAAAATGTAGAATTCACTGCAAAGGCAGAAGAAAAGACGAAATGGACTTTAAGACAGCTTTATTATCGCCAGAGAATACATCGCGAAAAGGAAAACTCTTTTGCTGGCAATGCAGCATCATTGAAAGCAGAAGATATTTGCTCAGCTGAAGAACTTAAAAATCTAAACATTTACACAACTCCGTCGTTATATGAAATTACTTTGCCGGACACAAACGGTAAATTATGGCATATCAACCAGGACGGACTTGTTTGGTAATTTATCAAATAAATCTTATCATCATGAAACATTCGAATCTATTGTTAATTGCCTTGGCATTGGGCGTTTCCTCATCAGCTTTAGCTCAGGAAGGAAAAGGTGGCATTTCTGAAAAAATGCTTGAACAAATCAAACAATCGTATCAGAATACTCCTTCTGACAAAGCAATACGCAATGCAATCAGTACCAACGATATCCGAAAACTGACTGTCAATCTGGACAATCAAAAGGCTATCGACACAAATTTCTCAGTAAAAGTTGAGTCAAAAGGTATCACAGACCAACAGTCTTCCGGAAGATGCTGGTTGTTTACCGGATTGAACGTAATGCGCTCAAAAGCTATTGCAAAATATAATCTTCCTAAATTTGAATTCTCTCAGAATTATTCTTTCTTCTGGGATCAGCTTGAAAAGTCAAACCTTTTCCTTCAGGCAATAATTGATACCGGAGACAAACCTCTGGATGATAAAACTGTGGAGTGGCTTCTGAAACATCCGCTTAGCGACGGCGGTACTTTCACCGGTGTTGCCGACATCGTGAGCAAATACGGACTTGTTCCAAAAGAAGCAATGCCTGAAACTTACAGCAGCGAGCATACAAGTATGATGTCATCTCTGATTTCTCTGAAACTTAAAGAGTTTGCTTTGGAACTCAGAGAGATGAAGGCTAAAGGAGCAAAAGCTTCTGAATTCGAAAGCAAGAAAGAAGAGATGCTTTCTACTGTTTACAGAATGCTTGTACTTAATCTTGGCGTTCCTCCAACTGAATTTGATTTCGTAAGAAAAGATGAAAAGGGAAATGTTGTAGCAACAGAACATCACACACCAATGTCGTTCCTCGAAAAATATGGAGATGCAAATCTGCTCAACAATTATGTGATGGTTATGAACGACCCTTCACGTGAATATTACAAATGCTACGAAATTGAATATGACAGACATAAATATGACGGTCATAACTGGAAATATGTGAATATTCCTATTGAAGACCTCAAGGAGATGGCTATTGCATCTCTGAAAGACAGCACTATGTTGTATTATTCATGTGATATCACACAATTGGATTCAAAGCGTGGTATTATGGATATGGATATTTATGACTACGGTTCACTGTTCAATACAACATTCGGAATGGATAAGAAAGAAAGAATCCAGACTTTCTCAAGTGGTTCGGCACACGCCATGACTCTTATGGCTGTTGACCTCGACGAAAACGGAAAGCCAAAGAAATGGATGGTTGAAAATAGTTGGGGCGACGGTGCAAACAACGGTCATCTTATCCTTACAGACAAATGGTTCGACGAATATACATTCCGTCTAGTGGTAGAGAAGAAATATGTTACTGATAAAGTGATGAAAGCATTGAATCAGAAACCTATCCAGCTTCCGGCATGGGATCCGATGTTTGCCGGTGAAGAATAATCACAATAAGCCCAATACATAGGCAAAAACAAAGACACAGAAAACACAGAATAAAATATCTCTGTGTTCTCTGTGTCTTTATTATTTTATTGTATAAAAATCAGCAAGCTTTGAAACTCATATCCAAACCTTTCACTGAGTGAGTCAACGCTCCAACTGAGATAAAGTCAACTCCGCATTCAGCGTAGTCTCTTAGTGTAGCAAATGTAATTCCACCAGAAGACTCGATTTCAAATCTTCCACCAATCATTTCAACAGCCTTGCGAGTGTTTTCCGGAGTAAAGTTATCCAACATAATTCTGTCAACACCTCCGATATTCAAAACCTGCTGTATTTCGTCGAAATTACGAACCTCAATTTCAATCTTCAAATCTTTGTTCTTTTCTTTCAGATACTGATGGCAACGAGTAATTGCAGCCTCAATACCGCCAGCAAAGTCAACATGATTGTCCTTAAGAAGAATCATATCAAACAAACCGATACGGTGATTAACGCCACCACCAATACGAACAGCTTCTTTCTCAATCATACGCAAGCCCGGAGTAGTCTTACGAGTATCCAAAACTCTTGTCTTTGTTCCTTCCAAAGCTTTTACGTATTTACGTGTTGTAGTAGCAATACCGCTCATTCGCTGCATAACATTAAGCATCAAACGCTCTGTCTGCAACAATGACTGTACTTTTCCTTCAACTTCGAAAGCGATATCTCCTTTCTTAACCTCAGCACCATCCTGGATAAATACTGTCATTTTCAATTCAGGATCAAATGCGTCGAAAATACGTTTTGCCATTTCCACACCGGCAAGTACACCATCTTCCTTAACAATAAGATGGCTCTTTCCCATTTCTGTAGCCGGAATACAGCACAATGTTGTGTGGTCGCCATCACCAATATCTTCAGCAAATGCCAATCTGATTAGTTCAGATATCAACTGTTCTTTTGTTTCCTGTAAATTCATATGTTGTGAGTTTTTAAGTTTCTGAGTTTTTGAGTTTATTAGTTGACAAGTTGACGAGGCTACAGAAAATAAGATTTTTCTTCTTGACTTCTTGACTACTTTATCAATCCTCCTTGTTCCCTTGTTCCCTTATCAACTCGTCCCCTTGTTTCCTATCATTCAATCCTTATCGACTGAATTATCGCCTTATCATTTTCTGTGCGATAAGTAATATTCACACGATACTCCTTACCATTGGCATTAATTTTACCAACGATAAATCCGCGGTCTTTCTTGTCTGCATGATGTATAACCTGAAAACCGGAAATATTGCCGGATTTAAAAAAACTTTCCAGGTCTTTCACGGCATCACTTCCTGAACGTACTTTTGATGTTCCACCTTGCAATGCCATATCCACTTCTTTATCCATAAGAGAAGACAAAGCGGCTGCATTTCCTTTACTGAAAGCACCTGAGATTGCCTTTATGTCCGCGGCATTGATATTTGCCAGGTAAAGGCACGAAAGTGCTACTGATAACATGAACCGTTTCATACCATTCTTCTTTTTACTGAATATAATGACACAAAGGTATGTATTTTTCTTGTAACTTAGCTGACTGAAACTTATTAAATGTAAGCAGATGAAAATTGCATTAGTTGTTATAGGCAAAACAGATGCCGGATATTTTGTGGAAGCTATCAACGAATACAAGAACCGCCTTTCACACTACATTCCATTTGAAATGGAAGTTATTCCGGATATCAAGAATGTTAAGAACCTTTCCGAATCTCAGCAAAAGGAAAAGGAAGGCGAGCTTATCCTGAAATCCATTCAGCCGGGAGATTATCTTGTTCTTCTGGACGAAAAAGGCAAAGATTTCACATCCATGCAATTCTCAGCATATATAGAGAAGAAAATGCACTCCGTTCCCAAAAGACTTGTTTTCGTTGTCGGCGGTCCATACGGATTCAGCGATGCAGTCTATAATGCAGCAAAAGAGAAAATATCTCTAAGCAAAATGACATTCTCGCACCAGATGATACGTCTCATCTTTATAGAGCAGATTTATCGTGCAATGACGATTCTTAATAATGAGCCTTATCATCATGAGTAGGAGTTGAGAAGTCAAGGAGTTAAGTAGTTAAGAAGTCAAGAAGATAAAACTTTTTTCTGTAGCCTTGTTCCCTTGTCAACCAATAAACTCAAAAACTAATAAACTTAAAAACTCATAAACTCAAAATGCTAGTAATACTCGATTCATACAGCTTAAACCCTGGTGATTTATCCTGGGAAAAATTAAAGGAAATTACTGATTGCGAATTCTACGACAGAACTCCAAAAGAGCTTATAGTAGAACGCTGCAAAAACGCAGAAATGGTTCTTACCAACAAAGTTCCTTTCAGTCGTGAAACAATTGAACAGTTGCCAAAACTTCGCTACATCGGAGTGTTGGCTACCGGATATAATATTATCGACACAGATTTTGCGAAGGAAAAAGGTATTGTTGTCACAAATATTCCTGCATACAGCACAGATTCCGTGACACAAATGGTTTTCGCTCATATCCTTGCCATATCAAACAGAGTTGAACATTATACGCAAGAGATTTCTGCCGGAGCCTGGAGTAACAGCAAAGACTTTACATACTGGAATACTCCTTTATTCGAACTTGCCGGTAAAACATTGGGATTGGTAGGTCTTGGAAACATTGGCATGTCAGTAGCAAAAGTAGCTTTGGCTTTTGGAATGAAGGTTATTGCTCTTACATCAAAACAGGCATCTGCTCTTCCTGAAGGAATAACTCCAGTTGACAAGGAAACACTTTTCAGAGAGAGTGATATTCTTTCATTACATTGTCCACTTACTCAAAGCACAAGGCACTTTGTAAATACTGAAACTTTATCTCTGATGAAATCTTCGGCAATAGTTATTAACACTGGCAGAGGTCCGCTAATCGACGAAACTGCCTTGGCTGACGCTTTAAACAATAACAGAATTGCAGCAGCCGGTGTGGATGTTCTTTCTTCTGAACCTCCAAAAGCTGACAATCCTCTGCTATCGGCACGTAATTGCTATATAACTCCTCATATTGCCTGGGCAACTCATGAAGCTCGAGCAAGACTTATGGATATTGCAGTAAATAATGTGAAAGGATTTTTGGAAGGAAATGTGGTTAATAGGGTAAATTGACAAGGCTTCAGAGACAAGTTGACAAGGGAAATAATACAGTTATTTATATACACCTTGTCAACTTGTCTCTTGTCAACTCGTAAACTAAAATCCCGATATCTATTCACTCATATATTTTCTAACCAAACCTATAACCTCTTCTCTATTATCACAACTTAAAACATATAGCTTATTATTTCTGGTTTTAATATAAAAAGCTTGTTTAAAATTCCCTACATAAGCAATATACTTTCCCAAAACTTCATTACGGAAAACACCTGTATAACCTAAAAAACCGCCATTTCCCATTAAACGAATATCTGAACCATAATTGTCATACTTGTCAATAGATACAATATCTGTATAAGATATTTTTACTTCTCCAAACATCTTTCGAACAGCTATATGATCTTCAGTTAATTTTAAAGATATAGGAGATTGAAATGCAAAATAAACAGATATTCCTAATACTGCGAAAAGTATCAGAAGTGTTAATTTATTGGATGAAAAACCTTGATTCTTTAGAAGATATACAATAACAACAATAACAAAAACAAGAACCAAAGTTGTTACAACTGATATAATTTTTACAGAATCAGACCAAGGTATATTAAATATTTTTTCCATAATAATATCAATTTATAAAGTTAAACTTCAATATTTCACAATATACTATTTTTCTGATATTTTACCCCAATAAACAACCTTTATTTTCTCTTAAATCATAGCACATTGAAACAATAATCACTCCTTTTGGAACAAGAAAAATTCATCATCCAATTCTAATTACTTTTTTCCCTTCAGACAAGCAATATTTCTGTCCGCTCTCCGGACAAACCGCAACACCATCAGCGTCAAACTCCAGACGATGTCCGTATTCACTCACCCATCCGATTTGTTTTGATGGATTGCCTACGACCAGAGCATAGTCTGCTACATCCTTTGTAACTACAGCTCCTGCTCCAATCATAGCATATTTTCCTATTTCATGACCGCAAACTATTGTAGCATTTGCTCCGATGCTCGCTCCTTTCCGCACAACAGTTTTCATATACTGATTCTTACGGACTATTGCACTGCGAGGATTAATCACATTTGTAAACACACAACTTGGTCCAAGAAAAACATCATCCTCACACGTAACTCCGGTATAAACAGAAACATTATTCTGAATCTTTACATTATTTCCTAAAACCACTTCAGGCGAAATAACTACATTCTGACCAATATTGCAGTGTTCGCCGATTATGCAGCCACTCATAATATGGGAGAAATGCCATATCCGCGTTCCTTTTCCTATTTGGCAACCTTCGTCGACTACTGCGGTTTCGTGTATTTGACAATCAGGGTAAATCATGTTAGAGAGATTTAATTAAACTTTTAAGGTGACAAGGTGACAAGGTTTCAGAGACAAGGTAACAACTCGCCCCCTTGTCAACTCGTTCCCTTATTTATAAATCAAAAATATCGTCGGCTTCTTATTCAAATCCGGAAGTTTTCCTGCCCATTCTTTCACCGGTTTCGTCTTGATGTATTCATCATCACAAGTGATATTCGATGCTATACAAAGCTTTGTTGACGGGCGGCAAGTCCTGATAAGTTCCTCTGCCAACTTCATATTGCGGTATGGAGTTTCAATAAATAGCTGAGTCTGGTTCTCCGAATAAATTCGTCCTTCCAGTTTCTTAATCATATTTGTTCTTTCAGATGCATCAATAGGCAGATAACCATGAAAAGCAAAACTCTGACCGTTGAATCCGGAACCCATAACGGACATCAATATCGAAGAAGGGCCAACAAGCGGAACTACTGGATAATTCTTTCTCTGAGCTATTGCCACAACATCGGCTCCCGGATCGGCAACAGCCGGACAACCGGCCTCGGAAATAACACCTACAGACTCTCCTTTTGCCAGAGGAGCAAGATAACCGGCAACCTGCTCCGGCGATGTATGCTTGTTCAATTCATAAAATGTCAAATCGTCAATAACTATTGACGGTTCTGTTTTCTTCAGGAAACGGCGTGCTGTGCGCACATTCTCAACTATGAAATGCTTTATCTGCAAAATCACTTCACGGTTGTATTCCGGCAAAACACGACGATGTTCGGTGTCACCGAGGGTGACGGGGATTAGGTATAATGAAGCAGGCATATTTTTGAGTTTATGAGTTTTTAAGTTTATGAGTTTTTAAGTTGACAAGGGAACAAGTTGACAAGACTACAGGAAACAAGTTTTTTCTTCTTGACTACTTAACTCCTTGACTCCTCAAACTTCGTGTTTTATTCCTGCAAAGTTACTATTTTTGCAAAAAGAAATAATAACAGAATGGCACTTCCTGAAGATTTTATCATACGCACACGCGCCTTGATTGGCAACGAATATGATGCTTTGGAAAAAGCATTGCAGAGTGACGCACCGGTTAGTATCAGAATTAACGGGCGGAAAGGTTCATGCAAACCGGGTTACGAATCTGTTGCATGGTGTAACACCGGATATTATCTTCCGGAACGTATACCTTTCACTTTCGACCCTCTTTTCCATGCCGGAGCATATTATGTTCAGGAAGCTTCTTCCATGTTTCTCGAACAGGCAATCAAGGCTTTTGTAGATTCACCTGTGACTTGCCTCGACCTCTGTGCTGCTCCGGGAGGAAAATCAACTCACCTCCTCAGTCTTCTTCCGGAAGGCAGTGTTCTGGTGAGTAACGAAGTTATAAAGACACGAAGCAATATTCTTGCTGAAAATATTGCCAAATGGGGAAATCCTGAAAGTATTGTTATCAATAACGACCCGGCAGAGATTGGCGAGTTTACACATCTATTCGACGTTATTGTCACTGACGTTCCGTGTTCCGGCGAAGGTATGTTCCGTAAAGATACCGACAGCACCGGCGAATGGAGCGTGGCAAACGTAAATCTATGTGCTTCCCGCCAGCGCCGTATCATTCATGATATTTGGAATGCTCTCAAACCAGGTGGATTGCTGATATATAGCACTTGTACTTATAACACTGAGGAGAACGAAGATAATATACATTACATAATAGAGGAACTTGGAGCCGAAGCTCTGGAAATTCCGGTTCCTACCGAATGGAATATCACCGGCGCACTGAAACACGGCAATCCGGTTTACCATTTCTTCCCTCACAAAACCAAAGGTGAAGGTTTCTTTCTTGCTGCTCTCAGAAAAGCTGATGGTGAAATCGAGGAGATTCGTATGGGCAAGAAAGGTAAGGACAAGAAACAGAAAGGCGGCAAGCAAGTCGCAGCTTTCCCTAAAAGTCTGGATAAATTTCTTATTGCTCCTGACAATTACAAACCTCAATGGGCTGATGCCTCACAGAGCATTATCAGAATGCAATCCGAAAATGTTTCCCGCCTTTCGGATTTGTTCATCAACAAACTCCGTGTTCTTTCTGCAGGTATCGAACTTGGCGAAGTGAAAGGTAAAGACCTTATCCCATCACAGTCTCTGGCTCTAAGCTATGCTCTCAACCGTGATGCTTTCCCTTGTGTAGAAATTTCGTGGGAAACAGCAATACAATATCTCCGCAAAGAAGCCATCACCCTTCCCGAAGGAACAGAAAAAGGTTTTGTTCTCCTCACCTACGGAAACATTCCTCTTGGCTTCGTGAAGAATCTCGGCAACCGCTCAAATAATCTTTATCCGCAGGAATGGAGGATAAGAAGCGGATATAGTCCGGAGAAGGAGGTTTGTGTTGGTAAGGTTATTGGATAAATAATATTAAACTCTGAGACACGGAGTTTTTTTAAGTATAAAAAATTTTCCTCCATGTCTCCGTTTTCTCTGTGTTTTTTCAATTTTCAACTTTCAATTTTCAATTTAATAACAAAAGGCTGCTCCTCCGAAGAGAAACAGCCTTCCTTAGACATTTAATTTTTATTCACACGCCCTTTCAT
>CALCST010000002.1 GCA_937894065.1 uncultured Parabacteroides sp. | reverse complement strand
AAGACAAGTTAACAAGATTTTTGGATAATAATTTGTGAAATTACAGGTGTTCTGATCTTGTCAACTTGTATGCCTTGTTTACTTTATATAAGTTGAGCAACTTGCGAAACTTAACTTAATTAATAAAGATAATGAATGCATAATAAGCTTTCGCTATTATGCTAAATATATAGACCTATGAAAACTGATAGAAAACAAACAGAGAAAATGGTTATTTACCAAGTGTTCCCACGCTGGTTTGGAAACATGACCACATCGCCAGTGAAAAACGGAAGTATATTTGAAAATGGTGTGGGAAAGTTTTCAGATTTTACTCCGGAAGCTTTATCCAAAATAAAGGAACTAGGTGTAAATCATATCTGGTACACTGGTGTAATCGAACATGCCACAAAAACAGATTATACATTATATAATATAGCAAAAGACCATGATGCGGTTGTAAAAGGTAACGCCGGTTCTCCATATGCAATCAAGGACTATTTTGATATTGATCCTGATTTGGCGGACAATGTTACTAATAGAATGGAGGAATTCGAGGCTCTTGTTGAGCGAACTCATGAAGCTGGTATGAAAGTTATAATTGATTTTGTCCCTAATCATGTTGCTCGTCAGTACAAGTCGGATGTCCGTCATTCATATATTGAAGGTTTGGGAGAAAAAGATGATTGTACGAAAGCTTTTGATCCAAACAACAATTTCTATTATATACCTGATCAACCTTTGGTGCTTCATTTCGGAGCTCAATGCGAAGATTATGAATACAGCGAATTCCCCGCAAAGGTTACAGGAAACGACTGTTTTTCTGCTTTCCCTTCTCAAAATGACTGGTATGAAACTGTGAAGTTGAATTACGGAGTTGATTACATGAATGGAAGAACTAAGCATTTCAATCCTATACCAAGTACATGGAAGAAAATGCTTAACATTCTTTTGTTCTGGGCTGCTAAAGGTATTGATGGTTTCCGTTGTGACATGGCAGAAATGGTGCCTGTTGAGTTTTGGAATTGGGCAATACCGGCAGTAAAAGAGAAATATCCTGTATGTTTTATTGCTGAAGTTTATAATCCATCTGAATATAGAAACTATATCTTCAATGGTCATTTTGATTATTTGTATGATAAAGTTGGATTGTATGATACACTTCGTAATGTGATGTGCGGAAATCAATATGCTTCAGATATATCATATTGCTGGCAATCACTTGACGGAATACAAAGCAATATGCTGAATTTCCTTGAAAATCATGATGAGCAGAGAATTGCTTCAGACTTTTTCGCCGGGAATGCACTTCCTGGAATACCTGCTATGGCTGTTTCTGCACTTATGAATACGAATCCGGTTATGATTTATTGCGGTCAGGAACTAGGTGAGCCGGGAATGGATGAGGAAGGCTTTAGTGGCCGTGACGGACGAACAACCATATTTGATTATTGGAGTTTGAAATCGTTGCGTGACTGGAATAACAATGGAAAGTTTGACGGGGCAGGTCTTAGTGAAGAACAGAAATATTTGCGTCAAACATATTCTAAAATACTTCATTTGGCAAAAGAAGAGCCAGCTATTGTCAAAGGGGAATTTTATGACTTGATGTATGCAAATTCATCGAATCCATATTTTAATACTCATCGTCAGTATGCATTTTTAAGGAAATATGATAATGAAGTCATTCTCATTGTAGCTAATTTCGACAAGAGCGAGCAAAAAGTGCGTGTTGAAATTCCTTCAGATGCCTTTAATGTATTGGGATTTGAGGATAATAAGGCTGCAAGACAAATTGATTTGTTCAGTGGGTTTGAAACTGTAAGTACATTGACAGAATCATGGCCGTATCAAGTGGTAATTCCTGGATATTCGGCAAGAATAATCAAGTTTGTGTATTGAAAATGTGCTTAAACTTGAGTAATTAATAATCTTTTCATACCTTTGCAACAAATTTATTATATTCACTTAAGATAAAAATTCGGAATAATGAGTGCACAAACTCCTTTCTTGGTGTTTTCAGGTACAAACACCCGTTATCTTGCAGAGAAAATTTGTAAAAGCTTAGGTTGTCCTCTTGGACAGATGAACATTCAGCATTTTGCTGACGGAGAGTTCTCTGTTTCTTATGAAGAATCAATCCGTGGCCGTGATGTTTTCTTGGTTCAGTCAACATTCCCGAATGCTGACAATTTGATGGAATTGTTGCTTATGATTGATGCTGCAAAGCGTGCTTCTGCTCACTCTATCATAGCTGTTATTCCTTACTTTGGTTGGGCTCGTCAGGACAGAAAAGACAAACCACGTGTTGCTATCGGTGCAAAACTCATTGCAGATATGTTGAGTGCAGCTGGTATCGACCGTCTGATTACAATGGACTTCCATGCTGATCAGATTCAGGGATTCTTCAATGTTCCTGTTGACCACTTGTATGCTTCTTCTATTTTCTTGGATTACATCAAGAATAATCTTTCTCTGGATAACTTGTGTATTGCAACTCCGGATGTTGGTGGAACTAAGCGTGCAAGTAGCTATGCTAAGTATCTTGGCGTTCCTATGGTTATCTGCCATAAGTCACGTTTGCGTGCAAATGAAGTTGCTGAAATGAGAATTATCGGTGACGTTGAAGGTTTGGACGTATTGTTGGTTGACGATATGGTTGATACAGCAGGTACAATTACAAAAGCTGCAAACTTGATGTTGGAAAACGGTGCAAAATCTGTACGTGCTATTGCCAGCCATGCAGTAATGTCAGATCCTGCTTCAACACGTGTTGACCAGTCTGCTCTTTCTGAAATGATTTTCACAGATTCTATTCCTTATTCTAAGAAATGTGATAAGGTTAAGATTCTTTCTGTAGCAGATATGTTTGCTGAAGCTATCCGTCGTGTATGTAGCGGTGAATCTATCAGCTCTTTGTATGTTATTTAAGCCTATTCTTTTCAAAGGCAATATATTGGGCATGGACACAATTTGTGTTCATGCCTTTTTTAATGAAACAATTGACTTTAGCTAAAAAAAATAAATAGCGTAGAAATAACGCGTAAAATCCAGTATCTTTGCAATTAATTATACAATAATATAAACAGAAGATTATGTCAATCTCACGCTTTAATGCAGTGGAGAAAGCTTCTAATCGTAAGGCGGTTGAAGCTGTGGCTCCAGAACAGAAAGTATCGGAATTCTTTGGCGAGAATGTATTTAATCGCAAAGCGATGCAAAAGTATCTCTCAAAAGAAACCTACAAAGCCTTGACTCAGGCAATTGACAGTGGTACACCGATTGACCGTGAAATAGCAAATCTGGTTGCAGCCGGCATGCGTATGTGGGCTTTGGAAAAAGGTGTTACACATTACACTCACTGGTTCCAGCCTTTGACTGACGGAACAGCAGAAAAACATGATGCTTTTGTGGAACATGACGGAAATGGTGGAATGATTGAAGAGTTCAGCGGTAAGTTGCTTGTCCAGCAGGAACCTGATGCATCCAGTTTCCCTAACGGTGGGTTAAGAAACACTTTCGAGGCTCGTGGATATTCTGCGTGGGATCCTTCATCTCCGGCATTTATTATCGATGATACATTGTGTATCCCTACTATCTTTATAGCATATACTGGTGAAGCTTTGGACTATAAAACTCCTCTTATCCGTTCAATTGAAGCTTTGACTAGCGCAGCTAAAGATGTTTGTCATTATTTCAATGAAGATGTAAATAAGATTATTTCATATTTGGGATGGGAACAGGAATATTTCCTTGTAGATGAGGATTTGTATTCTGCTCGTCCGGACTTGTCGTTGACTGAACGTACTTTGTTAGGTCATGAGAGTGCTAAAAACCAGCAGTTGGACGACCATTATTTCGGCGCTATTCCTTCACGTGTGCAGGAATTCATGAAAGATTTGGAAGTAGAATGCTACAAACTTGGTATTCCTGTTAAGACTCGTCATAATGAGGTTGCACCTAACCAGTTTGAGTTGGCTCCGATTTATGAGGAATGTAACTTGGCAAACGACCATAACCAGCTGTTGATGTCTGTAATGAAACGTGTTGCCCGTCAGCATAATTTCCGTGTTTTGCTCCATGAAAAACCGTTTAAGGGTGTGAATGGTTCAGGTAAACACTGTAACTGGTCAATGGGAACAGACACAGGTATCAACTTGTTCTCTCCAGGAAAGAACCGTGAGGACAACCTTCGCTTTATAACATTCGTTGTGAATGCTATCATGGCGGTTTATAAATATAACGCATTATTGAAAGCAAGTATTGCTTCTGCAACTAATGCTCACCGTTTGGGTGCAAACGAAGCTCCTCCAGCAATCATTTCTTCTTTCTTGGGTTCTCAGATTTCAGAAGTATTGGATAAGTTTGAGAATTGCTCAATTGAAGATGCTATTGAAATTGACGATAAGAACCGTTTGCATTTAGGATTCGGTCAGATTCCTGAATTGTTGGTAGACAATACAGACCGTAACCGAACTTCACCTTTTGCATTCACAGGAAACCGTTTTGAATTCCGCGCATTGGGTTCATCTGCAAACTGTGGTGCAGCAATGTTGGCATTGAATTCAGCAGTTGCTTATCAGCTTCGCCAGTTCAAGGCAGATGTTGAGTCTTTGCGTGCTGCCGGAAAGAGTAAGGAGCAGGCAATCTTTGAAGTTCTTAAAGCTTATATCAAGGAATCAAAACCAATTCGTTTTGATGGAAACGGATATAGCGATGAGTGGAAAGAAGAAGCATTGCGCCGTGGTTTGGATTGCGAAAACAGTGTTCCATTGCAGTATGACGCTTATCTGAAACCTGAAGTAATCAAGATGTTCGAAGAAACAGGTGTTCTCAGCAAGAAGGAACTTGAAGCCCGCAACGAAGTTAAATGGGAAGTATATATCAAGAAAGTACAGATTGAAGCCAGAGTTCTTGGCGATTTGTCTTTGAACCATATTATTCCGGTTGTTATCCGTTATCAGTCTGTTCTTTTGGATAATATTGCTAAATTGAAGGAAAGCTTCGGTGATGCTGAATATGCAGAACTTTCAGAAGAACCACGTCGCCTTGTAAGAAAGATTGCCGGACATATTAATGCCGTAACAAAGAAGGTGGACGAAATGGTTGAAGCCAGAAAGAAAGCAAACAGAATTTCTGACTTGAGAACAAAAGCAATAGCATATCATGACACTGTTGCTCCATATTTGGATGAAATCCGTAATCATATTGATGAATTGGAGTTGATGGTAGATAACCAGATGTGGCCGTTGCCAAAATATCGTGAGCTTTTGTTTATCCGATAATATTTTGCGAATAATATAATTCGGGAATGAAGAAATTGTATTCATTTGTAAGATGATACTTTTTCTTCATTCCTTTTTTATTGTTTTATAATTGTCATTCATTATTTGATAATGGGAACTAAAAATTTAACAGAAGGACCGATTAAGAAACAGTTGTTCAATCTTGCCTTGCCGATAATGGGAACGTCTTTCATTCAGATGGCTTATAGCTTGACTGATATGGCTTGGGTTGGACGTTTGGGAAGTGAGGCAGTAGCTGCAATCGGTGCAGTTGGTATTCTGACCTGGATGACTCAGTCTCTTTCTTACCTTAATAAGGTTGGTTCTGAGGTTTCAGTCGGACAAAGCATTGGTGCCAGAAATACAGATGAAGCAAAGGCATATGCTTCGCATAATCTTACAATGGCGCTGATTATTTCAATAGTGTGGGGCACTTTGTTGTTTACCTTTGCATTTCCCATTATTTCTTTATATAAACTGGAAGACAGTATCACGGAAAAGGCTGTAGAATATTTGCGTATTGTTGCTTCCGGTTTCCCGTTTATATTTCTGACTTCAGCCTTCACAGGGATACACAATGCTGCAGGGCTGAGTAAAGTTCCCTTCTATATTAGCGGAACCGGTCTTCTGTTGAATATGATTTTGGACCCTTTGTTTATACTGGTGTTTGGCTGGGGAACGGCAGGTGCAGCTTACGCTACTTGGTGTTCACAATTGCTGGTAGTGTTGCTTTTTGTCTATCAGTTGAAAAAACGGCATCCGTTGTGGGATAATTTCAGCTTCTTTGTTCCTCTCAAATCTTCATATTGCAGAAAAATAATTCATTTGGGTCTTCCGGTTGCTTTGCTTAACTGTTTCTTTGCTGTGATAAATCTTTTGATGGGACGAACAGCTTCTACTTATGGCGGACATTACGGATTGATGGCTCTTACCGCAGGTGGACAAATTGAAGCAATTGCGTGGAATACGTCTCAGGGATTCAGCACTGCTCTGAGTGCTTTTACAGCACAAAATTATGCTGCACGAAAAAGAGAAAGGGTTTACAGTGCATATCGCACTACTATGTTGATGACTTCTGTGTTCGGACTGTTCTGCACTTTGTTGTTTGTTTTCTTTGGTGGAGAACTATTCTCTGTGATTGTTCCTGAAAAGGCTGCATATGAAGCCGGAGGTCTGTTCCTGAAAATTGACGGATATTCAATGATTTTCATGATGATTGAAATAACCATGCAGGGTTTGTTTTATGGCACCGGACGCACTGTTCCTCCGGCAATAATAAGTATAACATTCAATACTCTTCGTCTTCCGTTGGCAATCTTCCTTGGTTATATCGGATTCGGAATTGCAGGTGTATGGTGGGCTATCAGTATTTCCAGCATATTGAAAGGTATAGTTTCTTTTATATGGTTCAGAATCCTTGAAAAGAAAATCTGGTGAAAACTTGGATAAATTAGGTATATTTGCGTGTCGATTTGACATTATTGATAGTCTGATTGTAATAATTCAAATATTTAAATTATATGGAAAAGCAATTTAAGCCGGAAACACTTTGTGTTCAGGCAGGATGGAATCCTAAAAAAGGAGAGCCTCGTGTGCTTCCTATTTATCAGAGTACAACATTCAAATATGAAACCAGCGAGCAGATGGCACGTCTGTTTGATTTGGAGGACAGCGGATATTTCTACACTCGTCTTCAGAATCCTACAAATGATGCTGTTGCTTCAAAGATAGCAGCTCTTGAAGGCGGTGTGGCTGCAATGCTTACTTCTTCAGGTCAGGCTGCAAATTTCTTCACATTCTTCAATATTTGTGAGGTTGGCGACCATATCGTAAGTGCAACAAGTATCTATGGTGGAACATACAATCTTCTTTCTGTTACGCTGAAAAAGATGGGCATCGAATGTACTTTCGTTGACCAGGATGCTAGCGAGGAAGAAATAAGCAAAGCTTTCCGCCCTAACACTAAAATGATGTTTGGCGAAACTTTGTCTAATCCTGGCGTGATGGTTTTGGATATTGAGAAGTTTGCCCGTATTGCCCATAAACATGGAGTACCATTAGTTGTTGACAACACTTTTGCTACACCAATCAACTGCCGTCCGTTCGAATGGGGAGCTGATATTGTTACTCATTCAACTACAAAATATATGGATGGCCATGCTTGTTGTGTTGGTGGTTGCATTGTTGATAGCGGTAATTTCGACTGGGATGCTCATGCTGACAAATTCCCTGGCTTGTGCACTCCGGATGAATCATATCACGGTCTGACTTATACAAAGACATTCGGCAAACTGGCATTTATCACAAAGGCAACTTCACAGCTTATGCGCGACCTTGGCTCAATCCAGTCACCTCAGAATGCTTTCCTTCTGAACCTTGGTCTTGAATCTTTGCATCTCCGTGTTCCACAGCATTGTAAAAACGCTCAGAAGGTTGCAGAGTGGCTTGAAAAGTGCGACAAAGTTGCATGGGTAAATTATCCGGGATTGAAGAGCAACAAATATTATGACCTAGCTCAGAAATATCTTCCTAACGGTTCTTGCGGTGTTCTTTCATTCGGTTTGAAAGGTGGTCGTGATGTAGCAATCCGCTTTATGGACAATCTTAAGTTGGCAGCAATCGTTACTCACGTTGCAGATGCTCGTACATGTGTATTACATCCGGCTAGTCACACTCACCGTCAGTTGTCCGACGAACAGTTGCGTGAGGCTGGAATTGCTCCGGACCTTATCCGTTTCTCTGTTGGTATTGAAAATGCAGATGATATAATTGCTGATATTGAGCAAGCGTTGAGTAGATAATTATAGTTAACGAGTTGACAAGTTGACTAGATAATAAGTTATAAGGAGTTTTATCTCTGATAAAAAGCAAGGCGGCCTGTTTCTCACGAAACTAGCCGCCTTTATTATTTAACCTAAAACAAAAAAATATTAGTCTTCGGTTTGTGATGCTTCATAAGCCTTCAACAGTTTTTCCTGAACATCTGAAGGAACCAATTCGTATGAAGCAAACTTCATTGTGAACGAAGCTCGTCCACCGGTGATAGAACTTAATGAAGTAGAATAGTTAGACATTTCTTTCAAAGGAACCTTAGCCAATAGCTTTTCAAAACCTTTTTCACTATTCATACCCATAATCAATGCTCGGCGGCTCTGTAGGTCACTCATCACGTCGCCAAGGAAATCTGCCGGTACTGAAACTTCTACATCATAAACAGGTTCAAGAATCTTAGGTCCTGCTTCTTTGAACGCTGCACTGAATGCATTACGTCCGGCAAGCATAAATGAAATTTCGTTACTGTCAACCGGGTGCATCTTACCATCATAAACGCAGATACGTACGTCGCGTGCATATGAGCCAGTCAATGGACCTTGTTCCATGCGTCCCATAATACCTTTTAAAATTGCAGGCAAGAAACGTGAATCAATTGCACCACCAACAATACAGTTTACGAATACCAGTTTACCACCCCAATCCAAATCAATTATTTGAGTATCTCTTACGTTCATCTTATATTCCTGACCGCCAAAACGATATGTGTCAGGAACAGGCATACCTTCGTAATAAGGTTCAACAATCAGGTGAACTTCACCGAATTGGCCGGCACCACCAGACTGTTTCTTGTGTCTGTAGTCAGCGCGAGCTGCCTTAGTGATAGTTTCACGATATGGAATCTTCGGTTCCATAAATTCAACAGCCAATTTGTCGTTGTTCTCGATTCTCCATTTCAGAGTACGCAAGTGGAATTCTCCCTGTCCGAGAACGATTGTCTGTTTCAATTCTTTTGATTGTTCGATAATCCATGTCGGGTCCTCTTCGCGCATACGGAAAAGAATTTCCATCATCTTTTCAGCGTCAGCCTCGTTGACAGGCTTGATAGCACGGCGATATTTTGGATCCGGATATTTAATGAAGTCGAAACGATAGTCACAACCTTTGCCGTTCAATGTGTTTCCACGGCGAACGTCTTTAAGTTTAACAGTTGCACCTATATCACCTGCAACCATTTCAGGAACTTCTGTTCTGTTCTGACCGGCAATGCAGAACAACTGAGTGATACGTTCTTTTGAACCTCTGTCGGCATTCTGCAAATCGTCGCCGGCTTTAACCTTACCTGATAATACCTTAAAGTATGAAACTTGTCCGATATGAGGCTCAACAGTAGTTTTGAAGAAGAACAAGCTTGTTGGTCCGTTTACATCTGGAGTAACTTCAACACCTTCAGTTGTAACCAAACGTGGCATCTTGTCTGTGCAAGGAACAACGTTGCCAAGGAATTCCAATGTACGGCGAACGCACATATCTCTGCCTGCACATACGCAGAATACAGGGAACATATTGCGAGTAACCAAACCAGCACGGATACCGGCACGCATATCGTCTTCGCTCAAAGTACCTTCTTCAAAGAATTTTTCCATCAAAGCATCGTCGTGTTCTGCTGCAGATTCAACCAATGCCTTGTGCAATTCCATAGCTTTTTCAGATTCTTCAGCCGGGATTTCAAGAACTTCAGGAACACCGCCTTCCGGTTTCCAGCGATACATTTTCATCTTCAACACGTCCACAACGGCATTGAATGAAGCACCGCAAGTTACAGGATACTGAATCTGAACCACCTTGCTGCCCCAACGGTCTTTAAGCTGGGCTACAGTACCTTCATAATCTGCTTTGTCATTATCCAACTGATTGACAACGAAGATTACAGGCTTGTGGAACTGGTCTGTATAGCGGAATTGATTTATTGTACCAACTTCAACACCATATTGTGCGTTCAACACCATCAATGCTGTATCTGTAACATTCAGAGCTGAAACCGCACCTCCGATAAAGTCATCAGAACCCGGGCAGTCAATGAAGTTCAGTTTTCTGTCTTGCCATTCAACACTGAAAACGGTTGAGAAAACAGAATATCCGTATTCTTTCTCAACCGGGAAATAGTCGCACACAGTATTCCCGTTTTCAACGGAACCGCGACGTTTTATAACTCCACCCTCGAAAAGCATTGCTTCTGCGAGAGTGGTTTTCCCAGAGCCTGAACTTCCCAATATGGAGATATTCTTAATTTCATTAGTTTGGTATACTTTCATATCATATAGGTATTTAAAGGTTAAACATATAGTTTTGTTACGATTTTTGTTTTATCGTGAGCGCAAATTATAAATACTCTTCTAGAAAAGCAAAAGATATCTGTTGTTTGAAAACAATGTTGTTCAGCAGTTGTATAGCCTTATTTGTCCGCTTATCTGATTATTAACTATGTTTTTAGGGCTTGTTTCTATTGTTCAATATTCTTGTATTATAACTTTTGCATGTCATTAAGCTGTATTTTGTCTAAAATGTAGTATTCTGAATCGATTTTGTTAATATGTTTATAATCTTGTATTTACATTTTCATTGTATTTCTATGCCTTGAAAAACTTTTTTCATAATATATGGAAATAAATTTTCATGCTGATGAAAAAGAATTTTCATAATATATGGAAAAAGTTTTTTATAATATGTGGAAAAAAAGTTTCATTGCTATGAAAAACCGGAGATATGCCAAAATGATATTTCTCACTATTTTTGATAAGATAGGATGCGGCTCGGAATAGCAAAATCAAAAACAAGTTTATTATTTTGCTCTACACTCGCCTTTCTCTATTTTTGTATCCGGAAAATCTTTATTTAGACAGAGAAATTTAATTGATTATGGCAGGATTGTATATTCACGTTCCGTTTTGTGCCAAAAGATGCTTGTATTGTGATTTCTATTCAAATACGGACATGAGCTATAAGCGCCGCTATGTGTCTTCGGTCATAAAGGAAATGCAGCTCCGTGCGGATTATCTGAAAGGAGAGGAGATTGAAACCATATATTTTGGCGGAGGAACACCTTCGCAACTGGATGCGTCAGACTTTTCGGAGATATTTGATTCGATATACCATATATATAATGTAAGTGACAATCCCGAAATAACCCTTGAGGCAAATCCAGATGACGTTACAGATAAATATATGTCGGAATTGAGAACTCTTCCCTTCAACAGAATCAGTATGGGTGTACAGAGTTTTGATTCGGAAGATTTGGTGTTTCTTAACCGCCGTCACAGCAGTGAACAGGCAATCCGTGCCGTTGAGATATGCAAAAATCATGATATATATAATATAAGTATAGATTTGATATACGGACTTCCCGGTCAGACACCTGAGAAATGGGAGAAAAATCTGCAGAAAGCTATTTCGTTGGACATACCGCATATTTCTGCATATCATTTAATATATGAAGAAGGCACAGCTTTGTATAAGCTTTGGGAGGCGGGAAAGGTTTCGTCCGTCGATGAGGAAACCAGCGTTGAATTGTTCTCGCAATTGATATCCCGACTCAAGGAAGCCGGATATTTGCATTATGAGATTTCCAATTTTGCCAGAGAAGGATTTTTCTCGCGTCACAACAGTTCATATTGGAAAGGCATAAGCTATTTGGGACTTGGCCCTTCGGCACATTCATTTAATGGCGAAGGAAGGGAATGGAACGTGTCATCACTGCCAAAATGGATTGAGGCTTTGGCTGTCGGAAAACCAGCCGTTGAGAAAGAGGTTGAAGATGCAGACACAAGCTATAACGATTATATCATTACAGGCTTGCGTACGATGTGGGGAATAAATCTCGATGAAATTGAAAAACGATACGGAGATAAACGCCGCAAATATTGCGAAGCGCAGGCAAAAAAATATATTGAGCAGGATTTGATATCCCGGAAAGACGGAAATCTTACCTTAACAGAGAAAGGCGTTTTTATATCCGACGGCATAATGAGCGACCTGTTGTGGGTGTAAATTTAGTACCAATACACCGGTTTTTATGACGAAATTGAGGTTATCAAGTACTTTTTTTGCACACATATCGCATTTTTGTGTCAAAAATGTGTGGAGATATAAAACTTCTTCATATATTTGTAGCCGGAAAAATAAGCGAAACAGTGCCATACCTATATATAATAGCGGGTTGTAACGGAGCAGGAAAAACAACTGCTTCATTTACTATACTGCCGGAAATGCTTAAATGTAAAGAGTTCGTTAACTCTGACGAGATCGCGAAAGGTCTCTCTCCCTTTAATTCTGACAGCATTGCGGTGGCCGTAGAAGCAAGTCGTATTATGTATAAACGCATCAAGGAACTAATCGCCGCTGGCGAGACCTTTGCGATGGAAACTACGCTGGCAACCCGTTCGGTGGCAAACCTAATACGGGAGGCTCAAAAGGAAGGTTATTACGTCACCTTATTGTATTTCTGGCTTAACACGCCGGAGCTGGCAATAGAACGAGTAAAAATGAGAGTTTCAGCCGGAGGACACAATATACCGGTAGAAACAATCAGAAGACGTTATGCTGCCGGAATTCGCAATTTGTTTGAACTGTACCTTTCTATTAGTGACTATTGGATGATAGCCGATAACTCTATGTCGCCGATGCAGATTATTGCAAAAGGCTTCAAAAGAGATAAAATCGAAATATATAATCCGGTTATCTATAAAAAATTAGAGAATCATGAATGAACAAGAACTTAGAGAATTTGAAGAGAATATAGTAAAGGGTGCTAATATGGCTTTTCAGCGCTTGGTAAGCCAGAAAAAGAAAGAAAACGGCGAATTGGTATTCTCTCGTAACGGACAGATTATTCGTGTGAAAGCAGCAGATTTAGATAATATGACATTCTGAAATATGACTCTATTTTTACTCTTGAACTGAAAAAAGAATTATCTCTATAAGATGATATAATAAGGCCGATTGGAGCTTGTGCAAGTTCCGATTGGTCTTTTTTTTATTTTTCCTATCTTTGCGCATTGGAATAAAAAACACAATAGAAATATGAAAAACGTAATTTTATCTGTTATGACAGCTATTGGAATGACAGCTTGCACCGGTGGACAGCAAACAAAAACGGTTGAGGCTGTAAACAATGACTTTAATTATGTGGTAGATCAATTTGCAGATTTGCAGATTCTCCGCTATCAGGTGCCTGGTTTTGAAGAACTGACACTTCGTCAGAAACAATTATTATATCATTTGTCGGAAGCGGCATTGATGGGTCGTGATATTCTTGCAGACCAGAATTGCCGTTACAATTTGCCTATCCGTCGCACTTTGGAAGCTGTTTATACTTCTTATAAGGGCGATAAGAACAGTGAAGAGTTCAAGGCTTTGGAAACTTATCTGAAAAGAGTTTGGTTTGCAAATGGTATTCATCATCATTATGCAGAAGATAAATTCTTGCCAACTTTCTCAAAAGAGTTTTTTGCTGAATGTGTAAAACAAGTTGAGCCGTCGGCATTGCCTTTGCGCGAAGGAGAAACAGTTGATCAGCTTATCGAAGAACTTACTCCGGTAATGTTTGATCCTGCTGTTTTGAACAAACGAACAGTTCAGAGTGGAGCAAATGATATCATCAAAGCTTCGGCAAATAATTATTATGAAGGAGATTTGACTCAGGCTGAAGTCAACGACTTCTATAATAAAATGAAGATTGGTCAGGATTCAGTAAGACCTATTTCTTATGGTTTGAACAGCCGCCTTGTTAAGGAAAACGGAAAGATTTATGAAAAGGTATGGAAAGTCGGCGGTTTGTACACTGAAGCAATCGAGCATATCGTAGCAGAATTGCAGAAGGCTGTAGCTTTCGCTGAAAACGATGCTCAGAAGGCTATCATCGAAAAGTTGATTGAATATTATCAGACTGGTGATTTGAAGACTTTCGATGCTTATTCAGTGCTTTGGGTTGAAGATACAAAATCAGATGTTGACTTCGTAAATGGTTTCATCGAAACTTATGGCGACCCTCTTGGACGTAAGGCTAGCTGGGAATCAACAGTTAATTTCATAAATAAAAAAGCTACTGAGCGCACAAAGATAATAAGCGAAAACGCACAGTGGTTTGAAGATAATTCACCAATTGACCCACGTTTCCGCAAGGAGAAAGTTAAAGGTGTGAGTGCAAAAGTTATCACTGTTGCAATGCTTGGTGGTGACTGCTATCCTTCAACTCCTATCGGTATTAACTTGCCTAATGCAGACTGGATTCGTCGCGACCATGGTTCTAAGTCTGTGACAATCGAAAATATTACTGAAGCTTACGACAAAGCTTCTCAGGGTAGCGGTATGTCTGCAGAATTCATGTGGAGTGACGCAGAGCGTGAACAGGCTAAGAAATACGGCTTTATGACAGATAACTTGCATACAGACTTGCATGAATGTCTGGGTCACGGTTCAGGTAAATTGCTTGATGGTGTTGACCCTGATGCTTTGGGTGCTTACAGCTCAACATTGGAAGAAGCACGTGCAGACTTGTTCGGTTTGTATTATATGGCAGATCAGAAAATGGTAGATTTGGGCTTGCTTCCTGATGCAGATGCATACAAAGCTGCATATTATCAGTATATGATGAATGGTTTGATGACTCAGCTTGTGCGTATCGAACCGGGAAAAGATGTTGAAGAAGCACATATGCGTAACCGCCAGCTTATTGCTAAATGGGCTTACGAAAAAGGCAAAGCCGACAATGTTGTTGAGTTGAAACAGCGTGATGGCAAAACTTATGTAGTCGTAAACGATTATGATAAATTGCGTGGCTTGTTCGCTCAGCTGTTGGCAGAAGTTCAGCGTGTGAAGAGTGAAGGTGATTTTGAAGCCGGAAAACGTCTTGTTGAGGATTATGCAGTGAAAGTGGATCAGGATTTGCATAAGGAAGTTCTTGAAAGATACAAGAAACTTAATCTTGCTCCATACAAAGGTTTTGTAAATCCGGTTATGAAAGAAGTTAAGAATGATAACGGTGAAGTTACTGATATAGTCCTTGACTATACAGAAGGCTATGTTGAACAGATGCTTCGTTATAGCCGTGATTATTCATTCTTGCCTAGTTATAATTGATTGTAGGGGACGAGTTGACAAGGTAACGAGTTGACAATGATTTTTACCTTGTTTCGGAAGCCTTGTCACCTCGTATCTAAAACTATTGTAAATGAATACTGAAGTTCAGCAAATACGAAAAAAACTCCGTCTTGCTATGAATGGAGTTATTTCGACAAGCCTGCGTGAGAAAGGAATGAACTATAAGCTTATCTTCGGTACTCCAATACCTGAAATAAAGCTTATTGCCGGCAGTTGCACTCCAAGTGTTTCATTGGCAGAAGATTTATGGAAAGAAGATGTCCGTGAGCTGAAAATATTGGCAACACTTTTATATCCGGCGGGTGATTTCCGGAAAGAAACGGCTTTGCAATGGATTGCGGATATAAAATATATGGAGATAGCGGAACAGCTTTGTTCCAATCTTATTCCAAATTCTCCTTCTGTTGAGGAAATAGTTGGCGCTTGCCTTGAAAGTGATACACCTTCCGAATATACATATGTATGTGCATTCCTTACATTGGCAAATATGTATATAAAGGAAAAAACAGTTTCTCAGGAACTGGAAACCAAGTTCTTTGCTAAAGCCAAAGAAGTTTTGAATTGTGGAATTTCTGCATCACAGCGTTCGGCTTCTCTTGCTTTGAAGCGTTATGGCAGGAAAGACCGTAACTCTGCGGCAAAAGTTATGGACCTAGTTTCGGAATACGAGAATTGTGGAAAGGCGGAATTGGAAGAAATATTCAATGACTTGAAGTTTGAGTTCGAATATTATTTTGAGTGATTGAGAGGTTTCGGAAGTTTAATTTTAGGTGACAAGTTGACAAGTAAACAAGTTGACAAGAGCATTAAATAATTTGGAGTTATTTTGACCTTGTCAACTTGTCTCTGAAGCCTTGTCAACTTGTTAAGTTGAGCATTCTGCGAAACTTAAATTGACTAATAACATTTAAATAGGCAGTTTTTGCTTGATATTCAAGCAGAGATTGCCTATTTTTGTAAAAACCAAATGGTGTAATTATGGCAACTATATTTGTTTTGTCAATGGTTGGAATACCATGTGCTTTGGCTCTTTTATGGTTTCTGACTCCATCCGGAAAGAGATGGTTAAAGTCGAATGGATTGCTTTGATTAGGGCTTGTAAAATCAGCTTTATGCAAATAAAGTTCCATAAGTTTTTGCTTGTTCCTATAAATAAGCTACCTTTGTGTGGTTTAAGCTCTAAATGCGACAACCTCCAAAAATAAGTATATTAACAGTCTATTATATAAAGAACATGAAAGTAGATGTATTGCTAGGATTACAGTGGGGCGACGAAGGCAAGGGTAAAGTTGTCGACGTATTGACTCCGAAATACGATGTTGTTGCTCGTTTCCAAGGCGGCCCAAACGCAGGTCATACATTGGAATTCAACGGTGAAAAATATGTGTTGCGTTCAATTCCTTCAGGTATATTCCAGGGAGGAAAGATAAACGTAATCGGAAACGGTGTCGTATTGGATCCTGTCTTGTTCAAAGAAGAAGCTGAAGCTTTGGCTGCCAGCGGACATGACATCACAAAGCAGCTTTATATTTCTAAGAAAGCTCATTTGATTTTGCCTACTCACCGCATGTTGGACGCAGCTTATGAAGCAGCAAAAGGTGCTGGTAAGATTGGAACAACCGGTAAAGGTATTGGTCCGACTTATACAGATAAAGTTAGCCGTAATGGTGTTCGCGTTGGTGATTTGTTGCGTGATTTCGATTCAATCTATGCAGCAGCAAAAGCAAAACACGAAGCTATTTTGCGTTCTTTGAATTATGAATATGATATTACTGAATTGGAAGCAAAATGGTTTGACTCATTGAACTATTTGAAACAATTCAAGTTGATTGATAGCGAACATGTTGTTAACAACTTGCTAAAGGAAGGCAAGTCTGTGTTGGCTGAAGGAGCTCAGGGAACAATGCTTGATGTTGACTTCGGTTCTTATCCGTTCGTTACTTCTTCAAATACTATTTGTGCAGGTTGCTGTACAGGTTTGGGTGTTTCTCCACGTAATATCGGTGAAGTATATGGTATTTTCAAGGCATACTGCACACGTGTAGGTAGTGGTCCTTTCCCAACAGAGTTGTTTGACGAAGTAGGAGATAAAATTGGTCAATTGGGTCATGAATTCGGTGCCGTTACAGGCCGTAAACGTCGTTGCGGTTGGATTGACCTTGTAGCTTTGAAATATGCAATTACAATCAATGGTGTAAGCCAGTTGATTATGATGAAGAGTGACGTTCTTGACACATTCGACACTATCAAGGCTTGCGTTGCATACAAGATAAACGGTGAGGAAGTAACAGAATTCCCATATTCAATTGATGAAGGTGTTGAACCTGTTTATGTGGAACTTCCTGGTTGGAAAACTGATATGACAAAAATGCAGAGCGAAGATGAATTCCCTGAAGAATTCAACGCTTACCTGACATTCCTTGAAGAAGAACTTGGCGTTCGTATCAAGATTGTTTCAGTTGGTCCGGATCGCGAACAGACTATCGAAAGATATACTGAAGAAGACTGATTTGCTCAGCTTGACAAGAGAACAAGTTGACAAGGCTTAAATCCGTATCGAACTGGAATTTAGCCGACAAAAGGTCTTGAATTTAACGAAATAGGTAAAAATGGCAGAAAAATGTTTCCTTTATAAGGACTTTTTCTGCCATTTTTTATTTGGCAAACTTTTTGCTATTATATTGATAAACAATAATTAGAAATTTATTTTATATGATTTATTGGATTATATTTATCGGCGTAGCCGTGTTGAGTTGGTTGGTTTCTTCACGTTTGCAGAAGAAATTTGAGTTGTATTCGGAAATACCTTTGCCTTCGGGTATGACAGGTAGAGATGTAGCAGAAAAAATGTTGCATGATAATGGTATTTACGATGTAAAAGTGACATGTACACCGGGACATTTGACAGACCATTACAACCCGATGGACAAAACAGTGAACTTGAGTGAAAGTGTATATTATAGCAACAGTGTTGCAGCTGCTGCCGTTGCTGCTCATGAATGCGGACACGCTGTTCAGCATGCTGTAGCTTATGCTCCGTTGAAGATGCGTTCTGCATTGGTTCCGGTTGTAAGCTTTGCTTCAAATATTGTGCAGTGGGTTTTGCTTGGTGGAATGCTTTTGCTTCATTCTTTCCCTCAGCTTATGCTTTTCGGTATAATCTTGTTTGCGTCAACAACATTGTTCAGTTTGATAACATTGCCGGTTGAAATTAATGCCAGCCAGCGAGCTTTGGTTTGGTTGAGCCGTGCAGGTATAACAAATGTTGCAATACATGATAAGGCTGAAGATGCTTTGCGTTCAGCTGCTTACACATACGTTGTCGCTGCTTTGGGTTCTTTGGCTACATTGTTATATTATGTAATGATGTTCCTTGGAGCTAATCGTGATGAATAAAAGTATTTAATAAATAGGGACTATTGGAACTAAAATAGGGTTCGGAATGTTTCATGATATATGAAATGTTCCGAACTTTGTTTTTATATGGACGTGGTGATAAGTTGACAGAATATTTGTTTGTACAAAATATACCTTGTCAACTTGTCTCTGTAGCCTCGTCAACTATAAATATCTTCATCTATGCTAGCATATACATTTATAGAAAAAGGAAAATTCCAGCTTCAGGAGAAGAAGAAGCCGGAAATATTGGATTCGCGTGATGCATTGGTGCGTATAACATTGGGAAGTATATGCACAAGTGATCTTCATATAAAGCATGGCAGTGTTCCGCGTGCTGTTCCCGGTATAACAGTCGGGCACGAAATGGTAGGAGTTGTCGAGCAAGTCGGCAAGGATGTCCGTTCCGTAAAACCAGGTGATAGGGTTGCTGTCAATGTTGAGACATTTTGTGGCGAATGTTTCTTTTGTCGTAACGGTTATGTAAATAACTGTACGGATAAAAACGGAGGTTGGGCTTTAGGGTGCCGTATTGACGGCGGACAAGCAGAATATGTACGTGTTCCTTATGCAGATCAGGGATTGAGCATTATTCCTGATTCGGTAACTGACGAGCAGGCTCTCTTTGTGGGAGACATTTTGGCAACAGGATTTTGGGCCGCACGCATTTCTGATATCAAACAGGAAGATACGGTTCTTATTATAGGAGCTGGTCCGACTGGGATTTGTACTCTCCTCTGTGTTATGCTAAAATCTCCACGGAAAATCATCGTGTGTGAAAAGTCGGAAGAGAGAAGAGAATTTGTCAGGAAACATTATCCCGGAGTGATTGTAACCAGTCCGGAAAACTGCAAATCCGATGTGCTTGACAATTCATTGCACGGAGGTGCAGATGTAGTGCTTGAAGTTGCCGGAACAGATGACACATTCCGCATGGCATGGGATTGTGCCCGTCCAAACGCGACAGTTACAATAGTTGCCCTCTATGACAAACCTCAGATTTTGCCTTTGCCTGAAATGTATGGGAAGAATCTGACATTCAAGACAGGCGGTGTTGACGGTTGCGATTGCCCGGAAATATTAAAGCTTATTTCGGAAGGCAAGATTGATACGACTCCGCTGATAACTCACCGTTTCCCTTTGAGTGATATAGAACGAGCCTATCAGGTTTTCGAGAACAGAGAAGACGGAGTGATAAAGGTGGCAATAGAGGGAAAAATTCTGTGAAAATCTTCGTATCTTTACCAATCCATTCATAAACGTTAAAGACTATCAATGAAACAAGGACGAATTATAGTTGCCGGCATTGGTCCCGGTTCCGCATCAGATATAACTCCTGCAGTGCTTGAGGCTGTTGCCCAAAGCGATATAGTTGTAGGATATAACTATTACTTTCAGTTTATAAAATCATACTTGAGGCCGGAAACTCGTTGTATCGATACCGGAATGAAACGTGAGAAACTTCGTGCTCAGCAAGCATTTGAAATGGCAGAAGAAGGTAACACTGTCTGCGTGATAAGCTCAGGTGATTCCGGAATATATGGAATGGCTCCGCTTATCTATGAAATGAAGCGCGACCGTGGAAGTGATATAGAAATCGAGGTTCTTCCGGGAATAAGCGCTTTCCAGAAAGCAGCTTCATTGCTTGGTGCGCCAATTGGTCATGATTTCTGTATTGTATCAATGTCTGATTTGATGACACCTTGGGAACGTATCGAGAAACGTATCAAGGCTGCAGCCGACGGTGATTTCATCACTGCCGTTTATAATCCTAAAAGTGAGGGAAGATATTGGCAACTTTACCGACTGAAGGAGATATTCCTGCAATACAGAGATGCAGCTACTCCTGTCGGTTTCGTGCGTCAGGCTGGACGTGAGGAGCAGAATGTCACAGTCACTACTTTAGGCGAATTCAATCCTGAAGATATTGATATGTTTACCATTGTGATTATTGGTAACTCTCAATCCTATATCTACGATAATCATTTTATAACTCCGCGCGGATATTACCGCAATCAGACAACTGAAGCAGCCGGTATCGGACAGGAAATAATGATTAACAGCTTCCGCACTATCGAAAAGGAACTGAAGAATCCGAATATTCCTTTGGACAAGAAGTGGGCTTTGCTTCATGCCATACATACAACAGCAGATTTCGATATGGAGAATGTCCTGCTTATCGACGATAACGCTGTTCCTTCTTTATATGAAACACTGAGCAGTGGAAAAGTCCGTACAATAGTTACGGATGTTACAATGGCTGCATCCGGTATCCGAAAAGGAGCTCTTCAAAGAATGGGACTGGAAGTGAAATGTTATTTGTCTGACGAACGTGCTGTTGAACTGGCAAAAGAAAAAGGTATAACCCGCACACAGGCAGGAATAAGACTTGCCGTAGCCGAGCATCCTGACGCTCTGTTTGTTTTCGGAAATGCGCCTACTGCATTGATGGAGCTTTGCGACCTGATAAGGAAAGGCAAGGCAAAACCTTGCGGAATAATTGCAGCTCCGGTCGGTTTTGTTCATGTATGCGAATCAAAACACATGGTGAAACCTTTCACTCATATTCCTAAACTCATTGTTGAAGGAAGAAAAGGCGGAAGCAACCTTGCAGCAACATTGACAAATGCTATTTTGTGTTATAATGATGCAGAGCAGTTGCGTCCGGGAAGAGATGTCTGATTTTTAAATCCTATATTAATGTCTGTCCAGTCATTCACAGTAATAGGGATAAGTGATAGCAGGAATCAGTTTTTCCCGCCACAAATAATGTCTGTCATTTCCGGAAGCAAAGTGTTTTCCGGAGGAAAAAGGCATTATGAAATAATTAAGCCATTCTTGCCGGAGGATTCGGTATGGATTGATATAGTTGTGCCTTTGGATAAGGTTTTCGATTCATACCGTCAATATACGGATATTGTGGTGTTCGCTTCGGGCGACCCGCTGTTCTTCGGATTTGCCAATACACTGAAGTCACGTTTGCCACAGGCAAGTATCAAGGTTTTCCCTTCGTTCAATTCCCTGCAAATGCTAGCTCACAGACTTGAGCTTCCATATCAGGATATGCACATGGTGTCGCTTACGGGCAGACCTTGGGATGCCTTTGATGAGGCTTTGATTAATCAGGAAAAAATGATGGGTGTGCTCACCGACAGAAACAACACTCCTTCAGTCATAGCTTCCAGAATGAGAGATTACGGATATGACAATTATATTATGTATGTCGGTGAATCTCTCGGAAATGATGAGGCAGAGCGTGTCCGTTCGTTTACAATTGAAGAGGCTGCGGAAACATCGGACTTCAAATTTCCGAATTGTATTATCTTGCAACGTACATCACGCAAGGACCGATTTTTCGGAATACCGGAAAGTGAGTTTCATCTCCTTAACGGCAGGGCAAAGATGATAACAAAAATGCCGATACGTCTTCTCAGTCTTTCGATGTTGGATTTGCATAACCGCTCTTCTCTTTGGGATATAGGTTTCTGTACCGGTTCCATATCTGTTGAGGCAAAGTTACAATTCCCGCATTTGAAGGTTACTTCATTTGAAGTGCGTCCGGAAGGAGAGGAGCTGATGAGGCTCAACAGCCGTAAATTCGGAACTCCCGGAATAAATGTCCACATTGGTGATTTTATGCAGGCAGATTTGGATAAGTTCCCTGTTCCTGATGCTGTATTTATCGGCGGTCACAACGGACAGCTGAAGGATATTATGCGTAAAGTAAAATCTGTAATGTCGCCAGGCGGAGTGATTGTCTTCAATTCCGTTTCCGAAGAAAGTTTGCGTCTTTTCCGTGAAGGTGCGTCGGAATTGGGTATGGAAATATTATCGTCCGTTCATCTTGCCGTTGATTCGTTTAATCCTATTGAAATATTGAAAGCACAATGAATAATATAAAGACAGCGATATTTGTAATATCGGAAAGCAGTATTCCTATGGCGCAACTTATCAGCCGTGAACTTACGGAATCCGTAGTTTTCACCAAAGCTGATGCCGAAGGTTGCGTTCGCCTTGATTCTTTCCGCAAGGAAATAAGTGAATCTTTCCATGCATACGACAATATAGTATTTATCGGTGCAATTGGAATTTGTGTACGTGAGATTGCTCCATATATAAAGAATAAATACGAAGACCCTGCTGTAGTTTGCATCGACAGCACCGGTAAGTTCGTAATACCTGTACTTTCAGGACACGTTGGCGGTGCAAATCTTCTTGCAACACGCATTGCCGGAATTATCGGCGCTACAGTCGTAGTCACTACTCAAAGCGACAATGAAGGTCTTTGGGCTTTGGATACAATCGGTGCAAAATATAACTGGAAGACCGAGACAAAAGGCGCAAGCATGAATGCTCTTATCTCGTCTTTCGTCAATCGCCGCCCGACAGCTTTGCTGCTCGACATACGTGACCGTGGAACAGATTTCCTTGAAGGTTCTTTGCCTTCGCATATCAAAGTATATTACAATTTCGGTGATATCAAGCCTGAAGAATATGAACTTCTGATAGCGGTTACTCCATTCATTTATGAGACAAGTTTGCCTGTATTATATTACCGTCCGCAGGTTTTGCATCTTGGTGTAGGTTGCCGTAAGCAATGCAATCCGGAAGGAATAGCTGAATACATCGGAAAAGAATTAGCTTCAAAAGGAATATCATCTTCATCAGTAGCCTCAGTTTCCACTATAGAACTGAAAAAAGATGAACCGCTTCTTCAGTCGCTTGCCTCTTATTTCAACACATCTTCTCCGGAAATATATTCTGCAGAAGAATTGAAAGATATAGCTGTTCCAAATCCATCGGAAAAAGCATTTGAAGTTACCGGTGTATATGGCGTTGCTGAAAGTACAGCAATCAAGAGTAGCGATATGGGATGCCTTGTTGTTGAAAAACAGAAAGGTGTGCTTAACGATAATTCAAACTTCACTTTTGCCGTGGCAATCAGCAAATCAGCTGTACGCAAAGGCCATATCGAGATTGTAGGCGCTGGACCGGGCGACCCAGAGCTTGTTTCTGTCCGTGGAAAACATTTCCTTCAGCAGGCAGATTTGATTCTTTATGCCGGAAGTCTTGTTCCTGTGGAACTTACTTATTATGCAAAGCCTGGTGCAACTGTCCGCAGCTCGGCAAGTATGAATCTTGAGGAACAATTTGAACTTATGAAAGAGTTCTACGACCGTGGTCTTCTCGTAGTCCGTCTTCATACAGGCGACCCATGTATCTATGGTGCCATCCAGGAACAAATGGCATATTTCGACCAGTATAATATGAGTTATCATATCACTCCGGGAATCTCTTCTTTCCAGGCTGCTGCCGCTGCTTTGCGCTCTCAGTTCACAATTCCTGAGAAAGTCCAGACAATAATTCTGACTCGTGGCGAGGGCAGAACTCCGATGCCGGAAAAAGAACAGCTTCACAAACTGGCTAAATCCCAGAGCACAATGTGTATCTATTTGAGTGCCGGAATAGTGGAAAAAGTTCAGGAAGAACTTCTTCAGGCTTATCCGCCCGAAACTCCTGTCGCAGCATGTTATAAGCTGACATGGAAAGACGAGCGTATATATCGCGGAGTGCTTAAAGACCTTGCCAAGATAGTGAAGGAAAATAAACTCACTCTGACAACTCTGCTTGTTGTGGGTGATGCAATTGACAACCGACACGGCTTGTCGCGCCTTTATGCCGACGAGTTCAAACATTTGTTTAGAAAATGATACTTGTTTTTGGAGGAACAACAGAAGGAAGAGCTTGCGTGAAAACTCTCGATGAGGCAGGCTCTCCCTTTTTCTATTCCACACGCGGAGCGGAGCAGGTGGTGGAGAGCCGTAATGGTACACGCCTTACCGGAGCTATGAACGCAACAACTATGGTTTCGTTCTGCCGTGAGAATGGAATCCGTCTTATAATAGATGCTGCACATCCTTTTGCGGCAGAGCTTCATCGCACCATTTCAGAGGTTTCCGAAGAATGTGATTTGCCTGTTGTGCGTTATGAAAGAATATTTCCAACCCTTCATCATTCCGATATTGTTTGTACGGACTATGATGATGCTGTGGCAAAGATGAAACTTCATAGCGTCAAGCGATTGCTTGCCCTTACGGGAGTTAAAACCATATCCCGCCTGAAAGATTTCTGGAAAGAGCATGAATGTTTTTTCCGTATCTTGGACAGAAAAGAATCATATCAGCTGGCTGAATCTGCAGGTTTTCCTAAATCCGGTTTACTTACTTATGATGCAGGCGAACCTGTTGGAGATTTGATTTCACGATTCTCACCGGATGCCGTAATAACTAAGGAAAGCGGTGAGAGCGGCGGATTTGCCGAAAAAGAAGAAGCTTGCCGCAAAGCCGGAATCCTGCTGTTTGTTGTTTCCCGTCCAAGATTATCACCGTCATTTATTGTTGTGACAGGAAATCATGGATTAAGAAAGGCGGTAGAAAGCATTGTTCCTTCATTCTATCCTTTACGCAGCGGATTCACAACCGGATCGTGCGCCACTGTTGCTGCAAAGGCGGCACTGATGGCTTTGCTTGGGAAAGAAGTTCCGGCACTTGTGCCGTTTACTTTACCTGATGGCGAAGTTTTGCGTATGCCCGTTGCCCGAGTAGAACCTTGCTCCGGAGGTTGCATAGCAACAGTGATAAAAGACGCAGGCGACGACCCCGATGTGACTCACCGCCATCCAATTTGCGTGAAGGTTTCTTTCTCTTCCACCAGTGACAGTGGCATCAATTTTATCAGAGGCGAAGGCGTTGGTTTGGTCACACTTCCCGGACTTGGTATTCCGGTGGGCGAGCCAGCCATCAATATCACCCCACGTCGAATGATAGAACGCGAACTCTCTTCAATCTATCCCGGAGCCCTCGATGTTGTAATTTCTGTTCCCGACGGAGAGGAACTTGCAAAACGCACTTTCAATCCTAAGTTGGGTATTACGGGCGGAATATCTATCATTGGAACATCCGGAATTGTCCGTCCTTTCTCATCCGAAGCATTTGTCGATGCAATCCGCCGCGAAATGGAAGTAGCTGTTGCCTTGGGTGTAAACCATGTGGTGATAAATTCCGGAGCGAAAAGCGAGAAATATATCCGCCAGCTTTATCCCGATTTCAAGCCCCAGGCTTTTATTCATTTCGGAAACTTTATCGGTGACACTCTCAGTATTGCTGCCGACCTTGGTATAGCAAACGTAACCCTTGGTATAATGATGGGAAAGGCGGTGAAACTTGCCGCCGGAAATCTGGACACTCACAGCCACAAGGTGGTAATGAACCGTGATTTCCTCAAATACCTAGCCTTGCATGCCGGTTGTTCTCAGCAATCACTCAATATTTTGGATAATATAACTCTTGCCCGTGAGATTGCCGAACTTTTCCCGCCGGAAGATTTGCAGCTTTTCCTGCAAGCTCTCTTACAATCTTGCCATAAGCATTGTGCCAAAGTCTATCCGAAAGGTGATTTGATGATTTATATTATATTGGAGGATGGGGAATTGGTGGGTTATGAGTAATATTATATTCAAATATTATATGACTGAGTAAATATTAATATAATTTGTTTGCGTCACAAGTGTGATTTAATTAGGTCACAGCTGTGGTTTGTTTACACCACAACCGTGACCTAATTAAATCACACTTGTGGTGTAAATAGATATTCTTTTCTAATATAATATTTTTCTAGAATAATGTGATTTAATATTTTGAGTTCAGTCTTTTATAACAGCTTCCAGAAGACTTTCTATATTGAATAGTTTGATTTCCTCCCCACTTTCCGGATGCCACACAAAACAATCCGATTCCATATTACCACATTCGATGAATGCTTTGGAATCGATGTGACGGTCTGCTTTGATACCATTTCTTTGAAGAGCTTTTCTCACCATTGAATATTTACAGCCATAGCCAACGAGGCGCAGCTCACGGTTAAAATCATTGTCGATACGGAAAAGTCCGCTTTCCATATCAAATGAAATTCCTTTGCGGGAGAAGAAAGAACTTAATTTACCGCTGAGGGAAAGGTCTTCGGGTGTGCCTATGGCAATGCCACGTTCTTTATCCATCAGCCAAATTTTGTCGGCAATCTGAAGAGCTAGTTCCAGGTCGTGAGTGGAAAGGAAAATAGTTTTGTTCAGAGTGCGGGAGAGGTGATGCAGGAGTTGCATCATTTCCACCTTGCTAGGGAAATCAAGGAAAGCTGTAGGCTCGTCGAGGAAAATCACCGGAGTTTGCTGTGCAAGGGCTTTTGCAATCATCACCTTTTGGCGTTCGCCATCGCTTAGAGTATGCACCATGCGGTTGCGCAGACTTTCGATTCCAACCTGAGTGATAGCTTCGTCAACAATTTCACGGTCTTTTTTATCCAAAGTTCCCCAAAAACCGGTGTACGGACTTCTGCCCAAACCGATAAGTTCTATGACAGACATATTGCGGATATTGCATCGTTCGGTGAGAACTACACCGATGATGCGTGCCAACTGCTTGTCCGAATAAAGGGAAAGACTTTTCCCAAGAATTTCCACATCTCCGGAAATTGCAGGAAGAAAGGCAGAGAGTGTGCGTAGCAAAGTGGATTTGCCGGCACCGTTTGAACCTAAAAGGCAAGTCAATTCGCCACTGTAGATAGAAGCGTTTATTTTGTCGGCTACTATTTTTGTACTGTTCTTAGTTGAATAGCCGGTTGTGAGATTTCTTAGTTTTATGGCAGCCTGTTTCATTCCTGTATAGATTCTTTACGCTTGTTGAACAATACTGACATAACAACCGGTGCTCCGATAAGTGCAGTTACGGAGTTGACTGGCAATGCTCCTTCGAATCCCGGCATACGGGCAATAAGATTGCACACCAGCGCAAGTGATGCCCCGACAAGAAGTGATGCAGGCATAAGAATACGATGGTCTGATGTCTGGAATATTCCTCTGCACAAATGCGGAACTGCAAGTCCGAGGAAGGAGATAGGTCCGCAATAAGCAGTGACTATAGCCGTGAGAATACCGGCACTACCGATTACCATAAGTCTTGCCCGCTTGATATTAAGACCGAGATTTCGTGCATACGACTCTCCGAGCAATAGCAGATTCATTGTTTTAATTAATAAGAATGACAATGGAAGAAGTATTGCCATAAGGCAGATGAAAAGATTCATCTGGTCTCCGGAAACACGGGCAAAGCTACCCAAACCCCAGATTACGTAGGCTCTGATATCTTCTTCCACACTGAAATATTTCAGAACTCCGATTACGGCGTTTGCTACGTATCCAATCATCACACCGATAATAAGAAGGGTTACATTTCCGTGTACCTTCTGCGATACGAAAACAATCAGCGCCATTACGGACAGCGAACCAATGATTGCCGCTATCGTGAGCGCTACTTCTCCAATCACACCTATGCTGCTGAGGGCAACACCTCCGATACTGCCTGAAAGCAGAACAACAAAGGCAACTCCCATACTAGCACCGGAACTGATACCAAGAACCGACGGTCCGGCAAGAGGATTATGGAAAACAGTCTGCATCTGTAATCCGCTGACTGACAATCCGGCTCCGGCAACCAATGCAGTAAGAGCTTGCGGAACTCTGGATTTCCAAACAATATTCTCCCAAATTACCGGAGAATCTCCGCTACCCCAAAGAATATTCCAAATTGAACGGAACGGAATGGAAACTGAACCCAAAAGCAGATTCAGGCAGAAAAAGAAAAATATTGATGCTGTGATAAGAAGCATGTAAATGACGACTTTTCTGCTCATAACCGTTTATTTGAGAAGTGTATAATACTTAGGCTGATGCTCCGGAAGCAAGTCCGGGTGGAAAATCTTTATAAGGTCGGCAAGCACGATTTCCGGTTCTGTCGGCATACTTTCGTAGAACGGAATGAGTCTCATATTGCAATATATAATCTTCCTGTTGTTGAAAGCGTCGAAATCAGAATATCTCGGGTCTTCGTCTTTGAGAACATCATAAGAGAAGTCGCCGTGGAAACTGTTTACAATTCTCCAGTAGTCGGCATGAGCAGCCTGGCTGTAAACTGTTTCGAAATCGAGAGTAACACCGCCGGAACGTGGGTCATCTTTCAGAAAATAATCGGCTCCGGCATCTTCGAACAGCTGGGCAAGGAAACTTTGTCCGCCAACAGCATACCAGTTTCCGCCTCTAATCTCACCGCTGAACACGACAGGACGTTTGTCAACACTGCGTGAAAGAGCCTTCAATTCATTATATCGCTTTTCAATAGCCTCGAAACTCTTGTTAGCTTTTTCCTCCATTCCGGTGAGCATACCGACGAATTTTATCCATTCAGCCTGACCCAGAGGAGTCATCTCTTTATATCCAAGATGGGGAATCAGAGGAATGCCTACTTCCTTCAGAGCGTCATATCCTCCACGTTTGAAAGGAGAGATAAGGATAACATCCGGATTGGCAGCTATAATAATTTCATTGTCGAAATTTCCTTCAATTCCTATTTTTGCAGTCTTTCCAGTTTTCAGTCTTTCCTGCATTTCTTCGTTGAAAAGATGTCTGGTGCTGGTGATTCCTGCCACGAAATCCAAAGCTCCCAATTTTATGAAGTTGGAAAGCTGGAGAGAAGTCATGCAAATAGTCTTTTTGATAGGAACTTCGATCACTGTATATTCACTGGGAATATTATCAGTGCCGGCACCTTTGTTCACAAGAGCATAGTGATATGTTCCGCCTTGCTTTCCTTGCGGGTCCTGGATATCAACAAGTCTGACTCCATTACTTGGATACGACACTTTGAATCCTTTTGCGTAAGAAGGAGAAATTCTGACAGATGATGTATCTGATATAACTGTAGTGTTATGCTGTCCGCTAGTAGAGTTTGTTTTTTCCTGGCAACCAATTAGACCTAAAAATGCAAACAGCATGGATGCAAACCATAGATTCTTCATTGATGTGTTTTTTATTGATGGCAAAGATAGGAAAAAAAACTTGTTTTTGATTTTGCTTTCCCTAAGCGTGTTCTCTCTTATTAAAAGATAATCGGTTTTATCTTGTTTCATTTAGTTATTTTACTGATTTTTGCACTATGAAAATATAAAAGAACCAACAATTATGAGCAAAACAGTTTCGTTTGTTTCCCTCGGTCCCGGATATGTGGACTATATTACAATGAAGGCACTTAGAAGACTTTCTGATGCAGATATTATATTTTGTCCGGCTACTAAAAACAAGGATGGCAATGTGATTTCACGTACTAATGATTTGATATGCGACCTTGGTTTGAAGAAATGTATCCGTCTGTTTATCGTTCCGATGGAAAGAGACCGTACTAAAGCTTTAGAAGTATATAGAGCCATAGCCGATGAAATAAACGAATTTTCATTGCAGGAAAAACGTATTGTTGTGGCTGTTGAGGGTGATGCCGGCATTTATGCATCAACTCATTATATTATGGATTTCCTTAAGGAGATGAATATTCCCGTATCTCAGATAAGTGGTGTTCCTTCCTTTATTGCTGCCGGAGCATGTGCGCAGTTGCAAATGGTGGAACAGGATGAACGTCTGGTTGTTGTTCCGGGAAATGTTACAGCAGAAGAATTGGACAGTTATTTTGCAACAAACCACACTGTTGTGATTATGAAGCTGTCGAAATGCCAGGATGTGGTGAAAGAATATATAGTAAATCATCCGGAGCTGAATTATCATTATATTGAAAACGCATCATTGCCTGAAAGAGAATATTATACAACTGATAAGGAAGAACTGATAAGCAAGGTTTTCCCTTATTTCTCGCTGATGATTATAAAACACTAGGATAGTTGACAAGGCTTCAGGGACGAGTTGACAAGATTAAAACACTAACTCTTGTTACCTTGTCAACTTGTTTCTGTTGCCTTGTCAACTTTAATCTTTCAACTCTCTTTGTTTATGGACAATAAAGGTTTCACCTTGAAAAAGCGGTTGAAAAGCTTTACCTATGCTTTCAATGGCATATATTTGCTTATCCGGAATGAACATAATGCATGGATACATTGTTTTGCAGCTGTATGTGTTATCGTTTTGGGCTTTTTGCTGGATATAGAAAGTTACGAGTGGATAGCTGTTTCGGTTGCCATAGGAATGGTTTTGGCTGCTGAGGCTGTCAATTCCTCAATCGAGGCGTTGTGCGATCTTGTGTCGCCCGGCTATAATGAGGCAATAAAGAAAGCTAAAGATCTTGCCGCAGGAGCGGTTCTGATTCTGGCTATTGCTGCTGCAACAGTAGGATTGATTATTTTTATTCCTAAAATACTAGCGCTTATTTAGCTTAGAATACGAATAATACTTGTCAACTCGTATCTGTAGTCTTGTCAACTTCAATTATAAATACATTATCAATGAGGCAAATTTTATTATCATTAATGCTTATTATCTGTGGCTTTTCGGTGACGGCACAGGAAATACAGGTTACCGGAGCCAGGAAGGCTGTGCGCACATCGGGAGATGTGTTGGTGTTTGTTACTCCGGTTGCCAGTCTTGCCACTGTTCTTGCCCTTCAGGATTGGGAAGGATTAAAGCAAGGAGCTTTGGCTGGTGTGACAACGGTTGGCGTTACTTATGCTCTGAAATTAATAGTTGATAAGCAGCGTCCGGACAGGAGTGATTTCCAGTCTTTCCCTTCAATGCACACTTCTGTTTCCTTTGCCGGAGCAGCATTCATACAGCGACGTTACGGATGGAAATGGGGAGTTCCGGCGTATTTGCTTTCCACTTATGTCGGCTGGAGTCGCGTTTACGGAAAGAAACACGACTGGTGGGATGTGGCTGCGGGAGCTGTAATTGGCGTTGGCAGTTCATATATATTTACAAGACCTTTTGCCAAAAAGCATAATCTTACTATCAGTCCGGTTGCCGGAAACGGACACTGTGGCATTTATGCTTCTATGAACTTCTAATATACTTCCTAATTCAGGGATAATATGTAACTTTGCAGACGAAAGGATAAAGATTTATGGAAATAGCAGCATTAGTATCAGGTGGAGTGGACAGCTCTGTTGTTGTTCATCAGTTAAAGGAGGCGGGTTATGACCCGACAATCTTCTATATCCGTATCGGTATGGAAGATAAAGACGGATATATTGATTGTCCGGCTGAGGAAGATATTGAAATAACTTCATATATCGCCAAGAAATATGGTTGCCGTTTTGAGCAAGTTTCCTTGCATGATGAATATTGGGAGAAAGTTGTCAGCTACACTATCGAATCAGTGAAGCGTGGTCTGACTCCAAACCCGGATATGATGTGCAATAAGTTTATAAAGTTTGGTTGCTTCGAAGAAAAATGGGGAAAGGATTTCGATAAGATTGCAACCGGACATTATGCCACAACAACTGAGATTGACGGTAAAGTGTGGCTTTCAACAGCTAAAGACCCGGTGAAAGACCAGACTGACTTCCTTGGACAAATCACTCGCTTGCAGATTCAGAAACTGATGTTTCCTATCGGACATCTGATGAAAAGCGAAGTGCGCGCTATTGCCGAGGCTCAGAAATTGCCTAGCGCAAAGAGAAAAGACAGTCAGGGAATTTGTTTCCTCGGTAAAATCAATTACAATGATTTTATTGAGCGTTATCTGGGACGCCGCACCGGAAAAATAATCGAGCTTGAAACAGGAAAGGTTCTCGGCAAGCACAACGGATATTGGTTCCACACAATCGGTCAGCGCAAAGGTTTGGGCTTGAGCGGCGGTCCGTGGTTCGTTATCAAGAAAGATATAAAGCGTAATATAATATATGTATCCAACGGATATGATCCGGAAACACAATACGGAAAGACTGTAAACCTTCAAGGTTTTGATTTCATAACTGAAGATCCTTGGGGCGAGTTTGATGATGCAAAGGAAATAACATTCAAAATCCGTCACACTCCGGAATTTACTCATGGTTATATACGCCGTATCGGTGATCTTTACCGTATTGAAAGCGATGATAAAATTCAGGGAATTGCTCCGGGACAATATGGAGTGATTTATGACAAGGATCATCATCTTTGTTATGGTAGTGGGATGATTATCGGAGATAATCAGTAGGAGTAAGTAGACAAGGGAACAAGTTGACAAGGCTACAGATGCAAGTTTACGAGAATAATAACTTGTATCTGTAGCCTTGTTTCTTGTAAAAAAGTACAATAATATTTGGTTTATAAAATAAACCTCTTTATATTTGCGATGTGTAAAGGAATAATGCGCAGTTCTTTTGCACTTTTTTAATCCATGCATGGTTTATAAAATAAACTACTTTAGTAAGGAACATTTAAATTAATTCGATTATGGAAAACGTCAAGTTTACAGAAAAAGAAAGTTTGGAGTTGATAACTTCAATGATACAGACAACGAAGCGCAATTTGAAAGTAGGCGATGGAAACCAGTTCCTTTTGTGGGGATATCTGACGGTGCTGACAACCTTGTCAGTTTATTTGTCGCTAATGTTGACACAGTCGGCATATTCATATTACCTGTTCTTTATTATTCCAGTTATAGGATTTCCGGTTGCATACTATTATAAATCCAAGGACGGAGGAAATAATGTAACTACATATAGCGACCGTATAATAGAGGCAATATGGAAAGTAATGGGAACAGTGTCAACCGTTTTGATATTGCTGATGAGCATGATTGTGTTTAAAGATTGCAGTATTGTTCCGGCATTTGTTCTGATTGTTATATCTTTGGGCTCTTGTGTTACAGGAGTAGTTTTGAAGGAAAAAATATTCAATACAAGTTATCTGGGCTTTTTGGCAGGAATATATATGTTCTATTATGTTCCGTCGAAAGGAATGGATGATATGATGCTCCTGCTTTTTGCCCTTTCATTCATATTTGTGATGATAATTCCGGGCCATGTTATAAATCATAAAGCAAAAGAATTATGTTGAAAGAGTTAGATCCGTTGTTGCATTCCCAATTGCGGTTGGCTATAGTTTCTATCCTGATGTCTGTCGAGGAAGCTGATTTTGTCTTTATAAAGGAAAAGACAAATGCTACGGCGGGAAACCTTAGTGTACAGCTTGAAAAGCTTACTACGGCAGGATATATCGAGATAGAAAAAGGTTTTTCAGGGAAAAAGCCTCGCACCACTTGCCGGATGACAGACAAAGGACGCAAGGCTTTCGAAGATTATGTCAATACGTTGAAAGATTATTTGCATTTGTAATTTTAAGAACGTTAATATAAAAAATACAGGCAAAAGTTTCTGATTGTAGATTCATTGAAACTTTGCCTGTATTTTTTATTTATCATGGATTACTGAATCAAATCTTTGGCAATTCCCAAGGTGCTCTATACTGTTTGCACAACAAAGCATCAGCTTCAGCATCATTGAATGTCTTGCCATCCCAGCTTAGTTTCTTGCCTGTGCGGTATGCAATATTTCCAAGCTGTGAGAATTTGGCGATGTGAGCACCGATTTCAATACTTGCGTTGCAGTTGCGGTTTCTGCTCTTGATGCATTCCAAATGATTCTTTACGTGAAGATTCAAGCCGCCTTCGCCATAAGCTTTCTTCAAAGGAACAGCTTCCATTCTTGGTTTGCCGTTTACCTTTTCAGGAATAACTTCCCATCCGCCGCGGTCAACAACCAATGTTCCGTTTTCTCCGACGAAACCAAGGCCGTGATTACGTCCGTATGCACCATCGTCAATACCGATTGCATGGTCCCAAAGAACAGTGAAGCCATCGAATGTATAGATTGTCTGAAGCAAATCCGGAGTTTCGCAAGCATCATCAGGATAACCGAACTTACCACCCGAAGCCATAACGCTGTTTGGAGCCGTAACATTCATTCCATACAATGCATAGTCGAGAAGGTGAACGCCCCAGTCTGTCATCAAACCTCCGGCATAATCCCAGAACCAGCGCCATGTGAAGTGGAAACGGTTAGGATTGAACTTGCGTTCCGGTGCCGGGCCCAACCACATGTCATAATCAACTCCGGCAGGAACAGCCTGGTCCGGTTTTACAGGGATTGAAGGACACCAGCCCTGATATGAGAACACGCGCACTGTGCGGATTTTACCTAATTTACCACTGTGAACGAATGCCATCGCATCCTGCCAGTGAGGATCGCTTCTCTGCCACTGGCCAACCTGAACAACTCTGTTGTATTTTTGTGCGGCACGAACCATTATATTACATTCCTCAATACTGTTTCCAAGAGGTTTTTCGCAATATACATCTTTGCCTGCCTGGCAAGCATAAACTGCCTGAAGACAATGCCAATGGTCCGGAGTACCTACGATAACGACGTCAATATCTTTGTTGTCGATTACTTTTCTCCAGTCTTTATATAAATGTTTTACTTTCTTTCCGGAAATCTTTTCTGTTTCAGCAGCTCTGTTTTGCAATACGTTATCGTCGATATCGCATAATGCTACACATTCTACTTCAGGATTACGCAGGAATGCTTTCAAATCTTCGAATCCCATACCGTTGCATCCAATAAGTCCTACATGGATTTTGTCATTAGCACTTACACTGTTGCCAGCCTGAATAAGGAACGGGCTGAAAGTTAAACCAGCTCCAAGAAGCGAAGCCTGACGAAGAAAATCTCTACGAGTTGTCATGGTTTTTTTTGATTAGTTGGTTATACAAATTGTTTATATTAAACTCAAGGTGTTCTGTTTACACAGACTTTACAAATATATGGATTAGAAAATAAAATGACAATAGAATTATCAGAAAAGTTACGGATTTATCTTACCTTTGTGCGCAGAATAACAGAAAATAATTAATAAAGATATGCAGAAGCCTTCAATACCTAAAGGAACAAGAGATTTTTCGCCTGAGGAAATGGCGAAACGTAATTATATATTCAATACTATCAGAGAAGTTTATCACCTTTACGGTTTCCAGCAGATTGAAACTCCGGCTATGGAGAATCTTTCAACACTGATGGGAAAATATGGCGAGGAAGGAGACAAACTTCTGTTTAAGATTCTGAATTCCGGAGATTGTTTTTCCGGTATTACTGAAGAAGAACTTGCAGAGAAGAATCCGGTGAAATTTGCAGCCAAAGCTTGCGAAAAGGGTTTGCGCTATGATTTGACTGTGCCTTTTGCCCGCTTCGTTGTGCAGCACCGCAACGAGATTACTTTCCCGTTCAAGCGTTATCAGATTCAGCCGGTTTGGCGTGCCGACCGTCCGCAGAAAGGACGTTATCGTGAGTTCTATCAGTGTGATGGCGACGTTGTAGGTTCTGATTCATTGATTAACGAAGTGGAACTTATCCAGATTATGGACGAAGTGTTCCACCGTTTCGGAATTCGCGTTTGCATTAAGATGAACAACCGCAAGATACTTTCCGGTATTGCCGAAATCCTTGGTGCTGCCGATAAGATTGTGGATATTACAGTTGCTATCGACAAGCTCGACAAGATTGGTCTTGACAAAGTTAACGACGAACTTCGCAGCAAAGGCTTGAGCGATGAGGCTATCGAAAAACTTCAGCCGGTTATTATGCTTAGCGGAACTAACCGTGAGAAAATTGCTTCACTGAAAGAGGTTCTTGCTACTTCTGAAACTGGTTTGAAGGGTATCGAGGAAATGGAATTTATCCTTGACCGAATCGAGAAATTCACTTTGCGTGCAGAACTTGAACTTGACCTTACTTTGGCTCGTGGTTTGAATTATTATACTGGCGCAATTTTCGAAGTGAAAGCTTTGGATGTTCAGATTGGAAGTATCACAGGTGGCGGCCGATATGACAATCTTACAGGAGTGTTCGGTATGGATGGAGTTTCTGGTGTTGGTATTTCGTTTGGAGCTGACAGAATTTACGACGTTCTTAACCAGTTGGATTTATATCCGAAAGATGCATTGCAGACAACTCAGCTTCTGTTCGTAAACTTCGGAGCAACTGAGGAAGCATATCTTTTACCATTGGTAGCAAAGGTACGTGCCGCAGGAATCAGAACTGAATTATATCCTGAATCTGCAAAAATGAAAAAGCAGATGGGATATGCCGACACAAAGAAAATTCCTTTCGTAGCAATCGTTGGTGAAACTGAAATGGCAGAAGGAAAGATTAATCTGAAAAATATGATTACTGGCGAACAGTCACTTCTTTCATTGGAAGAATTGATTGAACGTATAGGATAAAATATACTTTTACTAGTAAACATTAATATATAAAGCTGGAATATTCGACTTATCTCCCGAATATTCCAGCTTTTCTTTTTTTATATATCAGGATTTTTATGCTGATGGAATATTTTTTTCATAATATGTGGAAAAAGATTTTCATAATATATGGAAAAACTTTTTCATGCTGATGAAAATTTATTTTCATAATATATGAAAAACTTTTTTCAGCCTCTGAAAAAATCGTGAAAATATAATAGATTGAAATATAGTGTATTATAAAATGTCTGTTTTTCTCTGTTCCTGACCATATAATTTTGAACATATTCCTTGTAATAGTTTATGCTTTTTAGGGGCTTTGCCATAGTTTGTCATGTTTAATCTGTCACAATGTCGCAAACATTCGGCAATGCGTCACGATTTTTCTGAAATATTGGCAGAAAGATGCCTTTGAATAAGTTTGGCACGCTATTCGCTATAAGATAAGCGTGAGTTTCATAAAAAATAAACTCGCATAAATAAAACAAAATAAGTAATTAATAACACTTAAATTATATAGATCATGAATATTAAACCATTAGCAGACCGTGTATTGGTTAAACCGGCTGCCGCAGAAGAAAAGACTTTAGGCGGAATCATCATTCCGGATTCAGCAAAAGAAAAACCATTAAAAGGCGAAGTTGTTGCTGTAGGTAACGGAACAAAAGATGAAGAAATGGTTGTTAAAGTAGGTGACAATGTTTTGTATGGCAAATACGCAGGTACAGAAATCGAATTCGAAGGTGAAAAGTACTTGATGATGCGTCAGTCTGACATTTTCGCTATTATCTAATCTTTAAAACTCAAAAACTAACAAACTTAAAAACTTAAGAAAATGGCTAAAGATATAAAATATAATATGGATGCCCGCGACCTTTTGAAAAAAGGCGTTGATGAATTGGCAAATGCAGTGAAAGTGACATTAGGCCCTAAAGGTCGCAATGTAATCATCGAAAAGAAATTCGGTGCTCCTCACATCACAAAAGACGGTGTTTCAGTTGCTAAAGAAGTAGAATTGGCTGATCCGTTTGCAAACATGGGCGCACAGTTGGTTCGCGAAGTTGCATCTAAAACTAATGATAACGCAGGTGACGGTACAACAACTGCTACAGTTTTGGCTCAGGCTATCATCGGTGTTGGTTTGAAGAACGTAACTGCTGGTGCAAATCCAATGGATTTGAAACGTGGTATCGATAAAGCTGTTGCTAAAGTTGTTGAAAGCATCGCAGACCAGGCTGAAGAAGTAGGTGACAAGTTTGAAAAGATCGAACATGTTGCTAAAATCTCTGCTAACGGTGACGAAGCTATCGGTAAATTGATCGCTGAAGCAATGCAGAAAGTTAAGAAAGAAGGTGTTATCACAGTTGAAGAAGCTAAAGGTACTGAAACTACAGTTGACGTAGTAGAAGGTATGCAGTTCGACCGTGGTTATATCTCTCCATACTTCGTAACAGATACAGAAAAAATGGAATGCCAGATGGAAAATCCATATGTCTTGATTTATGACAAGAAGATTTCTGTATTGAAAGACTTGCTTCCAATCCTTGAACCAACAGTTCAGAGCGGCCGTCCATTGTTGATTATCGCTGAAGATATCGATAGCGAAGCTTTGGCTACATTGGTAGTTAACCGCTTGCGTGGTTCTTTGAAGATCTGTGCTGTTAAGGCTCCAGGCTTCGGTGACCGTCGTAAAGCAATGTTGGAAGATATCGCAGTGTTGACAGGTGGTACTGTAATTTCAGAAGAAAAAGGTTTGAAATTGGAAGGTGCTACAATGGATATGCTTGGTACAGCTGAAAAGATTGTTGTTAACAAAGATAATACTACAATCGTTAACGGTGCTGGTGACAAAGATGCTATCCAGGCTCGTATCGCTCAGATCAAGATTCAGATGGAAAATACAACATCTGACTATGATAAAGAAAAACTTCAGGAACGTTTGGCTAAGATGGCAGGCGGCGTAGCAGTTCTTTACGTTGGTGCTCCATCTGAAGTTGAAATGAAAGAAAAGAAAGACCGTGTTGACGATGCTTTGCATGCAACTCGTGCTGCTATCGAAGAAGGTACAGTTCCTGGTGGTGGTGTTGCTTACATCCGTGCAATTGCTGCTTTGGATGGCATGAAGGGTGAAAACGAAGACGAAACAACTGGTATCGAAATCGTTAAACGTGCAATCGAAGAGCCATTGCGTCAGATTGTTGCTAACGCTGGTAAAGAAGGTGCAGTTATCGTTCAGCGCGTTAAAGAAGGTAAAGGCGACTTCGGTTACAACGCTCGTAAGGACTGCTTCGAAAACTTGTGTGAAGCAGGTGTAATCGACCCAGCTAAAGTAACTCGTGTTGCTTTGGAAAATGCAGCTTCAATCGCAGGTATGTTCTTGACAACTGAATGCGTAATCGCTGACAAGAAAGAAGAAACTCCTGCAGCTCCAGCAATGAATCCAGGAATGGGCGGTATGGGCGGAATGATGTAATTCCGAAAATAAAATTAGGTATTAGACTACAGATAATAAAAAACGGTTGCTTTCGATTGTCGAAGGCGACCGTTTTTTTTCGTTTAATAACATTAGTGTTGTTTCTACTATAAAAACGTAGATAAATTTGTATACAATAAAATAATGTATAACTTTGCATAGCTTACAAAATAGGAGTTAAGCTTTTGCCCAGGTGGCGGAATGGTAGACGCGCTCGTTTCAGGTGCGAGTGACTTTGCGGTTGTGCAGGTTCGAGTCCTGTTCTGGGCACTCAAGTATGATAGAAGAAATTTACGGATGTGTCAAAAGAATCTGTTCAGAATTTTGATACATCCTTTTTCTTATTTTCACCTCATAAAGAAATCATATGCTAACGGAATATTCAGAAGAAGACATAGTGGCTCGTCTCCATAATCCGTCGGAACAGCGCAAAGCTTTTGCCGAGGTTGTTTCTCATTATGGAGAGAAATTGTATTGGCAAATCCGAAAGATGGTTTTGGCCCATGATGATGCAAATGATTTGTTGCAGAATACATTTATGAAAGCCTGGACAAATCTTTCATATTTCAGGGGTGAGGCTAAATTATCTACTTGGCTTTATCGTATAGCAATAAATGAATGTATTACTTTTCTGAATAAACAACGTACGTTGAATAATGTTTCGATAGATGATACAGACGTTTATTTGCTGGAGCGCTTGAAGGGAGATGAATATTTTGATGGAGATGATATACAACTTAAATTACAGGAAGCAATCCTTCGCTTGCCGGAAAAACAAAGATTAGTCTTTCAGATGAAATATTATGAGGATATGAAATATGATGATATTTCGGAGATTCTTGGAACTTCGGTGGGTGCACTGAAGGCATCATATCATCATGCAGTGAAAAAAATAGAGGAGTTTTTAACATCAGACGTTTAAACCTATTGATACAATATTTGTCTAAGCAATAAACGTGATAGCTATGAAGACAAAGCAGAATATATTAGAACAATTGAAGGATAAAGAACCTTTCAAAGTTCCTGAAGGCTATTTTGATGATTTGACAAACAATATCATGCAGAATTTGCCTGAGAAGGAGGTAGAGGAAACAGAGCCAGTATCTGTTACCATGTGGGATCGCTTGCGTCCTTTGTTGTATTTGGCTGCCGTTTTTGTTGGACTAGGCTTTTTCTTTAAAACTGTTATGCCAAAAGATTATGACGAACAGTCCAAACAACTTATGGTGGAGAAACAGAGTGAGGATGTTCTGAATCAGGAAGATTCTATATCAGATATTGATAAGGAATATATGGAGTTTCAGGAAGAACAATATTTGAAGAATTTGATATCTGAAAGTATTATCGGACAATAAACAAAGATTTATATCAAAATCAACAAAAAAAGTTTATAAAATTTTTTATGAATAAAATATTTATTTCTATATTTGCGGCGTTGTCAATGTTGTTTACAATATCAGTGAGCGCACAGGATAAGAAACAACAGACTCACATTGATAAAGAAACATTTCAGGCTAAGAAAAATGCTTTTATAACAGCTGAACTGAAATTGACACCAGATGAAGCAGCTGCTTTCATTCCTTTAACAGAAGAATTTGAAAGAAAGAAATTTGAGAATAGCCGTGAATGTAAAAAACTTTATAAGAGTGTACGACACAAAGAAAAAGTTTCTGATGAAGATTACAACAAGGTGATTCAAGTGTGCTTGGATGTAAAATTGAAAGAAGCTCAACTTGAAAAAGAATATTACGGAAAATTTAGTAAAATTCTTTCCCCTGAAAAGTTATATAAATACCGTTCAGCGGAATTTAAATTTGCTCGTAGTTTCTTTTCATCAGGAGACAAAAAATAAGATTACAATTAAGTTATAAAAATATATTATCATTATTTGTGTTTTTTGTTTAGATTTAGTTTTGGCGTTTAAGTTAAGGGAGGGGTAGCGACGGGATGTCGGTTCCCCTTTTGTTTTTATAACCCTTTCGCTTTGGCTTCGTTCCAAAGTTTATCCATTTCTTGAAGAGACATTTCTTTCAGAGATTTTCCTTGCTTTATTGTGTGTTCTTCAACGTAGTTGAATCTGCGGATGAATTTCTGATTAGTTCTTTCCAAGGCATTGTCAGGATTTATCTTGTATAGACGTGCCGCATTGATTATGCTGAAGAAGAAATCTCCGAATTCTGCTTCCATTTTGTCGGAATCCATATTGTTGATTTCTGCTTTAAGCTCGTTTAATTCTTCATTTACTTTGTCCCATACGTCTTCTTTCTTTTCCCAGTCGAAACCTACGTTACGTGCTTTATCCTGTATTCTGTGAGCTTTTACCAAAGAAGGTAAATGTTTTGCTACACCTTCGAGAACAGTTTTGTTTCCGCCTTTTTCTTTTAGCTTAAGTTCTTCCCAGTTCTGTTCAACCTTTCCTGCTGTTTTAGCTTCAACGTCGCCGAAAACGTGTGGATGGCGATATATCAGTTTCTGGCAAAGACTGTCACAAACGTCTTTAATATCAAAGGCATTTTTCTCTTCTCCAATTTTAGCATAGAAGACAATATGCAGCAATAAGTCGCCAAGTTCTTTCTTTATGTTTGTGTTGTCTTCATTCATAAGAGCTTCGCAGAGTTCGAAAGTTTCTTCGATAGTGTTTGTTCTCAGACTTTCGTTTGTCTGCTCGCGGTCCCATGGACATTTAACTCGCAATTCGTCCAATACATCAAGTAATTGCCCGAAGGCTTCCATTTTTTCCTGTCTTGTACTCATGATAATATTATATATAGGTTAAAGGCACGAATTAGTAAACTCTATTGTTCCTTCTAATTCGTGCCTTTTATTTTATTAAATTCTCGTCAACTCGTTACCTTGTTAACTCGTTACTGATATGTTATTTGCTTTTGAATTGCTTCAATCCGCCTTGCAGGAATTGGATATATTTATCAACATCCTCATCGAAAGCGTATGAAGGAGCAAGCGGTTTGCCTTCAGAATCCAACAGAACATAGAAAGGCTGAGCATTAGCTCCGAACTTGCTTCTTTGCAGATAACTCCACTTGTCACCGATAGTTCTCAGTTTACGTGTCTTGCCGTTTTCTTCTATTGTGATAGGCTCAGGAAGTTTTGTCTTGTCGTCCACCATCAAAGTAATAAGAACATAATCTTTTTCAAGAATGTCTTTTACTTTCGGATCAGTCCAGACTGAAGCTTCCATTTTACGGCAGTTTACGCAACCATAACCTGAGAAGTCGATAATTACCGGCTTATTCTGTTTCTTCGCATATTCCATACCGCTTTCGTAGTCGTCGAATGCAGCGTGAACTTCGTCATCATACAAGTTGAAATCCTGAGTGTACAAAGGTGGAGCAAATGCGCTTATCGCTTTCAACGGTGCGCCCCACAAACCAGGAATCATATATATTGCAAATGCGAAAGAAATAATAGACATGAACAATCGTGGAACAGAAACATACTTCAGCTCACTGTCATGGCTGAATTTGATTTTGCCCAACAAATACATTCCAAGCATTGCAAATATTACAATCCAAAGCACGATGAATACTTCGCGGTCCAACAATCTCCATCCGTAAGCCAAATCCGCAACAGAAAGGAACTTCAAAGCCAAAGCCAATTCAAGGAAACCAAGAACAACTTTAACAGAGTTCAACCATCCACCTGATTTAGGCATACTCTGAAGCATATTAGGGAAGATTGCGAACAAGCTGAAAGGAATAGACAATGCCAAAGCAAAACCAAACATTCCTATAGCCGGGCCAATTTTGCTTCCCATTGATGCAGCCTGCACAAGCAATGTTCCGATAATAGGACCAGTACAAGAGAATGAAACCAACACCAAAGTGAACGACATGAAGAATATACTGATAATACCAGTTGTAGAATCAGCCTTGCTGTCCAACTTATTTGTCCATGAAGCCGGCAATACTAATTCGAATGCTCCGAAGAATGAAACAGCAAACAGGACAAGCAAGCCAAAGAATATAATATTGAATATTGCATTTGTTGACAAGTCATTCAATGCACTCGCACCGAATATACCAGTGATAAGCAATCCTAATACAAGATAAATAACAATGATAGACATACCGTAAGTCAAAGCATCACGTATGGCTTTTGAACGGTCTTTAGTTCTCTTAAGGAAGAAACTTACAGTCATAGGAATCATCGGCCAAACACAAGGTGTAAGCAATGCAACCAAACCACCAAGGAATCCGGCGAAGAAGATAAACAGCCAGCTTGTGTCTGTTGCTGAAACTGTAGAGTCGCCAAATGCTTTAAGCTCTTCGATTACCGGAGTCCACAATTCTTTGGCAGATGTAACTTCTGTTGAAGTTGTTACTTCCGGTTTATTCTCTTCCTGGCTTGCAGGAGATTCAACGCTGGCTACATTGTTTTCTTCAGTTTCCGGTTCAACTGTAGGTGTTTCATCCGCAGGAGTTTTCCCTGAGTTTGAAATGGCAGCCAAAGTCTTTTCTACATTTATATTACTCTTGTCGAATGAGAAACTTTCCTGTTCTGGAGGAAGACAATTCTCATCGTTACAAGCCATGAATTCAACAGCACCTTCAAGTTTGAATTTCTTAGGGTCTGTGATTTTAATGGTCTGTGAGAATTTCACTTCTTTGGCAAACCATCTCAAATCCATTGCGAACTGTTCGTCATATACAGTAGTTGCTTCTTTTGAAGCTGTAGGCTTTCCTACAAGTTCAGCTCCTTTTATATCTTCAAAGATAAATGATGTTGAAACTGGTCCGCCTTCAGGCAAATTCATGTCATACAAGTGCCATCCTTTATCGATTTCGGCACTGAATACGATAGTCTTTTCTGCTGTTTCCGAATCAGACAATGAGAACTTCCATTTTACAGGAGTCAGAATCTGAGCCTGAACAGTCAGAGCTAGAATCGTAAAAGTCAATAAGCAAAAGAGTTTCTTCATTTTAATTATGAGTTTGAAAAGTTTTTATTTTGTTAGCGATTTGAAAGAATCCGGAATTCTTGTGTCGAAGCACATTTCTTCTCCTGTTTCCGGATGGATAAAATAAAGTTTCTGAGCGTGAAGCATCAGTCTTCCTGCCGGACTAGTCTCAGCATTATATTTGAAATCTCCGGCAATCGGATGACCAATATATTCCATCTGTGCTCTAATCTGATTCTTTCGTCCTGTTTCCAGATTAAGTTCCAAAAGAGAGTAGGTGCCATTGCTGCGCAACACTTTATATCTTGTTATGGATTCTTTTCCTCCGTCATTCACAACATACACTCTTGCCTTGTCGTTTTCTTTCAGCTGAGTGTTTATCAATCCAAAGTCTTTTTCCGGACGGCCTTCAACCACTGCAACGTAAGTACGTTCCGTAATTACATCATTCCAGTTGCTCTGCATCTTTTCCTGCACTGCACGAGTTTTGGCAAACATCATCAGTCCGGAAGTATCGCGGTCCAGACGGTGCAAGACGAACAATTTGTTTCTCGGGTCTGATTTCTTCAGATAATCGCTGAGGATGTGGAATGCAGTGCGCTCTCTTACTTTCTGTGTTGAAACTGACAGCAAGCCTTCTTTCTTGTTTACAACGATAAGAAACTCGTCTTCCCACACAATGTTGAGCAGAGGATTGTTGAACGCAACCTTTCCGCGCTCATAGCTAATCATAACCTCGTCGCCCGGCTCAAGCGGAGCATCAAACTGCGTAGTTACGTTTCCGTTCACTAAAATCTGTCCGTGTGCCAAAAGAGCTTTCACAGAACTTTTACTCTGTTCTTTAAGCAACTCAAACAGGAAAGCCAGCAATGTGTTGCTTTCTGCTACGGTTACTTTACGGCCCCTTGGTGTATTGTCCTTTCTGTAAGGTCGTTTTTTGTTAAAACCTTGTTTCATTTTTCTGTTTAAATTATGATTTGCAAAGATACTGCCATTTGACAAATCGTGCAAAGCAGAAGCTTTTAACAGCGTTTATTTTACGATATTTTTTCTTTTAGGAAATGTCCTGTATATGAAGCCTCACATTTTGCCACTTCTTCCGGTGTTCCGCAGCATACGATATTACCTCCTTCTTTACCACCTTCAGGACCGAGGTCGATAATATAGTCGGCACATTTTATCACATCCATATTATGCTCGATGATAACAACCGTATGTCCTTTTTCGATAAGAGCATTGAACGCCTTCAGCAGCGTCTTTATGTCGTGGAAATGAAGTCCCGTTGTCGGTTCGTCAAATACGAACAGAGTCGGCTGCTGTTTTTCCTGTCCGAGATAATAAGCCAACTTGACACGCTGGTTTTCTCCGCCGGAAAGGATTGAAGAAGATTGTCCCAGTTTTATATATCCAAGACCAACATCCTGCAGTGGTTTCAGCTTCTTCACTATCTTCTTTTCCTGCGAGCCATTGCCTTCGCCGAAAAATTCGATAGCCTGGTTCACTGTCATCTCTAGAACATCATAAATGTTAGCTCCTTTATATTCCACCTCAAGTAAGTCTTTCCTGAATCTTTTTCCGTGGCATTCCTCACATTCCAGAGTGATATTTGCCATAAATTGCATTTCCACGGTAATCTTTCCTTCGCCTTTACATTCTTCGCATCGTCCGCCTTCCTTGTTGAACGAGAAGAAAGCAGGAGTAAATCCCAATTGCTTTGCTAAAGGCTGCTCGCCGAATAGTTTTCTTATCTCATCATAAGCGCCGACATAAGTAACGGGATTTGAGCGGGAACTCTTTCCGATGCTGTTCTGGTTTACAAATTCCACATCTTTTATCAGATGAATATCTCCCGAAATTTCCGAACAGCTCACCGTCAGACGGCTCACATTGTCGAGTTTCTGGCGGACACCTTCATAGAATATGTCTCTTACGAGCGTACTTTTCCCCGAACCGCTCACACCTGTAACTACAGTCATAATGTTGAGCGGGAAGCGGACATTCACACCTTTAAGATTATTCTTCCAGGCATTCTTTATTTCGATATAATTATTCCACGGGCGATGATATGGCGGCAATTCAATCTTGTCTTCTCCTGTGAGATATTTCACAGTGAAGCTGTTGCTGTTCTTAGGCAATTTGTTTATATCTCCCTGGAAAACAACCTCACCACCAAGGCGGCCGGCTTTCGGTCCGATGTCGATTATATAGTCTGCCGCACGGATTATTTCCTCGTCGTGCTCAACAACCACAACAGTGTTGCCCAGCTCTTTCAGTTGTCTCAGAACTTTTATGAGCAAATCCGTGTCGCGTGAGTGCAAGCCAATGCTAGGTTCGTCCAGTATATACAATGAACCTACAAGGCTACTGCCGAGCGAAGTAGCAAGACTTATGCGCTGGCTTTCGCCGCCGGATAAAGTAGCTGACAGGCGGTCCAGTGTGAGATAACTCAAACCAACGTCAACAAGAAATTGAAGTCGGTTATTAATTTCCATAAGCAGACGTTTCCCGATTGCCGCGTCAGTTTCGCTAAGCTGAAGATTGTCGAAGAAAACTTTCAGTTCCGAAACCGGCATTTCCACCAGGTCGGCAATAGTTTTTCCTCCAACTTTCACGTATAGAGCTTCTTTCTTAAGTCTTTTCCCTTTACATTCCGGGCAAGTAGTTTTTCCTCTGTATCGTGCAAGCATCACTCTGTATTGCACTTTATAGAGATTTTCCTCCACATGTTTGAAGAAATCATCAATAGAATATACACCCGGAGCGCCGTGCCACAGCAAATCCTTTTCTTTCTCAGTCAGCTCGTTGTACGGACGATGAATAGGAAAGTCGTATTTCTGGCTAGCCGCGATAAATTCCTTGAGCCATTCGCCCATCACTTCGCCTTTCCAGCAGACAACAGCACCCTGATAAACCGAAAGACTTTGGTCCGGAATCACAAGCTGTTCGTCAATTCCAAGAATTTTGCCATATCCTTCGCATTTAGGGCAGGCACCGAGCGGATTGTTGAAATTGAACATCATTTCCGTCGGTTCCTCAAATTTGATTCCGTCTGCCTCGAATTTCATCGAAAACTCTTTGCATACGGTTTCTTCCGGAAGATATAATCTTATGCGGCAAGTGTTGCAGCCTTCGAAGAATGCAGTCTCCACTGAATCGGCAAGGCGGCTCAGCAAAGTCTTGTCGTCCGAAATCACAAGTCGGTCTATCATCAGCTCTATATCCTTTTTGAGCAATTCTTCGTCGGCAATAACTTCCGGAATCCTGTATGTTTTGTCGTCTATATACAGTCTGGTATATCCTTTTTTCTGAAGTATTTCCAATTCCTCCTTGAGTGAATGCCCGTTGTTGCAGATTACCGGAGCAAACACAGCGAAGCGTGTGCCCGAAGGATATTCCATCACGGCATTGACAACATCTTTAGTCTGATGTTTCTTTACCTCGTCGCCCGAGATCGGAGAATAAGTCTTACCGATTCTGGCAAACAACAGTCTGAGATATTCATATATTTCAGTGGAAGTTCCCACCGTTGAGCGCGGATTTCGTGCCGTAACCTTCTGTTCGATGGCAATTGCAGGCGGGATGCCTTTTATATAGTCGCATTCCGGTTTGCTCATTCTTCCCAGGAATTGGCGGGCATAAGCTGAAAGACTTTCGACGTAGCGTCGCTGCCCTTCGGCATAAAGCGTGTCGAATGCAAGTGAAGATTTTCCGCTGCCGGACAATCCTGTTATCACAACCAGTTTGTCGCGCGGGATTTCAACGTCTATATTCTTAAGATTGTTTACTCTCGCTCCTTTTATGAAAATAGAATTACTCTCAGACATAATATTTGTGACCTTTATACTTATGTATGCAAAACTACATAAAAACATGAACCCTGGCAAATCTTTTGTTTTTTGAGCAGAATAGGCTAATTTTGCCAAATTTCCGGAACCAGTGATTGGATACTCCGATATTTTATTGCCGTGGATTCGGATGGAAAAACTTTTTCATGCGGATGAAAATTTATTTTCTCTTATATGAAAAACTTTTTTCTTCCCGATGAAAAAAGTTTTTCACGGCGGAGAATTACGTTGAAAATGTAATAGATTGAAATTTAGATATTAAAGGAAACAGGCCTTTAGATATATAGAAAGGCATTTTTCCTTGAAAACCAAGTTTGAGATGAAGACTAATAAATTGGCCGTCCTTTTATGGGCTTGTTTGGTTTTGCTGGCAGCATCGTGTTCTTCCAGCCGACATATTGAGAGCACGGAAAATGTTTATAAAAGTCCGAAACGGGAGTTTCGCGGAGCTTGGATACAGACTGCTTTCCAAAGTGAATACAGCGAAATGTCTGTTGCCGAGATGCGAAAGAGTTTTATCCGCAAGCTGAATTATTTGCAGCGTTGCGGTATTAATGCCATAATATTTCAGGTTCGTCCGGAAGCCGACGCTTTCTATCGTTCAAAGCTAGAACCTTGGAGCCGCTTCTATACAGGTGAACAAGGTGTTGCTCCGGAAGGAAATTTTGATGTGATGGCTTTTCTAATCAAGGAATGCCACAAGCGCAATATGGAATTTCACGCATGGCTGAATCCTTACAGAGCAAGTACAGCCGGAAATACAAAATTTGCCGACAACCATATTTACTACAAGCATCCGGAATGGTTCGTGACTTATAACAAGCAGATATTGTTTGACCCTGGAATTCCTGATTGCCGCGATTTCATTTGCCGTGTGATTAGGGATATTGTTACTAGATATGACGTTGACGCAATCCATATGGACGACTATTTCTATCCGTATCCGGTTGCCGGAATGTCGTTCCCTGACGAACACAGTTTCCGAAAATACGGAATTCCGGAAGGATTCACCGAATCGCAGCGTGCAGACTGGCGCCGCGACAATGTGAATAAACTTGTGAGCGAAATCAAACGAACAATTCTTCTGACTAAACCTTGGGTGCGTTTCGGTATAAGTCCGTTCGGTATTTATCGCAACCAGCGAAGCACTCCGGACGGTTCCGGTAGTAAAACCAAAGGATTACAGAACTACGACGACTTGTATGCCGATGTTCTTCATTGGGTAAAACAGGGATGGATTGACTATAATATGCCTCAGATTTATTGGGAGATAGGTCATCCGGCTGCCGACTATTCAACTCTTGCAAAATGGTGGAATAAAAACGCTTATGGCGGACATTTGTATTTCGGTCAGGATGTGGCACGCACAATGAAGGCAGAACAGCTTACACGCAAGATGCGTATGGAAAGACGACTTCCAAACGTAGGCGGCAACTGCTTCTGGCCGGCAAATGAAATTCTTTGGGACAATGGCGGAGTTGCCGACAGCCTTAAACGGAATTATCACCGCTATCCGGCTCTTATTCCGGCATATACACATATGCACAACAAAGCTCCTGAGGAAGTGAAGAAGCTGAAAACAGAATGGACTGCCGACGGATATATCCTTCACTGGCAGGCAGAGCAGAGCAAGACAAATCCGGAGCTGGCAAACTATTTCGTAGTTTACAGATTCGACAACAAGGAAACAGTTGATTTGAGCAATCCGGCAAAGATTGTGAAAATCACCCGAAACTGCTTTTACAAGCTTCCTTATGACGACGGAAAGGTGAAATACAAATATGTGGTTACGGCTGTGGACCGCTTTCACAACGAAAGTAACGGAAAATCTAAGAAAGTCAAGCTGTAAATTCATTTAAATTCACTAATTTTGTAGGCTAATGAGCCTAATCGGGAAGGGCTTGTGTGAGATTTTTCTCCGGACAAGCTAAGCCCATTCGGCTTAATGAAACAGAAATTTAAGAAAAACAGATAAATCAAATGGAATTAGCAAGTAAGTACAATCCCGCAGATGTAGAGGGAAAGTGGTACCAGTATTGGCTGGACAACAAACTATTCAGTTCAAAACCAGACGGCCGTGAACCTTATACAGTCGTTATTCCTCCTCCAAATGTTACAGGTGTGCTTCACATGGGACACATGCTTAACAACACCATTCAGGATATCCTTGTGCGCCGCGCACGTATGAAAGGTAAGAATGCATGCTGGGTTCCTGGAACAGACCACGCATCTATTGCTACAGAAGCAAAGGTCGTAAACCGTTTGGCTCAGCAGGGAATCAAGAAAACAGACTTGACTCGCGAGGAATTCTTGAAACATGCATGGGAATGGACTGACGAACACGGTGGAATCATCCTGAAACAGCTTCGTAAACTTGGAGCTTCATGCGACTGGGATCGCACAGCTTTCACTATGGATGAAGAACGCAGCGCAAGCGTTATCAAAGTGTTTGTTGACCTTTACAACAAAGGCTTGATTTACCGTGGCGTACGTATGGTGAACTGGGACCCGAAAGCTTTGACTGCTCTTTCTGATGAAGAAGTAATCTATAAGGAAGAACACAGCAAGTTGTTCTATCTTCGCTATAAAGTTGAGGGTGATCCTGAAGGACGTTATGCAGTGGTTGCTACAACTCGTCCGGAAACAATCATGGGTGATACAGCAATGTGTATCAATCCTAACGACCCTAAGAACCAGTGGTTGAAGGGCAAGAAGGTGATTGTTCCTCTTGTTAACCGTGTTATTCCAGTAATCGAGGACGATTATGTAGATATCGAATTCGGTACAGGTTGCTTGAAGGTTACTCCGGCTCACGATGTGAACGACTATATGTTGGGCGAGAAATATAACTTGCCTTCAATTGATATTTTCAACGATAACGGAACTTTGAGCGAAGCAGCAGGTATGTATGTCGGAATGGACCGTTTCGACGTTCGTGAGCAGATTGAAAAAGATCTTGCAGCTGCCGGTTTGTTGGAAAAAGTTGAAGCTTATACAAACAAGGTTGGTTTCTCAGAACGTACAAATGTTGCTATCGAACCGAAACTGTCAATGCAGTGGTTCCTTAAGATGCAGCATTTTGCTGACATGGCTTTGCCACCGGTAATGAACGATGAATTGAAATTCTATCCTCCAAAGTATAAGAATACATACAAGAACTGGTTGGAAAATATCAAAGACTGGTGTATTAGTCGTCAGTTGTGGTGGGGACACCGCATCCCGGCTTACTTCTTGCCTGAAGGAGGTTTCGTAGTTGCCGAAACAGCTGAGGAAGCATTGAAGCTTGCAAAAGAAAAGACTGGCAATGATTCTTTGAAAGTTGAAGATTTGCGTCAGGACGAAGATTGTTTGGATACATGGTTCTCTTCTTGGTTGTGGCCAATTTCATTGTTCAATGGTATCAATAATCCAGGCAACGAAGAATTGAAATATTATTATCCGACAAGCGACTTGGTGACTGGTCCGGATATTATCTTCTTCTGGGTTGCACGTATGATTATGGCGGGTTACGAATATATGGGTGATATGCCATTCAGAAATGTATATTTCACTGGTATTGTTCGTGACAAACTTGGACGCAAGATGTCTAAATCATTGGGTAATTCACCTGATCCACTGGATTTGATTGAGAAATATGGTGCTGACGGTGTCCGCATGGGTATGATGTTGTCGGCTCCGGCTGGTAACGATATCTTGTTCGATGACGCATTGTGCGAACAGGGACGTAACTTCAACAACAAGATTTGGAACGCATTCCGTCTGATTAAAGGTTGGTCTGTATCTGAAGAAGTTGCAACTCCTGCTTCTGCTGAACTTGCAGTTAAGTGGTTCGAGTCAAAGATAAATGCTGTTACTGCTGAAGTTGACGACTTGTTCAACAAATATCGCTTGAGCGAAGCTTTGATGGCAATCTATAAATTGTTCTGGGACGAGTTCTCAAGCTGGTATCTGGAAATGATCAAACCGGCGTTCGGACAGCCAATCGATGCCAAGACATATCAGGCAACATTAGGCTTTATGGACAAATTGCTTCACCTGCTTCATCCGTTCATGCCATTTATCACAGAAGAATTGTGGCAGCAGCTTGTTGAACGCAAACCGGGCGAAAGCTTGATGGTTGATCCTATGAAGGAAGATACAACTGTGGATGAAGCTTTGCTTTCTGTTATGGAAGTAGCGAAGGAAGTAATCAGCGGTGTCCGCACAATTCGTTTGCAGAAGGCAATTGCTCAGAAAGAAACTTTGTCTCTTGAAGTTTTGGGTGAAAGTCCGGTTGCTTCAATGAATGCGGTTATCGAGAAAATGTGTAATCTTTCTTCTATTTCAGTTGTTGAGGCTAAATCAGAAGGAGCGGCAGCATTTATGGTTGGAACAACTGAATATGCAGTTCCTCTTGGCAACCTTATCAATGTTGAAGAAGAATTGGCTAAGCTTGAAGAAGAGTTGAAATATCAGCAGGGCTTCCTTGCTTCAGTAATGAAAAAGCTGGGCAACGAAAACTTTGTTAGCAAGGCTCCGGCTAAGGTAATCGAAATGGAACGTAAAAAGCAGGCTGATGCTGAATCAAAGATTAAATCTATTGAGGAAAGTATTGCAGCTTTGAAAAAATAATTTTTAGTTGACAAGGCTTCAGAAACGAGTTGACAAGGATTTGTGTCTTGTCAACTTGTTAACTCGTCTCTTATCAACTTATGGCGAAGCTATAGAAAAATGTCCCGGATGTTTTTTCGTCCGGGACATTTTTTGTTATTATATTGCCAGTCTGTTTTTATAAATTGTTATCTTTGGGATGCAGTAAATATAAAATCTAAGTGCAATGGAAAAATCAAGAAGAACTTTTTTTAAACAAAGTCTGTTGGGAGCATTGGCAGTCGGTGGATTGCAAATCCCGAGAGAAGCAGCTGCAGATCCTGTTGTGGCAAAGAAGCCCAAGGCTGTGAATCCTTTCAAATTGGGAATGGCAGGATATACTTTTGTCAATTTCGATTTGGAAACTACTCTTAAAACATTGAAGCGTCTGGATATACATTATTTGTGTATCAAGAATTTCCATCTTCCTTTTGATAGCACAGATGAGCAGATAAAGGCTTTCCATGAAAAATGTGCGTCTTATGGAGTTACGGGTTACGCTGTAGGTCCGATATATATGAAATCGGAAGAGGAAGTTGACAAGTATTTCGAATATGCGAAAAGAGTAGGTGTAAAGACAATTGTGGGTGTGCCAAACTATGAATTACTGCCTTATGTTGATAAAAAGGTGAAAGAATATGATTTCAATTATGCTATTCACCTTCACGGACCAGATATAAAGACTTATCCTGATGCAACAGACGTTTGGGAACATACCAAGGATTTGGACCCGCGCATCGGAATGTGTCTGGATGTCGGTCATGATTTGCGTAACGGATGCGACCCTGTTGCTGATTTCAGGAAATATCACACACGTGTTTTCGACGTGCATATAAAAGATGTTACTGATGCTTCGAAGGCAGGAAAGGGAATCGAGATTGGACGAGGAAAAATAGATTTCCCGGCTCTTATCAAAGTTATGCGCGAAGTAAACTATACAGGAGTTTGCAGCCTGGAATATGAAAAAGATATGAAAGACCCGTTCCTTGGAATTGCTGAATCTATCGGATATTTCAAGGCGGTCTGCGATATAATTTGATGTTGTTAATATGAATTGCCGGAATGTTGTGGATATGATATTCCGGCAAGTATAAAATGTTGAATATGAAAATAAGAAGTATTTGTTTTTTGCTTTTGGGAGCAGTTTGTTCGGCTTGCAGTTCGATGCGTCAGTTTAATGTCGAAACATACAATCCTGCAGATATAACTTATCCGAGAGGAGTTGAAACTGTGTTGATGGTGAATAATGCCGTGGCACAACCTTCTGACGTTGGCTATACTTATATGCTGCATGGAAAATCGCAGGATACTTGCCGTGCCGAAGCAGACAGCGCATTGATTGAGTTTTGCCGTTCGCTCGGAACAACAATTGCAAATGCTTCTTATTTTAAAGATGTCCGATTGCTTGATGAGCCTTACCGACTCGACAGTATATATTTGAGGGAAAGAAAACTGTTGCCTTCGGAAGTAAAACAGCTTTGCGAGCAGAATGGAACAGATGCCATCATATCATTGGAAAAGATTCTTTTCGTTATGGAAAAGAATATAGAAACTGATTTGAGAGTTGGTATGGAACATGGAACTGTGAAGGTAAATATGACAGGAGTGTTGCGTACTTATCTGCCGGAAAAGGAAAGACCTATGGCTTCTGTTGTGTTGCAGGATTCTGTAATGTGGGAAGAATATGCTCCGGATGTGCGTATGTTGAATAATTTGCTGCCACTTCCTGACCAGGCTTTGCGTGTTGCCGCATCTTATATAGCTTCTACAATGTCTGAGCATTTCATTCCTCACTGGTCGGAAAGCGGACGTTGGTATTATCACAACACAGGGGCAAGATGGAAAGAAGCCTCGGCATTTGCTTCTGCCGGTAAATGGGATTTGGCTGAGGAAAAATGGACATTGATAGAGAAGTCAACTTCAGATAAATCAGGAAAAGCAAAGGCTTGTTCAAATCTTGCCTTAGCTTGCGAGATGCAGAACCGCTTTGATGAAGCTCTTTCCTGGGCAAAGAAATCAGCTTCGTTTTTTGCAGAGTCAGAAGGAGATAAAGGTGAAAACACAGCGCTTCTGAATGCTTATGTCAAAGTTCTTGAGGAACGTATTTTGGCAGATAAGAAACTAAATATTCAAATTGGTGAATAATTTGTATGTTTTTTTATTACTTTTGACAATGATTAAAACATAATAAATATGAGTGAGAATAAAGCAAATGTACAGCCTGTATTAGAGTCGTTCTTTACTTCGGCTCTGAATAAGATAACAAACGGAAAAGAACAGAAAATGTTCAGTGATTTGTTTGTTCAGGTGGATTCAGAAAGCGGCGAAGTTCTGCTTTTTGATGATGAGGAACGCCTTTTGGAAAAAACAATCATATTTGATTGGGTGAATAGTCCTGATGGAGAAGAAGATTTCCAGAAGAAAGTTACACCTATTTTGCGGGCGGTATTTTCTATTCTTGCCACAAAAAATATTTTTGACAGTCCTAACTTTATTAAGCCTTTTTCAGTAAGTCTTACGAATGAAGATTTTCTTGTGCTTGAGGAACTTTTGTTTATTGACGACGACACACTTCGTTTGGACGATCCACTTCTGAAAGATTTGGATGCAGAATTGGACGAATTTCTTGCAAAATTACTTTCCGATGTTGAATAAAAGTAATAATTTTGCTTTGTTCTAGAATAAAAATTGGTTTGCCGAAATGGCTCAGTTGGTAGAGCAACGCATTCGTAATGCGTGGGTCACGGGTTCGAGTCCCGTTTTCGGCTCAATTAAGATTTGTGTATAATATTGCGGAATATGTTGAGAATATAAATTCGATGCGTGTTCCTTTTTTTGTTATCTTGTTGTTTTGACCAAATTTAATGCGAAAAGCTTGTTGCTGACGATACATCTTATTAATATTGCGTACCGAGGATAAGAACCATAAAAAATAACGTTATGAAAAGAAAATCAAATTGGTTGAAAGTCTTCAACAGTATTTTATCTTCACTATTGGCTTTATTAGGATATACTTCTTGTGATTCATCTGAGGATATTCCTGTAGAATATGGTACTCCTTATGCAAAATATGAAGTAAAAGGAAAAGTAGTCGGTAAAGAAAGTCAGGCTACAATAGAAGGTGCTCGGGTTATTGTGAAGCCTGTTATTTCGAATGATGGGGCAGAACAAACTTCTCCATATTACAATGACACTGTTTATACTGACAAAGACGGAAAATATATTTATCAGAAAGAAGTGGAAGCATACGATTATTTACGTGTGGTATGTGAAGATCCATCAGGAACGTATGAAGCCGACTCTACCTTGTTAAAGATGAACCCGGAAAATGGTCAGGGTTGGTATCAGGGTAGTGACAGCCAGACTGCAGATTTTGAACTGGATAAAAAAGAGTTATGAAAACATCAGTGGAGCAACTTTCTTTACGTAAACGACTGGCTTTGGAAGTGTTCAGGCAGATGCGCCAGAATCAGAAGAAAATGCATCCGCTTAGGCAGCTTTTCTGGGAGTGTACGCAGCGCTGTAATGTTCACTGCAAACATTGTGGCAGCGATTGTAAAAGTTCGACTGATATGCCCGATATGTCGGCAGCTGACTTTCTGCGTGTAATAGACAGCATAACTCCACATGTAAATCCGCATGAAGTAAGCATCGTTATCACAGGTGGTGAACCTTTGGTACGTAAGGATTTGGAAGAGGTAGGACTGGCGCTTTACCAACGGGAATATCCATGGGGAATGGTGACAAACGGTCTTTATCTGACAGCTTCACGCCTGCAAAGCTTACTGGAAGCCGGTTTGCACTCCATTACTATCAGCTTGGACGGTTTTGCTGATGACCATAATTGGCTGCGTGGACATCCTGAAAGCTATGAACGTGCTATGAATGCTATTCGTATGCTAAGTTCTCAAAATGAAATAATATGGGATGTTGTCACTTGTGTAAATCGACGGAATTATCCCTATTTGAAGCAATTGAAAGATGAACTTTATATAGCAGGAGTCCGCCGTTGGCGCTTATTTACAATCTTTCCGGTAGGTCGTGCAGCCCGTTATCCTGAGTTCCAATTGGAAGATAGGGACTTTATGGGACTTATGGAATTTATCAAACAAGTACGGCTGGAAGGAAAAATAACAGCCAGCTACGGGTGTGAAGGCTTTCTGGGTAATTACGAAGCTGAAGTGCGTGATAGCTTTTATACATGTAACGCAGGAATCAGTGTAGCTTCTGTATTGGCAGACGGTTCTATTTCTGCATGTCCAAGTATCCGTTCTGATTATTCGCAAGGTAATATCTATAAGGATGATTTTATGTATGTTTGGGAACATCGTTTCAAACCATTCCGAGATCGTGCCTGGATGAAGAAAGGACGCTGTGCCTCATGTTCATTCTTTCGTTATTGTGAGGGAAATGGCATGCATTTACACGACAGCAATGGTGACTTACTGTTCTGTCATTTAGAACGTTTGAAAAGAGCTGCTGAATGTAAATAACGTGAGTTCGACGAATTATAAATCGTGTGTCACGGGTTCGAATCCAGTTTTCGGCTCAAAGATGTATTTTATCTTTACAGTCCACGTCAGGAAGTTCACATTCCACTGTGCAGTGTCTTACTCCTTTATCTGCAAACAGTAGTTTTACCTTTTGTTTTCCTGTTTCATAATCTGAAAGATTATTCAATACAATATGCAGAGTTGCTGCATTTTCTGTAGTGCTTATTGCCCATATATGCAGATGGTGCCAGCTTTCAACTTCTTCAATATCACTTAATCCGTTTTCTATTTCTTTTATTGAAATAGACGAAGGAACAGCATCGAGTGAAAGATAAATGCTTTCTTTAAGTAGCCTGAATGTGGAAATGAATATTATTACTACGATGAACAAACTTATAATAGCATCTATAATATATAAATGTGTGTAAGCTATTATAATTCCCGAAACCACAACTCCGACAGAAACCAAAGTGTCCATTAGCATATGGAGATATGCACCTCTTACGTTAAGGTCGTGTTTGTTGTCGCGATTCAAAAGCCATGCCGTAAGCCCATTAATCAGAATGCCGATTCCAGCCGTCCAGCTTATTGCTTCACCCGAAATTATAGACGGATTCTTTAGTTTATAGAAACATTCCAACATAATTGCTCCAACTGCTACAAGAAGGATTATCGCATTAAGTAACGAAACAAGTATTGTGCTTTTCTTATAACCATAAGTAAAATGTTTGTTGGCCTTTAATCCGGACATTCGGATTGCAATCAGGGCAAGTAACAGACTGAATACGTCGCTTAAGTTGTGCCCTGCATCAGAGAGTAATCCCAACGAGTCATATAAAATACCTACAGTAGCTTCTGTAACAACATAGATGCTGTTCAGCAATATACAGAAAATAAATACACGGTTTAATGTGTAGTTTCTATGATGATGTTCATGTGTATGTGCCATATGTATGTTGATTTTTGTTGGGTAAATTTATGGTAAAAAGGGGATAAAAACAAAGGACGAAATGTATAAATCATAAACTTTATTATTGTCTCATAGATATTAATTTACGAGAATATATATAGTTAATTATTGGGCAAATAGATTATTATATATTCATCCTCATATGCTTTTATATAATTATTTTCTTCAATAAAGCGCATTATTACATTTAGCTTATCATTACCTCGATTTTTATCTTTATATAGATCACTTAAAGAAATCGGAATGATATCTGATTGAGTTGTATCAAATTTGTGAATAACTATTGATGGAAATTCATTATTGCAACGAGATAATTCGGTTTCCAAATGCTTCACACTGATTAATCCTGGCCATGAACATCCCATGAAAGGACGGGTATGTGTTATATAATTAATTAAAGGAGCTCCATCATATACCAACAGTAAATCATTTTTATGGACATATTTTTTTATTTGTAAAAATATATTCTCCATGAGTTTTACTTTTTCTTTATCTGATTTAATGTAGTGAAGTTCTTCAATTGTAAATGCATGATTTTTATTCCATATATTTCCTGTATCTCTGTATAAACCTTTATGTATAGTCTTTGTAAAACAAACTATGATAAACAAAATACATAATGTTATGAATAATTGTTTATTTATCCACTTGTTTGATGGATTATTTATAAACAAAGGTATTAAAGGTGTAGCAAGCCAATAAATTATACTACCATTATTAAACATCCCATAATCACTGCCCAAAGGAAATACTAATAACATTAGTAATGCAGACCAGGATAGAAATGATATTTTGTTGTCTTTGTTGAATATGATATTACCAATACAACCAATAATAGCAGCCGAGCAAACTACAGTAATTGGATTTTCTCTATAAAGGATTAGAATAGAGGAAATAATGAGTATTATGTTTATGATTATAAAGTAAGGTGATTTATAAAACCTATTATAAAGAAATACTATTATTCCAATTTCAATAATACAGCGAACAGCTATACCATATGTTTTGATTTGAGCAAAAATTAAGTTTCCGAAACTATGAGTATTATTACTGTCTGAAGCTAATAAGAAAACATTCTTGAAATTATTGATAAATATATCCAAATGATTCAGATATTTCATTAATCCCAATATTAAACATATGCCGGAAAAGAATGATATAATAAAGATAATGCTATGTTTATATATGAAATATGATGTTTTACGGAAATAGTAACCATATATAAATATTAAGCATATGAATGCAAATCCCAGAATGTTAGGAATTCTGCTAAATACATTAATTCCTAGGAAGAGTCCGCTTAGTATAGTATATGTATAATAATCTTTAAGTAATCCTTTTACTAATAGTGCAATACCTAATACATAAAGAAAACCTGTTAGTATGTCGTTATAAAAACTTATAGGAATAGATATATATGAGAATAAGATGAAAAGTATGCCATAGATAATGTATTTGTCAGGGACAATTTTACGATATGTATAATAGACAACAAATGCTGTAGAAAGATTAAATAATATACCTAACAATCTGATACCTGTAACACCGCTATCTGGAAAAACTTTCATAAATCCTCCGCCAATAATCCCACTGAGATAATACATGAAATTATATTCCACAGATTCAGGGTGATTGAAAATATTGTCGTAAAAAGTCATGTAAAAACCTGTATCACGGAATTCTATACCATGAAAAGCAATTATATATTGTTGTATGCATAATAATATTATAACTAAATATAATATTATATTTTTATTCATTAATATGACTTTTCTCATGATAATAACGATATATTATTAAATCAATCCTGACAAAGATAATGTCTATAATAAAATAAAAAGCACAGACTTGAGAGTATTTATTATCAAGTCTGTGCTTTTGTTATTTATGTGATATAAATCTTTTATTTCTTCTCCACCATCTTCTTCAATTCCTCAATAGTCAAAGAAATAACCTTCCCGCTTTGCTTTCCGTTAAGATAAGTAACAACTCTTATGCGAGTAGCATCTTTTGGAATACTCAGAGGTTCCGTATATTTAGCACTGAATTTATCAGGGTCTGTATTGTCGAATGTGTAGAAGATTTCTGATTCGGCGATTTCAGAACCTAACTTAATCATAAGCTTGTCGTTTTCCATATATGGAGTAACAATAGCATTATACATGCTGCGTGCATAATTGATTTGAGCTACATCGGCACGTTCAAAATGCTGTTCAACGCGAGGCCAGAAATTATTCCAGTCAGTTTTTGCCGGTCCGCTCCAAAGTACTTCGGCTAAAGCCCAACCACGAGGCCAAAGCATATATTCAGCATGGCGGAATGTTGGTATAGCTTCAGTCCATAAGTTTCCTTGTCCACCCAGAACCATATCTGAAGAAACTCCTTCCGGAACTGGATTGAAACTGTAGCTGTCGCTCAGGCGGCACATTGAATAAGTGACAGGTTCAACAGAAGGTTCGCCCTGATATAAATCCAGATAACAATGTTGAGTTGGAGTCATTATTACATGATGATTAGCTTTAGCTGCTTTTATACCGCCTTCCATGCCACGCCAGCTCATAACAGTTGCTTCCGGAGCAAGTCCGCCTTCAAGGATTTCGTCCCATCCGATAAGCTTTTTGCCTTTTTCTTTCAGCATTGATTCCAGTCTGTGAATACAATAACTCTGAAGTTCTTCTTCATTCTTCAGATTCTCAGCTTTCATGCGAGCCTGGCATCTTGGGCATTTATGCCAAAAACCTTTGAAACATTCATCACCGCCGATATGGATATATTCGTCAGGGAATAAGGCTGCAACTTCTGTGAACACCTTGTCAAGCCATTCAAATGTAGATTCTTTTCCGATACAAAGTGTGTTTTCGTCTTCACCATAAAATTTGTTTCCTACATTTATTGTCTTAGGAGCGTTCATGCATGACAATTCCGGATATGCAACCAACGCTGCAAGGCTGTGTCCAGGAACGTCAATTTCAGGAATAACTCTGATATATCTTTCTTTTGCATAAGCCAGAACTTCTTTTACATCTTCTTGAGTGTAATATCCGCCGTAAGTAGTGGCTTCACCTTCCTGTTGAGGCTTTCTGCTCCACCAGTCGCCAACACGTTCGGCACGCCATGCTCCTTTTTCAGTCAGTTTTGGAAGAGATTTTATTTCCAGACGCCAGCCTTGGTCGTCGCTCAAATGCCAGTGGAAAACATTCATTTTGTATTCTGCCATCTGGTCAATCAGTTTCATCACTTCTTCTTTGGTGAAGAAATGGCGGCTCACGTCGAACATTATACCACGCCACGGGAATTGAGGTTTGTCGGTGATTTCACCACATTGTACTGTCCATTTGATGTTATCCACCTTTGATGGAGATTTCACTTCTTTTGGCAACATCTGTAAAACTGACTGTACACCATAGAATATACCGGCAGGTTTATATGCAGATATTTCTATACCGTTGGAAGTTATTTTCAGTTTGTAACCTTCGTTGCCAAGAGTTTCATCATCGATTAATGAAAATGTAATATCTCCTTTTTCCTTAACATCAAGTTTAAAACCGAAAGCAGGTTCGATTTTGTTGTTCAAAAATTGAGCGATGTTTTTTAGCTCATCATTCTGACCGGCACCAATTACGGTTGATTGGTTTAAGGTGAAATACTGATTTTCGAAAACAGATTCCTGAGGAATTGGAATCAAAGCAGCATTGTTTGCTTCTGAGGTTGATTTGTCTGTACAACTGCTTGCGCCCAAAAGTAACCCGGCAAGCGATAGCGATAATATGAATTTTTTCATTATATATATTGTTTGTTTAAGTTCTCGAGTTTTTTATAGGAAACAAGGCTTCAGGGACAAGTTGACAAGGTCAAAATAACTGTAACTTTACAATTTATTATCTAAAAACCTTGTTAACTCGTCTCCTTGTCAACTTGTTGTCTGTAAGTTGAGCTTGCGAAACTTGAGTTTTATTATAATCATACAAAACTTGTATGTATAACAAAAAAGCTTCTGATATCAACTATCAGAAGCCTTTTTGTTAGTAGCGCGTCCGGGACTCGAACCCGAGTTTCCGCCGTGAGAGGGCGGCGTCCTAGGCCACTAGACGAAAGCGCCATATCATAATTTGTATATAATGTCCGTTTTTCTTTAGACGTTGCAAATATAGTGATTATTTTAATTAACCAAATATTTTTGCCAGAAAATTATTTATTTTACCTTTGCCACAGTAATAAGAATAAACTCGAGTTCCGTAAAGTTAAACTTGCTTTAAGTAGTCAAGAAGTTTGGAGGACTTTAGATTAATACTTCTTGTTTGCAGGCAAAGCAAAACTTGTTAACTACTTGCTGATTTACTTTCGAAATTTGAAATAATAAAAATAATTACTAATACCAGTATTATAAATAACTATTATTATGGCAGAACAAAAAGAAAAACTTTTCTCTGAATTCGCCCCGGTCTCAACAGAAGAATGGGTTGCGAAGATTACGGCCGACCTTAAAGGCGTTCCGTTTGAGAAAAAGCTTGTTTGGAAAACAGGAGAAGGATTTAATGCAAATCCTTTCTATCGTTTGGAAGATTTGGAAGGTTTGAACACAACAACATCTCTTCCTGGTGAATTCCCATTTGTTAGAGGTACAAAAAAAGACAACAATTGGTATGTTCGCCAGAACATTGAAGTTTCTTGTGTAAAAGCTGCTAACGAAAAAGCATTGGACGTTCTTAACAAAGGTGTAACTTCTTTAGGTTTCATCATTAAGGGCGACGATGTAACTGCTGAAAACATCGCTGCATTGTTGGATGGCATCTGTCCGGAATGTGTTGAATTGAACTTCAACACTTGCTTGTGCAAAGCTGAAAAACTAATCGGCATTTTGGCAGAATATTTCGCTTCAAAAGGCGTTGATGCTTCTAAATGCGTTGGTTCTGTAAACTATGACCCATTCAAAAAACCATTAATCAAAGGTAAAAAGAACGAAAATTGGGTTGAAACTGCATCTGCTGTGCTCAAAGCAGGTAAAGCTCTTCCTAAGTACAAAGTTTTGGCCGTTAATGCATTTGAATTGAACAATGCAGGTGCTTACATTTCTCAGGAATTAGGTTATGCATTGGCTTGGGGTAATGAATTGTTGGCTAAATTGACAGATGCTGGTTTCTCTGTTGATGAAGTCGCTAAAGCTATTAAATTCAACTTCGGTATCAGCTCTAACTACTTCATGGAAATCGCTAAGTTCCGTGCTGCTCGTTGGTTGTGGGCTGAAATCGTTGCAGCTTATAAACCTGCTTGTGACTGTGCTTGTAAAATGGCTGTTCATGCTCAGACTTCACAGTGGAACATGACTGTTTATGATGCACACGTTAACTTGCTTCGTTCTCAGACTGAAGCAATGTCTGCTGCAATTGCAGGTGTTGATTCAATCACAGTTCGTCCATATAACGAAACATTCGAAACTCCGGATGAATTTGCTGAACGTATCGCTCGTAACCAGCAGTTGTTATTGAAGGAAGAATGTCATTTCGACAAAGTTGTTGACCCTGCTGCAGGTTCATACACAGTTGAAGTGTTCACTAACTCAATTGCTGATGTTGCTTGGAAATTGTTCCTTGAAACAGAAGAAAAAGGTGGCTTCGGTGTATTGGCTAATGCTGGTGAAATCCAGGCTGCTGTTAACGCTTCAAACGTTGAACGTCATAAAGCAGTTGCAACTCGTCGTGAAACATTGCTTGGTACTAACCAGTTCCCTAACTTCACAGAAGTTGCTGCTGAAAAGATTAAGAAAGAAGAAGGTGCTTGCTGCTGCGCTGGCGCTGCTCACAATGATTGTGGTTGCGAAGGTGTAACTAAACTTGACTTCTCTCGTGGTGGTTCTGACTTTGAAGCTTTGCGTTTGGCAACAGAAAAGAGCGGTAAGACTCCTAAAGCATTCATGTTGACTATCGGTAACTTGGCAATGCGTTTGGCTCGTTCTCAGTTCTCTTGCAACTTCTTTGCTTGTGCAGGCTACAAGACTATCGATAACTTGGGCTTCGATACAGTTGAAGCTGGTGTTGAAGCAGCTGTAAATGCAGGTGCTGACATCGTAGTTTTGTGCTCAAGCGATGATGAATATGCTGAATTGGCTCCTGCTGCATTCAAGGCTTTGGCTGGTCGTGCTCAGTTCGTAGTAGCTGGTGCTCCTGCTTGCATGGAAGACTTGAAAGCTCAGGGTATTGATCAGTTCATCAATGTCAAGAGCAATGTATTGGAAACATTAAAGGGATTCAATGCTAAACTTGGAATATAATTTTAATTGAAACACAGAGACAATAAGTTTCCATAAACATTTAAGTAATTCTGTGTTTAAATAATTTATACTATGAGACCAAATTTTAAAGATATAGATATTAAAAACGCCGGTTTTGCTGCTACTAACGCAGCTGAATGGGCTAAAGCCAATGGCATCGAAGCCAATTGGAAAACTCCGGAGCACATCGAAGTGAAGCCGGTTTATACAAAAGAAGACTTGGAAGGCATGGAACACTTGAACTTCGTTTCAGGTCTGCCTCCATATTTGCGTGGTCCGTATAGCGCAATGTATCCATTGCGTCCTTGGACAATCCGTCAGTATGCCGGTTTCTCAACAGCTGAAGAATCTAACGCATTCTATCGCCGTAACTTGGCTTCTGGTCAGAAAGGTTTGTCTGTAGCATTCGACTTGGCTACACACCGTGGTTACGATGCTGACAACGAACGTGTTGTTGGTGACGTTGGTAAAGCTGGTGTTTCTATCTGTTCATTGGAAAACATGAAAGTTTTGTTCGACGGTATTCCATTGAACAAGATGTCTGTTTCTATGACAATGAACGGTGCCGTTCTTCCTGTTATGGCATTCTACATTAACGCAGGTTTGGAACAGGGCGCTAAATTGGAAGAAATGGCTGGTACAATCCAGAACGATATCTTGAAAGAGTTCATGGTGCGTAACACATATATCTACCCACCTGAATTCTCAATGCGTATTATCGCTGACATCTTCGAATATACATCACAGAAGATGCCTAAGTTCAACTCAATCTCTATCTCAGGTTACCACATGCAGGAAGCTGGTGCAACAGCTGATATCGAAATGGCTTACACATTGTGCGACGGTTTGGAATATCTTCGTGCAGGTGTTAACGCTGGTATCGACATCGATGCATTTGCTCCACGTTTGTCATTCTTCTGGGCAATCGGTATGAACCACTTCATGGAAATTGCCAAGATGCGTGCTGCTCGTATGTTGTGGGCTAAGATTGTTAAGAGCTTCGGCGCTAAGAATCCTAAATCTTTGGCATTGCGTACTCACTCACAGACTTCAGGTTGGTCTTTGACAGAACAGGATCCGTTCAACAACGTTGGCCGTACTTGTATCGAAGCTATGGCTGCTGCTTTGGGTCACACTCAGTCATTGCACACTAATGCATTGGACGAAGCTATCGCGTTGCCAACAGACTTCTCTGCTCGTATCGCTCGTAACACTCAGATATACATCCAGGAAGAAACTAAGGTCTGCAAACAGATCGACCCATGGGGCGGTTCTTACTATGTAGAATCTTTGACAAACGAATTGGTACACAAAGGTTGGGCTTTGATCCAGGAAATCGAAAGCATGGGTGGTATGGCTAAAGCTATCGAAACAGGTCTTCCTAAGATGCGTATCGAAGAAGCTGCTGCACGTACTCAGGCTCGTATCGACTCTGGTGTTCAGACTATCGTTGGTGTTAACAAATATCGTTTGCCAAAAGAAGATCCAATCGATATCCTTGAAATCGATAACACAGCAGTTCGTAACGAACAGATTGAATTGTTGAAAGAGTTGCGTGCTAACCGTGATGAAGCAGCAGTTCAGGAAGCTTTGGCTGCAATTACTGAATGTGTTAAGACTGGTAAAGGCAACTTGCTTGACTTGGCTGTTAAAGCAGCAGGTTTGCGTGCATCTTTGGGTGAAATCTCTGATGCTTGCGAAGCAGTTGTTGGTCGTTATAAAGCAATCATTAGAACAATTTCAGGCGTGTACTCATCAGAAACTAAAACAGACGCAGACTTCCAGCGTGCTTGCGAGCTTACAGCTGAGTTTGCTAAGAAAGAAGGTCGTCAGCCTCGTATCATGATCGCTAAGATGGGTCAGGACGGTCACGACCGTGGTGCAAAAGTTGTTGCTACAGGTTATGCAGACTGTGGTTTCGACGTAGATATGGGACCATTGTTCCAGACTCCGGCAGAAGCTGCTCGTCAGGCTGTAGAAAACGACGTTCACGTAATGGGTGTTTCTTCTTTGGCTGCAGGTCACAAGACTTTGGTTCCTCAGGTAATCGAAGAATTGAAGAAACTTGGCCGTGAAGATATCATCGTTATCGCTGGTGGTGTAATTCCAGCTCAGGATTATGACTTCTTGTATAAAGCTGGTGTTGCTGCTATCTTTGGTCCTGGTACTTCAGTTTCTAAAGCTGCTTGCCAGATTATGGAAATTTTGTTGGGCGAATAATTCGTTAACAATATATTCTGATATAAATAAAGCCGGGTGGATTGTTTCACCCGGCTTTTGCTTTTGTAAATGAAGCGTACGCATAATGATAAATAATTCAATATTTTGTTGACATTATTTATTAAAAACGATGTTTTTGCTAATATCATCTTTTTCAATTCAGAGCGTTTTTAATATAAAAATTAGGTAATGAGGAGTTTGTCCTAAATTCTTATCGGAAGAAAGTTTACGTATTTACGGCCCCATTTCTATTTATTTACTGTAGTAAACCCAGCTACTAAAGTAAATATATCCAAATATGTCTATATATAAATTGGAAAAGGAGGGAAATAAGGTGTTGTCATGTATGGAATGAACCTGGAAAGTGAAGTAAAACACTGTTTTTCTCTTTATTTCTACACATTTTCCCAACCCTTTTGTATTTGACATTTTGATTGGTTTTGTCTTTTTGTTTCTTACAAACCTTGATTTTTCGTTCGTATATAATTAAAAATGGCTGATTGTTTAATAGCAATTAGCATTTAAATGTGATAAGTTGTAAATGCTTAATTCTTTCTCCTTGCGATAAATTTAATCTCTCTGTACTTTTATCCGAAAAAATCGATTCTCAGAGAGTTAATTTGACATAATGTCAAAAAATAGTGAATTTGTTTTGTGTTGATATTTTGATAAACAGATTTGAATATCTAGGCGTATATTTGAATAATATAGGATACGGTTAGGCATAACAAGATAAAAAACTTATTTTTGATTTTGCTTTGCGTTTGTCTTTCACTATATTTGGATAGTGAAGATGTAATTCAAAATGTGGCGTATTTATTATTTTTAAAATAAATCATAATATAAAAATATGAGTTCAAAAATATTTCAAATAGATTCAGATGTCTTGCAACAAGCAGAATTGTATGCAAGACAACGTAATATTAATTTAAATAGATTGGTGGAGGATTTTATGCGTAAATTTATTCGTCAATCTCAAAATGAAAAGAATGATATAAAAGTGACTGCTTTTGTTGAAAGTTTAGGTGTTGATTTAAATCTTCCATCTGATTTTGATGATAAAAAAGCATATCAAAATTATTTAGGGGAGAAATATAAATGAAAAATAGAATATTTATTGATACAAATGTAATGATTGATTTGTTGGCTCATAGAGAACCTTTCTATTTGGCAGCAAAGAAAATATTCTCATTGGTTGATATGGGAAAATATACAGCTGTTGTTGCTCCTATATCTTTTTCTACAGCCTCTTATTTATTGGGCAGGAAGTTAAACTATGAAGATTTAGTCCAAGTGTTAAGGCAATTTTCTTCTATAGTTGAAATAGCTACTATAGATGAATTTACTGTTAGAAAAAGTTTGTCTGTATTTTCTCGTTTTAAAGATATTGAGGATGCTATGCAGCATTATGCAGCTGTTAATTCTCAGTGCGATTTGATAATTACTCGTAATATAAAGGATTTTTTAGTTTCTGATATACCTGTTTATTCTCCGGACGATTTTCTCTCCATGCAATAACAAAACAGGCAACTCCGATTCTCTTTCAAAAACAGAATCCTTGCTGCCTGCCATACCTATCCCGATTTTACATAATTAGGGTTTTGTGAAATGAACCACATTACATTTGTGTAGAATCTGGTTTCTACTGAGATAGGAATATATTTATGAAAAGAAGTTTCATTTCTTTGCTGCAAAGATATTATGTTTGAAACTTACTTTATTTGCCAATAATGCAATAACATTTACAAATTAAGCCGAAATTCAGGAGCGTGTTCATCTGATGACGATATCATTTATGACTGTTGCTCCGGCATATTTGTTCAAGCTGGCAATTAGTTTGTTTTTAGTAAGCATAAGTTCATTTCTTAATACTGATGATGATAGAGAAACATAAAGGACTCTATCTTCAACATATAGATTCGTGGTATATTGATTTATTACCGGTCCCAAAGTATCGGTCCATGCGTGTTTTATTCTTATATTCATTATTTTTTCATAGATTTCAGTGTTGTCTTCAAAGAAATCTCTCAGCACCTCGCCAATAGATTGTGTATTTCTCCTTTGCATAGATATTAAATTTTTTCGTTGACGTTAAGTTGATGAATATTTCCTTGCTCAACTTTGAACAGTCTGTAATCATGTTCCATGGCGGCAAGTATAGCATCCAGATACTTTCTGTTAGTATCAGTGATAAAAATCTGACCGAAAGAGTCGCCACTTACGAGCTTGATAATTTGTTCTACCCTCATTGCATCCAGCTTATCGAAAATGTCATCTAGCAGAAGGATAGGAGAGGTTTTTCCATTCTCTGCAAGAAGACTGAACTGTGCTAGTTTCAGAGCAATCAGGAAAGTTTTGTTCTGCCCTTGCGAGCCAACTTTTCTTATCAGTGATGAGCCGAGGTTCATTTCCAGCTCATCCTTGTGAATACCTGATGAGGTATAACCCAGAATTAAATCTCTCTGACGTGTGTTACATAGCTTTTCTGCAAGATTATTCTCTGATAATTGAGAAACATAGTCCAGGCTTACAGTTTCGGCAGACTGGCATATATTCTGATAATAAGAATTAAACACAGGCAGAAACTTATTCACCGTCTTTTTTCTCATATCATATATAATCTCTCCATACATTGAAAGTTGCATTTCCAGAACTTCGTAGAGCGAAGCATCAGTGCTTTCGTTTTTCAGTAGCGAGTTTCTTTGTTGTAAAGCCTTGTTGTAGTTGATAAGCGCATGCAGATAATTAGGGCTTTGCTGCGAAATGATAAGGTCGATGAATCTGCGCCTTTCTTCACTGCCACCTTGGATAAGGTCATAGTCTGCCGGCGAAACCATTACCAGCGGCAATAAGCCGATATGTTCCGATAGCTTGTCATATTCTTTCTTGTTTCTCTTGAACTGTTTCCTCTGTCTGTTTCTTATCGCACAGAAAATTTCTTCATCTCTCAGTTCATAATCATATAGTCCTTGCAGAACGCATAAATCTTCCCCGTTCCTTATTATCTGGGAATCTGGGGTGTTTTTATGGCTTTTGCAGAACGAAAGGTAATATATAGCATCCAGGAAGTTTGTTTTTCCCATTCCGTTGTTTCCGAAGAAACAGTTCATTTTCGGAGAGAATTCAACTTCTGCCTGAGCGATATTTTTATAATTGAGTACAGAAAGCTTTTTCAGAATCATTTTGAGAGATATTAATGCCTGCAAATGTAAAAAATATACTTCTATTTATCGTTTATTCAGCAAAAAAAACTACTTTTGCGCTTTGTATGAGAAAGAAGCATCATATGCAAGCATCTCTTACAGTTTGACGAAAAGGAAATTAATAAAATAATAACTATAAATAAATTATGACAACTAAAGGAAAGGAACCAGAAAAGGAGTTAGTTGAAGTTGAAGAACTCGTATCTAGATCTGAATTGTTCATTGAAACTCATTCCAAAAAGATTATTTTCGCCATTGTTGCAGTTGCTGTGATTGTTGCTGCTGTTTTGGGATATAAACATGGATATGCTATTCCGCAGCAGAAAAAAGCTGAAGCTGCTTTGTTCAAAGGAGAACAGTATTTTGCAAGAGATTCATTTGCCCTGGCTTTGAATGGAAACGGAACAGACTATTTAGGCTTCACAGCTATCATCGACCAGTATGGAAATACAGATGCCGGAAACTTGGCAAAAGCTTATGCCGGAATCTGCTATTACAAAATGGGAGAATATGAAAAGGCTATGGATATGTTGAAGTCATTCAGCGCAAGCGACAATATGATTTCTCCGGCAATTGTCGGATTGATTGGTGACTGCTATGTGAATATGGGCAATGCCAAGGAAGGTATTTCTTATTTCGAGAAAGCTGCAAAATCAGCAAACAACGAAGTTGTAAGTCCTGCATATCTGAAAAAAGCAGGAATTGCTTACGAAAGCTTAAATCAATATTCAGACGCAGTTAAGGCATATACAACTATCAAGGAAAAATATTACAATTCACTTGAAGCTTCTGATATCGACAAATATATTTCTCGTGCATCAGCACAGGTGAAATAACAAGGAATATATTTCATAAATAAAACCGGAGACACAGAACTCACGGAGAAAATAATCTCAGTGTCTTCTGTGTCTTTTTTTTATATAAGGATAAAAAGGAAAACAACATTGAAGAATATCCTTATTCAGTGTAGAAAACAAAAATGTACAAATTTAAAAACTCAAAATAATGGCTACAGCTTATCAGAATTTATCAGATTATGATTTTAACAGCGTTCCGGACGCTTCGGATATGAATATTGGCATTGTTGTTGCAGAATGGAATAAAAATATTACAGAAAAGCTTCTTGAAGGCGCTTGCAACACTTTGGAAAAGCACGGTGTGAAACCGGAAAATATCATTGTAAAGAGAGTTCCGGGAAGTTTCGAGCTGACTTTTGGAGCAAAAAAACTTGCTGAAAGCAAAGAATTGGACGCCATAATCGTTTTGGGATGCGTCGTAAGAGGCGATACTCCACATTTTGATTATGTTTGTTCAGGTGTTACTCAAGGCATCACAGAACTTAATCTGATGTATGATATCCCATTCATTTTCGGATTGTTAACTACAGATAACATGCAGCAGTCTGAAGATCGTGCCGGTGGTAGATATGGTAACAAAGGCGATGAAGCTGCAATTACTGCAATAAAAATGATAGATTTTTCTTGCAAGTTAAAAAATTAATATCTATCTTTGCATCGCAATTGAGAACAAGAGGGGCAGTTACCAGAGTGGCCAAATGGGGCTGACTGTAACTCAGCTGGCTTACGCCTTCGGTGGTTCGAATCCATCACTGCCCACTGAAACAAAAAGGGTGTAATAAAGCTGAACAGCTATAGGCTAAGTTACAGATAAATTGCGGAAGTAGCTCAGTTGATAGAGCACTAGCCTTCCAAGCTGGGGGTCGCGGGTTTGAGCCCCGTCTTCCGCTCTCAATGCCTAAATAGCTCAGCGGTAGAGCACTTCCTTGGTAAGGAAGAGGTCCCGAGTTCAAGTCTCGGTTTAGGCTCTTTTTAGTTTAGAATATGATCATTAATCAAATAAAGAACATTTAAGTTATGGCAAAAGAGAAATTTGACAGATCGAAACCACATGTGAACATTGGTACGATTGGTCACGTTGACCACGGTAAAACAACTTTGACAGCTGCTATCACAACAGTATTGGCAAAGAAAGGTCTTTCAGAATTGCGTTCATTCGATTCTATCGATAATGCTCCTGAAGAAAAAGAAAGAGGTATTACTATCAATACTTCACACGTTGAGTATGAAACTGCTAACCGTCACTACGCACACGTTGACTGTCCGGGTCACGCTGACTACGTAAAGAACATGGTTACTGGTGCTGCTCAGATGGACGGTGCTATCATTGTAGTTGCTGCAACTGATGGTCCTATGCCTCAGACTCGTGAACATATCTTGTTGGCTCGTCAGGTAAACGTTCCAAGATTGGTTGTTTTCATGAACAAATGTGACATGGTAGACGACGAAGAAATGTTGGAATTGGTTGAAATGGAAATGCGCGAATTGTTGTCTTTCTATAACTTCGACGGTGACAATACTCCAATCATTCGTGGTTCTGCTCTTGGTGCTTTGAATGGTGATCCTCAGTGGGAAGAAAAAGTAATGGAATTGATGGATGCTTGTGATACATGGATTCCTCTTCCTCCGCGTGAAGTTGATAAACCTTTCTTGATGCCTGTTGAAGACGTATTCTCAATCACTGGTCGTGGTACAGTTGCTACAGGTCGTATCGAAACTGGTGTTGTTAAAGTTGGTGACGAAGTTCAGATCATCGGTTTGGGCGCTGACGGTAAGAAGTCAGTTGTAACTGGTGTTGAAATGTTCCGCAAATTGTTGGATCAGGGTGAAGCTGGTGATAACGTAGGTTTGTTGCTTCGTGGTATCGATAAGAACGAAGTTAAACGTGGTATGGTAATCTGCCACCCGGGTCAGATCAAACCTCACTCAAAATTCAAAGCAGAGGTTTATATCTTGAAGAAAGAAGAAGGTGGTCGTCACACTCCATTCCACAACCACTATCGTCCTCAGTTCTATATCCGTACATTGGACGTAACTGGTGAAATCACATTGCCAGAAGGAACTGAAATGGTTATGCCGGGTGATAACGTAACTATCGAAGTTGAATTGATCTACCCAGTTGCTTGTAACGTAGGTTTGCGTTTCGCTATCCGTGAAGGTGGACGTACAGTAGGTGCTGGTCAGATTACTGAATTGGAAAACTAATTTCCTGAAATATAATGCCAGCCTTTTATAGGCTGGCTATTTACGGAACTAGCTCAGTTGGTAGAGCACTGGTCTCCAAAACCAGGTGTCGGGAGTTCGAGCCTCTCGTTCCGTGCTAAAATCTATAGATTCAATGAAGAAGTTAATTGAATATATTAAAGAATCTTATAACGAACTTGTATATAAGGTTTCTTGGCCTACGAAAACAGAGCTTTCCAATAGTGCTGTGGTTGTTATGTTTGCTTCCCTTATAATTGCAGCATTTATCTTTGTTGTTGACTTTGGCTTCGAAGGTGTGATGCGATTCTTCTATGAGAAAATCTTTTAATCAGTTTTAGGTATGTCTGACGTTCAAAAGAAATTTTATGTTCTTCGTGCCATAAGTGGTAAAGAGAACAAAGCGAAGGAGTATTTGGAAGCTGAGATTAAGAATACTGACTTAGGAGAATATGTTTCACAGGTTTTAATTCCTACTGAAAAAACTTATTCAGTGCGTAATGGTAAAAAAGTTGTAAAAGAAAGAGCTTATTTGCCAGGTTATGTATTGGTTGAAGCCGCTTTGGTAGGTGAAGTCGCTCATCGCTTGAGGAATATTCCTAATATTATTGGATTTTTGGGCGGGTCTGATAACCCAGTTCCTTTGCGTCCGTCAGAAGTCAGCCGAATCTTAGGAACGGTTGATGAAATGCAGGAGCAGCCGAACGAGCTTGATGTTCAATATTTGGTTGGTGAGACTGTTAAAATCACTTTCGGTCCGTTCAATGGTTTTAGTGGAATCATTGAAGAAGTCAATGCTGAGAAAAAGAAACTTAAAGTGATGGTTAAAGTTTTCGGACGTAAAACACCACTTGAGTTGGCTTATACACAAGTTGAGAAAGAGTAAGTACTCTTGTTACGAAAAGTACTGATCTTTCTGTTATTGATGTTATATATCTAAATTTTTAGAAAAATGGCTAAAGAAGTTGCTGGACAAATCAAATTGCAGATTAAAGGAGGAGCAGCAAACCCTTCTCCCCCAGTTGGACCTGCTCTAGGTTCTAAGGGTATTAACATTATGGAGTTTTGCAAGCAATTTAATGCCAAGACCCAAGACAAAGCTGGTAAAGTATTGCCTGTTGTAATTACTTACTATGCTGATAAGTCTTTCGACTTTGTCGTTAAAACCCCTCCAGTAGCTATTCAGTTGTTGGAAGCTACAAAACAAAAGAGTGGTTCTGCAGAACCTAATCGTAAGAAAATTGCTGAAATTACTTGGGATCAGGTTAAAGCTATTGCAGAAGACAAATTGGTAGATTTGAACTGCTTTACTGTAGAATCAGCCATGAAAATGGTTGCTGGTACAGCTAGAAGTATGGGTATCACTGTTAAAGGGACATTCCCGGGTAATAACTAATAAACTTCAATTGAGATGAGTAAACTTACAAAAAATCAAAAGTTGGCATTGGGTAAAATTGAAGCTGGGAAGGCATATTCACTTAAGGAAGCTGCTGAGTTGGTAAAGGAAATCACAACAACTAAGTTCGATGCTTCTGTAGATGTGGATGTTCGTTTAGGTGTTGATCCCCGTAAAGCCAATCAGATGGTAAGAGGCGTTGTTTCATTGCCTCATGGAACAGGTAAGCAGGTTAGGGTTCTTGCATTGTGTACTCCAGATAAGGAAGCAGAAGCTACTGCAGCTGGTGCTGACTATGTTGGACTAGAAGAATATATTGAAAAGATTAAAGGTGGTTGGACTGATGTTGACGTAATCATTACTATGCCTTCAATCATGGGTAAAATTGGTGCTCTAGGTCGTGTATTGGGTCCTCGTGGTTTGATGCCGAATCCAAAGAGTGGTACTGTTACCAATGAAATTGGAAGCGCAGTAAAAGAAGTTAAACAGGGTAAAATCGACTTTAAAGTTGATAAAGCTGGTATCGTTCACACTTCAATCGGTAAAGTTTCTTTCAATGCGGAACAAATCCGTGATAATGCTAAGGAATTTATTTCAACTTTGATTAAGTTGAAACCGTCTGCTGCTAAAGGTACATATATAAAGAGCATTTATCTTTCAAGTACTATGAGTGCGGGTATTAAAATTGACCCAAAATCAGTTGAAGAAAACTAAAAAACAATTGAACAATGAGAAAGGAAGATAAAGGTGTTATTATAGAGCAATTGACTGCTACTTTGAAGGAATATCCTAACTTCTATTTGACAGATATCGAAGCAATCGATGCTGAGAAAACTAGCAAATTAAGAAGAGAATGTTTCAAAAACGAAGTTAAGCTAGTCGTTGTTAAAAACAATTTGCTTAAAAAAGCATTAGAAAATGTTGAAGGTGATTTCTCACCTCTACATTCTGCTCTTAAGGGTAATACAGCAGTGATGTTCTCACATGTTGCTAATGCCCCAGCTCGTTTGATCAAAGAATTTACTAAGGATTCTAAAGGTGAAGGTAAACCTCAGCTTAAAGGTGCTTATGTACAGGAAGGTTTCTTCGGTGCAGACAGCTTGGAAGAATTGGTAAATATCAAGAGCAAAAACGAACTTATCGCAGACGTTATCGCATTGTTGGAATCTCCAGCGAAGAACGTTATCTCTGCTTTACAGTCATCAGGACAAACTATCCATGGCTTGTTGAAGACATTGGAAGAAAGATAATTTATAATTAAACAAGTAAAATAATCATTTAAAATATACAAAAATGGCAGATTTGAAAGCTTTTGCAGAACAATTAGTAAACCTGACAGTAAAAGAAGTTAGCGAATTGGCTACAATCTTGAAAGAAGAATATGGTATCGAACCTGCTGCTGCAGCTGTTGCTGTTGCAGGTCCTGCTGCTGCTGGCGCTGCTGCTGCAGAAGAAAAAACATCTTTCGATGTAGTATTGAAATCAGCTGGTGCTAACAAGTTGGCTATCGTTAAGTTGGTTAAAGAATTGACTGGTCTTGGTTTGAAAGAAGCTAAGGATTTGGTTGACGGTGCTCCTAGCAACTTGAAAGAAGGTATCGACAAAGCAGATGCTGAAGCTTTGAAGAAGAGCTTGGAAGAAGCTGGTGCTGAAGTTGAGCTTAAATAAGATTAAAACCTGTTAAACAGGTGAGTTGGTTAAGAATCTTCTGTAAGGAAGATTCTTAACCTTTTTGTGTCTATAATTTCATTTAGTTCAATAAAATCCTTACCAGATGTCTTCAACAACTGTAAATCAAAGAGTTAGTTTTGCTTCGATTAAGAATTCTCTTCCATATCCAGACTTTCTCGAAGTACAATTGAAGTCTTTCCAAGACTTCCTTCAACTCGACACGCCTCCTGAAAAGAGAAAGAAGGAGGGTTTGTATAAGGTATTTGCAGAGAATTTCCCTATAGCAGATACTAGAAACAACTTTGTGTTGGAGTTCTTAGACTACTATATCGATCCACCACGTTATAGCATTGATGAATGTATCTCACGTGGTCTTACTTATAGTGTTCCTTTAAAGGCTAAGTTAAAATTATATTGTACTGACCCGGATCATGAGGATTTTGATACTGTAATTCAGGATGTATATTTGGGTCCGATACCTTATATGACAGAACGTGGTACTTTTGTCATCAATGGTGCTGAACGTGTTGTAGTTTCTCAGCTGCATCGTTCACCAGGTGTGTTCTTTGGACAGAGTACACATGCCAATGGTACTAAATTGTATTCTGCTCGTATCATTCCTTTTAAAGGTTCATGGATTGAATTTGCAACTGACATCAATAATGTCATGTATGCATATATCGATCGTAAAAAGAAATTACCTGTAACAACTTTGTTGAGAGCAATAGGTTTTGAAAGTGATAAGGATATCCTTGAAATTTTCAACCTTGCAGAAGAAGTTAAGGTTACAAAAGCTAATCTGAAGAAATATGTGGGCCGTAAATTGGCTGCACGTGTTTTGAAAACTTGGGTAGAGGATTTCGTTGACGAAGACACAGGTGAGGTTGTTTCAATAGAACGTAATGATGTCATTATCGATCGTGAATCAGTATTGGATAATGATAATATTGATGCTATTCTCGAGTCTGGTACTCAGAATATTCTTTTACACCGAGAAGATCAGAATCTTACAGACTATGCTATAATATATAATACTCTGCAGAAAGACCCAAGTAACTCTGAAAAAGAGGCTGTTTTGTATATCTACAGACAGTTGCGTAATGCAGAGCCTGCAGATGAAGCAAGTGCTCGTGAAGTTATCACAAACTTGTTCTTCTCTGAAAAACGATATGATTTGGGCGAAGTTGGTCGCTATCGTATCAATAAAAAGTTGAACCTTCAGACTAGCGAAGAAATAAAGGTTTTAACTAAGGAAGATATTATTGAAATCATCAAATATTTGATAGAGTTGATTAACTCTAAGGCAATAGTTGATGATATTGACCATTTGAGTAACCGTCGTGTACGTACTGTTGGTGAACAGTTGTATAATCAGTTCGGTATTGGTTTGGCAAGAATGTCACGTACAGTTCGTGAAAGAATGAACGTGCGCGATAACGAAGTCTTTACTCCAATTGATTTGATTAACGCTAAGACTATTTCTTCAGTTGTTAATTCATTCTTTGGAACGAATGCTTTGTCACAGTTTATGGACCAGACTAACCCTCTTGCAGAAATTACTCACAAACGTCGTTTGTCTGCATTAGGACCTGGTGGTTTGTCTCGTGATCGTGCAGGTTTCGAGGTTCGAGACGTTCACTATACTCACTATGGTCGTTTGTGTCCTATTGAAACTCCTGAAGGACCAAACATTGGTTTGATTTCATCTCTTTGTGTATATGCTAAGATTAATGACCTTGGATTTATCGCAACTCCATACCGTAAGGTAGAAAATGGTGTCGTTGATTTGTCTCCAGAAGGTTTGCAATATTACACAGCAGAAGAAGAGGAAAATATGATTATCGCTCAAGGTAATGCTCCATTGGATGAAAATGGTCGTTTCGTGAGGGATAAAGTTAAATCAAGACAGGAGGCTGATTTCCCTGTTGTTGCTCCATCTGAAGTTAATTTGATGGACGTTTCCCCAACTCAGATTGCATCTATTGCTGCTTCTTTGATTCCTTTCTTGGAACACGATGATGCTAACCGTGCGTTGATGGGTTCAAACATGATGCGCCAGGCAGTTCCTTTGTTGCGTACTGATGCTCCTATCGTAGGTACTGGTATAGAAGCTCAGGTTGCTCGTGATTCAAGAACTCAGATTGTTGCTGAGCGCGAAGGTGAAATCGTATTTGTTGATGCAACTTGCATTAAGATTAAATATGACCGTACAGAGGATGAAGAATTTGTTTCATTTGAGGATGCGGTTGTTACATATAATATTCCGAAGTGGCGTAAGACTAACCAGTCAACAACTGTTGACTTGCGTCCTATCTGCCGCAGAGGTCAGAGAGTTAAACCGGGTGATATTTTGACAGAAGGTTACTCTACACAGAATGGAGAGTTGGCTTTGGGTCGAAATGTTAAGGTTGCATACATGCCTTGGAAGGGTTACAACTACGAGGATGCTATTGTTTTGAACGAACGTATGGTTCGTGAGGACTTCTTTACTTCTGTTCACGTTGATGAATATATATTGGAAGTTCGTGAAACAAAACGTGGTATGGAAGAACTTACTTCTGATATTCCAAACGTAAGCGAAGATGCTACTAAGGATTTGGATGAAAGAGGTATTGTTCGTGTTGGAGCTCGTATTGAACCGGGAGATATTTTGATTGGTAAGATTACTCCTAAGGGTGAGTCTGATCCTTCTCCTGAAGAAAAATTGTTACGCGCTATCTTTGGTGACAAAGCTGGTGATGTTAAGGACGCATCATTGAAGGCAACTCCTTCATTGCGTGGTGTTGTAATTGACACTAAATTGTTCTCTAAGGCTATTAAGAAGCGTAAATCTAAATTGAGCGACAAAGCTATTCTTCCGAAATTAGATGAAGAATATGAAGTTAAGTTGGCTGAATTGAAGAATATCCTTATCAATAAATTGATGACTTTGACATCTAATTTGGTGTCACAGGGTGTCAAGGATTATTTGAACACTGAAATAATTGCCAAAGGTGCTAAGTTCACAAGAATGGCATTGGAGGATTTGGATTACAATTCAATTCAGGTAAGTAACTGGACTGAAGATGAGCACAAGAATGAGTTGATTAAACAAGTAATTGTTAATTATCTTAAGAAATACAAGGAGCTCGATTCAGAACTTCGTCGTAAGAAATTTGACCTTACTATCGGTGATGAACTTCCAACTGGTATTGTTCAGATGGCAAAAGTTTATATTGCTAAGAAGAGAAAGATTCAGGTTGGTGATAAGATGGCCGGTCGTCACGGTAATAAGGGTATTGTATCAAAGATTGTTCGTCAGGAAGATATGCCGTTCTTGGAAGATGGAACGCCAGTTGATATTTGTTTGAATCCGCTTGGTGTGCCTTCTCGTATGAACTTGGGACAGATTTTTGAAGCAGTTCTTGGATGGGCAGGTCGTAGCTTGAATGTGAAGTTTGCTACTCCTATTTTCGACGGTGCAACTCTTGATGATTTGAATGAATGGACTGATAAGGCTGGAATTCCTCGTTATGGTAAGTCTTATTTGTATGATGGTGGTACTGGTGAACGTTTTGACCAGCCTGCAACAGTAGGTGTGACTTACTTCTTGAAATTGGGTCACATGGTTGACGACAAGATGCATGCTCGTTCTATTGGTCCGTACTCATTGATTACTCAGCAGCCATTAGGTGGTAAGGCTCAGTTTGGTGGTCAGCGTTTCGGAGAGATGGAGGTTTGGGCACTTGAAGCATTTGGTGCTGCACACGTATTGCAGGAAATTCTTACTATCAAGTCTGATGACGTTGTAGGTCGTTCTAAAGCTTATGAAGCTATTGTGAAGGGTGATCCTATGCCACAGCCAGGTATACCTGAATCATTGAACGTTTTGTTGCATGAGTTGAGAGGTCTTGGCTTGAGCTTTACATTAGACTAATTCAAATTATACATATAAGTAGGCAAGAGAAAACTTGCCTACTTTAACTGTTGATAACTCTTTATAAATATACAATATGGCCTTTAGAAAAGAAAACAAGATAAAGAGTAACTTTTCAAAAATAACAATTGGCTTGGCTTCTCCTGAGGAGATTTTGGAAAATTCAAGTGGTGAAGTTCTTAAGCCTGAAACTATCAACTATCGTACATACAAACCAGAACGCGACGGTTTGTTCTGCGAACGTATTTTTGGTCCTATCAAGGATTACGAATGTCATTGCGGAAAATACAAACGTATTCGTTATAAAGGTATTGTTTGTGATAGATGTGGTGTGGAAGTTACCGAGAAAAAAGTTCGTCGTGAACGTATGGGACATATCCATTTGGTTGTTCCTATTGCACATATCTGGTACTTCCGTTCTTTACCTAACAAGATTGGTTATTTGTTAGGTTTGCCAACAAAGAAGCTTGATGCTATTATTTATTACGAACGTTATGTAGTTATCCAGCCGGGTTGCGTTGAAGAAGTAGCTCCATTGGATTTGTTGTCTGAAGAAGAATACTTGCAGATTTTGGATAACCTTCCAAAGGAAAATCAGTTGCTTGAGGATTCAGATCCTAACAAGTTCATCGCTAAGATTGGTGCTGAAGCTGTTTACGACCTTTTGGCTCGTTTGGACTTGGATTCATTGTCTTACGAATTGAGACATCGAGCTAGCACTGACAGTTCTCAGCAGAGAAAGAACGAAGCTTTGAAACGTTTGCAGGTTGTAGAATCGTTCAGAGCATCCAAAGGTAGAAACAAACCGGAATGGATGATTATGAAGGTTATTCCGGTTATTCCACCGGAATTGCGTCCGTTGGTTCCACTTGATGGTGGTCGTTTTGCTACTTCAGACTTGAATGACTTGTATCGTCGAGTTATTATCAGAAATAACCGTTTGAAACGCTTGATTGATATCAAAGCTCCGGAAGTAATCTTGAGAAATGAAAAGCGTATGCTTCAGGAAGCTGTTGATTCTTTGTTCGATAACTCTCGTAAATCAAGTGCGGTTAAGACTGATGCTAACAGACCTTTGAAATCATTGTCTGATAGCTTGAAAGGTAAGCAAGGTCGTTTCCGTCAGAATTTGTTGGGTAAACGTGTTGACTACTCTGCTCGTTCTGTAATCGTTGTAGGTCCAGAATTGAAGATGCATGAGTGCGGTTTGCCAAAGAATATGGCGGCTGAATTATATAAGCCTTTCGTTATCCGTAAATTGATCGAACGTGGTATTGTTAAGACTGTTAAATCTGCGAAGAAAATAGTTGACCGCAAAGAACCAGTTGTTTGGGATATTTTGGAATATGTAATGAAAGGTCACCCAGTGTTGTTGAACCGTGCCCCTACATTGCACCGATTGGGTATTCAGGCTTTCCAGCCAAAATTGATCGAAGGTAAAGCAATCCAGTTGCATCCTCTTGCATGTACGGCGTTCAATGCTGACTTCGATGGTGACCAGATGGCGGTTCACTTGCCTCTTGGTAACGAAGCAATTCTGGAAGCTCAGATGTTGATGTTGGCTTCTCATAATATTTTGAACCCTGCAAACGGTGCTCCTATTACTGTGCCTTCACAGGATATGGTGTTAGGTTTGTATTATATTACTAAACTTCGCAAGGGTACTCAAGGTGAAGGTTTGATTTTCTACGGACCGGAAGAAGCAACAATTGCGTATAACGAAAAGAAATTGGCAATTCATGCACCAATCAAAGTATATGTTGACGACTTGGATGAAAACGGTAATCTTGTCAAGAAGATGGTCGAAACTTCTGTAGGTCGTTTGATGGTAAATGAATTTGTGCCGAAAGAAGTTGGTTATTTGAATGAAGTTTTAGGTAAGAAAGCTTTGCGTGACATCATTGGTAAAGTTATTAAAGCTTGTGGTGTTGCTCGTACAGCTCAATTCCTTGACGATATTAAGAACCTTGGTTATTATATGGCCTTCAAAGGTGGTTTGTCTTTCAACTTGGCAGACGTTTTGATTCCTGCTGAAAAAGATGAATTGGTTAAAGAAGGTTATGAAGAAGTTGAGCAGATTATGGCCAACTATAACATGGGTTTCATTACAAACAACGAACGTTACAACCAGATTATCGATACTTGGACACATGTCAACAGTAAGTTGTCTAATATTTTGATTAAACAATTGACTGCTGATAACGACGGTTTCAACTCAATCTTCATGATGATGGATTCTGGAGCCCGTGGTTCTAAGGAGCAGATTCGTCAGTTGTCTGGTATGCGTGGTTTGATGGCTAAGCCTCAGAAGAGTGGTGCTGAAGGTGGTCAGATTATCGAGAACCCTATCCTTTCTAACTTTAAGGAAGGTTTGTCAGTGTTGGAGTACTTTATTTCAACTCACGGTGCTCGTAAAGGTTTGGCCGATACAGCCTTGAAGACTGCCGATGCCGGATATTTGACTCGTCGTTTGGTTGACGTTTCTCACGATGTTATCATCAATGAAGAAGATTGTGGTACATTGCGTGGTTTGGTTTGTACAGAATTGAAGAACAACGAAGAAGTTATTGCTTCTTTGTATGAAAGAATTTTGGGTCGTGTTTCTGTTCATGATGTAATTCATCCGTTGACTGGTGAAGTGCTTGTTAATGCAGGAGAAGAAATTCGTGAGGATGCAGCTAAGAAGATTCAGGATTCTCCAATCGAAAGTGTTGAAATCCGTTCTGTATTGACTTGTGAATCTAAGAAAGGTGTTTGTGCTAAATGTTACGGACGTAACCTTGCTACAAACCGTATGGTTCAGAAGGGTGAAGTTGTTGGTGTTATCGCTGCTCAGTCAATCGGTGAGCCGGGTACTCAGTTGACACTTCGTACATTCCACGTCGGTGGTATTGCTTCTAACGTTGCTACAGAAAACAGCTTGTCTTGTAAGTATGATCAGGCTATTCTGGAAATTGAGGAACTTAGAGCTGTAGATACAGAAGAAAACGGTAAGAAATTCCAGGTTGTAGTTAGCCGTTTGGCTGAAATGCGCTTGGTTGATCCTAATACAAATATTGTGTTGATGACACAGAACATCCCTTACGGTTCAAAACTATTCTTTAGTAATGGTGATTTGTTGAAGAAAGGTGATGTAATTATTGAATGGGACCCATTCAACGCCGTAATCGTTTCTGAAGTTTCTGGTAAACTTGAATTCGAAAGTGTTATTGAAAACGTTACTTACAAAGTTGAAAGTGACGAAACAACAGGTTTGAAAGAAAAGATTATCATCGAATCTAAGGATAAAACAAAAGCTCCTGCAGCTCACATCGTTGACGAAAATGGTAATTATTTGAAGAATTATTCATTGCCATTGGGTGCTCACGTAGTGAAAGAAGAAGGTGACTCTGTAAGAGCTGGTGAAGTATTGGTTAAGATTCCACGTGCCGTAAGTAAGGCGGGTGATATCACCGGTGGTTTGCCTCGTGTAACTGAATTGTTCGAGGCTCGTAACCCTTCTAACCCAGCTATCGTTGCTGAAATTGACGGTGAAGTTGGCTTTGGTAAAATCAAACGCGGTAACCGTGAAATTACTGTAACTTCTAAGTTAGGTGAAGTTAAGAAATACATGGTTCCTCTGTCAAAGCAGTTGCTTGTTCAGGAAAACGACTATATTCGTGCCGGTATGCCATTGTCTGATGGTGCAATTACTCCATCTGATATCTTGGCAATTATGGGTCCGACAGCAGTTCAGGAATATATTGTTAATGAAATCCAGGATGTATACCGTCTGCAGGGTGTAAAGATTAACGACAAACACTTTGAAGTTATCGTTCGCCAGATGATGCGTAAGGTAGAAGTCCTTGATCCGGGTGATACAAGATTCTTGGAACAGCAGGTTGTTGACAAGTTGGAAGTAATGGATGAGAACGACAGAATCTGGGGCAAGAAAGTTGTTACTGATCCGGGAGATTCTCAGACATTGAAGGCTGGTCAGATTGTAACAGCTCGCAAGTTGCGTGATGAAAACAGTATGTTGAAACGTCGTGATTTGCGTTTGGTTGAAACAAGAGAAGCAATTCCTGCAACAGCAAACCAGATTCTTCAGGGTATCACTAGAGCTGCATTGCAGACAACAAGTTTTATGTCTGCTGCATCATTCCAGGAAACAACTAAAGTCTTGAATGAAGCTGCAATCAACGGTAAAGTTGATAAACTTGAAGGTTTGAAGGAAAATGTTATCTGTGGTCACCTAATTCCTGCCGGAACAGGTCAGCGTGAGTTTGATCGTTTGGTAGTTGGTGCTAAAGATGAGTTCGAACGTATAATGGCTAATCGCAAAAACGTTGTTGATTTCAACGCAATGGATAAAGAAGATTAATCATTTATAGATATTTTTCGGGGCTGTATCGATTAAATTCGATACAGCCCTTTTTTATTTAGAATTATTTCTTTTTGTAATTCAATAGTTGATAAAAATCTCCATATAATAGACTATTCCTATTGTTTTAGAGCTAAGTGTGAAATAATATCTTAGGTATATATTTACATCAACATATATACAACTGATATTTTGATACAAAACAATTGATTAATATCAATAAAGAATGTGAAAAAATTACATTTTGCCAATTTTAATTTTGGTATTTAATTCTAGAAACATTACATTTGCAACATAAATATTGGTTAGCACAAATATTACAAAACCTTGGCTTAGATTTCAAAACTTTTTAATCAATAGCACAAAAGGTATTTTTACATTGGTCTAAAGAATTGAGATAAAAAAACACAATCACTTAAAGCGGTTGCCTGTGAAGGTAGCCGCTTTTATTTTATTTCTTGTTTATTAAAAAAAATACTGTATATTTGTGTCATTAATAATTTTACTAATACTTATAAACAATGGAAGAAAACAAACCTACAAACAATGAAATTCAGATTGAATTGTCTGAAGAAGTAGCTCAGGGTACTTATGCTAATTTGGCTATTATATCTCATTCTGCTTCAGAATTTATTATGGACTTTATCCGTGTAGTTCCAGGTGCTCCTAAAGCTCAGGTTAAGAGCCGCATCATCTTGACTCCGGACAATGCTCAGCGTTTGTATTTTGCTTTGCAGGATAACTTGAAAAAGTTTGGCGAACAATTGCAGGCTGCTAACAATAATAATTCTAAGACTGCCAATTTTGAAGATTTCGCTCCTAAAGGCGAAGCTTAATTTTCCGGATAAAGTATTTTAATAACTATATTAGGAAAATAAACGGGGTTGACTTCTATCAAAGCCAACCCCGTTTTCATTTCTGTTTGTATTCTTTTATTGTTTGGAGAATCATTTCAAACCTTCAAGAATTTTCTTCAATACAGTCTGAGCTGAAATTTCTCTGTTTGCTGCTTCAGGAATAACGATGCTCTGCGGACTTTCAATCACATCATCAGTAACAATCATATTTCTTCTTACTGGCAAGCAGTGCATGAAATAAGCATTATTAGTAAGTGCCATTTTCTCAGAATCAACAGTCCAGCTGCGGTCAGTATTTATAACTTTACCATAATTTGGATCTGCATAAGCCGACCAGTTCTTTGCGTAGATGAAATCAGCACCTTCGAAAGCCTTTTTCTGGTCATATTCTACTTTTGCTCTGCCAACAAATTCCGGAGCAAGTTCGTAGCCTTCCGGATGAGTGATTACAAATTCATAATCCGTAGCATTCATCCATTCTGCGAAACTGTTAGGCACAGCCTGAGGCAAAGCTTTTGGATGAGGTGCCCAAGTCATAACAACTTTAGGACGTTCTGTTTTCTTGTATTCCTCTATAGTAATCAAGTCTGCAAAACTCTGCAACGGATGGCGAGTAGCAGCTTCCATACTGAAAACAGGTTTTCCTGAATATTTGATGAACTGGCTCAATATTTTTTCTGTATAATCATCTTCTTTGCTTTCGAAACGTGCGAATGAACGAACACCGATAACATCGCAATAGCATCCCATAACCGGAATAGCTTCCAGCAAATGTTCAGGTTTGTCACCGTCCATAATCACACCTCTTTCTGTTTCCAGTTTCCATGCACCTTGGTTAACATCAAGAACAATAGTGTTCATACCAAGATTCATTGCAGCTTTCTGTGTTGACAGACGTGTTCTAAGGCTTGAGTTGAAGAAAATCATCAACAGAGTTTTGTTCTTTCCAAGTTCAGAGAATTGGAATCTGTCTTTCTTTATCTCGAAAGCCTCGTTGAGCGCCTGTTTCAAGTCGCCCAAGTCATTTACACAAGTGAAATTTCTCATACTTAGTTTTTTGTATTTAGTTTATTTATTGTCTTTATCTCTGATTTCTACGCGTCTGATTTTGCCGCTGATAGTTTTTGGCAATTCATCGACAAATTCCACAACGCGCGGATATTTATACGGAGCAGTTACTCTCTTGACATGATCCTGCAATTCCTTCACAAGCTCATTGCCGGCTTTAGGCTTATATTCTTTTGAAAGAACAATTGTAGCCTTAACAACCTGTCCTCTGATTTCATCGGGAACACCAGTGATAGCACATTCCACAACTGCCGGGTGAGTCATCAGCGCACTTTCAACTTCGAACGGGCCGATTCTGTAACCGGAACTCTTTATCACATCATCAGCTCTGCCCACGAACCAGAAATATCCGTCCTCGTCACGCCAAGCAACGTCGCCAGTGTAGTAAAGTCCGTCATGCCAAGCTTCGTGAGTTCTTTCCGCATCACGATAATATTCCTTGAACAAGCCCAAAGGTTTGCCATTGCTAGTATGGATAACAATTTGTCCCTGCTCTCCATCTTCAGCCTTAGTTCCGTCAGGGCGGAGAAGGTCAACATCATACTGAGGATTTGGAACACCCATTGAACCTGGCTTCGGTTCCATCCACGGGAAGGTAGCGACAGTAAGAGTAGTTTCTGTCTGTCCGAATCCTTCCATCAATTTGATTCCGGTAAGTTTATAGAATGTTTCGTAAACAGCAGGATTAAGAGCTTCGCCCGCAATAGTGCAATACTGCAATGACGACAAATCATATTTAGTCAAATCCTCACGGATAAGGAATCTGAAAATAGTTGGAGGCGCGCACAGAGAAGTAATCTTGTAGTCCTGAATCATCTTCAGCATATCTGCCGGAGTGAATTTCTCATGGTCATACACAAATACAGTTGCACCGGCAATCCACTGTCCGTAAAGCTTTCCCCAAACAGCTTTTCCCCATCCAGTATCGGCAATCGTTAGATGAAGGCTGTCCTTATGAAGATTATGCCAGAAACTTCCAGTAACGATATGTCCCAAAGGATATGTGAAATCGTGTGCCACCATCTTTGGGTTTCCTGTTGTTCCCGAAGTGAAATAAAGCAGCGAAATATCATCATTGTTGTTCGGGTTAGCCGGACGGACAAATTCAGGAGCATTCTTTATACCTTCCTGGAAATCCAGAAAACCTTCCGGAACAAGCGGACCAACCGAAATCACATTCTCAACAGTCGGAGATTCCGGAAGCGCATCCTTGATATGCTTAGTTATTTCTTCCTCGCCGGCGCAAACAATCATCTTTATGTCTGCTGCGTTAGCACGATATACGATGTCTTTCTTGGTCAGAAGGTGAGTGGCAGGAATAACCACAGCACCAAGTTTGTGCAAAGCTATGATTGAAAACCAGAACTCATATCTTCTTTTCAATATTAGCATAACCATATCTCCACGTCCTATTCCCAGCGACTGGAAATACGAAGCCGTCATGTCTGTATAGCGTTTCATGTCGGCAAAGCTGAAGTCGATGTGCTTACCTTTGTCGTTAGTCCAGCACATGGCTCTTTTGTCAGGTTCTTCTTCGGCCCATGCGTCAACCACATCATATCCAAAATTGAATTTTTCCGGAACCTTTATCTTGAAATTCTCAATGAAATCTGCTTGCGAATCAAAGTTCGTTTTATCTAAAAATCTTTCTAACATATTCTACTGTCCTATTTTTGTTCAAGTTTTTACAGTTGACAAGTTGACGAGTTAACAAGTAGACAAGAAAGTAATCCACCATTTTCTTGTAAACTTGTCTCTGAAACCTTGTCCCCTATAACTACATAATCATTGCCAAAAAACAAACCTTTTCGCCATCGAGAGCCTTCATCCCGTGCGGAAGTTCGGAATTGAAATAAATACTGTCTCCATCTTCAAGGATAAGCTCCTTGCCGTTTATACTCAGCAGAAGGCGTCCGCTCAGAACCATATTGAATTCCTGTCCCGGATGAGAATTAAGGAACATCGGTTCGTCTTCTTCCTTCGGATGAACAGTCACCAGGAACGGATCAGCCTTTCTTTTGCTGAATCCTGCTGCAAGAGACTGATATTTATAAGCTTTCACTCTTTCGACTGTTATGCCTTTTCCCTTGCGGGTAACAAAATAGCTGCTCATCTTAGGTTCGTCGCCAAACATCAGAGTTGTCAGCTCGATGTTAAAATGATGTGCAATCTGATATAGAACACTTACTGAAATATCAACTGTTCCGCTTTCAAGCAGAAGATATTCTTCAGTAGTCAGATTACATATTTTTGCCATTTCTTCCGGTGTAATCTCCAATGCGTCGCGCAAACCGATCAGGCGTGTCGCTATTTGTTTTATTTCTTCATTCATAGATATTGCTACTTAAGATTAAAACTTTGTATTTTGTAAGCTCTTTGTGTAGGTGACAAGTTAACGAGATAACGAGCTGATAAGGAAAAAGAAAATATTTCAGCCTTTTCAACTTGTCTCTGAAGCCTCGTCACTTGTCAAACTGAGCTTATTGCGAAACTTTAAAAAACCATTATCCCAAAGGTAAGAAAAAACTACAGATTTACTTAATATTTAGGTGTTATTTTTACAAAATAACTGTTTTTACTCATTAGCTGTGTCACTAAGTAATCCTATGTCATTCTAAACGAATAAATAAGTAAGCTCAGCCAGTATTCTCTGATACGGCGTGATACTTTCCGGGCGGAGCAGCGAACCATCATCGTGATGCATATCTCCTTTCACCGGCAGACAGACGCTAAGGCAAGGAGTCGCCGGGAAAACATTTTCAACTCCTTTACTGTAATCCCATGTTTCGTCCGGCTCTGCATCATGAACGAACACGCAAGGCAAATCACTTTCCTGAATTTTGCTGATAATGCGGAAACCACTCAGAATGTCAAATCCTTTGTCATTTTCAATCGTAAAAGCAGCTTCGTCGTCCCAGCCCTCGTTAGTCGTGTCCGTAACAATCACGCTTACCGGAGCAATATTGTTTTCTCCACACCAATGCATCACTTCCACAGCGCCGCCGGAGTTTTTCTCCTCGTCGCCCGTAAAGGCAATTATCGTATTTGCCGGAAATTTCTCATTTATCATAAGGTCGATAACGGCTGCATTTGTAGCACTGTTGTCCCACGTTCCCAGCCACATTCCGTTTTCCTCTTTCGAGAAACATTTTGAATGGACGCAGTCGATATGCGATGAAACCAAAAGTACATCTTCTTCTCTGTCGAAATCCCGATGAGCGAATATCAGCGAAAGATTTCCTTCATATATAATATGGTAAGGTGATTCAGCAAGCAATTCTTTTATGGCGTTTACTCTGTCAGCACAGATGAAATGTTCACCATTGTCCTTGCAGTCGCATGTCACTTTTTTCAGTAATTCCCAGAAAAACATATTATTATATATTCGTTTAAACTAATGTCAATTCATAAACTTTAAACACGAAGTTATGCAATTTTTCCGTTTAAAATACGTTTCGTATAAAGAGCTGTAAAATAAAGATTTACATTTTCATCGTATTTCTATGCGTTGGAAAACTTTTTTCATAATATATGAAACAAAATTTTCATCGTGATGAAACAAAATTTTCATAATATATGGAAAAAGTTTTTCATAATATATGGAACATTTGTTTCACGTGCATGAATTCCTTGGATGTGCCTGAGTAATTGGTATTTTTACAATACACGCATAAAAATCGGATAGTTTTATGTAAATTTGAAACCAAGTATCCGGTATAACTCCGGGTATCAAATAAAAACATTACAATAATGAATTTCATACAGACAGAAATAGAAGGCGTTTGGATTATCGAACCTCGTGTTTTCAGCGACGCAAGGGGATATTTCATGGAAGCATACAAACAGAGCGAATTTGAGGAACATATCGGAAAGGTTGACTTTATTCAGGACAACGAATCTTGTTCCAGCGCAGGCGTGTTGCGTGGTTTGCATTATCAGCTTGCCCCATATGCGCAGGCAAAGTTGGTGAGAGTTATAAAAGGATGTGTGGTTGATGTTGCAGTAGATATCCGTAAAGGCTCGCCGACATTCGGCAAATATGTAGCTGTTGAACTTTCCGAAACCAACAAGCGCCAGCTTTTCATCCCTCGCGGCTTTGCTCATGGATTTATGGTGAAGAGCGATGAGGCAATATTCACATATAAGGTGGATAATGTTTATATGCCGTCTCACGAACGTTCAATCCGTTTCGACGATCCGGAAATCGGAATTGACCTTGGCGTAATAAACTTTGCTGAAGCAAATCTGTCGGAAAAAGATAAGAAGGCTCCGTTTCTTAAGGATGCGGAGATTTGAAAAACTCAAAAACTCAAAAACTTAAAATGAATACCTACTTAGTAACCGGTGCCGCCGGCTTTATCGGAGCGAATTTCATAAAATATATGCTTTCGCGATATGAAAATATTAAAATTGTGGTGTTGGATTTGCTGACTTATGCCGGCAATTATGCTACAATAGAAAGCGATGTGGACAACAAACGCTGCTTTTTCGAGCATGGCGATATTGTGGACCGCGCATTTGTGGAATCTCTGTTCGAAAAATATCAGTTTGATTGCGTTGTGAATTTCGCAGCCGAAAGTCATGTGGACCGAAGCATCGAGAATCCGCAATTGTTCCTTCAGACAAATATCCTCGGTACTCAGAATCTTTTGGACGTGGCTCGTAAATTCTGGGTTACAGGAAAAGATGAAACAGGATATCCGCTGTGGAAGGAGAATGTCCGTTTCCATCAGGTTTCAACAGATGAGGTCTATGGAAGTCTCGGCGCAGAAGGTTTCTTCACTGAGAAAACTCCTCTGAATCCTCACAGTCCTTACAGTGCGTCAAAGACAAGTGCCGACCTTTTTGTCCAGGCATATTTCGACACATATCATATGCCGGTGACAATCACCCGCTGCTCAAACAACTATGGTCCGTATCATTTCCCGGAAAAACTTATTCCACTTATTATCAAGAATATTCTTGAGGGAAAATCTCTTCCGGTATATGGAGACGGAACTAACGTTCGCGACTGGCTTTATGTGGAAGACCATTGCAAGGCTATTGATATGGTGTTGCAAAAGGGCAGAACCGGCGAAGTATATAATGTCGGCGGACACAACGAGAAACAGAATATCGAAATCGTAAAACTTACGATTGCCACAATCCGCAACCTGATGACTGAGAATCCTGAATATCGCCAGGTCCTGAAGAAAAAGGAAATAGGTGAGGACGGACAGATTTCTATCGACTGGATTAACGACAGCCTGATTACTTTCGTCAAGGACCGCCTTGGTCACGACCAGCGTTATGCCATCGACCCGACTAAGATTTCTACCGAACTTGGCTGGACTCCGGAAACTTCCTTCGAAGTTGGCATCGTAAAAACTATCCGTTGGTATCTGGAAAACCAGTCTTGGGTTGAAGGTATTACCGGTGGGGAATATATGGTTTATTATGAGAGGATGTATGGGGGAAGAAGTTAAGGAGTCAAGGAGCTAAGTAGTCAAGTAGTCAGGGGGTTAAGTAGATAATACTTGTTTCCTGTAGCCTTGTCAACTTGTCAACTAAAAAACTCATAAACTAAAAAACTCAAAAACTAACAATGGATTTCCGTCTCAAAGTATTCCACAGCGTAGCAAAGAACTTGAGCTTTACAAAAGCATCGAGGGAATTGTTTATCAGCCAGCCGGCGATAAGCAAACATATTCACGAGCTGGAGGTGCTTTATCATACTCAGCTTTTCGAGAGAACCGGAGGACGCATACGTCTTACGGCAGGAGGCGAATTGCTTCTTTCGCACGCTCAGAATATATTGTCGGCATATCGTCAGATGGAATTTGAGATGAATCTCCTTACAAATAATTTCACCGGTGAATTGAAGATAGGCGCCAGCACAACAATTGCTCAGTATGTGCTGCCGCCTGTCCTTTCGTCGTTTGTGAAGAAATTCCCGAATATCAAGGTCTCGCTGATGAACGGAAACAGCCGTGAGATTGAGCAAGCCTTGCAGAATGGAAATATAACTTTGGGATTTGTTGAGGGAAATGCTCGCCAAAGTTCGCTCCATTACAGACCTTTCCTCAAGGACGAACTTGTTGCCATAACCAGTATCAACAGCAAATATGCAGCCTACGACGAGATTGATGTTTCCCAACTTCAGTCTTTCCCTTTGGTGTTGAGAGAAAATGGTTCGGGAACTCTCGATGTCTTTGAAGCAGCATTGGCAGAGCATAATATAAAATTATCGTCGCTCAATGTCCTTATGCAGCTAGGCAGCACCGAGAGCATAAAACTTTTCCTTGAGAGCAGTGACGCTTTGGGCGTTGTTTCAGTCCGTGCCGTTTCACGCGAGCTTATGGCCGGCAGACTTAAAATCATAGACGTTGAAGGACTGAAAGCCGAGCGAATGTTCTCCATCGTCCTTCCTCAGGGAGCGCACGGCGGATTGGAAGAAAGCTTTATCCGTTTTGCGGAGAATGCAGTGGGGTAAAAATTACCCCATCATTAACTTCCCCTGTAAGTCGAATATCCGAAAGGAGAGAGAGTTATAGGTACATGATAATGATTATCATCCTTTATCTCGAACACCACATCAATATAAGGATAGAAAGTTTCCTGCGACTTTGATTCGAAATATGGAGCCACATTATAAGTAAGCTTGTATATTCCTTTATTATTGTTATTTTCTTCTAGAAAATCCTTAACACGTCCGTTTTCGTCCGTAAATCTTTCTTCTACCACATTCCATGTGTTGTTCCCTTTATCGAATTTTGACAAAATAATCTTAACGCCCGCAGCCGGCTTTCCTGAATTTATATCAAGAATATGGCTTGATAGCTGATAGTTTTTTGTCTGTGCAAATGCATTTGCAGAAAACAGTAACGCGGCAAAAGCCATTGATAATAATTTTTTGTTCATCTTTAGTTTATTTTAAGTTGTTTGTAAATAAGGTCTTAGGCAATATAGTGATATTGTTTGAGGAAAACAAATGATAGGGGACGAGGGAACGAGGAATTTTCAATCCCTTCTCCCTCATAACCTCCAGTTATACCCTATCCCCATTTATTATAAAAAACCATGCTATAAAACATATATCTTTGCACTCGGAAAAGAAAAAAGAAATAATTAAAACGATACAAAGATGAACGCGATTGAAACATTTTTGCACAATTACAACAAACCATTATTTGTGGTTCTCTTCTTGGCATGTCTATTACCTTTTGTTTCTCCGGCAGTAGCATTGTTCACCGGATTGGCATTTGCATTGCTGGCAGGACAGCCATTTCCCAAATTCAGTAAGAAAACATCAAAATATTTGCTTCAGTTCTCAGTCGTAGGTCTGGGATTCGGAATGAACCTTCATGAATCATTGAAAACAGGAAAAGACGGAATGATATTCACCATCGTATCAGTTATCTCAGTTTTGATAATAGGAATGTATTTGGGAAAGAAACTGATGATGGACCGCAAGACAGCATATCTTATCTCAGCCGGAACAGCAATCTGTGGAGGAAGCGCCATTGCAGCCGTTGCACCGGTGTTGAAAGCCAACGACAATGAAATGTCAATGTCACTTGGCACAATCTTTATCCTTAACGCAATTGCCCTTTTCGTTTTCCCTCCAATCGGTCATTTATTGGGAATGACACAGGAGCAGTTTGGTATGTGGGCAGCAATTGCCATCCACGACACAAGTTCAGTTGTAGGAGCCGGAGCCGCATTCGGCGAGAAAGCATTGGAAATCGCAACAATGGTAAAGCTCACCCGCGCTCTTTGGATTATCCCGATGACAATTGCCACAATGTTTATATTCAAGCAGAAAGATGCCAAAATCAATATTCCTTGGTTTATTTTCTACTTCGTGTTGGCAATGATAGCAAACACATATCTTCCAATCCCTGAAATAGCATCAACATCTCTGGTTTGGCTTGCCAAGAAAGGATTGACAGTGACATTGTTCCTTATCGGTGCCGGTTTGTCCCGCCAGGTTATCAAGCAGGTTGGTATTCGCCCGATGATTCAGGGAATCGTACTTTGGATATTCATTGGGTTGATAAGTCTTGGGGTTGTGATGTTGGTTGAATAACCCCACACCTTCATACAACAAACCTCAGTTTTTGTCTATTAATCTGCATATATTGGAAAAAAATGTTGCTTTTCCCTTGCAGATTAATATTTACTCCTTAACTTTGCAGCAATTCCATTAGGCAGATAGTGTTCTGCACTTGAGGAAGTACATATTTATGTAAGCATTTTATGGTGATTATTCCTAATTGAAAATCTGGAAAATTTTTAGAGAACGGAATGATAGACAACATGAAATGCTTGCGCTTGACGGATTATATGACATTTGTCGTATCTGTTCGTGTATATATTCATATACAATAGTTTCATAAAGTTATGGATGAGGTGTATATCATATATGCATATCTACGGGTGCAATATATAACCGAATAAGCGCAGGCTGTTGTTTTTATATTATTGTTCTCGCGGCTTTCCAGAGCCTTCAATTAAATAATATATACAACGTCTGCGCTTTTTTTATGTTCATACGTAATCAGAGTTTAAGATGCTGAACCATCAATGCTTCATTTTACTAATAGACATGAACTAATTTTTATTCACATTTTAAATTTTAATTATTATGAACAAGAAATTTACTTTTATGGTGGCTGCGTTGTTGGCTGCTGGAAGTTTTTCTATTAATGCACAAACAGCTGCTACTGGAGCATTAAGTCAGGATACTTATTATTTGATTGGAGATGGTAGTAATGGTTATTTGAAGGCTGAGACAGTAAAAGTTACAGCAACAGGTCATGAATTCACTACTTTATCTACAGTAGGATTACCGAGTGATTTCTCTACTTCTTCAGCAGAAGATGTAAATAAGTCATTGTGGAAAGTAGAGATTGTTAAAAAAAATGGTAAAATAGATTCTTATAAATTGATAAATAAGCATACAGGAGCTTATTTGACAATGAATGAACATGGCTTTGCTTATCCTGGACAATCTGCAGATCCATCAATTGTGAATTTTTCATGGTTTGTTGATAGCGATTCGAATGGTAAAATAGAAGGAACAGAGTTGACTAATGGTGCATCTTTGAATACTAATGAAAATAAAGGTATTACTTTAGCTGCAAGTCAAGCAACAAGTCTTTCTACTTCTCCGTCAACATTGAAATTATATACAATAGACGCTTTTGATAATCAAGAAAAGATTATAGAAGCGTTGAATCTAACTATGGGAGGAAACGGTTTCTCTTTGATTCCATCAGATGATGATGTAACGGTTGAGGATGATAACAATATTTTCTCTAGGCAAATAAAAGCTATTAATTTGACAGAAGCAACAGATGCTGTTTCAGGTGAGACAATTCCTGCTGGAGTTTATATGCTTGTTTCAGCTCCAGATAAATTTGAAGAAAAATATTCAGCTGCTACTCTTGCTTCTGATAAAATCGCATTGTTTAATGAATGTGAGTTTGTCGCTGTTTCTGCTTCTGAAAATTATGGAACATCTGAAGTTTCTCAGAACGGCCTTGAGTTCGTTGTTGTTAGTGGTGCTGAATTGAATAAATATTCACAAGCTTCTGATAGTGACAAAAAAACTTCTGATACTGAAATTTGGGTTAATAATGCTGTTTTCAATATTGTTGAACCAAATCAGTATGTAAATCCAGGTTCTTATACATTCCATATCGCAAATGCTCGTATTATTGATTCTTCTAAAACAGATAAATCTCATAAGAATGTAACTAACCTGAATGTTGGTGTAACTACAATTCAGAATGTTAATTATGTAACAACAACTGCTACCGCAACAGAATTTAAGGCAGGTTCTACTTCTTTAGTTAAAGCTATTGATTTGCTGAAAGAAGAAAAAGCTCCTTCTGTATTTAATATTCAGTTCTTGAGTAATGAAGATACTGAAAATAGTGAATATGGAAAGCATTTGGGTGTTGCATATACAGGTTCTGATCTTGGTTTTGTTGCTCAGGGAGATGCTTTGGTTGATTTGTCTTTACCTCAGTATCAGTTTGTAATCTCTGCTATTGATACTAAAACACAGGAGGTTACATTTACTAATATTGAAACAAAAGAATCATTTAAAACAAAGTTATATTCAGTAGAAGGTGAAACAAATGTTTACAAAGCCGTTGAAGCTAATGGTTCTGTTTCTATTGCTGAAGACGATGCAGAAGGTTTGAATCAATATGCTTCAGCAACATCTATGGGTGGTATGATTATTAAATTGTCTCCTGTAACTGTTGATTCTTATGCTGGATTTGTTAAAGAAGAATTAAATAATAATACACCATATAGATTAGTATTTGCTAAGAATGAAAATTCTTCTGAAAAGTTGTATGTAGCTCTTGATGAAGATTACCCAACAGATAAAAATACAATTTTGTCTGAAGAAGAATCTATACAGGTAGTTCTAGAGCCAGAAACTTCAAATGATAAGATAAAAGAAAATAAGATTTCTGTTGCTTACGCATATTCTAAGGATGATAAGTATTATACAGCATCTGAAGATATGGTAAAATATTATACATATAAATTACGTATAGTAGATTCAGAAGCTTCTGATTATTTGACAACTGCTAGAACTAATAGCTATAAATTATCTGTAGTTAATTCTAAAGAAGAAGCTGAAGATTATGTAATAAAATACAGAAATGATGGTTCTGTTGCAATTGCTATTAGTCTATCTGGAACTTCTTCTCGTTTGGATGTTTCTTCAGATTCTAAATATGCTGTATTGGGAACTGGTATGTACTCTGTTCCTGAGTCAAATGAAATGTCATTATATTTAGAAGAAGAAAAACTTGGAGTTAGTCTTGATGCAAAATCTCAGCATGTTTCATTGGAATCAGAAAATGGTGGTTTCTTGAGTATTAATGATGTAAATGAAGGTGTTGTTGCTATCCGTACTGAAGCAGCAGAAGATTTGACATTCTGGTTGGATACAACTAATTCTGAATCTTATATCCCATCATTCTATATTTCTAAGGGTGGTAAGTTTATGTATAATTCTAAAGATTCATTGGATGTTAATACTACTATAGCTAAAGCTAAATATGGATTAGGAGAAGATGGTAGTAAACCAAAAGCTATCTTTAGAGATGCAACTTTAGTTAATTCTGATACTTTGAAGACTGTAGTTGATGGTAAAGAAGTATTAGTAGCATCTAAAGCTAATCAGAATAAGGGTATTTTGGATGGCGTTGAAGACTTCCAGTATAATATTGTTAAAGCTTCTGCAGATGAAGATAACTATGTAATTCGTAGTGTAGGTAAGGCTAACACATATTTGGCAAACTTCAACGGTGTATTAGGTTTCATTACTAACAAAGCTAATGCAATGCGCGTAATCGTTGAAACTCAGGCTGCTCCAACATCTAACGAATCAGTATCAGCTTCTGAAGTTAAAGTTGTTGCTAACAACGGTTCAGTAGTAGTTAAGAACGCAGCTGGTAAGAACGTAGTAGTATCTACAATCTTAGGTCAGGTAGTAGCTAATGAAGTATTGACATCTGATAATGCAACAATCAACGTACCTGCAGGTATCGTAGTAGTTGCTGTTGAAGGTGAAAGCTTCAAAGTAAATGTAAAATAAGTTTATAAGTTAATGAGTTTTTGAGTTTGTAAGTTTAATCTTACAACTCAAAGCTCAAAACGAAATAATCTTAACAATAGGCGGGAGCGGAAAGACTCTCGGGAAAATATGCCCGCTGATTCTTACTGCTCCCGTTCTTTTAAAATAATAATCCTTATAACTGACGACTGATGAATAAAAAAGAAATTAAGTAACTCGTGAGAGCGAAACCTTTAATTTTTAGTTATTAATAATAGTAGTGTAATTAAAAGTTCTAAATTCCATTCGCTGAAGTAGTTTCGTGAGAAGTGAAAGAATGGATTAAAAAATTAAATGTCAAAAGAAAGGCTGTTTCTCTTCGGGAAACAGCCTTTTGTATTAAACACTGAGACACTGAGGAAATATTAAGAGAAAAATATAAAAACTCTGTGTCTTGGTGTCTCCGTGTTTATGTTAAAATATAGGTCCGAACCTACGCCAAATTGGGGCAATATATATTCCGCCGTGGGGCCGTATATATTTCTCCGTAGGTTCGGACCTGTTTAAACCATATTATTCATCACTCTTTCCTCGCATACTTCTCCCTATAAGCTTTGGGCGACATGCCGAGATTAGCCTTCACATATTTGCCGAAGAAAGAAAGGTCGGGGAATTTCAGTTCGTTGGAAATTTCCTTGATGCTTTTGTCCGGTCTCTTGAGTAAAAATTCGATATCTTTCACGATGCATCTGTTTATAAGTTTGGATGCCGTTTCACCACACTGGTTTTTGCAGATAAAGGACAGGTATTTGGGAGTAATACAAAGCTTTTCTGCATAGGAAGAAACTTTCCTTTCTCTTGGATATGAATTAGCCAGAAGTTCAAGGAAATTATTGAACATATTCTCAGCTGAGTTATACGACTGATATTTGAAATTTTTAATCTTTTCGATTACCAGTAAAAACTCCAGGGTGAAAGCATTAAGCAGACTGCCATTGATTTCTTTCTTGAACTTTGTCTGCTTCTTAAGATTATCCCTGAACAGTTTGAAGTATAAAAGGAACTTTTCGATGTCTTCTTCTTCCAGAGAAATAACAGGATTCTTATCAAGGAAAACTTTTAAGTCCCAGCTTTGAGGAGAAATGATATTGACCTGTTTTACGTAATCGCTGCTGATTATGAATCCGGAGCATTTGAAATCGATACTCAGAAGAGCCTCTTCAAGGATAACATTAGGATGAGAAATGAATAAATCGTTTTTATGCAGATTTATTGTATTGTCATTTATATGTATTGAAGCCTTACCGTTCAGGCAAACTGCAATTATATAAGAATCGTTTTTGATACCTTTATCGGGGAACGATCTGTGATTAAGCTCTTCAATTACCAGAATCTTATTTTCGGCATATTCCGCATTGTCTTTTAGAAAGTCGCTTAAATTATTTTTGTTGAAATTTTCGTTGTTTTCGTTTTCCATAAAATGTAAATGATTTTGTTGCGAAGTAAACTATTTTCTTCCTATAAGAAATGTGTGTTAGGTATTAAAAACTGTCCGATATTTCTTATGTGAAATTTGTAAGGAAAAATCAACCATTCTTTCGGAAAAATAGATTTCGATACAACCATGGATAGATAGTTTTTTTGCACTCGGTTTTTAAAGTAGTTTTTAGTTAATGTTTCGCATTTCCCCTTTATATCATGCGGCTTTTGCCAAAGGAAAGTTGCGGAACTTCAATAAGAAGAAGTTATGAAAACAAATCTTTATGGTATTTTATTGTTATCGGTTGTCTTTTCCGGTTGTAGTGGTGAAAAATCAGAAGTGGTAAATATTTCTGAACCGGTAAATGTGAAAGTAAGAAAAGTGGTGACGGATAATCTGGCGAAAAGCTATAGCTATTCCGGAACTGTTGAGGCGGAAAATGTAACTTCTTTGAGTTTTCCCGTGATGGGAACAATAGAGAAAATGCTGGTTGAGCCCGGAATGCATGTGAGCAAAGGTCAATTGCTGGCTACCGTAAATTCAGCTTCGATGGGAAGCAGCTATAAGGCAGCCAAATCTGCGCTTGAACAGGCTGAAGATGCTTATGCCAGAATGAAAGAACTGTATGACAAGGGAAGTCTTGCCGAAGTGAAATGGGTTGATGTAAAGACAAAACTCCAGCAGGCTCGAGCTATGGAAGAAATGGCAAAAAAGAATCTGGAAGACTGCTGTCTGTTTGCTCCTTTCAATGGTATAATATCAGAGAAACTTGCTGAAAGCGGACAGAACACTGCTCCTGGTGTTCCTGTTGTGAAGATTATTTCGGGCAATGAAGTGAATGTGAAGATAGCAGTTCCTGAAACAAATATATCAAACGTAGCATTACGACAGAAAGCAATGATTTCTGTTCCGGCAATCGGAAAAGATTTCGAAGGTACAGTGGTGGAAAAAGGTGTTCAGGCGAATCCTTTCAGCCGTTCGTATGACGTTAAAATATCTATTGCCAACAACGGCGGTGAATTGATGGCAGGAATGATTACGGATGTTGTCCTTCTGTCGGGCGATACAGTGACATGCCATAAGTTGCCTGTGCAATCTTTGCTGATTGACGAGAATAACAACCATTTCGTATGGATTAGCAATAACGGAAAGGCTGAAAAGAGACTGGTGGAATGCAGCGAATTTGTTTCGGATGGTGTTATTGTCAGTTCCGGACTGAAGAATGGCGATGAGGTGATAGTTGAAGGACAGAATAAAGTGTGTGAAGGAACTTCGGTTTCAATAAAATAAGAAATTCTATGGACAAGAAACGTAATATGGTTGAATGGGCAATGCATTATCGCCAGATTGTCATTCTGATAATGTGCTGCCTTATTGCATTCGGTATATATAGTCTGCCGGAAATGCAAAAGAATGAATTCCCGGATTTTACTATACGTCAGGGAATGGTTATAGCCGTAGCTCCGGGAAACACTGTTGACGAAATGGTTGCGCAAGTAACCAAGCCTCTGGAAGATTATATTTTCTCATATAAGGAAGTGAAGAAAGAGAAAACTTTCTCCACAACAAGAGACGGAATCACTTTCATCCAGGTTGAACTAAACGACGAATTGAATAATAAAGATGAATTCTGGAGCAAATTCAAACATGGAGTAAGCGTGTTTAAATCACAATTGCCGTCGAATGTACTGGCTATCCAGGTGATGGATGATTTCGGAGACACTTCTGCCTTGCTTATAACAATGGAAAGCGAAGATAAGACTTATCGCGAACTGCATTCATATATGGACAAACTTAAAGAACGTCTTCGCATGATAAACAGCGTTGGCAGAATGACAGTGAGCGGTGAGCGCCAGGAGCAGATATCTATATATCTGGATCTGGCAAAGCTCTCCAAATATGGACTTAATGAGCAGATGATAGCAGCAAATCTGTTTACCAAAGGATTTGTGACAACCGGCGGAAGAATACAGACACCGCAGTATATTCTGCCAATCCATGTTGAGCCGTCATTCAACACTTTGTATGACGTGCAGCAACAGATAGTTTACAGTGATCATCTTGGCAATAATATAAGACTGAAAGATGTTGCACGAGTGGTTAAGGAATATCCTCATGCCGACAGCTATATCAAGAATAATGACACCAAATGCATCTTGCTGAGTCTGGAAATGAAGAAAGGCAAGAACATTGTGAAAATGGGCGAGGATGTCAACAATGTTCTGGAAGAATTCAAGAAAGAATTGCCGGATGATGTAAATATGTATCGAATCACAGACCAGGCAAAGGTTGTTGGCGAGAGTGTAAACTCTTTCCTGAAAGAGCTGCTTATTGCCATCGTGGCTGTAGTCATTGTTGTAGTGATGCTGATGCCTATGAAAGTGGCACTTGTTGCAGCTTCGACAATTCCTATAACAATATTCATATCGCTTGGAATATTCTATGCGCTGGGAATAGAGCTTAACACAGTGACCTTGGCTGCATTGATTGTAACGCTTGGAATGATTGTGGACAATTCAATAGTAATTATTGACAATTATCTGGAAAAGATAGGCGAGGGCGTTTCGCGCTGGCACGCTTCAATTCAGAGTGCCACACATTTCTTCAAGTCCATATTCTCGGCAACAATGGCAATCAGTATAACATTTTTCCCGTTCCTTATTGTTATGAAGGGAATGATACATGATTTCCTTTTGAGTTTCCCTTGGGCAATTACAATAATATTGGGAATATCACTGATGGTGGCAACATTGCTTGTCCCGTTTATGCAGTACTGGTTCATCCGCAAGCCGATAGATAACTCTAGGAAGAGTTTTTCTGTCCTTGATTTGTTGCAGAAATATTATAACAAACTTCTTGAAATATGTTTCACTTATCCGCGTACGACAATTGCCGGAGGTGTGCTTTCCGTAGTGCTTGGTGTTGTGCTTATGGGTAAACTACCTCAAAAGCTGATGCCTACGGCAGACCGTGACCAGTTTGCTGTTGAGATATATTTGCCGACAGGAACAGCGGTTGAGAAAACAGAAGTTCTGGCTGATAGTATTGCTGATATCCTGAGAAAGGATAACAGGATTCTTTCTGTTTCGTCTTTCATCGGAACTTCTTCTCCTCGATTCCATACTGCCTACGCTCCGCAATTGGGTGGAACTAATTATGCGCAGCTGATTGTGAACACAACGGGAAATGCTGAGACTGTTGAAATCCTGGACGAATACACTCCGCTCTATACAAATGCTTTTCCCGAAGCAAGGGTAAGATTCAAGCAAATAGGCTTCAGTCAGGCTGTATATCCGATTGAGCTCAGACTAAGCGGCGAGAATCTGGATTCATTGAAATATGCAGCAGATAAATATTTGTCTTTGCTCAGAAGTTTTCCGGAAACATTGCTTGCCCAGACAAATTATAGCGAACCGCAGACAGCAGCACGCATAGTTCTGAAAGAAGATGAGGCTTCTCGACTTGGCGTGAACAATATGCAGCTCGAAACAACTTTGGCAATGCGCTATGGTAATGGAGTTTCGCTGACAAATGTTTGGGAAGGTGATTATGATATTCCTGTTGTTCTGAAAAGTGAAAAGGCTGACAAGTCTGATTATAATGAACTGGACGACGAGCTTATCCCGGTTTCCGGCGGTCTGGCTTCTGTACCTCTTTCACAGATAGCCGAAATCAAGCCTGTTACTAAAGACGGACAGATTGTGCGCCGCAACGGAATATATACGATAACAGTTATGTCCGACCTGAGACGTGATGTGAATTCAACAGCATTTATAAAAACAGTCCAGCAGAAACTTAAGGAAATTCCTCTGCCCGAAGGAGTGACCTTAAACTATGGCGGTGATTTGGAACAGGACACAGAAAACCAGCCACCAATTATGGCGGCTCTTTCAATAGCTGCATTCATAATATTCTTTATCCTGCTTGCTCATTTCCGCAGAATAAGCATTGCGTTGCTGATTTTCGTCAGTATGTCGCTGTGTATTTTCGGAACAGCAGCCGGAGTTCTGATTCAAGGTGTGGATTTTGGTATGACTAGCACTCTTGGTATAATCAGCTTGATGGGAATTGTTGTCCGCAACGGAATTATTATGATTGACTATGCTGAAGAATTGAGAGAAAAAGAGAAAATGTGTGTCAGGGATGCAATCTATCATTCAGCCCAGCGACGAATGAGACCGATATTCCTTACATCAATGGCTGCCTCAATGGGCGTCATACCAATGATTCTTGGAAAGAGCGGATTGTGGATGCCGATGGGAACAGTCATTTGTTATGGCACAATAATAACAATGTTCTTCCTTCTAACAGTTCTTCCTGTCAGCTATATGATGATTTTCCGTGGAACAACAAAGAAGAGAATTGCTTATGAGGCATTGGAAAGAGAATGACATGAGTGTATGAGTTAAAAACAAGTAGTTATGAAAACAAACAAGTATATTATCTATTTTTCATTGTGTTTTGCTTTCGTGCTTCCTGTTCAGGCACAGAAAGCATACACATTGGAAGAATGTATCCGCGAGGCTTTGAGCAATAACACGAAAATGAAGAACTCAAGGAATGATATCGACATGGCAGAACATGCAAAGAAGGAAGCTTTCACAAAGTATTTCCCTCAGATTAGTGCTGCCGGAAGCGGATTCATAGCCAATGAAAGCCTTGTGCAAATGGAAATGGTTCCCGGACAAAAGATGTCGATGCTGAAAGACGGACTTATGGGTGGTGTGACTGCTGCTTTGCCTTTGTTCACCGGCGGACAGATTGTCAACGGAAACAAACTTGCCGACGTTGGTGTTGAGGTGAAAAAACTGCAGCACAAGATGACCGATAATGAAGTGGCTCTTACAACGGAAAACTATTTCTGGCGCATTGTTATGCTGAAGGAGAAAATAAAGACAGTGGAAGCTGTGCATAATCAGCTGGAAAAACTGTTACAGGACGTTCAGGCTTCAGTTGATGCCGGACTGACAACCAGAAACGACTTGCTGCAAGTGCAACTCCGCATGAATGAAATAGAAAGTTCACGTATTCAGTTGGATAATAATCTGGATTTGTCGCTTAAGCTTCTGGCTCAGTATATCGGCCATGATGACGAGGATTTGGATGTGAGTTTCTCAATCGGCGATAATCTTCCGGAAAAACCTGACAGTTTGTTTTGCAATCACAACACTGCGCTTTATTCTACAAGCGAATATGCCTTGCTGAATCAGAATGTTAAAGCTTCCAGACTACAGTATAAAATGGAAATAGGAAAGAATCTGCCTACGATTGCTATTGGCGGCGGACTGGTGTATGACAATTTGCTCGGTTATGACCAGACTTTCCTTGCAGGATTTGCCACTGTCACTGTTCCTATCACTGCGTGGTGGGGCGGCTCGCATTCCATAAAGAAGCAGAAACTTCAGATTGCAAATGCCGAAAATCAGTTGCAGGATCAGAGCCGTATGCTTATAATACGTATGCAGCAGACATGGGATGATTTGGTGGATGCATATAAGCAAATCGAGATAGCTCATTTGTCAATCGAGCAGGCAACGGAAAATCTGAAACTGAACAATGATTTCTATTCTGCCGGAACTTGCCCGATGAGTGATTTGTTGGAAGCTCAGACTCTTTTCTCACAAAGCCGCGATAAATATGTTGAGGCTTATACAATGTATGAGATAAAGAAACATGAGTATTTGAATGTGACAGGACGGTAAAAGCAGATATATTGAGGCTATAAGGTGTTAATTTGTCTTTTTTAAATGTTTGTTTCTTAAAAAAGCATGATATTTGCAGTTCTAAAGCTGAAGGACATTCTTATAATGAATGTTAGAGTATGTGTTGTATTTAATAAATTATAATTGATAAATAAGGCCGGTTGGCAAAATTGGATCAGCTCTGATTCAATTTTGCCAACGGATTTTTTTTGTAAATATGGAATTTGCTATTATTTCTGCAGGTGAAGGATCCAGATTATCTCAGGAAGGAGTACAATTGCCTAAGCCATTGGTCCGTATAAATGGAAAGGCTATGATTGACAGATTGATTGATATTTTCATTAATAATGGTGCCGATCATATTGTTGTAATTATAAATAACGAGGTTCAGCAGACAAAAGAACATTTGATGGCTTTGAAGGAAAGAGTGTCTGTACCGATGGACGTAGTTGTAAAAACCACTCCAAGTTCGATGCACAGCTTTTATGAATTGAGCAAGTATCTGAAAGGAGACAAATTCTGTTTGACAACAGTTGATACTATTTTCAGGGAAGATGAGTTTGCCCGTTATATTGATGCATTCAGTAATTCGGATAAGGACGGACTTATGGCTGTAACTGACTATATAGATGATGAAAAGCCTCTCTATATATCAACTGACGATAATAAAAAGATAACAGGATTTCACGATTCTAATGAAGGAGGCTGTAAATATATTTCAGGCGGAATATATTGCCTTTCGTCAAAGTCGGTCGGTATATTGGAGAATTGCATCGAAAAAGGAATGTCAAGAATGAGAAATTATCAGAGAGAACTAGTTGCCGGAGGACTTAATCTGGAAGCTTATCCGTTTTCAAAGATTCTTGATGTTGACCATGCAAGTGATATAGTTAAAGCAGAGGAATTTTTAAGTTCAGAAATTGAAAATAAATTATGATTTTGAAAGGTGATAAACTCCGGGTTGTGGGTGTCAGCCGTGGCAATGAATATTCTCCTAATCATATAGGAAATGATGCGGCTATTTTTACTTTAGTGGCTGATGAGCTTACAAAAAAGGGCTGTGAAGTTTCAATATACCCGGAAAAGGAATTTGTGGCAAAGAATATCGATGCTGATTATGTATTTGATATGGCTAGAGACAGAGCCACAATAAGCCGTCTGAAGGAGATGGAAGATAATGGAACTGTTGTTGTTAATTCTGCTTATGGAATCGACAATTGTGTGCGAAAGCCTATGACAGAAATTCTGCTGGCAAATGGAATACCTCATCCGAAGAGTTTCATACTGAATACTAATGAATATGTTTTCCCTGAAATTTTCCCTTGCTGGATAAAAAGAGGCGATTCGCATGCAATGGTAAAGGAAGACGTCGTTTATGTGGAATGTATGGAAGAGGCAGAGCTGGTAATGGCAGATTTCAGGAAAAGAAATATACCGACGGCTGTCGTAAACGAACATCTCATAGGTGATTTGATAAAATTTTATGGCGTTGCCGGAACAGACTTTTTCTACACTTTTTATCCAACAGAGCAGTCGCATAGTAAGTTCGGTCTTGAAGCTATAAACGGAGAAAACAGAGGATATCCGTTTGATAAGGATAAATTGAGAATTATGGCAAATACAGCAGCTTCAATTCTTAATGTTCCAGTTTATGGAGGCGACTGTGTTGTGTCGTCAACAGGAGAAATCAGAATTATTGATTTCAATGACTGGCCAAGTTTTGCAAGATGCCGTGATGAGGCAGCACCTTATATAGCGGAATGTATATATGAGGAGTTAAGGAGTCAAGGAGTTAAGTAGTTAAGAATTTAAGGAGTCAAGTAGTTGAGGAGTTAAGAAGTTTGAAGTTAATAGATTTAATTTTCAATTTTCAACTTTCAGTTTACTTGTTTCCTGAAGCCTTGTCAACTTGTCAACTAGTTAACTTGTCAATTCTCAATTTTCACTTTCAATTTACAAAAACAATGAATAAAGAAAATAAAGGACTGAAATCCTCTTTCAAGTCTATGGACACGGAGGAATTTCTTGATATTTATTTTAATCGTCCTATAGGATATGCTTGGGCATTGTTCTTCAATAAGTTTAATGTTCATCCTAATGTAGTGACTATTTTTTCCATAATACTTGGTGTTGTGGCAGGTGTAATGTTCTATTATTCTGATATGAAACACACGTTAATAGGTATTTTCCTTTTGATGTGGGCAAATCATTATGACAGCTGCGATGGTCAGCTGGCAAGAATGACGGGGAAGAAGACACGATGGGGAAGAATCCTGGACGGATTTGCAGGCGATTTGTGGTTTATAGTTATTTATGCAGCCATTTGTCTTCGCCTTACAAACGAGCCGTTGCCTTTCAATTTAGGTGGTGCCGATGCCAAATGGGGAATATTCATCTGGATACTTGCTTTTATCTCCGGCGTGTTGTGTCATAGCAAACAATGTACAATAGCAGACTATTACAGAAATATTCATCTTTTCTTCCTCAAAGGCAAATCGGGAAGTGAATTGGATAATTTCCGTCAGCAGCGTGAACTTTTCAACTCTCTTCCTTGGAAAGGTAATTTCTGGTGGAAAGTTTTCCTTTATTTCTATGGAAATTACACAAAGAAGCAGGAGAAAACAACACCTGAATTCCAAAAGTTCTATGCTTTTGTGCAGGAAAAATATGGAGATAATATTCCTCAGAATTTAAGAGACGAATTTAGAGCTATGAGCTTGCCGCTAATGAAATACACCAATATTCTTACATTTAATACTAGAGCCATAGCATTATATATTAGTTTATTGTGTGGTGAACCTTGGGCTTATTTCATATTTGAAATAACAGTTCTTACGGCTCTTTATATTTATATGGTTTATCGTCATGAATCTATGTGTGCCTTTTTGCTTAAAAAGTATGGCGGACAGGCATAATTACTTAACTTAAGTTTCGCAAGTTGCTCAACTTAAAAGTTGACAAGGCTTCAGAGACAAGTTAACAAGGTTAAGACACTAGTAACTTTACAATTTATTATCTAAAAACTCTTGTCAACTTGTTTACTTGTCAACTTGTATCTGTAAATAGAGCTTGCAAACTTGAATAAAATTATAATCGTAATGGAAAAGATAGCAATCAAGGGTGTTATATTTGATTATGGTGGAACAATAGATACAAACAGCCGCCACTGGGCAGAAGTTTTATGGGAAAAATATCGTGAAAAAGAAGTTCCTGTAGAGAAAAGTGATTTCAGAGAAGCTTATGTATTTGGCGAAAGAAGCCTGGCAAAATTCCCTTATATCAAACCTGAGCATAATTTCAAGGATGTATTACATATAAAGGTTGATATTCAGATATCAAATCTTATTGAAAACGGGAAACTGGACAAGGCATTGGCTGAAGAACATGACTATGCTAATAAAATTGCAGATGCATGTTATGATTATGTTCTCAGAATTCTTGACAGAACTCGTCCGGTTGTGAAACAGTTGTCCGAGAAATATAAATTGGTTCTAGTTTCTAATTTTTATGGCAATATAGAAACTATATTGAGAGATTTTTCTCTTTATGATTATTTTAGCGACATTGTTGAGTCAAGTGTTGTCGGTGTCAGAAAACCAGACCCTGCCATTTACAGACTAGGAGTCGAGGCAATGGGATTGCCTGCAGACGAAGTGCTAGTTGTGGGTGATTCTTTCTCCAAAGATGTTGTCCCGGCAAAAACGGTAGGTTGTAAAGTTGCCTGGCTGAAAGGTGAAGGTTGGGGCAATGAGGAAATAGACGAGAGCGTTCCGGATTTGATAATCGAGGATTTGCCTCAGCTTTTGGATTATATATATTAAGTACTGAAGTTTTGGAAGCTCAATGTTTAGTTGACGAGTTGACAAGGGAACAAGTTGACAAGATTCTTTTGATAACGAAGCGGCAAAGTAATATTTGCTTATCCTTGTCAAATTGTATCTGAAGCCTTGTCAACTTTTAAGTTGAGTTTGCGAAACTTAAATATCATGTTTTTATGAAGAAAAATAGTGTTGCGTTAGTCGACAGGAAATACCTTCTGCCTTTTGTCATAGTTTCAACTTTATTTTTCCTTTGGGGATTTGCTCACGCCATACTTGACGTGCTTAACAAACATTTCCAGGAACTGCTTGACATAACAAAAGCTCATTCGGCTTTTATTCAAGCTACGATGTATATGGGATATTTTGTAATGGCAATTCCTGCAGGATTGTTTATCTCTAAGTTCGGATATCGCAGAGGTGTTGTTCTTGGACTGATACTATATGGCATCGGTTCGCTGATGTTTATACCTGGACAGTGGTTGATGTCATTCAATTTCTTTCTTGTTTCTCTTTTCGTTATTGGCTGTGGTCTGACTTTCCTTGAAACGGCGGCCAATCCTTATGTCACAGAACTGGGAGCAAGGGAAACGGCGGCAAGCCGACTGAATTTCGCACAATCCTTCAATGGCTTGGGATGTATCTGTGCTCCTATATTGACAGGTGTATTGCTATTCTCGGAAAACGGTGATGCTTCCGGAAACGGAAATGTGGCTCTTCCTTATACAATAATGGGAATTGTTGTTCTCCTTGTTGCTGTGGTTTTCTCAAGAGTGGAATTGCCTGAAATAAAGCATGAGAATGACAATGTAGCTGAGGGAGGAAAATCTACCGGACTTTGGTCTCATAAGTTCTTTGTTTATGGTCTGATAGCATTGTTCGCCTACGAAATAAGTGAAATTTCCATCAACAGTTTCTTTATCAATTATGTGGTGGAACAAGATTGGATGAGTGCGAGAGATGCGTCATTTGTTCTGTCGTTCGGCGGCCTTACATTATTCTTGCTTGGACGATTTATAGGAAGTTATATAATGTGTAAAATCCCGGCAGAAAGACTTCTGCTGATTTGCGCCATAGGTTGTGTTACGGCAATGGTGGTAGTTTTGTCAGACCTTGGAAAAGTTTCTTTGGCAGCTCTGTTGCTATGCTATGCTTTTGAATCTATAATGTTCCCTACAATTTTTGCCTTATCTTTAAGAGATTTGGGTGAGCATACAAAGAAGGCATCTTCATATCTTATGATGTCGCCTATTGGTGGAGTTGTAGGTCCTGTCTTGATGGGACATATTGCAGACTGTTATAATATGTCAATATCATTCATTGTTCCTTGTGTAGGATATGTTATGGTTTTGGCTTATGCTTATAAATATAACTCAAGTTTAGCAAATCGCTCTGTTTTGAGTTGATGCGGTGTCAGATACAAGTTGACAAGGAGAAGTAAAGAAAAGCCTTGTCAACTTGTTCCCTTGTCAACTTGTATCTGCTTATATAATTTCCGGCTTCAACTCACTTTTATTCATAATATCCCAGACCTCATCTTCTGTTCCGCTGAAAGGTCCGTGATTCTGTAGTTTGGCTGTTGAAATAGCAGCAGCAAAACATCCGGCTTCCTGGAATGATGCACCCTGATTCCTCATATAAAGATATCCGGTCATATATGTATCTCCACAACCTGTTGCGTCAACAACTTCTTTTGGCGGATATGCTGGAATCTTGTAATATACATTGTCGGCATAAATAATTGAACCAAGGCTTCCAAGTGTGAGCAGAACTTCTTTTACGCCCCAATCAGCAAGTTGTTTGGCTGCTTTTTTGTAATCAGAATATCCTGTAATTATTTCTGCCTCATATTCATTCACCTTCAATATGTCGATATATTTAAGAGCTTCAATTTTGTTTTCCCAATCAACGGCAATAACTTTTTCGTCTTTTATTTCTCTAAGATATCCTTGAGCATCAACAGAAAGAATTCCTTTTTTTGAAAGCATCTTTATTACGTCAAGTGAGAAATCTTCAGAAGTGAGAGTTCCTAAGTGAAAGAATTTGGCATCTTCTTCTTTAAGATTATCTACGTTGAAAGGGTCAGCTTTTGCCAATACTTTCTGCTTTCTTTCATTAGGATTTTCTCCATAGATATTTTCGAAAAACAATGTTTTCTTACTTGGAAAGACTTGAACGTCTATTCCTTCAGCACGTAAATCTTCAACTGATTTATATTCAGTTTTTGCCAATGATGTTACTAATTTATAGTTACTAGAGTTTTTTAAATTCTTAATGGCATGACTGAAATAAAAAGACGTGCCTCCAGGCATATAAACTGTTTGCTTTGGAGTTACATTTTTATCCAAAGTAATATGCCCTATACAACAAATATCTTTCATAAAATTGTTGACGGAATTAAAATAATAACGACTTGTATTTTTTAATGTTTGATATTCTAATAGCTTAATAGCTTAGAACTGTGATTGCTTTTGTGATTTTACTCAATCGCAAGAACGTGCAAAATTCGTGAATTTTATTGATTCTGACAAGTCTTTTTTTCTCATAAGTTGGTCTTTATGTTAACTGTATGGTAAATTTGACTGGGGTTGGGGAGTTAAGAAGTCAAGGAGCCAACTCGTCAACTAAAACCAAATCTTGCAAAAACTAAGTATTTTATTCTTATATTCGCCTCCACAAACATTTAGCTTATGAGAAAAAAACTATGCCCTCAATGTAAAATCGCATCTATGTATGTGAAGAATGCGGAAGGTGAGCGTCTTCTTGTTTATGTGATGACAGACGGAAGTGTTGTTCCCAAGAATCCGGAAGCAGATACTGCCGGTTTTGATATGACTGAGGTTTATTGCCTTGGCTGCTCCTGGCATGGCTCTCCGGCAAGGATGCTTGGCAAGGAGTACTGATTTGTCAGAAATCAGGCTTGCAGGTTATTGATATGAGTTTGTTTGTCGCAGGATGAACAAACTCTATACTTTCTGCATGAAGATATAATCTTTCTGCTTTTTTCCCATATAGTTCGTCGCCAAGTATAGGAGTGTTCAAACCTTTTTCGTGTGCTGAATGGACACGCAACTGGTGAGTTCTGCCTGTATGCGGATAAAAGGCTATTCGGGTTATTTTTCTTTCGGCATCTGTGTTTATCACTTCAAATGATGTGAGAGCCGGTTTCCCGTATTCGAAATTTACAGTTTGCCTTGGGCGGTCGTCTGGATTTGGGCAAATAGGGAGATTTATTTCTCCTTTGTCTCCGTCAATCAGTCCGTCCAGCAGGGCAATATATTTTTTCTTTATATTTCTGTTCTTGAACTGAGCCTGCAAATGCTGGTGCACTTCCTTTGTTTTTGCAATCAGAAGTATTCCGGATGTTGCCATATCCAGACGGTGAACAATCATCGGTCCTGTAGCATCGGGATATTGCTTTTGTGCCCATGTTTGCACAGATTCGTTTCCGGATTTTCCCGGAACAGAAAGGACTCCTTCCGGCTTGTTTACAGCCACAATCCATTCGTCCTCAAATAAAATCTCCGGTTTGAAATCTTCCGATATATTACGTTCCACAGGATTATCCTCAACATCCAATCCCTGAAGCATATGTCCTAATATAGGTTCACATTTATGCTTGCACGAAGGATAAAAATAACCATGTCTGCGGATTTCGTTTTTCGGGGAATTTCCCCACCAGAATTCTGCCATTGCTATTGGTGTGAGTCCGTTGGCAAAAGCATACTGAAGCATCTTTGGAGCAGCACATTCGCCGGCTCCGGCAGGAGGGACAAGCTGCGGCGTTGAGGCGAAAATCTCACATAAATCTTTCACCTCGCCTTTGGCATTGAGCATACGGAAAGAAGAGAAAAGCTTTTTCTGCAACACAGCAGAGCGGCGTTTCCTCTCTTCCTTCCATTTGCTTATTTGCAAATCTAATATTTCTTTCTTTTCTGTAAGAGCAGATATTTTCTGTTTCCAGTCTTTTTCCACCCTTTTATATTCTGCCTTCTGAAACTGGCTTTCTCTGATAAGCTGTTTTTCTTCCTCGTCTGTCAGAGAGCTTTTCCTCATCTCGTCTCTCTTCTCTTTCGATTCTTTCATCAGCTGCTTGAGGTTGCTGAGCTGAATTTCTGCTTCACTTCTGCAAGCCTCGATACTTTTGCATATTTCCTTATATTCCTCACCTTCCAGTGTATTGGATATATTATGGTTAATTGCAGTAATTTCAGCTTCTTCGGAAACAAAATATCCGTCCGGAGAAAGAAGGTCATAAACAGGAGGAACAAAATATTCCCATTTATTGTAGCCACAAATGTTTCCTGAATAGGCAGAAACAAAACCGATATTTCCTGATGAATCTTCCACAATCAGAACTCCGAACATCTTGCCCTTATCAAGCTCTTCTTTCCAACTGGAATCAGAGTTCACTTTTTCCTTCAAATAAAGTTGCACCTGCTCAGACGCTTTGATGCAAAGCGGGTGAGGAGTGTAGTTGAACGGGAAAGTGAATTTCTCGGGCAAAACGCTTTTATCCGGTATGTTCAGTTTGTGAAGATGTTCAGTCATTGAAATTGAAAATTGAAAATTGAAAGTTGACGAGTAGACAAGGCTACAGGAAACAAGTATTATCTACTTAACTACTTGACTCCTCAACTTCTCAATTCCTCAAATAAAAACCTCCGGTTCCTTTCTCGCACTAAAATTCTCAAACAGCATCTTCGTGTATGGAGTGTCGAATGTAAGAGCTTCAACTGGACATTCCTTTACACAAGCGCAGCATTTTGTACATTTGTCAGCATCGCTGTATATCATCATTCCATGCAGAGACATTGCACCTGTAGGACAAACTTTTATACAGTGGCCACACTTGATGCAAACAGACTGGTTTGTGACCGGTGCCTGAGGTGTTGACGGACGCAACTCCTTATACGGACGATTTCCACGAACTTCCAGCGGTTCGATATCTTCTACAGTTTCAATATCGTGAAGTTTGCTCAATGCTTTTTCTCCGAATTTCATGGCAATTTCGTGGTCTTTGTCGTCCGGACGACCTTCTGCTATAGGGAAGCCAGGGCGGCTGAACGAATGTTCACCTATAAATGCTCCGGCAGCAATTGGCAAGAAGCCTTGTTCTTTCATCAAGTCACACAGTTCAAGAAGAGCATCTTCATAATCTCTGTTGCCATAGAGGACAACCGGAATTACCGGACAGCCAGTTCCTTTGAACATCTTAAGTCTGTCAATTGCAATTTTAGGCAATCTGCCACCATATACCGGTGCTGCAACAATTACAAGTTCGTCTTCAATTACTTCTTCTTTTTCCGGCATTTTGCAGGTAATATCTGTTTCGTGATATGCCTGAGCTTTCATTCCTTCCACAATAGCATGAGCAATGCGTGCTGAAGTGTGGGTTGGGGAATAGTATATTACGTGGATGTTTTTGTAATGCATATGTTTTGAGTTTGTTAGTTTATTAGTTTATTAGTTGACGAGTTAACAAGGCAACAGGATTTCAGAAATTCCTTCTTGACTACTTAACTCCTTGACTTCTTAACTTCTTATTCCCCCAACGCCTTATCAATCGCCTTCACCAACTCCTTATAATCCTCTTCCTTAAACCCTTTTCCGGCATACACCACCTTTCCTGATTTGTCAATCAGATAGCAGCGAGGAATAAGATTCTCAGCAAAAGAGTTATAAATCATACGGTTCTTGTCAGGATAAAGAGGGAAAGTAAATCCTTTCTTCTGATTATATTTCTGTAAGTCAGCCGAGCTGTGCTCTCTGCCAATCACCACAAGGGCAAAATCTTTGTTGTCCTTATATTTTGGCCATAAATCCTTCTGATATTCGGCAAGTTCTTTCTGGCATGGCGGACACCATGTGGCGAAGAATGTAATCAGTGTTACTTTGCCCTTATACTTATCCGACGATATTTTTGTGCCGTTATCTTCTGTGATAGTGAAAGAAGGAACATTGTCGCCAACATTCACTTTGTCACCTTTTTCGGCATACGTCAGGTTGCTTATTGAAAATAAGGCGATAAGGGCCATAATCAGTTTCTTTCTCATATTGATGATATTAAAGTTATGATACAAATATAGTGAAAGGCGAGTGCAGAGCAAAATAAAAAACTTGTTTTTGATTTTGATATGCCGAGCCGCATCCTATATTATCTGAATTCAATCATTAATTCAAGTTTCGTAAGCCGGATTTCAATTTGACAAGTTGACAACAGAAAAAAATAAACACAGAGGCACAAAGTTACAGAGGTAATATATTGATTGTAAATAGTATAAAAACTCTGTGTTCTACGTGTCTCTGTGTTTCCGTATTCGTGTCAGAAAATATTTTCTAACGCATAGCCGAAACAGTATTTACTGTTTTTTGTTCTGTGCCATCTCATATCCGGCTTTCAGAGCCTTAAGATTGAGATTTACAACTTCTTCACCTTTGCGTGCAAAAATACTCTTAACACCTTCTGCTATTTTGTCAAATTCAATTCCGATAAAAGGAGCGGCAGCGCCAAGCATCACAATGTTTGAAGCTCTTGCAGAACCCGCATCTTTGGCAATAGCCTCAACGTCGAGTACAACCTTGTTAGGAAGTGCATCCAAGGCTTCATTCACTTTTTCAATTTCCGGATAATTAGGAATGTTAATGAACGGTTGTGAATTTGTAACCAACCATCCGTCTTTCTTCAGATAAGGAAGATATCTGAGACTTTCCATAGGTTCGAGCGAGATAATAAGGTCTGCCTGTCCCAGTGGAATCAAGTCAGAAGCAATAGGCTTGTCCGAAAGGCGCAGATTAGACTGTACGTCACCACCGCGCTGGCTCATTCCGTGAACTTCAGCTTGTTTCATATATAGTCCTTCTTCAAGGGCAGCCTGTCCGATAACAGCTGCTATGGAAAGGATTCCCTGTCCTCCAACACCTGATAATATTATGTCTGTTTTCATTTCTTACTAGCTCTTTTCTTTCTGGTTAACGTTTGAATACATTCGCGGCGCGGGATAATCACAGAAACACCATGATAATTGATTTCCTCGCGTATGATTTGTTTCATCTCCTCGTAGTTCTTCTTTAGAGGAATCATCACTCTGATATGTTCAGGAGCTACACCGATTCCGGCACAAATAGCTTCCAGTCTTCCTGTTCCGGCAGAATCCTGTCCTCCGGTCATTGCTGTAGTTTCGTTGTCGGAGATGATGATTGTGATATTAGTGTTTTCGTTCACACAGTCAAGCAATCCTGTCATTCCGGAATGAGTGAAAGTTGAGTCGCCAATCACTGATACAGCCGGATAAACTCCTGCATCCGAAGCACCTTTAGCCATAGTGATAGAAGCACCCATATCAATACATGAGTCAATTGCACGGAATGGAGGCAAAGCACCCAAAGTGTAGCAGCCGATATCGCCAAACACTTTCGGATCTTCATATTCGGCAAGCACATCGTTCAGAGCCTGATAAACATCTCGGTGACCGCAACCCTGGCACAATGCAGGCGGACGCTGCTCAACAACTTCCGGAGTTGCATAATATTGTGTGATTTCTTTTCCCAAAGCCTTGCCTACTGCATCCGGAGTCAGCTCGCCGTCGCGCTGCAAAGTTCCGTCAAGTCTGCCGTGGATTGTTTTTCCACCGTTGAGGATTCCTTTCAGCTGAGCCTCCAATACTGGATAACCTTCTTCAAGCACAAGGATTTCGTCGCATTCATCAAAAAGTTTCTGTATTTTATTGACAGGCGCAGGATATTGTGTGATTTTCAACACAGGATATTCAAAGCCATCAGGATAATTTTCAGACAAATAGTTGAAAGCAATACCAGTTGTTATGATACCCATTTTCTTGTTTGGAGCATCAAAATACTGATTGAAACGAGAATTTTCAGATTCATTCTCAAACACTTCCTGAGCAGCAATCAATGCTTTGTAGCGTTTACGAGCCAAAGCAGGCAAAAGGATGAAACGCTGTCTTGCATCAGGCAGACAGTTAGTTTTGTTTTCCGGTTTCGGTTCCTTTGTCTGAACTCCGGCACGTGAGTGAGCCATACGGGTAGTGATACGGATAAGAATAGGATATCCCAGTTTCTCTGACAATTCAAAACCCTCATAAACCATATCGTATGCTTCCTGCTGGCTTGATGGTTCAAGCACCGGAATCATGGCAAAATTACCGTACATACGGTTGTCCTGCTCGTTTTGTGAAGAGTGCATCGAAGGGTCGTCGGCAGTGATTATAATCATACCTCCGTTAACTCCGCTCATGGCAGCATTCATGAAACAGTCTGCAGCAACATTCATGCCGACATGCTTCATACAGCAAAGAGATCTCTTTCCGGCAAAACTCATACCCAAGGCAGCTTCCATAGCAGTCTTTTCGTTGGCACACCAGCGTGAGTGGATACCTTTTTCTTTTGCCACAGGCGAATTCTGGATGTATTCGGTTATTTCCGTAGATGGTGTTCCCGGATAAGCATATACACCGGAAAGTCCGGCATCAATTGCAGCTTGCGCAATAGCTTCGTCTCCGAGAAAAAGATGTTTTTCCATAAGTAATAATATCTTAATGTTAATAGAATTTGTTACTGAAATTTCTAATATGATGAGTTGACAAGTTAACAAGTTGACGAGGAGTATTCTTCTATCTTCTTGTCAACTTGTATCTGTAGCCTTGTCAACTATTACATTAGAATTTTCAAATGTACACTTTTTCTCGGAAAAAAGAAACGATTTTATTTAATCTTTCTTCTGTTTAGTTCAGCTTGATATTTTTTTGCGTTGCGGCTGTGTTCGGCAAGTGTCTTTGCGAAGTTGTGTCTTCCGGACAAATCTTCCTTTGCGCACATATATAAATAGGAATGTTTCTGATAGTTCAGAACAGCATCAAGACCTTTGATTGAAGGGATTCTCAGTGGTCCCGGTGGCAATCCCGTATGCTTGTATGTATTATATGGCGAGTCAATTTCCAAATGCGAGAACAGAATCCTTTGCAGAGAGAAATCGCCCCATGCAAATTTCACAGTCGGATCTGCCTGCAGTGGAATATTTCTTTTAAGGCGGTTGATGTAAAGGCCGGCAACAACCGGATATTCATCGTAAGCGGCAGTTTCCTCTTCCACTATGGATGCAAGAATAGCCACTTCCACCGGAGACATACCAATTTCTTTAGCCTTTGCCTTTCTGCTGTCGTTCCAGAATCTGTCATATTCCTTTTTCATGCGGTTCATGAAATTCTTTGCCGAAGTATTCCAATATACCTCATAAGTATTAGGTATGAACATAGTCGATATTGTTTCTGTGTTGAAACCCATAGATGCGCACCACACCGAATCGTTCAGGAAGCCCTCAAGTTCGCCGGCAGTCAGCATCAGCCTTTTGTCCAAAGCCTCTATTAGATTATCCTTAGTCCTGATATTATTGAACGTAACAGTTATTGCGTGCTGATGTCCGCTCCTTAAATCCCTTACTAGTGAAAGATTATCAACAGAAGGCTCAATAGCATAACAACCGGTTTTCATATTGTCCGGATATTTCAGGAGAGAAGCCACACGGCGGAATGATGCCACAGATTCGCAATTTGCCGAATCAGCTAACTGGCGGCATAATCCGTCGAAAGTCATTTCTTTATCAATATATATATATACTGTTTTATTGTTATTGAAATTAGGTGAATATGCGATATGATAGAAATAGCAACATATGGCAATAAGGGCAAAAAGGCATAAAGCAGATGCCGAAAGAATTATTCTTGTTGATTTTTTTAATTTTTGCATAAATATAAACGGTTGATTATCAGAAACCGCTGCAAAAATACTATCTTTTTTTGAAAGAAAAGTCACAAAAAGGTTTGTTTATTAAAAAATAACGTCTATCTTTGCATCGCAATTCAGAAGAATAGCCCACAATAAGGAAGTTTGGGTGAGTGGCTGAAACCAGCAGTTTGCTAAACTGCCGAACGGGTAACCGTTCCGGGGGTTCGAATCCCCCAGCTTCCGCAACGACCTAAGAAATTAGGAGGAAAGAAATAGATAAGTCCCGTAAAATCAATGTTTTACGGGACTTTTTTTATTTATCCGACGGACAATCGAAAGACACTAAAATGCCTACTTCTGACAAAGTTCCGTTACTAAATCGTTACTAAAAATCAGCCTGTAAAAATAGTAACGATTTTCGATGTAAGTCCCTGATTTGTCGCTTATTGACGTTCAAATGTCTGCTTATAACCCAATTATTAATTATTCCTTTGCAGAGGGAAGTCATTACACCCACTGTAACGGAGCTAAATTAAAAAGGATATGAGTAAGAGTACATTTAAGATTTTGTTCTATCTAAGAAAAAATCAGGTAAACAAGGACGGAACAGTTTGTATTATGATTCGTCTGTCTCTTAATGGTGAAATCTCACAGTTCAGTTCTAAACTAAGTGTCAAACCCGATGCTTGGGATAAAAACTTATGTAGAGCTAAGGGAAATAGTCTGAAATCACGCCAACTAAATGAAACACTAGAAGATATTCGTACCTCCTTAAAAAATCATTATAGAGATATTGAAATGCAGGAAACATTTGTTACTGCAGAGAAAGTTCGTAATGCATTTCTCGGTCTAACGACTAAACAGAGAACCCTATTAGAGATTTTGAAAAAACACAATGAGGATGAAAGAAAACTGGTTGGAATCAGTAAGAGTCTGGCTACGATAGAAAAATACGAGCGCTGTCATAATCGCCTGGAGGAATTTATGAGGCTTAAATACAAAATATCAGATATACCTCTTAAAGAAATTAATAATGCTTTTATTACAGACTTTGAGTGTTTTCTAAGAACAAAATATAATTGTAATGAAAATACGACAGCAAAGTTTATTCAGATCTTACGCAAAATAATTCTTATAGCTAAAAATAATGGTTGGATTTTTATAGATCCTTTTGCTAACTACAAAATAAAAACCAAACCTGTTGACCGTGGCTATCTTACAGATGAGGAGGTTAAGAAGATAATGAACAAGTCCTTTCCTACAAAAAGGCTGGAACAGGTAAGGGATTTATTTATTTTTTCTTGCTTCACAGGACTATCTTATATTGATTTGAAGGAACTGAAGACAAGCGACATCAGAATCTCGTTTGACGGGAAACCGTGGATCATGACGCACCGTCATAAGACAGATACACCGGTAAACGTACCGCTGCTGAAGATACCGCAAGCGATACTCCAGAAATATGAAGGTCAGTTCCCCAAAGGCCAGTTGCTGCCTGTGCTGAGCAATCAAAAACTTAATTCTTACTTAAAAGAGATTGCGGATTTGTGCGGTATAAATAAAAATATTACCTTCCACACCGCAAGACATTCCCAACTTTATTTCCTACTGAAAACAAACGACTTGCAAAGAATTGCGGCTTGACTGCTAACGATTTGGAAACGAGCGAAGTTCAATATCCTACTTTATTTTGCATAATATCAAAAGAACAACTTTTCTGTCCGCAAAGGTACGCAATATTAGTTATTTATGTTCTTTCTTGTGATGATACTGTAAAATGTTGATAAAAAGGTCGATGGTTATCACTAATTCATCCTTAAATGATGATTTACCCCAAATTATTTTGTAACTTTGTCCTTGGTGAGCATAGCGATTATTGTTTGTAATATTTTGTAAGTGAACACTATAAAGTTACAATAAGTTTCGCTAATCGTCAAATTTACAGGTAATTATAATTCATCGAACTCACGTTATTTAATAACATGCTTTCAAAAATTATCATATACTAAAATGGCAGATACATATCCATTACAAATAACACTTATGGACTGTTCTCCATTAGTGATAGACAATAGCTATCATGTGGTGGAGGAAGATGTACTTGCGGAGTGGGTAGCACAGCTATTACTTGGCAACTCACTGCACATTGCGCGTGTCATTGAATGTCTTGATTCGAGTGCGGTGTCAATGAAAGATAAGGCGATAGACTGTATCATCAAAAAACTGAATACAGTTGGTGTATATAAACGAGATGGATGGCTGTTCCAAATGATTTCGTGGATAGCGCTGAAGATTAAACTGCATGAAGATAACGGCAGCGGAAAGGTTTTTATGAATGCTCCGCACTCTGCTCCGGCACAGCATGGCATTGACGGATTTGCTCTGGTGATAGATGATAAGAAGATGATAAAACACATCGTGCTCTGTGAGGATAAGTGTTCAGAGAACGCTAGGAGTATTATTACAAGTCAGATATACCCAGAATTTGAGGATTTCGAGAATGGCGAATTTGATAGTCGTGTTTTGGCGGAGGTGAGTTCGATTATCAGAAGCGAAGATTTCTTGATAAACATACAAGACGATATAGTGGACAACAAGTATTGGATGTATAGAATAGGTGTGACACGTCAGTCGGAGCATGATGATGAGGCTGGGAGAAAGGCTTTGTACAAAGACTATGACAAGAAGGTAGGTGGTGGTGTTAAAAGAAGATGTGCTGCGTCGGTTAATCTAGATGACGTTAGAAAATGGATGGAAAGGTTCAGTCAGAAAGTAATAAAGATATTGGAATCAAAGAAGAGTAAGGATGTTTAATAAGGTAACTGCTGACATATTAAGAATGCTGCCACCAGTTAAGGGTGTTGATATAGAACGCATGCCTCAACTGTTATCGAAGGTATATGCCCATATCGTTGGTCTGAAAACTAAGTATAAGGTTGGAATTCTCGAATTTGAAGCGGAGGAAATAGGTGATGACTATCGCACCTTGAGCGAACTGGCTTTTACGTTGGAACTTTATCTTGAGTCTGGTAAGTTTGAAGAAAAGCATAATGCCATAGCATACGTGGCTGCTATGTCGCATAAGCTGATGGATAAACTGAAAACAAGACAACCGGAGGCGTTGGATACAGATGCTATCCCTGCTGATGTTGCAGCAATACTGATGTTTATCGTTGGCGGCTATATAGCAGATGCGGAAGAACTGGCTAACCGCATAACGAGATATGAAGGGGAAAGTGATGCGGGATGGCAACTGAAGACCTGTATTTCTTTGTTAGCAAAAGGTAAATTGAAAGAACTTCTGGAAATACAAGAGGCAAGGTTGGAAGTGGAGGATTTAGAACTCTATGCTCAAGAGTTGTTATGGATACAGTTGACAGTTGGAATAAAAGCATTTGCAAATAAACTGTTAGGTGGGGAAGGTGACGATTGGCAACAATATGTCAGAAGTGTAATACAGCTTGCTACATTTAAAGATGAGGGAACTGGATATAGGTTTGATTTTGTTGGTGTGAGTAGATTGGGCCATCTGCTATTGATGGCAATGAACGTGCTTGAACATCATTCTTTGTTGAGGGGAGTAAAACCCTACCTGATAACATCGCACCATTATGAACTTATATTGCACAAGGTAGTGCAAAGGCCTTATTTGTGGCAGAATCATATAAATGCCATTGAACAAGGTTTTCTAAAAGCCGGAGTGTCATCGGTAATAACATTCCCCACAGGTGCGGGAAAATCAACACTATTAGAGTTGAAAATACTCCAGCATGTGGCAGTTGGTGGTCAGGCGGTTTATTTGGTTCCGACTCATGCTTTGGAATATCAAGTTAAGGGTATGATGGAACACCTGCTACAAACAGAAGAATATAAAGATATAAGTCTTGGTAAGGAATTTACGACAGAAGAGGAAGATGATGAGCCAGTGAAAGTGATGACACCAGAACGGTGCTCTACGCTTTTAGCTCTAAAACCTTCTGCTTTCGAGGGAGTGACACTCGTAGTGATGGATGAATTTCACATCATTGGCGAAGACGGACATAGATCGCTTGGCGCTATGTTCTGTCTGGTTTCTCTTCTTAGTACTGTGCCAGATGCGGACTTTGTGTTATCATCTGCAATGGTGGAAAATGGGAAGGAAATGTCTGAGTGGATTGCGGATGTAACTGGAAGAACGTGTCTGAATCTCTCGATGGCGTGGAAGCCTACAAGTCAGTTGCAGGGTTGTGTGGTGTATCCATTAGATAGATGTCTGGAATTGAGGAAACTCGCATTGCAAGATAAGCAGAACAGAGGAAATAGGAAAGGGCCTTCATCTAATTTGAAGAAAAGGCTTACAGCAACGCCTTATTGTTTGTTCAGCCTTCAGAACACATGGGAGTCGGACAAAATGGCTGATTATTATCTGACTCCCGTATTGGACCATGACGTGACAATAGGAGTGAATAAGTTCTGGAATTTGATAGGCAACAGGAATCAGGTTGCCAAGGAACTGGCGAAGAAGTTTTCGGCTTTAGGGATGAAAATTATCGTGTTTGTGGAAAACCCGGCGCAAGCGAATTCGTTAGTAAAGCAATTGGATGGAGAAATAGGACTTCAATCATATCCAGCGACATTACAGAGGAAGATAAGAAGTATATATGAAGAGCTTGGTAATGCAAACTGTACATATATAAAAGATGAAATGGGTGCCGTTCCTCATCATTCGCTGCTTTTACCAGAAGAACGGCATGTGATGGAAACCTTGTTCAGAGGCAAGCACGACATTATGGTAGCTACAGCTACTTTGGCGCAAGGCGTGAACCTGCCTGTAGATGTGGTGCTGATAGCTGGTGAAGACCGTTATGATGTAGATAAAGACGGTAGAGGACAGATGGATGCCCATGAAATACTGAATGCAGCAGGAAGGGCCGGTAGAGCGGGGTTCCGTTCGCAAGGTGCCGCCATACTGGTGTCGAATAGTGTGATCGGAATTCAGAACAACGAATTAACTGATGCATGGTTTTCGCTTAAAAACAATATCTTTTCCAAGGGTGATAACTGTCTAACGGTTAACGATCCGTTTGGAAAGCTCATGGAAGAAGTGGAGGTGAGCAAGGAGCAGAAGTTGGTGCTGATGAAACTGAATTTGGCAGGTGAGAATGAAAGACGGATATTGTCTAAATCTCTTTATGCTTTTCAACTTAGAAAAAGGAAGGAGGGGACAGATGAGTTTCTGGAAAAAATGGTCCATCTGTCATCTCAATATGGGGAGGTCGGAAGAGATGCATTGCTGGAATTGTCCCTTAAGTCTGGAATCGACAGACAGCTACTGGAAGATTTCTACCACTGGTTAAAGGAATCAAATGCAGATAGGGCTTTGACTGTTATAGACTTGTTGAAACTTTATTGTTGCTGGCTGTCTGAGAGACCGGTTGCACTGAAAGAGTTATTGATTTACGAGAGCACCTTGGAACAGATGTTGAAACTTTTTGGTGATGGACAAGAACTGAATGTTAATTTTATAAGGAAATTGTATGCGGTACTAAAACGATATGTTATGGGCTGTGATTTGCAAACAATCGGAGCATCGTTTGATGAAAGCAAGAACGATCCATACTTGACGCAGACGAGAAAATTTGTAATAAAGGTTTTGCCAGAATTGAGCTATGCATTCAGTGTGTTGGCTATGGTTCATATACAAGTGTTGAAAGAGTTTTACTTATTGGAAGAAGATATTCCCATGATTGTGAAGAACTTTGCTACCTACTTGAAGGAAGGAGTGACATCGGAAGATATGTTACGATTTAAGACAGAGAGAAGAATGATGAGAGTTGAGGTTCACAGGAGATTTAAAGAATAACGAATGGAACAGGGATAGATTCGCATCCATTCGCACTTCTAAAGGAGCAGGTGGGAAAAAGAATAGTTGCTGGACTTTATAGTACTGTATAAAAAGATAAGCCAAGGCCTGGAGAATGTGTCAGCAAATGCTGGCGATAGAGCTATATGGAAATCGATGCAGAACGTTCGTGATGTGTCGCGGAATAAATGATACATCAAGATGCTTATATTCGACTTTGTAAATGAGTTTAGTGAAAGACAAGAAATAACATTAGATGATTTTCCAATAAAAATTACAGCTGTTAGTCCAAAAGGCAGTGAACAGATGAAAAGATATTTATAATAATATTATTAAAGGTGTATAAAAATGCAATAAAATGTAAAACATGTGGGATAGTGTTTCACATAAATACTATCCCACTCTTATCATACTATAATAATTAAAACATTTTATTTACTCCAGCTTCTTCATCACATCCAACAAATTCTGATAACTCTTTACTTGATGGTAGCGCACATGGCTGGTCGAAACATTGTTAAACAGCTTTTCAGCACACTCAATCTTGGCTTTCTCTACACCATGCAGTTCCATCGTACCCATGAGCTTTTGGTCTCGGCAATGAAGAAGATATGCTTTACTGTACCTTGATTGAAAGCGATAGCCCAATCGGGTGCATAGTTGCCGACGGGTGTGGGGATTTGAAACGCACGGGGCAGCTTGGCATAGACGCACACCTCGGTTGCTCCGTTAAGGTTTTCGGCAAACTCGGTTTCGCCTTTGCTGTCGGGAAACACGTAGTCCATGACGTGTTTCTTCGCTGCGTATGCTTTCTCTATCGGCTGCGTGTGCTTCTCTTGTGTGAGGATGGTGCTGTCGTATGCTTCCGCTATCTTGTTGTAACTGATGTGTTCCACAATCATTGTGGCTTTCTGTTCCTTGATTATGCGGATTGTCTTTCTTATAAATTCCTCCGGGTTGTTGCGGAACATGTACAGTTTGGCTTGGCTGATGCCCTTCATGACGGCTACAACCGTTCTGCGTGTCAGTGTCGCGCCCTTGGCTATCTCGCCCACAAGGTCGTACTTCACGGTCGATGTGCTTACCGTGCCTATCCGCTTCGTCGTGGTGTGCGTGTCGCCGAATTGGTCTGCCGTCTGTTGCTCGCTTTCGGTCATGATGTACTTTAACTCAGTCACATACAGTTCCTTGTCAATAGCGTCAACGGCTTTGCTGACAAGTTCATTGCTGTCATAAAGCACGGTATAGACATACTTGTGGTTAATGTTGTGCCACAACTCTTGAAACTCCTTCCTGGCAAAGTTCTCGTTCAGCTTGTTTTCGGGCGACTGCGTTTGGTTGCCGTCCTCTATCATTTCGTCCAGCAGGATATTCTCGTCGAAGGTGCTTTGCACGAGTGCATGGATGCCTTGCGCCATCGGCTCTAACTTATGTGGCAATGCCACCAAACGGTTTTCCAACAAGTCGTCCTTGTAGTGTTGCGTCACAAAGCCCTTATCGTCGATGTATTCGTTATCGTAAAGATAGGCTTGGATTGATACTGCCTCCATGTCCGTGATAGTGTGCTTCGTGCCGTCGGCGAGCAGCAAAGTCTTTCCCTTGAAGTAATCAACTGTGGCGAATCTCGGACGTTCACGCAACGATTCACGTGTCTTCTTTTGCAGGTCGTCCACAAAGGTGCTGTAACTTTCGTTGGCAATGACGGTCAGCCTATTAATGTCATGTACGCTGTCGCCCTGCGTTTCGTAGTCCATGCGGTTGCCGTCCTTATCAACGCACAGGCGCAAGTCACGTCCCACTTCCTGTCGCTTGAAAAGTCAGTAATAAGTGATTTTCCGAAAGGAGTATAGAATAATGTAAAAACATTAAAGTGAGACTATGATTTGGAGCTATGAGTCGAAAAATGTACCTTTGTACTGTAATGATAAGGCATAGACAAGCGAAAGTCTATGAGTGACATAAACAGACAAGGTTTAGTTACTAAATCGTTACTATTACAAGTGATTTTTTTACAGAACTCTGATTATAAGGGGTTTAAGCTGAAAGGGTTCAGACCCCCAGCTTCCGCAACGAGACTAAAAGAAGGTATTCAATTAAACCTTCACTCAAGGAGTCAAAGCACCGTATATCAATTGATTACGGTGCTTTTTCGTATATTTTTGTTTCAAGATGAAGGCCATCCAGCATCGGTTGGCAGTCATATCTTGGTCAATTTCTGCTACAAATTATTTTACTTACTTATTTTCAGTTTCAAAACTGAAATCGTTGCAGTCTGCAGAGTTATTCGCGCTGGCAGCGCAAGAGCCGTTGCAGTTTGCACGGAATCCGCTCCGGGCGTTTTGCTGTTCAAGTTAACCATTTTCTTTCGGAAAGAAACCTTTTGGCGAAAAAATTTTTTGATTGCGACCCTAAATTCGCAAAAAATTAACAATTATTTTTGCATACTATTCTTTGGGAAGAAAACGCATGGGCATAAATAATTGAATATAACAATCGCTACCTGCAAAATTCGGATTAGAAAAAGTATCTATATAGGGAGAGAGGTCAAAACCGACAAATTCTTCTCCGAAATGATATATTGCAGCTTCGTATTTGAGGATTATCGGCTCCACTTTTTTATCAAAATGTACTCGGAATTCATATATTTTGCCATCTTTATCGAATAGGAAAACATATTGCACGGGTTTCAATAAAGTCATCTCTTCATCTGTCAGTCCAACAAAATATTTTTGAAATACAGCAGCCAATTGTTTCATCAATTCATTCTTCTTCACAATCTCATATTGAGTATCTTTATAATAAGTCTTTTCATTCAGCCGAAGAGAACGAACAGATGATTTCTGTTCCAAGTAAACACGACTCCCCGTATCTTTGGCCTCGAATTGCTGATAACTTTGGGCAAACAACGAGGCAGATACGAATAAACTGAGAAATAAAATAAAGATTTTCATATCTATTTATTATAGTTTTTTGAGGTTTTATAGGCTTATCAAAAAACTTACGAAGAAGCTGTGGTGTGAAAGTGGTAAGGACTTTACCATCTATAGCAGGCCAATAAGAACAGAATTTAATTCTTGCCGTGTTTCGGTGATAAGCTACCTTCACATTTGTCTTTTTAATGTTGTAATATTCTAATAAATAACTGTTTGAAGATATTATTAGCGTTTGCAAAATTACAATTATTATCTTATTTCGCAAAACGTTAATAATTATATTCTTATCGTCTTTCCTTTTGATGTGCAAGTACGTTTTTTGCACTCCTTAATTTTCTAAGTTTCTGACCTGTCTTTTTCATATAATGTAAATTTAGGTACACCTTATATATATTAAGAGGCTTGCACCCTTACAATTTTAAACATAAATGCATAATTTTGCTTGTATTAAAAGAGTAAATTTTGGAGTTATGAGAAAGGTATTTTGTTTTATGACATTTGTAGCAGGACTGAGTGCTTTTGTCCATGCGGATGAAGCCCGGTTACTCCGTTTCCCTTCTACAAATGGAACAGATGTAGTGTTCACTTATGCAGGTGATTTGTATCGTGCTCCTTTGTCGGGTGGAGAGGCACAGCGTCTGACTTCTCACGTAGGATATGAAATTTTCCCTCACTATTCTCCTGACGGCAAATCTATTGCTTTTACAGGGCAGTATGATGGTAACACAGAGGTTTATCTGATTCCTTCCGGTGGTGGAGAACCGCAACGTCTGACTTATACCTCTACAAACAGTCGGGATGATTTGGGTGATCGTATGGGACCAAACAATATTGTCATGGCTTGGTCGCCCGACGGTAAAGAGATTGTTTACCGCAACCGCATAGGCGACGGATTTCAAGGTAAGCTTTGGCATGTAGGAAAGGAGGGTGGAATGCCCGAAGCACTTCCATTGCCTGAAGGTGGTTTCTGTTCTTATTCCCCGGACGGGAAGAAGTTGGCATATAACTGTGTGTTCCGTGAATTCCGCAGCTGGAAATTTTACCGTGGAGGAATGGCAGATGATATATGGATTTATGATACCGAAGCCAAGAAGGTAATAAATGTTACAAATAACGTAGCTCAGGATATTTTCCCGATGTGGATTGGAGATGAGATTTTCTTTGCGTCGGACCGCGACATGACGATGAATCTGTTTGTCTATAATACCAAGACCGGACAGACAGAAAAAGTTACGGATTATACGGACTACGACGTGAAGTTCCCTAGCTCAGACGGGAATACCATTGTATATGAACACGGCGGTTATATCTATCGTTTAGATCCGAAGACCCGCAAGTCGGAACAGATACATATCACCCTAAATGGCGAGAATGTGTATGCACGCACAGAGCAGAAACGTGTTGCCGATGACTTGACGGCCATAAGTTTGTCTCCAAACGGAAAACGTCTGGCTGTCACTGCCCGTGGGGAAGTTTTCGACGTACCGGTTGCAAAAGGTGTCACACGCAATATCACACATACTCCTGGAGCTCATGAAAGAGATGCCGAATGGTCGGCAGACGGTAAATACATCGCTTACATTTCCGACCGTACCGGCGAAACCGAAATCTGGCTCGAGCCGGCAGAAGGAGGAGAGCCTGTCCAGCTGACCAAAGACAATGATACTTATATCCGTCAGTTGGAATGGAGTCCTGATAGCAAGACAATCTTATATACTGATCGTAAGAATCGTGTCGTCGTGGTAGATGTGTCTTCCAAAACAAAGAAAGTGTTGATGCAGAATCCTGAAGCTGAATTCAGGAATGTGTCTTTTTCTGCCGACAGCCAGTGGATTACATACACAAAACCTGCTTCGAATGATATGTCGGTAGTTTATATCTATAATTTAAAGTCGGGCAAGGAATATCCGGTAACTGAAAAATGGTATAACTCTTCCGGACCGGTATTCAGTTCTGATGGAAAATACTTGATATTCAGTTCTGATAGAGATTTCAATCCTGTTTACGGACGCTTGGAATGGAATCATGTCTATACTCGTATGGGAGGCATTTATCTGGTTCCTCTGGCTTTATCCACTCCGTCCCCATTCCTCTCAGAGGATGCTCTTGGATCAGATTCAAAGGATAATATCGCTGCCGACGCATCCGGCAAGAAGAAAGACGACAAAAAGGAAAATGCCGCGATGAAGATTGATACCGATGATATATATGCCCGGATTATCAAGCTTCCGTTAGAGGCGGATAACTATTATAATTTTTATTCGGACGGAAAGGCAGTCTGGTATCAAAGTAAAGGAGATATACATGCATTTAATCTGGACACCCAGAAGGATGAAGTAGTTGCGGAAAATGCAATACTGTCAGGAAATCCCACTTCGGACAATAATGTAATATGCTTACAGAACAACAAATGGTATGTGTCCAAACTCACAATGGGTAAACTTTCCTTTAATGACCCTGTGAACTTGTCCGATATGGTTGCCACCATAGATTACAGCCAGGAATGGGCACAGATTTTCGATGAGGCTTGGAGAGCCTATCGTGACGGATTCTATTTGGAGAATATGCACGGGATAGACTGGAAGGCAGTCAAAGCCAAATATCAGGTGCTGGTGCCGTATGCCAAAACACGTTTTGACCTGAATTATATTATCAGTGAAATGATTAGCGAATTGGCTTGTGGGCATGCATATGTAAATCCAGGCGAATGTAAGCGCGCCGAACGTATTCCGATGGGATTGTTGGGAGCAGAGTTGAGTCGTGACAAGAGCGGATATTACCGCATCGACAAAATAATCCAGGGAGCACCATATAGCAAAAGTCTGCGCTCGCCTTTGACGGAAGTCGGCTTGAATATTCATGAAGGAGATTATATTACTGCTATCGACGGAGTTTCGGTTACAACAGTTGATAATATCTACAAGCTGCTGGTTGGAAAAGCAAATGTCCTGACCGAACTTACCATCAATACACAGGCAGCCAAAGGAGGACGTAAAGTGGTCGTTACGCCTACCGATAACGAATACCCGTTATACCATTACAATTGGGTGCAGAAAAATCTGAAACGTGTGGAAGAAGCAACGCAAGGCCGTGTGGGATATATCTATATTCCGGACATGGGACCTGAAGGTCTGAATGAATTTGCCCGTTACTTCTATCCTCAACTTGACAAGGAAGCATTGATTATTGACGACCGTGCCAACGGTGGTGGCAATGTCTCGCCGATGATAATCGAGCGTTTGCTCCGTAAGCCGTACCGTATGACCATGTATCGTAATTCGAGCAAAAACGGAACAATTCCCGATGCCACTCAATATGGCCCGAAGGTTCTGTTGATTAATAAATATTCTGCATCCGATGGCGACCTGTTCCCATGGAGTTTTAAGGCAAATAATCTTGGTACGGTCATTGGTACCCGTACTTGGGGTGGAATTGTAGGTATTAGCGGTTCGCTGCCTTATATGGACGGCACAGATATCCGTGTTCCTTTCTTTACCAATTATGATGCCAAGACCGGTCAGTGGATTGTCGAAAATCATGGAGTAGATCCGGATATCCTTATAGACAACGATCCGGTCAAGGAACAGATGGGTGAGGATGAACAACTGGAGAAAGCCATTCAAGTTGTTCTAGAACAGCTGAAAGACCGTAAGCCTCTTCCTAAGACTCCTGCTCCACGTACGTTCAAGGATTTAGGCTTATAATTTAATTTGCATTATAATTGAATATCATCGTGATTCAATGATATAGGATTAGAGGATATGTCGAAATTGGCATATCCTCTTACTATTACTGCAAGAAAAACTTGCAGCAATAGTAAATACATAAATGAATATATAACTTAACGAACGTGTCATTTCTTTTTGTAATAATCAACGTTCCCCATAAACCACCATCTCGCTCAAATTTATTGAAGCTCCCTTTTGTGGATTAAGCCATTTGAATGTCGCAGTATGTTTGCCTTCTGGCAACAAATATTTCCAGAACAACTCATGTCGCCGTTTGGCGAATGACGCAGGAAGTTTTGCCTTCTCAGTTAATTCTCCGTCAATATACATCTCAACCTCTGCTACATAATTCTCGTCAGAAGAAGCAACACCTCCTTTGAACACAACACCGTTTCCTTCGAAAGACAATTCTCCGGCATCCTGAATCCCTTTATTTACAACTTGCTTTCCGGTTGGATACATTCCTTCAAATGATTTTTCGAATCTTACGGGAACAGGCTTCTGGTATTTTATCGTAACCTCGTTTTCTCCTATTTCCCCGCCATTTCTCTCAATCATTTGCAAAGCCTGGTTATAACTCATCTGATAAGTCTTGTTCAATGATATATCTGTATAGGCAAAATTCATATCCTCAACTTCTCTCAGATTCTTTTTCCAATACTCCGGAATGCTGTCATATCCAATAATCGTACCTAAAATACCAGCAGCAGATGCAGGATTGCAGTCGGAATCCTGTCCGCAGCGCGTGGAAATATCCATAGTCTTTTGGAAATCACCGTTGCCATACAGCAGTCCTATCAGGATATAAGCACTGTTGATAGTTGCGTCAATATTGAAAGGCACAAACACACCGTCCGGGCAACCAATGTCCGAACTCCACTTTTTCTCGCATTCAAACCAAGTCTGCTTCCAGTCCTCAGGATACTCTTTATGCCAGCGTATGACGTCGCTCATACATTTGTAATAGTTGCTTTCCTTAGGAATAGTTTTCAAAGCTTCGTTAACAATAAACTCAATATTATCGGAAACGAAAGCCAGAGAATACATTGCCCCGATATAAACTCCACCATACCAACCATCACCATAGTTCATTATATGTCCTATTTTATCCGACACCTCAGAGGCAGAATTAGGCATTCCCGGCGACATCAGACCGGCATAATCAGCCTCAATCTGATAATCCAGGTCGTCAGCATGAGGATTGTTCATCCAATTTCCGGACTCAGGAGGCATAATCCCGTTCAATATATTGTATCGTGCAGCCTGGTTGGCATGCCAAAGTGGATATCCGGCAGTTGCAAAAGCCACAGCAAAAGAATCTGTCGGGGCATCAAGTCCCAAGCGGTCGAACACATCAACGAAAGTCAGGTCCATATACACATCATCATATAAACCGGGAGAATTTTCATACCACCATTTGATATATCCGTCCGGCCACACGATAGGAACATATTCCTGAATCATTGTGCCGTTATATTTGAATTCCGTAGGTCCTCCAAACGTGCAGCCGATGGTCTGTCCAGCCCATCCTCCTTTGATTTTGTCAAGAAGAGCTTCTTTTGAAATAGAATATTTCTCAGGAACAGGCTTTGAGTCTGCCTCCTTTTGTGCACACGACGGTATCAACAGAGATGTCGTAAATAATAAAGTGTATTTCAAAAAATGTTTCATGGTATGATTTATGTTTTTAATAGTTCAACTTAAAATATCAACTTCACCCCGATAAGGCACTGACGACTGTGCGCCCTCACGGCAAACAGAAATAGCCGAAGCCTTGCAGCCGAATCTCACAGCATCCTCAAGTTGCCAACCTTCCGAAAGAGCAACAGCCAGAGCTCCGTTGAACACATCACCGGCAGCCGTTGTGTCAACAGCCTTAACCTTATAAGTCGGTATAATTTTTTGTATCGTTTCGGAATATATAAGCGCCCCTTTCGAACCCAAAGTAATGATAACACAAGGAACACCCGATTTTGAAATAACCTTAGCAGCTTCAAAAGCAGAATCCTCGTCGGTGATTTTAACGCCGGAAATTATCTCAGCCTCAGTTTCGTTTGGAGTTATCATATATAAATTCTTGAGCAGGGCAGGAGAAAGGGCAGAAGCCGGAGCCGGATTCAGTATAACTTTCTTTCCCATCTCAGAAGCCTTGTGCGCTACATATTCAACAGTTTCCATAGGAATTTCCAATTGCATCAGAACAATGTCAGCCCGTTCAAAAGCCTCTTTAACCTTGTCGATATCCTCAGTTCTCAGATTACCGTTGGCACCCGAAGCCACAGCTATGCAATTTTCAGCATTTTCATCAACGGTAATAAGCGCCACACCCGAAGGATTTTCAGAATCCGAAAACATATATGATGTATCAATACCTTCCTTTTCGAATAATTCGCGCGACTGCTTTCCGAACATATCATTCCCGGTCTTGCAAATGAAAGAAACCTCTCCACCAAGCCTTGCCACCGCAACTGCCTGATTCGCTTCTTTTCCTCCAGGATTCATAAGAAATGTTCCTCCCAATATGGTCTCTCCCGGACGAGGCAATTTCTTCGTCTTTATTACCATATCTGTATTTGTGCTGCCAACTACTAAAATTTGTTGTTTTTTCGGGTTGTTATGATTCATGATTGAGTAAAATTGTTTTTTACAAAAATAGTGTTTTCCGGGAGATTTCGAAATTATATGATTGTGGCGTTTAATAAAAAATAACAGCTCCATGGCTGAAATACATCCGAAAGAAATTGTTTTTTCTTCCGTAAGTAAACCAAATTGCTTTCGGAAGAAAATCTTGTCGGATTCGGAAGGAATTTTATATTCTTTCTGAATGCGTTTTATTCAGTAATTTAATCTGATAAAGATAATATATAAATGTTGCTATATCCAAAGCAATCAAAAATATATATAGTCGTATGCTGAAATATATACGGCCCCGTGCTGAAATATATATTGCCCCATTTTATCGTGTAACTAGTCCTATTTCAGAAAATTTTTATTGATATTATTCTCTTGCTTTCAACCTCTGTTTTGTTGTGGAATATGTTTGGAATTGTATTGTTTTTTATAATGAATTATTTGTAAAAGTATAATAAATTTATTATATTTGTGATAATGAAAAAACTTGATTTAATTTTAACTATATGAATGATTAGATGACTTTTTAAATATCATCAGCTTGTTTCGCAAGTGCAACTTGCTATCAGAAAGTTGAATTTGTGAAGCAGTAGTGATTTATAATAGAAAAATAAATGAAGTTAACCGTTGTATATTGTAATCTTAAAACATTAAATATTATGGCACGACCAATAAAAAAAGGGCTGGATTATTTCCCTATGGATATTAATATCCTGCACAATGTAAAAATACGCAGAGCCTTAAGAAAATATGGTGAAAAAGGATTTATGGCATATATACATTTACTGTGCGAAATCTACAACAATTCATATTTCCTGGAAATAGGAGATAATGAATTGTTCGAATTTGCCGACGTCTTTAATTTGAGTGATGAAGAAGCTGAACCGATGATTGATTACTTGGTAAAGATTAAACTCTTTGATGCTGAAATCTGGGAAAAATATCATGTACTGACGTCTCAAGAAATACAGAACCGCTATTTTTCTGCAAAATCAAAAAGCAATATCGACCTTTCATCCTTACCTTATTTACTTAATGCAGGAGTTATTTCGGAAGAAACCCGGGTTAATTCGGAAAAAATGCCACAAAGTAAAGGAAAGGAAAATAAAGTAAAGGAAAGAAAAGCAGAGGAAAAAAAAGAAAATAAAAATTTAATTGAGAGAGAGAGTGCGCGCGCGCACGCGTACGAGGAAAAAATTTCTGAAGTTTCAGAAAATAATGAAAAACAGGATAACGATGATCCATTTGACATGGCTACAATTACTCGTGCTGTTCAGGAAAAATTGCTTGCTAAGAGCAGATATGAGGATTGGCGCCAGGAAATGCTGAAAGACAAAGAATGGTTGGACAATGTTGTCAGAAGCAGTGGAAAAGGTGCATGTGCGCTGGACAAACTTGAGCGTGTTATGGATATGTTCGAATCTCACATAATATCCATTGGTGAAGAGTATACGCTAGCGAAAATCAACGACTACAAGCGGCGTTTCATTTACTGGTGGAGAAGCGAGAATTTTGCGCCGTATGAATCACTCGTTAACCGTTCGGGGGAGAATACAAGGAAATCCAGCAGAAGAGGCAAAATCGAATATAACGAAGAAACTCTGGCGGAACTTAGACAAATGAATCTTGAAGTGCAAAGGGAGAGGGAAGAAAAAGAGAGACGAGAACGAGTAAGGAGGATTAATTATTTCTTATAGTGAATAAAATGGAAAAATACGGAAATCAATGTAAGAGTGACAACTCATTTACTAAAAAAGCAAGATTGCTTCAATCAATATATAGAGTCGAGATTGGAGAAAAAGAAGGTGTCGGACCAACAAAGAATTCCAAAAGGCTCTAGGAAATATGATTACAGGAGGAGAGGTTTCCGGGAAAAATTTCCTGATGCAGGAAACTTTTGAATATGCCAGGAAAAGAGTGGAAAACAGAAAAGAATCTGAAACAATTGATGAGTTTCGTTTGTTTAACAACCTTCTGTCTAGTATGCCAATGGCTTTCAATTTGTTTCACCCTTTGATGCTTCTATTGGACGAAGAGCCGGAAAAAGTTTCATCCGCAATAAATTCGGTGTTTAAGAATATACCTATTAGCAATGTTATTGAAATAGGTCTGGAATTTATACCGACCCCAATAGATAAATACACAAAAGATAAGTCTGCAATGGACGCATTCATCAAATTTGTTGACGATAATGGTTGTAAGCAAATTATAGCCATTGAAACAAAATATACAGATGTGCTTGGAATTAATGAAGCTCGTAATTCGCAGGAACAAAAACAAATGTTGCTCGAAACCGGCTTGTTCTGCCCGGAATTTGAAGAGTTGCTGAGCGAAGGAAAAGTAAAACTAACGCAGATTTACAGAAATATATTACTTACCGAAAAGTATAGAATTGTTGAAGGTCTGAAAGATTCTTATTCCGTAGTGATTGCACCAAAAGATCATCCGTCAACAGCTGAAGAAATAAAGTCAGTGTCGGATTATCTGAAACCGGAATATGCCTATAAACTAACTTCCATCACTCTTGAGGATTTTGTAAATGTTATGGTTCAAAACCTTCCAAAGCGTTACAGTCAGGTATATGAGAGGTTTTGGGATAGGTATTTGGGGTTTTGGAAGGTTTGATAATTTATTCCTTTTAATGTTTAATAAGGGTTGGAGTTATTATTAAATTCAGAAAACTTACAATTTGAAATTAATCAATAAGTTTCAAATTGTAAGTTTTCTAAATTCAATATTTAGTTTTGCAACACCTTCCTGTAAAGTTAAAGGCCTTCAGCCAAAATTATGTTTGTTTTTTATTAAAAACTTATCCCACCAAAAATCTCTCCTTAAACTCTCCAGGAGTGCAGCCTTCGATTTTCTTGAACAGTCTGATGAAATGCTGAGGATATTGGAAACCAAGGGAATATGCGATTTCGCTGATATTCTGTTTTCCGTTGATAAGTTCGGTTTTGGACAGACTGATTATTTTGTGCTGGATATATTCCTGGGCTGTTTTACCTGTCTCTTTTTTTATCAGGTCGCCGAAATAGCCGGTGGAAAGACAGATTTCGTTGGCAAAATATTTTACTGACGGGAGACCGTTTATTTTGTCTTTGTTTCTGAAATATCCGTTCAGAAGATTCTCGAATTTGGTGAGAACATCGCTGTTCGCTTTTTTTCGTGTGCAGAACTGGCGGTCGTAGAAACGCATGCAATAGTCCAGGATAAGTTCGATATGAGTTGTGAGGATGTCACGTGAATGTTTATCAACGGGATAATCCAGCTCATGGTCGATTTTTTTCAGACAGTCGATGATTGTACTTCTTTCCAGGGCGGAGAGATGCAGGGCTTCGTTTTGCGCATAGTCGAAAAATGTGTATTGCTTGATTTTCTCGCCAAGATTGGTTCCGTAAATCAGGTCCGGATGAAACAGTATGCCATATACTTCGGGACGGATTTCTTCGTCTTTCATTTCAACTTCTACAATCTGTCCGGGGGCAAAACTTACGATTGTTCCTTCCTGATAGTCGTAGTATTGCCTGCCATATTTCAGCGTACAGTTGATTCCGTTTTTCAGATATAGCGCATATACGCCATAGTTCATTCTGACGTGATTGACTGAGCCGGTTGACTTTGTAAGGTCAACAACTGTGACTAACGGGTGCTTTGTGGGAAGTCCGTAAAGCTTGTTGTATGTGTCAATGCTGTTTAAGTGTATTATATCCATACTGCCTGCTATATTTCAATTTTTATCACTTCTCCGTATTGGGGGATGCTTTTGAATGCGTCTTCTATTGGATATTCCTTAGCGAATACTCTTGCACATGTGAGTACACCTCCGTGAGCAAAGATGCAAATTTTATTGTAGTGTTGTGCTTTTTTCTCGGAAAGAAAATCTGCTACTCGCTGATATTGGTCTCTGAGTGATTCGCCGTTCGGTGTGCGGGTGTCTGTCCAGTTTCTGAACCATTCTTTTGAGAGCGGGTCGGCATATATTTCGTCCCACGATTTCATTTCCCAGTCTCCGAAATTCATTTCCTTCAGGCGATTGTCGATAATTGGATTTTTGAATCCGCAATAATCGGCAAGTCTGCGGCATCGGGTGAGCGGGCTGCAGAATACTTCGTCGAAACTGATGTTTTCGAGTTCAGCCTTGGTTTTTGCGGCTTCTTCCTCGAATGTGTTGTTCAGTTCAACATCGGAGAATCCGTAGGTTATTCCTTTGGGAACATTTACGGATGTATGTCTGACAAGATATACTATCATAGGAATGTTGTTTTAATAACCAGAATTGCAAGATAAAAACTCAGCTCGGTCAGCAGGAATGTGGCTCCGCAGCAGTCGCCGGTATATCCGTCGATTTTCTTTTTCATAAATGATGTGAGAGCATACCATACGATAACCGGGATAATTATTGCAAACAAATAATATGCATCCGGAAGCCACAGCAATGGAATGGCTGCTGTGGCTATGCATATTATATATTCGCTTGTTGTCATCCTGCTATATACTGTTTTGTTTTTGGCTTCTTGCTCGTTGCGGGCATAGGGAAGGCGGTTTATTATCATTCCGGAAATGCCTTTGCACAGAGGGTCGCCGGTCAGTATGGCTGCGGCTGCCAGTTGCAATGGCATTGACGAAAGGGTGATATACAGAAGCAGAAAATACATAATCAGGCCAATCACTCCATAGCTGCCTATGTGTGAATCCTTCATTATTGATAGTATTCTCTCGCGGCTTGTTCCACCGCCGAAACCGTCGAAGAAATCGGCAAGCCCGTCTTCGTGAAGGCACCCTGTAACAAGCAGTCTGCTTATTATGGCAAACAAAACGGAAACTTCTGCGGGGAAGAATTGTGATGCCAGTAACAGGACAAACACGCTGATTCCGGAAGTGAGCCATCCTGCCAAAGGCCACATGCTGACTATGTTCTTGAAATATGTTGCCGGAACTTCGGCAAGTTTCCAGAACGGCAGGCGGGTGAAGAATATGAGTGCTGCTAGGATGCGTAACATTTTTTGTCTCCTTAAAAATACTTCGTTATCGCCTCCTGCTCAAACGTATGCATTTCATTAATCATACGAACGGCAGAATCTACAATAGGATATGCACAAATAGCTCCTGAACCTTCGCCAAGGCGCAAACCAAGGTCGAGGAGAGGTTTTGCGTTGAGGCTGTCGAGCACACGGCGGTGTCCGGCTTCGTCGCCACAATGACCGAAGATACAATAGTGGAGCATATCAGGATATAGGCGTGAAGCAGCAAGCACGCAGTTTGTCATAATAAATCCGTCAACAAGGATAATCATTTTCAATTCTGCAGCTTTAAGCATACCGCCAACGGCCATCACCATTTCATAGCCGCCGAAATATCGCATGACATCGAGTGTTGAGCCATCGCCCTTATAGTTTTCAAGAGATTTCTTAAGCACATTATATTTATGGTTCACACCGTTTTTGTCGAGTCCGCTACCGGCGCCCACGCATTTGTCCAAAGGAATTCCAGTGAGGCAAGTCATCCACATGCTTGATGCGGAAGTGTTTCCTATTCCCATTTCGCCGAAGCTGATGATGTTGCAGCCTTCGTTGAAGCATTGTTCAACAATTTCTGCTCCATATTCAAGCGCCTTTTCCATTTCCTCGTATGTCATAGCAGCTTCGTAAAGGAAATTACGTGTTCCTTTTCTAATCTTTCTGTTGATGATTCTAGGATTTTCTGGGAAATCATAGTCAACGCCACCGTCAACGATTTTTATTTCGAATCCGTGCTGTCTTGCCAGATAGCATACTCCGGCGCCACCGTTAAGGAAGTTATATATAACCTGTCTGGTCACTTCTTTTGGAGACAGGCTGACTCCTTCGTCGGCAATGCCGTGGTCTGAGGCATATATTACGTTGACCGGGTGTGAAAGTTTAGGAGATAAAGTCTGTTGAATCAGACCAATTTGGCGGGCAAGTTCTTCGAGTCTGCCCAATGAACCTTTGGGTTTTGTAAGATTGTTGATTTTGTCAATCAGTTTGTCACTGATATTTTCATCTGGTCGTTCTATGTTGAATTTGATCATGATATTATTAAGTTTATTTTAGTTGACAAGTTGATGAGGTGACGAGTTGAAAAGGGAGATGAAATATATTTCTTGTATCTGAAGCCTTGTTTCCTTGTCACCCATTCTTCACTTCCATCGGTATTCCGCTAACCATCAGAAACACCTCGTCTGCATTCGACGCTATGAACTGATTCATCCATCCTTGCAAGTCGGTGAATTTCCTTTGAACCGGGTCGATAGGCACACCTCCCATTCCAATTTCATTGGTTACGAATATGAAATGTGCGTTTTGAGATGTAAAACGGGTGAATTCCTGTTTTGCCATTTCGAGGATTTCGTCGATTGACTTTTCGTTGTCGAAGAAGAAATTTGTAAGCCATAGAGTAACGCAGTCGATGATTACAACTCTGCCTTCAACATTGTGTTTGCTGAGTTCTTTTTCCTCCTCGATGTTTGTCCATTCCGGACCGCGGTCTGCCTGATGGCGCAGGACTCTTAGACGAAACTCCTCGTCCCATATTCTGGATGTTGCCAGATAAACAGGATGAGGAGTTTCACTTAAAGCCATTTTTTGTGCGAATCCGCTCTTGCCGGAGCGTTCTCCACCGGTGACTAATGTTATTTTTTTATTCATTGTCATTTTGTCTTTTTCTTTCTGCCGCACGTTTGGCTTTGTTCACCGGATTGTTGCGGCTTGTTTTTCTGAGAGCAGCCGACTTTGGAGATGCTGCTACACGTTGAGCAACTGCTGAGCGTCCGAGTGATTTGCCGAACTTTGGCTGTAATGCTTCGCGGAAAGCCTGTTCGCGGTCGATAGTTGGTTTTCCAGAACCGTTATTTTTCTCTTCTCTTTCCTTGGCAGCACGGCGGGCAGCAGCATATTTGTTGTATTTTCCGTAGTGCTCGCGTCTTTCGCCTGATGAGGCAGAAGATGATGACGGTTTGTATCCGCTGAATGATTTTGACTTTGACGGGCTTCGTCTGATCTGTTTGTTTACGGGCTCACCCATAATGAGATTCTTTGATTTGCCCGGAGCCGCTTTGATTGTACCGGCAACTGAGTGTTTGCCGAAACGAACTTGCTCGCCGTCAACAAGGACGATGTCTGTTTCGGTTACTTTCTGTCCGATACTGGGAAGTTGGCCGTTCACGGTGACACGTCCCATCTCAATAAATAAGTCTGCTTCGCGACGAGAACATAATCCCGAGTCACTTAAAAGTTTGTTTAGTCTTACTTCCATTTTTTATATTATTGTTTTGTTTTCTTTCTGTTGTTTAAAGGAAAAGATACAAGTGATGAGTTGACAAAATTGTATCTTTTGGAAATTATCGGCAAAGTTACTGAAAAAGCTTTGTTTCTATAAGAAAGAAAGCAGACAAATAATTATTCCCATGAACAATTCTGTCCTTTCGTTCACTCTCACGGCAACTATCATGTCGATTGTGCTGAATTCACGTTCGTGTGTTCCGATATATGGCTTATACACCGGTTTGCCGAAATAGTCGTGAGTTCCTCCAAAGCGGCAGTTCAGAATTGCGGCAAGTGCAGCTTCGGGATATCCGGAATTGGGACTGGCATGAGCCGGACCAAATTCTTTGACGAATTTCCATTTGCTGATATTTCCGGAAACAAGGAGCATGAAAATTGCTGTGATGCGTGCTGGTATGTAGTTGGCAACGTCGTCAATCAGAGCTGCTGCAGTTCCGAATTTTATGTATCTTTCGTTTTTATATCCTATCATTGAGTCGAGAGTGTTCACCATTTTATATGCCATCATTCCCGGAAGTCCGAAAATAAGGAACCAGAACATTGGGGCAATCACTCCGTCGCTCAGATTCTCGGCTAAGGTTTCAAGTGCTGCTGCCCTTATTTCCTGTGGTGAAAGGTTTGCTGTGTCGCGACCGACAATTCTGCCAACTTGCACTCGTCCTTCTTCGGTGCTTCTGTCAACAGCTTCGAAAACCATCCGCACTTCATTGATAAGGGTTTTTCCTGCGAGGCAGAAGAATACACCAATGGCGGTTATTATATATGCCAGGACAGAACTGAACATATTAGCTATATATAAGATTGCTAATGTCAGTCCGAATGTAGCAAGAATTAACGTAATGGCAAGAAATGCTCCTTTTTCCCTGCGATTATCACCTTTGTTCAGGATTTTTTCCCCGGCTGATATGGCTTTGCCGAAATATATCACAGGGTGAGGCAATGAAACTGGGTCACCGAAAATTCTGTCGGCAAGCCATCCGGTAAGGAATGGAAGGAAACGAGGATTGTATAGCAAATTAAGCATTTTATTAAATTTGTAAACGGCTTTTGTTATTCAAGTTTCGCAAGCTCAACTTGCAGTTGACGAGTTGACAAGATGACGAGGTGACAAGGTATTCAGATAATAATTCGAGAAAATACAGGTGTTCTGACCTTGTCAACTTGTCTCTGAAGCCTTGTTAACTTATCAATTTTTGAGTCGAGCAGCTTTCGAAACTATTTTTCCTTTGCAAAAATAGTAGAAAAAAAGAATACTCTTTTGCTTTCTGACGAAAGATATTTACCTTTGTGGTATGCTTAGACTAACTATACATATCGAAAGACTGTTATTGACACAGGATTGTGTCATTGTTCCGGGTTTTGGCGGCTTTGTAATTCAGGCGGTGAATGCTTCATACAATGCCGAGAAATCCATGTTTGTTCCTATGAGCAAGGAAGTGATGTTTAATACTACTTTGCAGCATAATGACGGTCTGTTGTGTGAGTCGTATATGCAGGCTTATCATACAGATTATGATAAAGCGCAGCAGATGCTGATTCAGGATATTGAAGAGTTGAAATCTGAGTTGCATTCTGCCGGTGAAGTTTCATTGGGCTTTATCGGTTGTTTCCGTATGGGTGATGAAGGCCAGGTGGTGTTTGTGCCTAAAACAACGGATATTATGTCGGTCTATTCTTATGGACTTACTTCTTTCAGCATTCCTACATTGGCTGAACTTGAAGCCGCTGAAAGAACTGCAGTGACAGAGGAAAGAAAATCTGCAAAAGCGCACGAGGATGTGCTGTATATACCTGTGAGCCGCCGTTTTATCAGAACTGTGGCTGCATCGGTGGCTGCTGTTTCTTTGTTCCTTGTGGTGTCTACTCCGGTGCGCGATGTGAACCATGCTGCATATAAGGCTAGCTTTGTCCCGACAGAGATGGTAAATTATACTGGCGTATATAATAATGAAACGGCTGTTGAGAATGAAATTCCGGAAATGACAGTTTCTCCTGTCATTGATGAACCGAAGCCGGAGCCAAAGCCTGTTGTAGCTGAAAAAACTGTTGTGGCTGAAGAAAAGAAAGCTCCGCTTCCGCAGCAGAAAATGTTTCATATCGTTATTGCTAGTTTCCCGGACAAAGACCAGGCAGATAAGTTCTTGGCTAAGGTGGACAGAAAACAATTTCCTTATACAGATATGATTGAGCGCGGAGGAAAGTTCCGTGTTTATTCAAAGAAATTTGATAATAGGGCAGAAGCAGAGTCTTATTTGGAGAATTTCAGAAACAACTCTCCTTATAAGGATGCATGGCTTTTTATCAGCCGCTAAGAGTTTATTCCGGTGGATTTTGTTATAGATACAGATAATAGGGAGTTTCAGGATGCATTGCAGCTGATAACTCATACCCGGCAATCTGTTTTCCTTACCGGGAAAGCCGGAACCGGTAAGTCTACTTTCCTTAAATATATATGTGAGAATACTCGGAAAAAACATATAGTTTTGGCTCCGACGGGAATTGCTGCAATCAATGCCCGAGGAGTTACTCTCCATTCTTTTTTTAAACTTCCTTTCAGGCCTATTTTGCCGGAAGATCCGGATCTCAGCTTGAGAAACGGGCGTATTTTCGAATTTTTCAAATATACAAAAGAGCGTAGGAAAATAATATCGGAGGTGGAACTCGTGATTATCGACGAGATTTCGATGGTGCGTGCTGATATTATTGATTGTGTGGACCGTATTTTGCGTGTGTTTTCTGGAAATATGCGTCTTCCTTTTGGTGGAAAACAGATGCTTTTTGTCGGTGATGTTTTCCAGCTCGAGCCTGTTGTGCCTTCTGATCAGAAAGATATTCTTTCACGCTTTTATCCCAGTGCTTTTTTCTTTTCGGCAAGAGTTTTCAAGGAAATAAATCTTGTGCCGATTGAATTGCAGAAAGTTTACAGGCAGAAAGATGTTGATTTTGTTTCAGTTCTGGATAAAATCAGAAGCAATTCTGCCAGAAATCAGGATTTGGAAAAGCTGAACTCAAGATATATTCCTTCTTTTGAGCCTGACGATAAGGATATGTATATCACCTTGGCAACAAGGCGCGACCAGGTGGATTTTATCAATGACAAAAAGTTGGCGTCGCTCGAGGGAGAGGAATTTGTTTCCGTCGGAAGAATATCCGGTGATTTTCCGGAGTCTTCTTTGCCTACTCAGCTTAAATTGTCGATAAAGAAAAATGCTCAGATTATTTTTATTGAAAACGACAGAGATAGGAGATGGGTGAACGGAACAATTGGAATGATTTCGGGCATTGATGACGAAGGGCATGTATTTGTGCTTCTTGAAAATGGAAGTGAGTATTTGATTGAGCCTACTGTATGGAATAATTATAAGTATAAATATAACGAAGAGAAAAAGCAGATTGAGGAAGAAATTATCGGCTCGTTTGAACAGTTGCCGATTCGCCTTGCCTGGGCGATAACTGTGCATAAAAGTCAGGGATTGACTTTCAGCCGTGTGGTTGTTGACCTGACAGGCGGAGTTTTTGCCGGAGGTCAGACTTATGTGGCATTGAGCAGATGCACATCAATAGATGGTTTGGTTTTGAGAAGAAGGATTTCTCAATCTGATATTTTTATAAAGAAAGAAATAGTTGCGTTCAGTAAACAATTCAATGATTCCCGTCTTATCGAGGAAAGTTTGAGGGAAAGCGAAGCAGAACTTTTATATTCAAACGCTTCACGAAGTTTCGACAAAAATAATTTTTCTGAAGCAGTTGATATGTTTGCCAAAGCCTTAAGTAAGAAAAATGTAATGGATAAGCCTGAAGTCCGACGCTTGATAAGTAGGAAATTGCAGCGTATCAACTCTCAGCGTGAGCAAATAAAGGCTTTGAAGGAGGAAATTCATTCGATGCGTGAAGTGCAGAAGGAATATGCTCGTGAATATTATCTTATGGGGAATGAGTGTGTAACTCAGGCTCATGATTTAAAAGCTGCACTCCGTTGTTTTGAAAAAGCTCTGAAACTTTATCCGCAATATTTGGATGCTTGGGTAAGAAAAGGTGTGACATTGCTTGAAATCGGTGATGAATATGATGCCCAGTCGGCTTTTAATATAGCAGTTTCTTTGGATTCAAAATCATTCAAGGCAAGATATAACCGTGGAAAATGCCGTTTAAGATTGAAATATTATGAAGAAGCCTTGTCTGATTTTAATGTTGCTGTTGGTCTGAAACCGGAACATATTGCTACTCACGTATATTTATCAGAAGTTTATACTTGCCTGGGGGATGAGGAGATGGCATTGAAGCATGAGGAAATTGCTGAGGCGCTAAGGAGAAAAAAGAATAAATGAACTAATTGATAGTTATAATCCAACTAAATCATATATTGAATTTATTGTAATAAAAATATCGATTCACCTAGGTGGTTCAATCAACTCACCTAGGTGAGCCAATTAACCCACCTAGGTGAGTTAATAAATTTAATATGATGAATAGGGGTTATTATAATTATGAATCGTAGAATTTAT
>CALCST010000001.1 GCA_937894065.1 uncultured Parabacteroides sp. | reverse complement strand
CTCTCGATTCAAGCCGCAGCAGTTCCTCGCTGTAATGCGGTGTGTCATTACAGGCAGAAAGAGTTATTATCAGCAGAATAAAGTTAAGTATGTATTTCGCCATTTGTCTAAAGTTTATAATTTGAGTTTCGCAAGAAAAAATCCGTTTCCCTGTGTCTTACAGGTTATATGTATGGTGAAGATAGTGAAATTCTGCCGAAATTCTATTTCAACTTAATAACATCCTCTCTGCTGTTTACAACTTTTCCTAATTTGATTTTCTTATTGTTATTCTTACGGAAAGTATAACGAATAAGAATCCAAGGACGGAGAGAACAGTCCAATGCTGTCCGGGTAGATAAGGACTGGTAACCTTCGCTGAAAGTAAAGGTCTCTGACGGTTGCTTTCCGTGCAAATACTGGAGTGCTGCGGCTATATAAAAGTTAGGAGTGAATTTGTAGTTCACCTGTACAGACGAATATGCCGGATATTTATAATGAATCCTTGATACCGGAGTATGTTCATAATTGATGTAGTTGACATCTCCTATAAATGTCCATTTCTTATATGAAGCGGTCAAACCTCCACCTCCGGAGAAAGATTTCCGTGCATCCTGTCCTTCAAAATAATCAAGATTATGGAATGCGCTGGCGTATGCCGTTCCCCAATTTCCAAGACGGCAGCTTACTGAACCTCCGACAGATAATCTCTGGGAACGTCCGGAATTTCTGAAAGTGCTTATATATATCCCGTTATCCGTATATCCGAATGGTTCAACCATATCCGTGTTGAGGGTATAATTTAATGACGGCTCAATATAAAATCCGCCGATATTCAAAGTATAAGCCGTTGAGAAATTATGCTTTTGTAAAGGTTTTAAATCCGGATTTCCCACCGAGTGAACCAGCGAGTCGGTTGAAGTGTTGTATGGATTCAACTGACCTACGGCTGGAGCTTCATTTGTCAGTGTATAATCAAAGCGGAATGAATTGTTGTCGTTCAGATTATATGTAACGCTTGCCGAACCTCTTGGTTTGTAATATTGTGAATTGCGGTCTCCTGCTTTCAGCCAAATGCCTTCAGCTCCGAGCGACAGCATATAAAGCACTGGTCCGACTTTGCCTGAATATGAGGAATAGATATATCCGCTCCATTCCTTGTGTCGGAACATCGGATAGTTGTCAGTAAGCATATCGATATGGTCATTCAGATAACGGATTTCTGCACCGATATTCAAACTGTTATAAGTATCGATATTCCAGGAATAATCAGAGTTGAGACTTATGTCTTCCCTGCGGTTGTCATATCTGAACAAATTCTGATACAGCCAATCCTCATAGGATTCTGTCCTTTCTCCATTGTTCTTGTTCCAGTTTTTGTTGTAGGCAAGTGTGGTTTCCAATAACTGCTTGTCCGAAAAATTATGCCTATGGTATAAGCTTGCCGTAAGCAAGTTGGATTTGTCGGAGTTTCTGGCAGCATAGTCGAATGCATCGGTGTATGAGGTTTCATAAACTCCTGCTCCTTCTGTTTGCTGTTTGGAATAATTTTTTGACGTATAAACATGAAACGCCATATAATCTTTAGGAGCAATCCACCACTTGAACAACAATTCCCCCAAAACGTTATGACCGTCTTTTTGGCTTGAACTGGAACTCTGCTTCAGGTAATTATCGCTCTTTTGAAAATCCGTATATTCCGCATCGTCATGATAAGTGTAGTCTGCTGCACCTCTTCCGTATAACGAATATTTCGCATTTCCAACCTCAAAATATACAACTCCCATTCCATTTCTTAGAGGAATATCGTGGCGGGTAGCAGTTTCAAAATAACTAAAAGGAGCTCTCTTCTCTTTCAGCTTGATGTTCAGAATATGTTTTTTCCCTGTACGAAGATAACGGGCACTTACCACATCCATGATTTCCACAGATTCAATGTCTTTAGGGTCGATAGGTGCAATGCCGGAGTTCACGGACATACCGTTTATTAAAATCAAAGGCGTTGAGCCGTCTTCCATTTTCACCGTGCGCAATGCGTCACTCGAAATCAGACGAGGTATTTCACGTAATGCCTGGAAAGGGTCGCCACTGTTTTTAGCCTTTTCGGACAGGTAAAAGATTTGTCCTGTGGCTGTGCGTTTCACCTGGTCTCCACGGGTTGCCACAACTTCCACGTCATCCAAGGCAACATTCATTTCCGGAACAAGGCTGTAGGTATAATGTTGGTTTTTGCGTATTTCCCTTTTCTCCTCTATTGGGGTATAACCTGCCATTTGAATTATCAATTCATATATGCCTTCCGATATATTCTTGAAATGGAATTTCCCTTCTTTGTCTGTCATGGATGCTGCATATAGTGAATCCTGTGCGTATAATACGACTTGTGAGCCAGGCAGTGCTTCGTTTTTCTCGTCTGTCACTGTACCGGAAAATGTATATTGGGCGAATACTGTACGGCTCAATATTAATAATGAAAATAATAATACAATTCTCATGGCTTTTTGCATAAAAATAAAACAAATAAATCTCTTTGAATAACTGTTTATAAGCTTTCTGATGTAAAATTAGAAATTATTGTATAAATAAATCTAAGTGTTGGCCTATTATTTATGTTTTAATAAAAGCTTGTAATACAGAACTTTTGTGAGAAATAGAATTTTTGTATTTCTTTAAATCTAAGTTCCTTTGGCATTTATCCTACAATAAAAGGCAGCAACAATTCCTCCAAAGTTTTATTTGCCGTAGGGAAACATGATTTTTTGATTTTCTGTTTGTACGAAGAAACAGTGTCTGCCTGTAATAACAATACATCCGCCACTTTTGATGTTTTTACCCCCATAACAGAAAGCTGGCAAATACGTATTTCCTGCTCCGAAAGTTTCGGGAATGATTTTTTCAATGATTCTGTAAACATTGGATAAATGGAAATGAAAGCATCTTCATATAATTTCCATTCTTTCTTCTCAAATGCCGGAAGAATATCTTTCTTACCTCCATAAAGTTTTTTCAGAAACGAATGACGACGGCATTGTTCCCGATTCAAGGCATTGAATTTCTCCAATAGCTGCAAATTCTCTTGTTCAATTTGCTCTTTTGATTTTATTTCCGGCAAATTCTTCCCGGAATATTGATTAGGCTGTTCCTGCAATTTTCGTATAGAAGCCTCATTTTCACGGATAGTTTCGGTTAATTTCTTAATTTCCCGTTGGTAATATTGTTTTTTGTACTGCTGCCGATAAGCCAGACCAACAAAAAAGGCTGTCAATCCCATTAAACCTAAAATGATAAAATTCTTTGTGCGAAGCAGTAATTTATGTTCCCTTGTAATTTCTTTTGTTTCTTGCTTTTGCTGCAAACGGACAACATCTTCCGTTTGTTTGGAGCGGTCAAGGCTATCCGCCAGTTCTTCATATTTTTTCTGGTACGCATACGCCTTTCCCGGATTTCCTTCTTTTTGAGCCAATTCTGCCAAATAAGAATTAGCTAAACACAAAGTTGGCAGGTAAGAAGCCTCCAAGGCTTGCTCCAGATAAAACTGGGCAGAATCCAGACGGTTCATTTGGAGATACAGATTGCCGATATTATTATAAAGAGCATAAGGTTTTTCAGTTGAATATTTTAATCCTGAATATAAATGGAAGAGAGCCTGTTCATAGTTCCCTTTTTTGCGGTACATATATCCTAACCGATGATGAATTCCTTCCATAATATTCCTGTTGCCGACTAACTCTGCCAAAGAAAGGGCTTGTTTATACATAAGAATCGCACTGTCAGCCTGATAATTCGCCATATAGGTTTCCCCAATCTGTTTCAAAATATATGTAATTCCTATCGTATCATGGGCTTGTTGATAATAATTGTAGGCTTCCCTGTAATAAGCTCGAGCTTCCGGATAAAGATAATTATGCCAATTTACCAGACCCAAATGATCGGCAATTCTGCCTCTTAATGAAAAATCTGTTGAATTTGCAGTCAGTTCCTTTGCTTTTAGAAAGTCTTCTGTAGCCATAGCCCATTCTTCCCAGTCGCTGTGTATTCTCCCGGTCAGATACCAAG